>JABSQB010000061.1 GCA_013214545.1 Henriciella sp.
TAGCCTTGCGGTGACCAATACGCCTTGATTGAGGTTAGATATTCAGCATGCGCTGAGGCGCGGGTCTGGTCATCGAAGCGGTCGTAAGCGAGTGCCACCGGACCACCGATGAAAGCGGCTTCCAGCGCTGCTTCTTCGGTCGCGAATGGTAGCTTGGTCTGAAGCCGGACTTCTTCAATGGAAGCGAAGCCGGCCTGCTGCATTTCCATGGCCATAACGCTGCCGGTTCCGAGCCGAAAAAACATTGGGCAGACATCGGTTTCGACCCGCGCGTCAACGATCGGGAAGATATCCGCCCAGCCACAATTCTTGCGTGCGCCCCAGACGGCGAACACTGCCCGGCCACCCGGTTTCAGGAGGCGGGTGACTTGCTTCATCGCGTTGATTGGCTCTGGCACATACATCAATCCCAATGCGCAAGTGATGAGATCGAACTGACCATCTGCCAATTCGTCGAGTGACTCAGCATCGGCGCGAAAAGCTTCGATCTGAGAGTACCCGCGCTGGCCGGCTTCGCCGGCGACGAAATCCACCATCTTCTGGGAGATGTCGGTGGCGACGACACGGCCGGCCGTGCCGACGGCATCGGCCAGAGGGAAAGTCACAAGGCCGGTACCGCAGGCAATATCGAGCACCTGCTCGCCCGGGCGCGCGCCTGACATTTGCAGAAGATGTTCCTGCGCCTCGCGAAGGCTGTCACGCCAACCCAGATCATAATGGTTGACCGCTTTGTCCCAGCCATAGCGCTGAATGCGTCTTTGAAGTCTCGCTTGCATTGTCTTGTTCCTTTCTCCGGGGGCTCAGGCTGCCTCAGGGGCTGCTATGGTGAGCGATGTTTTGATGCTCTGAGGGTTGCAAAACACTTCCATGAGCGTGCTGTAGCGAAGCGATTTTTCGATCACCCGTTCAATGTCAGCGGCGTCGGCATCGGACTGAACCGCGATTGAAGCGGTGATCGCGCCGAAGCCGGGTGTCACCCGATCGCAGACGCCAAGCAGACCGCGGGCGTCGACCTCTGTATCGAGCACGACAGTGATCTTCTCGATCGGAACATCTTCACGCGAGGCCCAGAGTTTGATGCCGATGGCGATGCAGCTGCTGAAGGCAGCGCGCAAGACGGTGCTGGGGGTTGGGCCGACATCCTCACCGCCGAGGGCTGGACCGACATCGATGGTGATCTCCTGGTCATGCTCCACCGTGCGGCAAACAGTGCCGCCATCGACAGTCGCGACATTTGTATAAGTGCGCTGGCCGCGTGCGGGCTTCAGGGTGAGCGCTTTCACAGAGCGTTCAAGCGCGGATTTGATTACGGGTTGCGAATTCATGATGAATCTCCTTTTTGGGGGAAGCTCAGGCCGCTGCTGCGAGCGTGCCTTTCAGGTAGTGGGAAAGGTGGTCAGCGAGGTCGCGGGCATCGTCGCCAACGCCGTCGATCAAGCTGGACTTGCGGCGCCGCAGGAAAGGCAGGCCGAGGACGTACATGCCGGGCGCGTCGACCACGCCGCCTTTGTGGCGCAGTTCGCCGCGCGGCGTGATCACGGGGACGTTCAGCCAGGAATAGTCTGGCTTGAATCCTGTCGCCCAGATCACGGTTTCGATTCCAGCCTGCTGAAGATTGAGCCGCAAGATCGGCTCACGCGGCACCAGGGTTTCGCGCAGGCGATAAGCTGGCTCAGTGATACCCTCTGGGGCCTGGGTTTCGATCCACTCGTCAATTTGTTTGAGCAAACGGTTCATTTTCAGATCCGCTAGGCTGCAGACATTTGGCAATGAACCAGAGAATTGAACCTCGGCTCCCATCACGCCCATGACGCGACCAGCGATCTGGACGCCCAGAGCCTGAAGGGAGTTCAAGCTGATGGTCTCCTGCGTCGGGCTGCCAATCAATTGGAGGGAAGGGACGTGCCGGGCGCGGTTGATGTCATCGACCTCGGCCAGCGTCATATCCATGATGCCTGTCTGGTCCATCCACCATTTGATATCGCGTCCGCGATAGGTGCGTGGCACGCGGACATGTTCGCCGGTGGCCAGTGTGACCTGGCGGCCGGACCGCTGGAGTTCACTGGCAAGCTGGACGCCGGTTGCAGAAGCGCCGACCACAAGAACATTGCCGTCCGGGAGTTGATCCGGATTGCGATAGGTGAGGGGCGACAGCGATGTGACACTCGCAGGCAAATCCGCTGCGCAGGACGGGATGTTCCCGATGTTGCAAGCGCCCGAGGCGATCAAGACGGAGCGGCAGGTCCAGTCCCCGCGATCGGTTTTGACGAGATAGCCAGACGGTAATTGTTCGACGCTGAGGACGGTGGTTTGTGTTTCGACTGGCGCATCGATCTTTTGTGCGTAGCCGGAGAGAAACTCTATGGTTTGCGGCATAGTCCGGAAGCCATCCGGCTGGTCACCGGTATAGGTGAAGCCCGGCAAGCGGCTCTGCCAGTTTGGCGTTAAAAGGCGGAGCGAGTCCCAGCGTTCAGTTCTCCAGGAATTGGCGACCTGGCCGCGCTCGAGCAAGACATGCTCGATCGAGCGTTGGCTGAGGCAGTGGCTCATGGCCAGGCCAGCCTGTCCTGCTCCAATGATGAGGGTTGGAATGTCACGCATGGGACTCGCTCCAAGTTTGGGAGGAAAATCAGTCCACCGTCACGAAGACGTTGGTCGGGTTGGTGATGATGTCGAAGACAGCTGACCGCTTCTGAGACTGCGCCACCAGAGCAGCGATATCTTCGTCGCTGGCATCAGCATCGATGTCATAGCTGACGCGAACCGAGCGGAAGCCATTGCGAACATTGCTGTCGACGCCGAGGATGCCGTACAGGTTCATGTCGCCTTCAAGCGAGGCCTTCACCGAGCGCAGCTTGATTCCGCGGTTTTCAGCGACCGAGGCGATACCCGCCATCAGGCAACCTGCCAGACCCGACAGAACAATCTCGACCGGGGTCGGAGCAACGTCCGTTGCAGCAAATACTTCCGGATGGTCGGAATCGATGGTGAAGGTCTTGCTGCGCTTGTGTTCTTCGCCAAGACCGAAGAAGCCATTCATTTCCATGCGGGTGTGGGCGCCGTCTTTCCATTCGCTGGTTGCTTTCCAGGTAAATTCAGCGGCTTCAGGTGCGTTTTCGAGAGCCTGGCGAGCGCCGAGAAGGGCAGCAACATTTACGCCGTTCAGTTGCTCGGGAGCAGTAGGTGTCTGTGTCATGTGTGTCTCCGTAGATTGAATTCAGACAAGGTGTCGGTTTCGACGGAGACAGACCTAGCTGCGATGGAGAGATCACGCTTGAAGGCAACTTGGAGAAAGTCTGAAGATTGTATGGAATCGGATCGCCAAGCCTTTATGGCTCTGTATTTATTGGATAAAATTTGATCGCGTTTCGGGCTTCGCGATCAAAAAGTATCGCTGAGCTGGATTATTCGTTCAGAAATGAGGTCATCGCCGAGGAGAAACTCGCCCAGGCGGGATCTGAGCTCGGCATGATGTGATTGTTGCTTTCCAGCGTCATGAACCGAGCACCGGGGATGCCAGCCGCAAGTTCCTGTCCCGCGCTGAGAGGTACACGCATATCGCCCCGGCAATGCACGACAAAAGTCGGCGCCTTAACATCAGCGAGGTATTCTCGCGCATCCACATTGCCGAGCGCGTCGAGCAGGTTTGCGGCATTTTCCGGTGAGGTGGTCATGCGCTGCAACTCATTGAACCAATCCTGGTTCTGCGGCGGCGCGTCGGGCATGAACAGCGTGGTGAACATCTGCCGAAACGCGGAGTTGTTACGGCCCCATCCAGACCTTATGAGGATGCCCATTGCCTCGGTCTCTTCTTGCATTTTCTCCGACTGCGACAAACGCCAACCCCGGGCATAACCGCCGAGAAGCACCAGCTTGGTGACTTTATCCGGGTGCCGCGCCGCGTAAGCCACGCTGACCGCGCAGCCCTGTGAAATGCCAAACAGAGGAAACCGATCGAGACCTGATGCCTCCACCACGGCTTCTAGATCTTCGACCTGACGCTCAAAACAGAAATCGCTGACATCCCAGTCTGACAGACCATTGCCGCGGGCATCATAGCGAAACAGGGTTCGCCCTTGCATTATGTCGCCGAAGAAATGGCTCCAGACCGGACTCTGCCAGTCAAACTCAAGATGATTGAGCCAGTTGGCGGTCTTGATTAGCGGAGGGCCGTTGCCTGCCTTGGCATAAGCGACCTTGGTGCCATCGCGGCTGTGGCAAAACCTGATATCCTGAAACACAAAGTCACCGGCGATGGGTGCTTCATTCGCCAGAGCAGAAGCACCAGAGGTAGATTCACGCTCTTCTGCCGCATTTGCAACCTGTACTTCAGCGACGAACCGAATCCCGCGGCCATGCAGCGTCTTTATGTATTTTTGCGTCTGCCCGTCGTCTCCAAGCGCTTTGCGCGCCGACTTGATGCGGCTGGAAACAGCCGAGTCCGAAACAAACCGGCCATCCCAGATGGCTTCGATCAATTCATCCTTGGAAATCACGCGATCGCGGTGCTCAACCACGTGCATCAGCAGATTGAACACTTGCGGCTCAATCGCGACCAGACCTGTAGACTGTCGCAATTCGAGCGTCTCAGTACAGAGTTCAAAATCGCCGAATTTGTAACGCATACCGTTATAATATCGGGAGATTTCGAATTGTCCCGAAAATCTTCAGAACATCTCCACATGGTCTTCAAGCAAGCCATCCAAGCTTGAGGCATTGTCTGTTCATCGCCGGTGGCAAGGGCCGCCAGTCGACAATCAAACTCAAGGAGATGAACATGCAAACCTTTCGTACCACATTTCAGGCTTTCTATCTGATGGCCTTCGTCACGATCGCATTTGTTGGGCCAAGCGCTTACGCGGCCTATGCGATATGCTAGCCCAGCAGCATACGGGCGATTAATCCCCAATCGCCCGTATCAACCTCTCTTCCATCCTCGCGTCCTGCATTGATTTTGAAAATGCAGGATTTTTCTTGTAGGTTCTCACGCATGATAAAGAGCTTTTCCGATTTTGAGCTGGATCGTAATTGCCGCGAACTGCGCCAGGCTGGCATGATGGTGCCGGTGGAACCGCAGGTATTTGACCTGCTGAACCTGCTCATCGAACACAACGACCGCGTCGTTTCCAAAGACGAGATTATCGAACAGGTCTGGAATGGTCGCATCGTCTCAGAATCTGCGATCTCCAGCCGGGTCAAGGATGCCCGCAAGGCGCTGGGCGATGACGGCCGGCGCCAGGCTTTTATCAAGACCATTCACGGCATCGGATTTCGCTTCGTCGGAACGCTCGCCGCGCCATCGGGAACCACAAGCGCAAAACCCCAGGAAGCCGATAACCGGCCAGGCCTGGTGGTGAGCGACCAGCATCCGCAAACCTCGATCATGATCCTGCCGTTCCGCAATCTGGACACCAATCCGGAAGGCCTAATTCTCTGCGACGCCATCCATGAAGACCTTACCAGTCAGCTCGCCCGGATGCCGGGATATGAAGTGATTTCGCGCCTCGGTGCGCTGAAACAGCCATCCAGTCCTGAGAACCCCGAAGAACTCGGGCGAGATGTCGGGGTCGGTTATGTCATCACCGGGTCGGTCAGGCCGTCTGGAGAGATGATCCGGATCTCGGCAAAAATCATCGACAGCGCCTCTGGATTGGTGATCGGGGCGCTGACCTTTGATCGTCCGCGCAGCGAGCTGCTGGATTTGCAAAACCTTCTGATCTTTGAAATCGCCAACTCGCTCGGGTCAGAGATTGATCTCGCTGAAGTGCGCCGGATCGAGCAAGATGCGGCGACGGACCCAAGTGCCTATTTCCATTTCAAACAATCCCACATCCTGATGGAACGGCGAGGTTGGAACCGGTCCACCATGTCGCGCGTGATTGGGCATCTAGAGACAGCGCGAAAAGTTGATCCAGAATTTGCTCCGGCGATCAGCATGCAAGCGCTGGTGAAGGGGCTTGTGGCGCCGTGGGGCCTGCTGGACAAGTCGCCTGAGGAGATCAAGCCGGAAGTCATGGACCTTGCCGCGGAAGGGTTGGAGAAGGACCCGCACCGATCATCCGTGCTTGGCTGGTCCGGCTGCGCCTATTGCGATATTGGCGAGCCGGTGCGCGGCAAACCGCATCTGGAACGGGCCATCGAGCTCGACCCTTCTAATGCGCAGGCCTATGCCGCGCTTGCCTGGGCGCATACGCAGCTTTCAGATCCTGAGGCTGGATTGCCGCTCATCGACAAGGCCATCCGGATCAGCCCGAATTATCCCGGCCATGCGATCTGGCTGTTTCTGAAATCAGTGATCTGCCTCGCAAAGGGCGACGATGAAGGCGCCCGCAACGCCTGTGAGTCTTCCATCCGCCTCGATCCTAAACTGGCGCTGCCTTACACAACGCTCGCCCAGGTTGAAGCCAAAACCGGCAACAGCGCACGAGCGCGAGAGTTAAGAGATAAGGGCCAAGCGCTGATCGAGGCGTGATCGCACCGAAATGAGAACCTTTTTGCTCAGAACCCTTGATACAACACAAATGAGTACTGCTTCTGCGCCAGCAAGATGATCGTTACGGTCATTGCGAACAAAAATAGGAACGTGTCGAACAGGGTCGGAAATCTTTCGGCCAGTGACTTCAGCCATTGCGGTGGCTGACCAGCTGTTTTGGATTCTTTATCAGAAATCATATTCTGCGCCTTTCCTGATTGCTCATCACATAACCAGCGCGATGACGCGCCCGAGGTAATACATCAGTGTATCGGTGCTTTCGATTTTCAGGAAGAACATCGTCAGACACACAAAATGGAAGTTTGTAAAGCGGACCGTGTAAAGGATAGGTTTGGACGCCAGATATTCGCGCAAGCCTTTGCGACCCCGCCGGGCGATAATGAAATTCTCCCACAGCTTGGCGGCTGATACGCCGAGCCCGTTGAGGAGGCCGAATATCACGAAGTTCCAGGTCGCCCCGTGCCAAACCCCGGCGAGGAACAGGGCAACGAAGTAACACAAGAAGGCGAGATGAGGTGCCCAGCGTGTCCAGCGCCTTGCGATCGCCATGTAGAGCGGCGTGAACAGATAGTCGCGAATCCAGAAAGTCAGCGTCCGATGCCACCGCGTCCAGTAATCAATCATGTTGCGCGCCAGGTAAGGGCGGTCAAAGTTCTCCGGAACGCGTAGCCCGACCAGGGCAGCACCAGAAATTACGATGTCGCAATAGCCGGTGAAATTGAAGAAGACATAAGCCGGGAAGGCATAGAACTCGACAATCTTGGCAAGGCCGGAGTCTGGATCCGGCATACTGGTTGGCAGCCATAAGCAAAGCTCGGCGATTAGCGCCACTTTGAACACGCCAATCAGGATTCGCAGAATATGCATCCGCAATTCCACGCCGCCTGAGTGGAGCGGCTTTAGACTCTGCCAGTCTTCATTGAAACGCTGAAACCGCTGAATTGGGCCAGCCAGGAGTGTGAACGGGTTCAGCTGATAGACCAGATAGGACCAAAGCGACCGATCGGTGATCTCGCCTTGCTTGGAGTCGACGACATAGTGGATTTGACGAAAGAAAATGAAGCTCAAGCCAACCAGATCTACGGTGTGCGAGAGCAGCGTGTCACCTGCGAACAGACGTAGAAAGGCGTATTTCTTGAGTAGAACAAACGCAACAATCAGCAGCGTCACATAAGTCGCGAGCCCCGCTGTGTTTGGGTATCGCGCCAGGACTCTCGCAGCGGCGTAACCACTGAGAATGAACAGCGCCAATGAGATAAGATGCACCGGCTCCGACATATGCAGCCAGAGGAATCCGGCTGTACAAAGCGTTAAAAACACACGTCGCAAGACGAGCGTCTTCAGCATCGCAAAGACAGCGGCGCAGCCGAAGAGCGCCAAAAAGAATTCCAGGCTGGTTACAGGCAGCGTTCTATCCCTTCTTGGACGCGATGAGCGCTGCCAGCGTTCCGATGTTCTGACCTTCTTCCTTCATGGTAGAGATCTCGGACGTGGTAAATTTGACACCGAACTCACCCTCGAACGCGATGACGAGGTTGAGATGCATCAGCGAATCCCAGCCATCCACATCTGCCGCCGTCGTCGATTCGGTCAGGACAATCTCATCGTCGCCAAATACGTCGCGGACGATTTCGGTTATTTCAGATATTAGCTCTGTCACGTGTTTTCCTTGATGATGTGATGAATCAATGGGGCCCAATCTGAGTCGACAGAAAGGCTCCAATGGGTTGTGCCGTTCTCAGCTTCGTTGACTTGTTCAAAGCCGAGGCTTGCATAATGGTCCTTCACCAGAACGTTCTTTGCGGTCGGGATATAAGTCCCAGTGACGCGTTTGAGGCCGCGCTTCTGCGCTTCTTCGGCGACGCTGTTTAGCATCAGGTTTTCCACGCCGCGTTTGAGCACGCGGCAACTCATCAGCCAGGTATCAATGTCGAGGGCATCGCCGTCTTCCTTAGCGAGCAGAACCGTAATCAATCCGTTATCGCCAAATCGGTCAGCCAGCTTGATCACACATGTGAACCAATTCGGATCGGCGCGCATGCTGTCAACGTCGCCTGCAGCATGGCGTATTGTGGTCAGATTGAACTGATTGGATTTGCCAATCAGCTGAACACTTCGTTCCTGTTCGAGCTCGCCAATTGGTCCGACCCAGGCCCGCATGTCTAGCGATTTGAGAAAGCCATCAATGTCGCCGGCGCTACTGGCCAGCTGATCGCGCTTGGCATTGGCGCGATAATATTCTGTTCGCTTGAAGTCTTCAGAATTGATCGAAACCGGCTCAAAATAACAATGCTCGGCCAGCACACGGACATAGTCAGCTGGATCGACAGGCATTTCCGGAACGGCGACTTCCGGGGCCAATTGGCGGACCAAAGCCCGCTCAGCCGGGTTGTCGTCAACGAACACTAGGGAATCGAGCCCGATATTCAGCTCTTTCGCGATGCGGCGAAGGTTGCCTGCTTTGTCTTCCCAGTTGGCAACAAAACTCGATATGTCATCAAGTTTTAAAACCATTTCAGAGCGCTTTTCGAACGGCTCGCGCGCGTTGGCGTCTTCGTTCTTTGAGCACACCGCCAGGATGATGCCGCGCTCGGCTAGAGATTTGGCGTAGCTTTGGAAGGCCACGAATGCCTCACCTTCAGCATCCCCCTGGCCAATATTGATGCCAGCGAGGCCGTCATCACCGACAACGCCGCCCCACAACGTGTTGTCGAGGTCGAGGACCAGACACTTGTGACTACGTCCCAGCCGCGCGGCGATCTGGGCTGCGATGCCGTGCGCGTAACGCGGCATGTATTCGGGGCCGCATGGCATTTTTGCGAGATTGAAGAACCTCTGATCCGACCAGTTCCAGCGCCCGACATTGGCGGCGAGCCCGTCCAGGTCATAGACCGATACCCAGGCTGGCGCACGCTCACACAGTGCTTGATTGACGCGCGAGATGTAATTGCCCAGGGCTCCTGCAAACCGCGGTTCGAGGTTCCCATAGGCGCGCCATGGCGGGGTATCGAAATTGTTTTGAATGATCTGACAACCAAGACGGTCGTGCAAAAGGGTCCAGAAGCTCTCCCACTCGGAAACAGTTTCCTCGAGCGCCGCATCCACTGTTTCTTTGTCGTCTCCAGCGAGCGGTGTTTTCAAGAGATCCCGATAGGAGCTGGCGAGGAATACAAAGTCCGGCGCCGCCGAATAAAGCTCCGAGCTTGGGTCGAGCACTTGTTGCCGCAATAATCCGTAAGGCGCTTCTTCGATTTCAACATCAATGTTGTAAGCGAACAGGTATGCATCGATTAAGCTCGCCAATTGCGAGCTCGTCGTATTGCTTAAGATGGACAGTTTGGTTCGTACGCCGCTTTTAAACCCGGCTTTGCGCAGCTTTTTGAGACGTCTGACAATCGCCGTTGCGTCGCTATAGCTGAGATATGGGGAAAGCGACTGGCGAATGTCCGCCACGTCCGCGTTCAGTTCGGCCTGATCTGGGACACTCGTCGCTTTACTTTTGACCGTCATCTCCACCTCCAAAGCGCTTCCCCAATAATCCTGCGCCAAAAAAGCCTAATCCCGAATATCAGAAAACGCCATACCTCATTGTAATTGCTGAAGTATTTTGCAAAAATGGCTGGACTTTTCAGAAATCTCTGCGCAATATCTGTGCCACAAGAACCGTTATCGAGCTGGATGTGCAAAAATGATGACTGGGGACCAAATTCGCTTGTCGATTATGATGTTGCTCGCCGTTTTCCTGGCTTGGGGCGGGTCGAGCGCGCTTGCACGTTCCACGGACGTCATCGCAAATCGGGTCGCGAGCGAACAAGCGCGTCACGTCGAGATAGATGGCGTGTTTTTCTATGATGGCGGGTATGTTGATGAAGGCGACATGGTGCTGCTCGATATGATCGAAAATGCAGATATGTCGGAGGGCGGAGTCTACTTTATCGGCTCGTCTGAATCGGTTTGCTCATTAATGCCCTGGACGTTAAGCGCCGCTGAGCGGGCGCAGATCCACAATTTCTCGATCGGGGATTTCCGGCACAGAGAGATCGAGGACTATGTTCGAATTTTGGTCGAAGACTTCAACATGCTCGAAGCGGGCGGCGAGAAAAATACCGTCGTCCTCTCAAGTTTTTCCTTGCTGGCGCGCCCCAAGGATCTCAGCCGACCGATCGATGCTTATGTTGCCAACCTATTTGAGCGGCACGGTCGCTACAGCTATGACTGGGAGGACGGCATTCGTTACAAGAATCCTGGTCGCCTCGAGCGGATCTATCGGAGCGAAAAAGACCTCGCGAACCGTTTCTTGACCTTTACCCTTACCCCGCCGCCAAGCCGTGTTCGCCCGGTGGCGTCCATGGAGTGGCGGGTTCAACATACGCGCAGCATTTTCGGCGAAGGCTGGGAAGAGACCATGGATGTCGAGGTGCAGAGCTTTGAGCGCACGATCGATTATTTGCTGGAGCGCAACGTCAACGTCATGATATTGCGCCCGCCGAACGGGTCCTGGCACGATGGCTTCCCCTTCGAAGAGGCATATTGGTCACGGGTTGAACCACTGATCGCAGCACGTGACCTGCCTGTTCTGGATTTCACAGAGTTTCTTGAGGACGAGGAGTTCGGCGACGATGTGCATCCGCGATACTCGGGACAAGTGAAATTGCACGAAGCCTATCGAGAGCTGGCCATCGCTGAGCTCGCCAAATCGGGCGTGTCGCTGTCGTCTGACACCGAAAACGGCGACCTCCAGCCATAAGAGCTCGTATTCTGGTTTAGCGTGACATCCATTGCTCACGATTTGTGTCACAATGGCGTTCAAGACGGGGCCGTCGGAACATTCAACTTGGTCACATGAGAACAAAAGGGCTGGTGGTTCGGGGGAGACTTGAACTCCCGACCTCACGATTATGAGTCAAACGAAGATAAATCATCAAATAAAAATAAGCCGTAAAAACAGTGCTCTTCGTTACTTTTCGCGATCATAGAGTGTCACGCAAGCCTGTGGATAACCACAGTTTGCGTGACACTTGCGTTACAGTTCTCGTGCCCTCGGTGTGTTAGCGTGGGGTCGGTTCCTCCGATGTCCAAAGTTGCTCGGTTGTTACCACCGTATGGGGTGCGTGCTGACGATTCATAACCCCCGATTTATGGGCCTTCCCCACTGCGCCGTGAAGACGAGGCTTTGCACTGTTTAACGACAGACGAAGCGATCACGAGAGAGCCCGATCGACCGTTGGCTGCATTGGGAGAAGAATGTGGTCAAGTTAATTATGAGCTCCGCCCCAGTAAATATAGTTAAAAAACAAATTCCATCTAAAAATCAAGATAATAGTCTATAAGTTAACTAAATTTCTCGAATTTCATATTTCTGTAGTTGTATGTTCGTCTTCTTTTGTTAGTCTGACCTGAGACCCGATTGGTCCCGCATTTGAATTGAGAGTCTCTGACAACGGAGACCCAAATGCGAAAGAGCAGATT
>JABSQB010000062.1 GCA_013214545.1 Henriciella sp.
CCGCGCGGCCCGGCTGAGATCGCTCAGAACGGGCCTATTATCATGGCGCAAAGAACAAAAGCGCCGATCCTGCCCTATGCGATTGTTTCTGCGCCGCGTCGCCGGCTGAACACCTGGGACGGATTTCGCATCCCCTACCCGTTCTCGCGCGGCGCACTGGTGTTTGGTGAAGCTGTGATCCCGAACGACGAGGACGACCGGGAGACCCTGCGCCAGAAGCTCGAAGACAATCTCAAAGCGGCCATGGAGCGGGCTGAGAACATCGCGCAAAAAAAAGGCCGTTCCTAAGAACGGCCAAGGTCAAGCAAGAAGGACGTCGCCGGAGCATCTGAAACCAGACGGGATCTCCGTCGACACATCCGGTATAGCTGAATGAACATGAACGAAGCCGGAGGAGACCCTGTAGGTTCCGTTCATTTTCGCGCCGCGATTTTGCCTTAGTTCGAGGCTGCCTGGTCCACTGCGCGCGTGAAGATCGCCTCCAGAGACCGCAAATTCATACCATTTTTCAAATAGTTAGCGGGCGTCAGGTTCACGGCCTTGATCATCGCGCGTTCGATCCGTGTGTTGCCCGCTTCGTCCGGGACCAGATCAAAATCGATAATATTTATGCACCCTGTATCCTGCTCAAACCCGGCGCTGGCGCTGAGCGGCGCCCCGATCGCCCAGGCGAGAATCATTCGGTTCACCACCTCATGCGCCACCAGCAGAGCTGAGGCCCAGCCTGGACGGGACAGCAATCCCTTCAAACCATCCTCAATCCGATCCATGGCGTCGGAGAATTTCTCCCCGCCTTCGAGAAAAGTCGCGCCGGGCTTTCCTGCCTGTTCAAACTGGAACGTCATCGTCGCGGCGAGGTGCTCTGCCGATTTGAAATCGATGTACTGGCCGGATCGCAATTCCTGAAAGCGGCCTTCTTTTTCCAGTTCAGGCGCTTCTAGATCATGTTGGGCGAGGACAATCTCAGCTGTCTCTTGCGTGCGGCGAAGCCCCGTATGAAACGCCACATCGAGATGCACATCCGACAGCGCCACACCGGCATAGCGCGCCTCTTCGCGGCCCTGCTCCGTCAGATAAGCAATCGACGGATCCTGCGCCGCACGGACTTCAGGCGAGGTGTAATCCACAAAGCCGTGGCGCATCAGATACAGCCGGCGTCGGCCCGTGGTGCCAGGAAGAGCGCCCATGCTCGTCTCCGTTTACAAGATTGATCGCGGAAATTCGGTTTAAGCGATTCCCCAGTCTTTGAGCACCTCTTCCTGATGTTCGCCAATCCCAGCTGGTTTGCCCTGGATCGCGCCCGGGGTTTTGGAGAAACGCGGCGCAGGCCCCGGCTGGACAACGCCGTCAATCGTCTCAAACGTTCCGCGATCAGCATTGTGCTTGTAGTCAGGCGCTTCTGCCATGGACAGTACAGGCGCGAAGCAAATATCCGTACCTTCCATGATCTCACACCACTCATCGCGCGTTTTGGTCTTGATAACGGCCATCAGTTTTTCTTTTAACTCCGGCCACTTAGAGCGATCCATTTGAGCCTGGAAGTCAGGATCGGTGAGACCGGCTTTCTCCACCAACAGAGCGTAGAATTGCGGTTCGATCGAGCCGATAGAGACCCATTTGCCGTCTGAGCATTCATACGTGTCATAGAAATGCGCGCCGCCGTCGAGCAGGTTGGCTTCGCGATCATCGGTCCACATGCCCATGGCCCGCATGCCGTAGAACATGGTCGCGAGCGACGCCGCCCCGTCTGACATGGCGCAATCGATGACCTGACCTTCGCCGCCATTCTTCACATTGATCACTGCTGCCAGCACGCCCATAGCCAGATACAGCGCGCCGCCGCCATAATCGCCAATCAGGTTCAGCGGCGGACGCGGCCGCCCATCGCCGTCGCCCATAGCGTGCAGCGCGCCTGTGATGGCAATGTAATTGAGATCGTGCCCGGCCGAATGCGAGAGTGCGCCATGCTGCCCCCACCCGGTCATCCGGCCATAGACCAGCTTTGGGTTGCGGGCGAGCACTTCATCCGGCCCAAGTCCGTTGCGTTCCATGACGCCCGGGCGGAACCCTTCAATCAAAGCGTCAGCCTGTTCCAGCAGCTTGAACGCCGTCTCGCGGTCGGCCTCATCCTTTAAGTCGAGGGCAATAGATCGACGCCCGCGGCTCATCACGTCGGTGGGGTTGCCCGGCCGGTTGCGTCCCGCCCGATCAATCCGGATCACGTCGGCGCCCATATCGCTTAGCAGCATGCCGCAGAACGGGCACGGCCCAATCCCGGCAAATTCGACAATTTTAACGCCATCCAATGGACCTTTGGCCATCATAGTCTCCCATAATTGCGGGCTTTATTCCCTGTCAGATCAACCAGACCTTAAGACTCAAGCGGGCAAAGAAAAGCCTGACGCAACGTCGACTTGAGGGCGATTCTAAATGCTCAACGACCAACGGTTTGATGCACCGGTGATACATGTCGTATCCGAAAGCCCGCGGCTGGAAATGCTCCAGACCCGTTTGCGTCAGGCTGGCCTGCGCCCTGTTCCGGTTCGCGGCAACTATCTGCCGCCAGACTCTGCCCCTGCCCTGATCGACAATCTGACCCGCCGCAGCACTCTGGAAGGGCTGGACAATCGCCTGGTCGTCACCATCGGCAAACAGGGCCTATCGACGCTGCACAGCGATATCCACTTGTCGGATGTCGGACAAATTGAGTCGCTCCCCGCGCGCCTCGCTATTCGCCAACGGGAAAGCCAGCGACAACGCGAAATTCAACTCCGCGCCCGAACCGCCGAAAAGTTCGGGTCACCCACAAGCACCGCTACCCCCATCGGCAAAGCGCGGATCCTCTGGCTCGGCCAGGACGCGCCGTTCCTGAACGCGATCAAATCCAGCCTCGCCGACGCGAAAGTGACGTTGGTCGCTGCGATCAGCCGGCTGACGGCTGAGGATTATCTGACCAGCGGCCAGTTTCAGACGCTCGTTCTTTGCCCAAGCCACCCAACTGATGAAGCCGCGAAGCTTCTGACCCAGGTGAAGTCCATTCATATCGTGACGCCGCCACGGGTCGTTTTGCTGCTAAGGCCAGAACTCAGCGGTCAGATTTCTGCTGAGGATATGTCGAATGCCGACCAAATCCTCGATCTTACGACCGATCTGGAATTCATCGCGCACAATCTTCACGCCGTTTCTCATGAAGCGCTGGTTGAACGCGATACACATGCTGCGCCGCGCGGCATGATCGAAGACCAAGCCACCGGATTGGTGTCGCGGGAATATCTTGAGTCCCACCTTGAAGCGCAGATGGAACAGGCCGATCGGCTGGCGACTCCCCTATCGGTAGTCGCATTCAGCCTGTCGCCTCAGCACGATATCCGAATTGTTTCTACCACCATAAAGTCTCTGCTTCGAGACACCGATCTGGCGGCGCGTCTGGATTCCACGCATATCTGCATCACCCTGCCCGAGACCGCTTATCGAGGGGCCGTCGTGCTCGCGCGCCGCATTGAAGACGTGCTCGGCGACAATCTGTCCTGGCGGGTGATCGAACGCCGCCGGTTCCACACGTTAAAGACCTTGCTCGGCGGACTAACCGCAAAATCGCCGTTCACGCGTCAGCGCTCAGCCTCCTAGGCCGGCACCGCCGTCGCGGACAATTCAGTCAGCAGACCTTTGACCGATTGCATACGCGCATCCGCGTCAGCGGGAACGCCCATAATGACGAGCTTGCTGTCAGGTCGCAGTTTCATCTTACCCGGCCGCGAGCGGACCAGCATCATCAGTTTGGCCGGGTCGACAGCCGTGTCTTCTCTAAAGGTCAGCACGACGCCTTTCGGTCCGGCATCGAGCTTGGAAATGCCCAGCGACTTACACGTCACCTTGACCGCCGTGACGTCGAGCAATTGCTGAGTCTCTTTCGGCAGCGGTCCAAACCGGTCGATCAGCTCCGCGGCAAACGCCTCACGCTCCTGCTCGGTCGCAAGATCGGCCAGGCGACGGTACAAGCCAAGGCGGACGCCGAGATCTTCGACATACCCTTCCGGGATCAGGACTGACAGGCCGAGATTGATCTGCGGCGACCATTCGTCGACCACATCGTCGACATCGTTCGAACCGGACTGGAGCGCTTTGACCGCGTCCTCCAGCATTTGCTGATAAAGCTCAACACCGACCTCGCGGACATGCCCCGATTGCTGGTCGCCGAGCAGGTTGCCGCCGCCGCGCATGTCGAGGTCATGACTTGCCAGCTGGAAGCCTGCGCCAAGTGAGTCGAGCGATTGCAGAACCCGCAGGCGCCGTTCAGCCGAAGGTGAGATCACGCGGTCAGCCGGCGTGGTCAGATAAGCATAGGCACGGAGTTTTGACCGCCCGACACGGCCGCGCAATTGATAGAGCTGCGCGAGGCCGAACCGATCGGCTTTATGAATGACGAGCGTATTGGCGCGCGGAATATCCAGCCCGCTTTCAACGATCGTGGTCGAGAGCAACACGTCATACTCACCCTCATAGAAGGCCGTCATGAGATCTTCGAGCTCGCCGGATGGCATCTGGCCATGCGCGACGCAGAATTTCACTTCCGGGACGTTCGATCTCAGGAAGTTTTCGAGATAATCGAGATCTGAAATCCGCGGCGCCACATAATAGCTTTGGCCGCCGCGATACTTCTCGCGCAGCAGCGCCTCGCGAATGGTGACTGTGTCGAATTCGGTGACATAGGTTCTGACGGCCAAGCGGTCGACCGGCGGTGTCGCAATGATGGACAAGTCGCGAATGCCGGTCAGCGCCATCTGCAAGGTCCGCGGAATTGGCGTGGCTGAGAGCGTCAGGACGTGGACGTCTGCTTTCAGTTCCTTGAGGCGCTCTTTGTGCTTCACGCCGAAGCGTTGCTCTTCGTCGACGATGAGCAGACCCAGCCGTTTGAATTCAACATTCTTGGCCAGCAGCGCATGTGTGCCGATGACCACATCGATCGTGCCATTGGCCATACCTGCCTTGGTCTCGGTCGCCTCCTTCGCTGATACAAAGCGCGAAAGCGGACGCACATTGAGGGGCCATCCGGCAAATCGCGCCGCGAACGTATTATAGTGTTGCCGCGCGAGCAGCGTGGTCGGCGCAATCACCGCCACCTGCTGCCCGGCCATCGCCGCCACAAAGGCAGCGCGCAGAGCCACTTCCGTTTTGCCAAAACCAACATCGCCGCAGACGAGGCGGTCCATCGGCTTGCCTGAGGACAGATCGCCAAGCGCGTCTTCGATGGCGTTTAGCTGGTCGTCGGTCTCTTCATACGGGAAGCGCGCCGCGAATTCCTCGTACAGACCGTCGCCGGTGACGACAGAGTCGGCCTTCTTCATCTCGCGCGCCGCGGCAATCGCCATCAGCTCAGCCGCCATTTCGAGGATTTTCTTCTTGGCCTTGGCCTTGCGAGTTTGCCAGCCAACGCCGCCGAGGCCATCAATCGCACTTTCAGCATCTTCGCTGCCATAGCGGCTGATAAGATCGATATTCTCCACCGGCAGGAAGACCTTGTCCCCCTTGGCATAACCAAGCTCGAGGCAATCATGCGCGGCGCCAGCGAGGTCGAGCGTCTTCAGACCAACATACCGACCAACGCCATGATCCACATGCACGACGAGATCGCCGGGATTGAGGCTGCCAGCCTCGGCAATGAAGTTTGCAGCCTTGCGTTTGCGCCGGGGCGCGGCGAGGCGATCGCCGAGAATGTCTGGCTCGCCAATGACCACGAGATCATCTGTCTCGAACCCATTTTCCAGCGGCAGTTCGCAGATCGCAATCTCAGCCTGCTGCGCCGCTTCGAGCGAATAGATCCGCGTCGCATCCGGCAGACCATGATCTTCCAGAACACCTTCCAGGCGGCTGGCTGAGCCTTCGGTCCAGGCGCCGAAGATCACCGTTTTGCCCGCATCATGCTTGGCCTTGGCATGGGCGGCTGCGACTTCGAAAATGTTCACGTCCGGCTGTGCACGTTCCGGGGCAAAATCGCGCCCTTGTGCGCCGCCAAGATGCACCCCGCCCTCTCCGGTTCCGCCATGGAAGCGGGCGACGCCGCGCGATTGCAGACCTGCGGAGAGCTCTTGTTCGGTGAGGTAGAGATGATGCGGCGGCAGCACGCGTGCCTGGCGTTCTTCGCCAGCCGCTTCCAGACGCGCTTCATAATAGTCCTTGGCCTGCGCCAGTCGTTCGCTTGCCGCTTCAGCCGACAGCGCGCCGAGCCCGATCAGGACGTCTGGACCAAGATAATCGAACAGGGTTTGCAGCCGGTCATGGAACAGCGATAGCCAGCTCTCGATCCCGCCGCGCCGGATTTCAGCGCGCGCCGCTTCATACATCGGATCTCCGACCGGTGAGCCGAGCGCTTCGAGATATCGCTCGCGGAACAGGCCTAATGTGTGCTCGTTGAACAAGACCTCGGACACCGGCGCCAGCGCGACACGATTGAGCACGCGGGTAGAGATTTGCGTCTCTGGATCGAAAGCCTTGATGGTCTCAATCTCATCGCCAAACAGATCGAGGCGGACCGGCTCGTCACCGGTCGGCGGGTAGATATCGACCTTGCCACCGCGGATCGAATACTCGCCCTTCTCCGATACGGACGCGACACGGACATATCCGTTGATTGACAGGTATGAGGACAGATCCTGCTGCTGGATCCGCCCGCCCGTATAGACTGACAGCGAACTCGCCCGCATAGTCTCGACCGGTGGCACACGCTGGACCAAAGAGCTTGCCGTGGTGATGACCAGACAAGGCTCTGCATTGGCGGCGCGTTGCGCAAGATAGGCAAGACCAGCGCAACGCGCGGCTGCGACGGCAGGCGACGGGCTGACGCGGTCATAAGGCAGCACGTCCCAGCCGGGCAGGCGAACCACTTCCAGTGACGGGCGGTAGAATTTCGCCAGCTTGAACGCGGTCGCCGCCTGTTTGTCATCCCGCGCGACATAGAGCGCTGCGCTGCCTCTTTCCTCCAACGCCTCGATCAGGCGCAGGAGATCGAGCCCGAAGGGCGCGCCATAGACCGCCGCCGGGCTGGAGAGATTGGACAGGATTGAAACCTGGCTCATGAGCAGGAGGACTCCGCAGAGTTTGGTGAATCATTGGGCGCGCGAGAGGCGCTACATAGCGCATAGAATCAGAAACGCCACCCGGGCGTATGTCGTGGCAAATAATGAGCGCTTAGAACTGTGGACAAATCTCACTCAAACAGGGGAATTCCTGCAACTGGGGGATGCCTGCGAATCACTTCTATGATTAACAAGAGCCAATGAGCACTGCCGTATCACACCTTCCGGAATCGGACGAACCTGGACGCGAACTGCCGCACAATTTGTCGGCGGAAGCCGCGGTCATCGGCTCGATCCTGTATGATAATAACGCGTTCCAGCGCGTCTCCGATTTTCTGCGCCCGGGCGATTTCTACGCGCCAGCACATCAGGAAATCTTTGAAGCCTGCATGATGCTGATCCAGAATGGCCGGGTCGCGGATGGCGTGACTCTTCGTGAGCAGTTCGAAAAGGATGAGCGCCTGACCCAGATTGGCGGCGCGCAATATCTTGCTGACTTGCTCGACAGCGCCGCGTTCGGCCCTGAAGTGCAGGACTATGCCCGCATCATTCGCGACCTCGCCATGCGCCGGGAGCTGATCAATATTGGCGCCGGCGTGCAGTCTCGCGCGCAGCATCATGATCGCGATGTTGATGGCGCGCAGCAGATCGAGCTGGCCGAACGAGAGCTCTTCTCCTTGGCCGAGCGCGGATCGACCGGGCGCGGGTTTTCAACGTTCTCCGAAGCGCTGACTGAATCTCTGCAAATGGCAGAAGCGGCGTTCAAGCGTGAAGGCAAGATTGCCGGTATCGCCACGCTGCTGGACGATCTCGACCACAAGATGGGCGGGCTTCACAAGTCCGATCTGATCATCCTCGCGGGCCGTCCTTCTATGGGGAAAACCTCGCTGGTCACCAACATTGCTTATAATGTCGCTGCCACCTATCGCGGCGACAAACAGGAAGACGGTTCGACGAAGACTATGGATGGCGGCAAGGTCGCTTTCTTCTCGCTGGAAATGTCATCCGAACAGCTGGCAACCCGGATCCTGGCCGAGCGGACCAGCATCAACGCCCACAAAATCCGTCAGGGCGACCTCGACAAGAATGATTTCGAAACGCTGCGCGAAGCGACGGAAGAGCTGCAGAACCTGCCGCTCTATATCGATGACCAGGGCGGCATCTCGGTCAGCCAGCTTGCGGCCCGTGCCCGCCGCCTGCACCGGGCGCAAGGCGTCGATTTGATCATTATCGACTATTTGCAGCTGCTCACCGGAACCTCCGGCAAGGCGGATGTGAACCGGGTGCAGGAAATCACGCAGATCACGACCACGCTGAAAGCGCTGGCAAAAGAGCTCAATGTCCCTGTCATCGCGCTGTCGCAGCTGTCACGTCAGGTTGAACAGCGCGACGATAAGCGCCCGCAGCTCTCTGACCTGCGCGAATCCGGATCGATTGAGCAGGATGCGGACGTCGTCATGTTCGTCTACCGTGAGAGCTACTATCTCGAACGCACCGAGCCTCAGGCGGATGGCGCCGATCCGGCAGCGGCGGATAAATGGGCCGCCTGGCGCCAGCGCATGGACGAAGTTTATGGCACGGCTGAAGTCATCCTCGGCAAGCAGCGCCACGGCCCGATCGGCAAGGTTGTACTCTCCTTTGATGCCAATGTTACCCGTTTCGGCAATCTCGCGCGGCCATCGCAAGGCGCATTTGAGGAATAGGCCTTACATCTGCCGCAAAGCATTGTAATCCGGCCCTTATGAGCCTGAGACCGCGCGCGCATATCCATCTGTCCAATATCGTCGATAACTGGCGCACCGTTGGCAATGCGCAGATGGCGGGATCGACCGCCGCTGTGATCAAAGCCGACGCCTATGGACACGGCTTGCCGCAAGTGGCCGAAGCCCTGCATGATGCGGGTTGTGACCATTTCTTCGTCGCGCATAGCCACGAGGCAGAGGTCGCTCGTGCGACGCTCGGCAGCCATCCAAACATTTATGTCCTGAATGGACCCTCCCCGGACGAGGAAGCGCTGTATCGCGAGAATGCGCTCATCCCGGTCATCAATTCCAGTTTTCAGTTTCGCACCATGGCGGACTGGCTGGTCGATGGTGTGAAGATGCCGCGCGGATATGTTCTGCACTTCGACACCGGCATGAATCGGCTCGGCCTGCCTGAAAAAGACGTGTTCGAAGTCGCCGAGGCCGTCGAAGCGCAATCTCCCAGCCTGATCATGTCGCATCTGGCCTGTTCGGAGGATGAGGATTCGCTGCTCAATGCACAGCAGAATGAAGCGCTGAAGAAACTGGCCAGCGCGTTCCCGCACGTTCCCTTGAGCCTCAGCAATTCCGGCGGCGTCTGGCTTGGCGTCGACTATCATCACATCCTGACGCGGCCAGGTATTGCGCTCTATGGCGGCGGGACACCGCCAAAAGATGTGACGCTGAAACCTGGCATGACTTTGGAAGCCCCTATCCTTCAGGTCCGACAGATCGAAGCTGGCGAGACAGTCGGTTATGGCGCCACCTGGCGCGCCGCAGAGCCCACCCTGATCGCAACGCTGGCAATCGGATATGGCGACGGGTTTCCGCGATCGGCATCAAACAAAGGATTCGCCACTCTCGGCGGCAATCGCTGTCCGATCATTGGCCGAGTGTCCATGGATTTGATTACAATTGACGTTACAGACGCCGCCGAGCTTGCGCGGCCTGGTGTTTATGCCCAATTGATCGGGCCAGACGCTGGTTTAGAAGAGCAAGCCGCCCTCGCGGGCACTATTGGTTACGAACTCACCACAGGACTGACGCCTCGTGTCAAACGCATCTACGAAAGCTAAATCGGGATTCCCCAATCCCCTGCAGTGGCTTGGCGGCGCGACGCTGGCCATGCTCGGGGAAGTCGGTCGCCTCTCGATTTTTACCGCCAAGACCATGGGCGCGAGTTTCAGCCCGCGCTGGTACCCTGCGCAGATCATCCGCCAGATGATCGCGATCGGCTTTTACAGCCTGCCAGTGGTCGGTCTGTCGGCAATCTTCATCGGCGCGGCGCTGGCGCTCAACATCTATTCTGGCGGCAGCCGGTTCGGCGCAGAGCAGTTTGTCCCGAACATTGTTGTGCTTGGGATCACGCGGGAGCTGGGCGTGACCATTACCGGTCTGATGCTGGCTGGCCGTGTCTCCGCAGGAATCGCGGCTGAGATTGGCGCGATGCGCGTGACGGAACAGATCGACGCGCTGAAGACGCTCAGCGCCAACCCGTTCCGATACCTTTATGCGCCGCGTTTCCTGGCCGGCATTCTGACCCTGCCTATGCTGGTCCTGATCGCGGATATTATCGGCGTTATGGGCGGCTGGGCGGTCAGCACACTCGGGCTCGGCTTCGACTCGACGACTTATCTGCGTAACACGATGGATTTCCTGACCTGGGAAGACGTCACCGTGGGCTTGATCAAAGCCGTGGTGTTTGGCGGCGTGATCGCCATTCTCGGCTGTTATCATGGTGACAAGTCAAGCGCCGGGGCGACCGGAGTGGGCCGCGCTGCAACCTTTGCCATGGTCGGCGCAGCGGTCCTGATCCTCGCCTTCAACTACCTCATCTCAACCGTCTTGGTGGACTTCGGATCATGAGTACGCAGCCGCTCCTCGAACTGAAAGACGTTCACAAATCATTCGGCCCGAAGCAGGTCCTGACCGGGGTCGATCTTGATGTCGCGCCAGGCAAATCGCTTGTGGTTCTGGGCGGGTCTGGCTCTGGTAAGTCCGTCATGTTGAAAAACGCGCTCGGCCTGATGACGCCTAATCATGGACAAATCTTTTTTGATGGCGTCGACGTCACGCGCGATCAGGGCAAGACCCGTGAAGCCATGCGCGCCCGGATCGGCATGCTGTTCCAGTCGGCTGCGCTGTTCGACAGTCTGACCGTCTGGGAGAATATCGCCTTCCGCCTGCTCAATGCCGACGGCATGAAACGCAAAGATGCCAAGGAACGCGCGATCGAGACGCTGAAACAGGTCCGGCTCGGCTCAGATGTTGCCGACCTGACGCCGGCTGAGATTTCCGGCGGCATGCAAAAGCGCGTTGGCCTCGCCCGCGCCATCGTCTCGCGCCCGGAGCTGATCTTCTTTGACGAGCCGACAACCGGCCTCGATCCGATCACCGCGGATGCGATCAACGACCTGATCGTCGAACAGACTAAAGCGCTTGGCGCTGCTGCAATCTCGATCACGCATGATATGGCGAGCGCGCGAAAAATCGCCGACGAAATCGCCATGCTGTTCGAAGGAAAGATCATTTGGCGGGGGCCTGCCAGCATGATCGACAATAGCGGCAATGATTATGTCGATCAGTTCGTCCATGGCCGCGCAGAAGGTCCGATCCAGCCCGCGCTCTAATCTGCGCTTTACGCTTTTTGTCGGGTTCGACTACACTCCCCTCCATGCGATCTGAGGGGACCGCCCATGTTGGAGTTTATCAAATACGCGTCCGTCGCGTTCACGGCGACCACCGCGGTGGTCACCGGCTGGATGCAGTACGAGAAGTTCAGGCTGGATGGCGAATGGCAGATCGACACCTGCACCGCAACCGCTGATCTCTCCACCTATGTCGGACTGCACCTCGCCTGGCGGGTGTTTCTATCTGACGATCCACTGTCAGCACCTGTGGTGGGCAATGGCGAAAAGGTCGAAGAAGCGTTTCAGACGATTGCGCCGCGCGGCCGGTTTCCGGTCAGTTTTGTCGGCACCAAGGAGA
>JABSQB010000063.1 GCA_013214545.1 Henriciella sp.
TTCCTGCCCAAAACGCGACCGCCAGTCACGCAGATCACTTACCAGGTGTTTATGCTGATGACGTTTATATGTTTGTCTCGAATTCGAATGCCAAGATACGTTCCCTCGAGCCAAACCTGCCGCCAAACGAGATAGACGACTGGCGCGCAGCACCAATCCCAATGCCGGACGCCTTGGATGCAGGAAAATATGTTGCAGGGGGCTGGCTCATTTGTCCCGTTCGCAATGCGCAAAATCCCGAACGCGAAGCTGCCGCCGTGGCTTGGGCGTTCCACGCAACCGGCGCGAGGGCGAACACGACGACAAACAAAGCAGGCGCCTGGCTGCCAACGCGTCGATCCGCTTACGATGTCGATCCGTTCTTCAAGTCAGACCCGATCCAGCAAACCGCTTCAAGCGCTCTTGATCAAGGCGGCTGGCCTGAGCCTTTTGTGCCCATATATCCAACCATAAGTGCCGCGCTCAACAAAGCGATGTCAAAGATTGGCTCCGGGCAGGCCACGACGGAACAAGCCTTGAGCGAGGCAGAAGCGGAGATTTTCCGCCAGTATGAGGCGGTTCGATGAAAAACGCTTCTCCGGTTCGCGGCTTCATAAGCTCTTTTGTGAATGGCCCCTGGCCCTGGCTCATTCCGGCGCTTGGGGTGTTGCTGCTATTTCGTGGATACCCATTGGGCAATCAGTTTTGGCTCGCAATGACGGATATGAAAATCGCGTCCGGCGATGCTTCTTTCGTCGGTTTTGAGAATTTTAGTTTCCTTTTCTCTGATCCAAATTATTTGACCGCGCTTGGGTTCACGATCCTCTTCACTTCATTTTCGGTGTTTGGCAGTTTCGTGCTTGGATTTGGCCTGGCCCTTATGCTGAACCGGCAAATGACAGGGCGTGTTATTTACCGGATGGGAATTCTCACCACGTGGGCGATTTCGAGCCTCATCGTTGGTTATATCTGGCGGCTCATGCTGAATGAAAGTTCTGCAGGAGTCCTCAACGGTTTGCTTGAGCCATTCGGTATTGGTCCGGTGCCTTGGTTATCTGACCCCAACATGGCGCAGGTTTCCGTCATCGTAGCTGACATCTGGCGATCCACTGGGTTCACCATGATCTTCATGTTGGGTGGATTGCAAACGCTCCCCAACGAAGTGCTCGAGGCCGCAAAAATGGATGGCGCAAAAGGTTGGCAAACACTGCTCTATATTGTGATGCCGTTGCTCAAACCTCTCATCGCTGTTGCGCTGATTTTCTCTACGATCGCAACCTTCAATGTTTATGAATTGGTCTTGGCATTGTCGTCGGGTGGGCCAGGAAACGCCACGTCCACGGTCGGCTTTGAGATGTACCGCACAGCTTTCGGCGACTCAATGAATGCGGGCCTCGGTCTGATAGGACGAGGAGCGGCAATGGGTGTTTCCATGTTCCTCGTCACTTTGATGTTTGCTCTGATTTATATTCGCGCGGGGGTCTTTGCTCGTGACTTGGATTAATGCCTGCGACAGCGCAGATGAAACGCGCAAAGGGATTTCTTTTTCGACTCTGAGGAAAAAACTCAAGCCAGCATATTATCATGTCTGGGCGATCGCAGCATTCACCGTATTCGTCTATCCGCTAGTATGGCTTACAGCCGCGTCACTAAAGCAAAACTGGGAAATCTACCGAGAGCCGTTATCTCTCACGTCGAGCGCGCCCACACTCGACGCATATATAGAGCTCTTCAGAACAACGCCGTTTCTGCTTTATACTTTAAACTCGCTTCTCTATGCCGCTGCCGGAGCGATGGTTTCGATCGGCTTTGGTATTGTCACGGCCTACGGCTTCTCCCGTCACAAATTTTCACAGAGAAAAACGCTTATGATCGCGATCCTGGCCGCCCAGCTCATGCCGGGCCTGATCGCGGCGATTCCCACTTATCTTTTGATGCGTGAGATCGGCCTGCTTGATTCTCGGTTTGGATTAATCCTGCTATATGGAGCGCTGTCTATCCCCTTTGCTGTTTGGGTCTTAAAGGGGCATTTCGATACGATCCCAACAGAGCTGGACGATAGCGCCCGCATGGACGGTGCATCCAAGCTGCGGACCTTGTTGCAAATTCATTGCCCGCTTCTCTTGCCCGGAATTTCGTCGCTATTTTTGATCCTGTTTGTGCAAAAATGGAGCGAGTTTGCGCTCGTCTCCGTGCTCCTGCGTGACCCAGACAAATACCCACTTAGCGTTGGGACCTATTTATTGCTTGGCGCAGACGAGAGCGATTTTCGCCTGATGGCCGCAGCAAGTCTCGTCAATATCATTCCAATTCTCACGCTCTTTGTGTTCCTCCAGCGATATCTCGTCGCCGGGCTCACAAAAGGGGCCGTGAAGTAAAACGATAATCAGTGAGGTGAATTCTATGACATTGAGTGTACTTGCAGATCGGGTGCCTGACGCCCGGCATAAGGTTCCAGCCTCACAATTGATGAAGGGGCTTTCAACAGCGGCCGTGAACTATACCCATAGCGATCGAAGCTTTTCTCCATTCTGGTCAAACATTGGTCTGACCTTTGGGGCAAATTGCGGGATCGACCAGGTGCATTTTCACTATAATCGCCAAACGGTAACGACAGCTGGAGATGCATTCGGGCTCGCCGAGCCAGCCAGCCATCGCCAGGCAAGTGTTCTCTCCGTCAAAGACGAAGCTTTGTCGGTCGCTTTTTTTGCAACCGACGCGTTTGTGATCGAGGCTAATAAGGCGGTTACGCTTGGGATACTAAGCGATGCGCTATTTAGGAAGGTGCGCGACGAAACTGACGGCTCAGGCATTCAATTCATTCACACAATGATGAAGAATATCGACCCACGCGACCCTGACCCTGAGGTTCCAGTTCTGCTGTCAGTACGTGCCTTAAATGGCGCGATTGTGGATGGAAGACTTATTCCGGATGGTGATGGGGTCGCGCGCGCCGCGTTTCACTTTGATTTGCTGACGATTGATAAAGACCATGCCAAACGTACTTTGTTAGACGCGCCAAATTCGATCGAAGAAGCTGAGTTACGAGCAGAGCGTTGGCTGGAAGAGGCTTTAAACGGGCTCGAACTATATCCTGAAAGTGATTATGAGGCTGAGGTGCTCGGTCGAGCGGTTCTAACACTATTGTTCAACACGGTAGCCGCGCCCGGGCTATTGGAAGGCCGGCTTGCTTCCTTTCCCTCAAGAGGCGGATACCCAACGCACTTTCTGTGGGATGCGCTATTTCATATGCTCGCATTGGAGCACATGCAGCCCAAACTCGCTGAAGATGCGCTTTTGATTCTATCGGACACCATTCGCCCCGATGGACTCATGGCGCATTTTGTATGTGCCACTTGGGTTCGCCCGGATGCCTCTCAACCGCCTTTATTCGGTTGGGCCGCGGAACGACTGGTCAAGCAAACCGGAAATGTTGATCTCGCAAAAGAAGTTCTTTCGGCGATAAAGCTCAACACGCAGTGGTGGCTATCTCAGCGAATGACATCGACTGGACTCATCGCTTGCTTTGACCCTTATGAAACCGGATGGGATGATACCCCGCGTCTGGATGATGGTCCAATCGTAGCGACCGACATGAACAGCTACCTGTTGATGCAGATGCGCAGCGCGGCGCGCTTGGCGAAATTTGCGGGAATGAGTGAAGAGGCACAACATCTCGACGCCCAAGCAGACGAATTTGCCGCCCTGATGGTCGAGGTACTGTTTGATGAAACAAGCGGGCGCTTCCACGATCTACGGATCGAAACCGGCGAAAAAATTGATATGCTTTCACCCGCGGTCTTTCTACCGCTGCTCGGCGATGTTCCGCTGGGGCTGGAAGCGCAGAAAGAAATGGTCACCAAGTATCTCTTCGATGAACAAAGACTATTTGGCCATATTCCATTCCCAAGCGTTGCTTATGACGATCCTGCCTATGATCAAAAACAAATGTGGCGTGGGCCGATGTGGCTGCCAATTTCATGGCTTTTGCTAGAGCTGTTAGAGAAGCTAGGTTTTGATAAGGAGCTCTCAGAGTGCGAGAAACGACTATACGAGATCGTTCTCAAAGATGGTGACCTCTATGAATATTTCGACAGCCAAACAGGCGGTGGCTTGGGGTATCCCCAGCAGGGGTGGACCGCGGCGATCTTTATTCGGTTGCACCTGATCCTAGCGGGGCAGGCGACCCTATAGTGATTGAGTTGCAGCGTATGGATGATGCGGCGAGATACAGCTGAAATCTGAACCGAGATTATTCCCCTCGAAGAGAAAAATAAAATGTCAGACCTCAAAATAACAGGCCTTACAAAAAGCTTTGACAAGCTCGAGGTTATTCCGCCCCTGGATCTATATGTTCCGGATGGAAGCTTCACCGTGCTTGTCGGGCCCTCAGGGTGCGGCAAGTCTACCTTGCTGCGGATGATTGCTGGGCTTGAGGTACCGAGTTCCGGACGACTGGAGTTGAGCGGAAAGGACATCACTCAAGCTGAGCCAGCTGACAGGGAGATCGCAATGGTCTTCCAGTCTTATGCACTCTACCCGCATATGAGTGTCGAGAGAAACATCGAATTTGGATTGAAACTTGCACGAGTTGATATCGAAGAGCGAAAGCGACGGATTTCTGAAGCCGCGCGCATGTTACAATTGGAGCAGCTATTGGAGCGCAAACCTGCGGCTCTTTCAGGTGGCCAAAGACAGCGTGTTGCCATCGGGCGGGCCATCGTGCGCGACCCGAAAGTGTTCTTGTTCGATGAGCCATTGTCGAACCTAGACGCGGCCTTACGCGCAAAAATGCGCGTCGAGTTGGCCGAGCTTCATGCGCGCCTCGGGACAACCATGATCTACGTCACCCATGATCAAACCGAAGCCATGACGCTCGCAGATCAAATTGTCATTATGAACAAAGGAAAGATCGAGCAGATGGGGAGCCCGATCGAAGCCTATGATCGACCGGCGACAAGATTTGTCGCCGAATTCCTCGGAGCGCCTCGTATGAATGTGAGCGAACAAGAAAAGGCAAAATCGTCCGGGGCGTTTGCGCTGGGGCTGCGACCCGAAGATATTGGTATTGTCCAGAACCAGACACAAAATAGTTGGCAAGGTCGCGTAAGGCTCGTTGAGCGGCTCGGCGCTGAGACCATCATCTACACCGACACGGATGGATTCGGAGATTTGGTCGTGCGAGCAAAAAGTGATGTGCAAGTATCTCCAAACGATGTGGTTCACATTCTGCCGGACCTATCGAAAGCGCACCGGTTTGGAGAGGACGGAAATAGGATCGATCCTTAGGCGCAGATGAGTACGTCGCCAGAGGGAATTGGTCAGACCAAAAAATTACTGAAATTTGGGCTGGGGCTTCGAAGCCGGGTTACCAGTTCCACATCGTTCCGTCAGACAGTCGCGCGATCGGCAGCTGCTTGGGATCGTAAGGGAATTTAGCAGCGAGCTCTTCGTCAATATCGACGCCTATGCCTGGCGCTTCGCCCGGGTGAAGATATCCGTCACTAAACGAGTAAGCGTGGGGAAACACCTCGTCTGTCTCTGTGGTGTGGCGCATGTATTCTTGGATCCCAAAATTAGGAACCCATAGATCGAAATGAAGCGCGGCGCCCATGCAAGCTGGGGATAAATCGGTGGCGCCATGGCAGCCCGTCCGCACTTGGTAGAGTGCGGCAAGTCCTGCGATTTGTCGCAAGTGTGTGATGCCCCCAGCGTGCACAACTGTGGCTCTAATATAGTCGATCAATTGGTTTTGAATGAGGTCTTTGCAATCATAGATAGAGCTGAAGATTTCACCGACTGCGAGCGGTGTTGTGGTTTTACTGCGCACCAGTCGAAATGCTTCTTGGTTTTCAGCCGGTGTGCAGTCCTCCATCCAAAACAAGCGATACGGCTCTAAGGACTGCCCTAATCTTGCCGCTTCGATCGGCGTCAAGCGGTGGTGTACATCGTGCAAGAGTTCAACACCGGCCCCGTGTTCGTTGCGTATCTGATCAAATAGCTTCGGCGCAAAGTTCAGGTATGTGGCTGTGTTCCAGAGTGTTTCTGTAGGGAGCGTGGCGTCGGCCGGCTCATAGTGCAGCTTCCCGCGCCCGACGCCATACGCCCCTTTTACACCGGGAATGCCTGATTGGGCGCGAACGGCCTTATAGCCCATTTCGATGTAGCGTCCGACTTCATCGGAGGTCTCTTGAATGTCAGCGCCATTGGCATGTCCATACACCATGACGCCATCGCGCGAGGCCCCGCCCAATAATTGATAAACAGGCATGCCCGCTGATTTGCCTTTAATGTCCCACAGGGCTGTATCAACCGCTGCAATGGCGGTCATCTTGACCGGGCCTCTGCGCCAATACGCACCGCGATAAAGCAGCTGCCAAATGTCTTCGATGCGCGAAGCGTCCTTTCCGATTAGGAGAGGGGCAACGTGGTCCTCAAGATAAGCAACAACTGCCTTTTCGCGGCCGTTCAGGGTCGCATCCCCGATGCCGTGCAAACCCTGATCGGTGACAATTTTCAAAGTTACGAAGTTTCGGCCAGGACAGGTCACGATGACCTTTACTGATTCAATTTTCACAGCTCTGTTCTCCGTAATATTCTTCCAAGCGCTCTTGACGGAAGACAATTGGTCTGTCAACGGAGAAAAAATTGGCCAGACCAAAAAACGTATGGCTGTGATGTGAGGATCGCCCAATGACTGACCGACTGTATCAACAGATCGCGAGACAAATTGAAGCCCAGCTGTCTAAAGGGGTTTGGAAGATCGGGGATAGATTGCCAGCCGAACGAGAACTGGCACAGCGCTTCTCAGTAAGCCGACAAACCATCAGAGAAGCAGTGATCGCTCTGGAAGTGGACGGCGTCTTGGAAGTCGTTCCGGGATCCGGCGTTTATGTACGCTCAATCCACGCGAAGTTGGAGCTCACAGTCAATGCCCAAATGAGCGCCTTTGAAATTTTAGAAGCGCGGGCCCTATTTGAGGGCGAGTCGGCAGCCCTGGCTGCCAGAAACATTGATGACGATCAGATCTTTGAGCTCGAACAATTGCTGGAGCAGCTGCGCGAGACTTTAAAGCAGGATGTGGAACTCTCTGAAAATGTCGATCGCAAGTTTCACACAGCGATCGCCAAAGCAACGAATAACTCCGCAGTCCGATCGGTCGTTGAGTCCCTTTGGAGCGCGCAAGCCCAATCAAAGCAAGCTGCCCGTCTTTTCGAGCGCGCTCGAACCAGCGGCATCGAGCCAAGAATGGAAGAGCACGAAGCCATACTAAAGGCGATTAAAGACCATGATGCGGCCGAAGCCAGACGCGCTATGCGGGGTCATCTAAGCGGTGTGATTGATGCCATTTTACGCGCCACCGAAGTCGAAGCCTTGGAACAGATTCGCGCAAAAAGCGAGGCCACTAAACAGCGATACGCGTTGGAAGAAGATCAATGAGCGACTTAATCACTCTGCATGAGGACAGACTTTTCCCGGCCGAGCCTGCGGCCCGTGAAGTGGCGCGCCGTCTCTACAATGAAATAAAGGACAAACCGATAATTAGTCCGCATGGTCACACCGACCCGTCTTGGTTCGCGGACAATGAGAACTTTCCAAATCCAGCCGAATTGCTGATTATTCCGGACCACTACGTTTTCCGAATGCTCTATTCGCAAGGCATTTCATTAGAGGCCTTAGGGATCCCTCACGCTGGAGCGGACTCTGACGAGGCTACCAACCTGGACCCGCGAGAAATCTGGAGACTTTTTGCCCGCCATTTTTATCTTTTTAGGGGCACGCCATCTTCAATGTGGCTCAACTGGGTGTTTCGAGAAGTCTTTGGTCTCGAGCAACGCTTGTCGGAAAAAACGGCAGACTTCTATTATGATCGAATAGATCAACTGGTTCAAACCGATGATTTCAAACCACGCGCATTGATGGACCGATTTAACATCGAAGTGATTGCGACAACGGAAGATCCACTCGATCCTCTAGAGCATCACGCAAAACTAAAGTCTGAAGGATGGGGGCACAGAGTACTGACCGCCTACAGACCGGATAACGTCGTTGATCCAGAATACGAAAACTTTAGTCAAAATCTTGATCGTCTGGGGGAGATAAGCGGTTTCGACACCTCGCAGTACGACGGCTATCTAAATGCGCTCGCCGAGAGACGGGGCCACTTCAAAAACCATGGTGCAACCTCTTCAGATCATGGTCATCCCACAGCCTTTACTGCAGACCTTAGTCGCACAGAAGCTGAAGGCTTATTCGCGCGCGTCAGGCACGGTAAAGCAACACCTCAAGACGCCGAACTTTTCAGAGGCCACATGCTCACCGAAATGGCGCGAATGAGCGTTGAGGATGGGTTGGTGATGCAAATTCATCCTGGGAGCTATCGAAACCATAACGGTTTAATCCTGAGTAAGTTTGGGCGCGACAAAGGCGCCGATATTCCAACAGCGACCGATTATGTGCGCGCCCTTAAACCGCTGCTGAATAAGTACGGGAATAATCCAGAGTTTAACCTCATCATTTTCACCTTGGACGAAACAAGCTACTCGCGCGAGCTTGCCCCGCTCGCCGGGCACTACCCGTGTTTAAAGCTTGGTCCAGCCTGGTGGTTCCATGACAGCCCTGAGGGCATGAGACGATTTCGCGAGCAAGTCACTGAAACAGCCGGCTTCTACAATACGGTCGGGTTTAACGATGACACGCGCGCCTTTCTATCTATTCCTGCGCGCCACGATGTGGCGCGCAGATGCGATTGCGCATTCCTAGCGCGTCTCGTCGTTGAGCACCGGCTCGCTGAAGATGAAGCGCTCGAAGTCGCCACTGACTTGACCTACAATCTCGCCAAGCAGGCCTACAAATTATGATCCGGTCAAATCTTACTGAACCCATGGAGCGGCTTCATCCCGGTTTGTTGAGCGCAATGGGGCCTGACCTGTCTCCGCCACTCTACGACCGCTCAGGCAGATCTAAAGTGGTGCATATCGGAGTTGGAGCATTTCATCGCGCGCACCAAGCCTTTTACTTTGACCAATTGCTGCGCGCAGGGCAGGCGGGCTGGACGATTGTTGGCGCATCGCTTCGAACCTCGAAATCGGGCAACCAACTCAATCCTCAATCTGGCCTATTCACGCTAAAGGAGATCGACGGGAAAGACACCAAGCATACTGTCATCGGATCGGTTCGAGAGGTCATCGATGCGTTTGAAAACGCCGATAAGCTGATCGATGCAATCGCTTCACCATCGACCCAATTGGTCACGCTCACGATCACTGAGAAAGGCTACTGCTTAGATCCGTCCACAGGTGAGCTTAACTTAGATCACCCAGATGTTCGCCGCGACTTGGAAAATCCAGAACATCCGGTTTCAGCACCCGGTTTTCTCGCCGCAGGCCTCGCGAAACGAAAAGCTTCGAATGGACCGGGGCTCACGATTCTGTCCTGCGATAACTTACCGGGTAATGGCGAGCTGACGGAGCGAGCCATTTTGAGCATTGCCGAAAAGCTCGACCACAAGCTCGTAGATTGGATCGAGGCGAACGTTTCATTCCCGTCTTCAATGGTCGATCGCATAACACCGGCAACGCCGGCGTCGGCATTAGAAGCGCTTTCGTCAGAATATGGTTTTCTAGATACAGCATTGGTCGAAACCGAACCGTTTCATCAATGGGTCATCGAAGACTGGTTCGCTGGAGAGCGGCCGCCTTTGGATCAAGTTGGCGTACAGTTTACCAATGATGTCGCTGGTTGGGAAAAAGCGAAGCTTCGCATGCTCAACGGCGCACATTCGGCAATTGCATACCTGGGCGGACTGTCTGAACTAAAATTTGTCCACAATGTCGTCAATGCCGCCCCATTTGAAACTTATATCAACCATTTGTGGAATGAGCTTGAAACGACTGTGCCGCTTATCGAAGGATTTGATCCTGCAAATTACCGGCGAGACTTACTTGGTAGGTTCTCGAACCGGGCGCTTCAGCACCGAACCTACCAAATCGCGATGGATGGTAGCCAAAAACTACCGCAGCGTTTGATCGAGCCATTCATCGAAAGACTTGCTAACGCTCGCCAGTCACCCGCGATCGCTTTAGCGATCGCAGCCTGGATGCGCTGGCAGTTTGCGAAGACTCTGAACGGGACTGCGTATGAGGTTCAAGACCCCTTAGCCTCTCAGCTATCGCAAATCGTCAATCAGTCGGAAGCAGACGCCAAGGCAATCGTGTCAGGCTTTGTCAGGACCACCGTCTTTGCAAGCATTGGTCAGGAACATGTCGAAACCTTCGAAGAGCACATCACTCGTGCGCTGAGGCATATCATGAGCCGTTCGGCGATCCATACTGAAACGGATATCGCCCAGCTGCTGCAATTTAGATTTTAAAACGAACGGGCAATGTCGAACTTAATAGCGATCGGCCGACCTCGCTCGATTCTCATTCAGGACACGCGATGATGGATAACGCTCTACTGACGGACGTGCGTGATTGGATGATGGAAGCGGCGCTTCCATTTTGGTCAACACACGGACCTGACTATGCGCATGGCGGCTTTATAGAAGAACTGAATTTCGATGGCTTGGACGCGAAAGCGGCTTTTAAGCGAACACGCGTCACGTGTCGCCAAGTCTACGTATTCTCACACGCAAAACAATTGGGCTGGTCTGGCGCGGATGATTTGATTGAGCGTGGTGTTGCCTACCTTACTGAGCGCGCTTGGATATCTAACGAAAATGGATTTGCGCGGACACTTACGCGCCAAAGTCATGTCCTGGATCCAACCCCAGATTTATACGATCACGCTTTTGCAATCTTTGCATTTGCTTGGGCTTATAAAGCGACTGGCAAGAGCGAGTATCGTCAGTGGATGAACAAAGTTTTCGATTTTATCCAGTCGATGTTCAAAGTTTCAGACGCACCAGGGTTCTGGCATCACTTGCCACCAACAGGGTTTCGGCAACAAAACCCGCACATGCATTTGCTGGAAGCCTGTCTGGTCGCATTCGAAGCGACCAGTGATGAACGATATCGAGAATGCTGCGCAAAAATCGTTGCACTGTTTGAGGATCACTTCTTCGATTTAAGAACTGGGGCGCTCGGTGAGTATTTTTCTAAGGATTTATCTGTGCCGGCCGCAGATGAAGGCCAAATCGTAGAACCAGGACATCAGTTTGAATGGGTCTGGTTGCTGCACCAGGCTTCTAAACTAATGGATCGGCAGTTTGTTGATCCCATGCGCGCTCTATTCGCATCTGCCGAACAGCGTGGAATAGGGGGGCATGGCGGCGTGTTGAATAAGATGACGCGTCGAGGCGAAATCGTGGATGGTGGTTCGCGATGTTGGCCCAACACAGAACGGCTGAAGGGCGCGATTGCACTCGCCGAGATCGGCGACGCGTATGCGTGCAAAACGATCGATCAAACGACGCGCTTGTTAATGACGCGATATATATCTGGATTAGGTGAAGTCGGCATTCCCGCCGGAGCTTGGAATGACGCTATAGACAAAGATGGTCGAGCGACGTCCTCAACAATTCCAGCCTCTACCTTTTATCACATTTTCTTAGCCTTCGCCGAGCTGATGAGGCTCGCAGG
>JABSQB010000064.1 GCA_013214545.1 Henriciella sp.
GACAATGTGGTCGGCCTCAGCATTATAGACCCAGTCTATGGTCTTTCTGATCGCTCCACTTATGTGCTGACCAATCTCGCTGACGGGCGTTTGAGCGAGCAGACGCGAGAAGGCGCTTACATTCTCAACGAGGCGACCATTGGGCAATTCGTTCTCACTGGCGGGCTTCGTTTTGATAGCTTTGAAGATGATGGGTTCAGTGATGAGAAAGTTACGCCGCGGCTCGGAGCCGTTTACAAAGTTCGGCCCGACGTCTCACTGTTTGCGCAATGGTCTCAAAGCTACGAGCCCCAAGGGGTTGGTGATCAAGATCCAAATCGCGGCGGTCCATTTGATCCGACCGAGGGCGAGATTTTCGAAGGCGGCGTGAAAACGTCCCTGTTTGATGGTCGTCTTCAGTCCACGGTCGCGGTCTATGACATTACGCGAACAAATCTTCTGCAAAACTCAGGTGAAGATCCAGGCGGTGATGGGTTTGATGATTTGATCGCTTTTGGCGAAGTGACCAGTCAGGGATTGGAGATTGATGTCGCTACCGACCTTACCGACAACTGGGTTCTGACCGCGTCTTACGCCTATAATGACACCAAAATCACCAAAGACACCGAACAGCCCGGCACCGACCGGATCCGAAATCAAGTGCCGGGTGGCCGGTTCGCAAATGCGCCGGAGCATCAATTTGGCTTCTGGACACGCTACCAGGTACCAGCGATCCAAACGGCGTTTGCCTTCGGAGGTGATTATGTCAGCGAGCAACGCAGTCTGTCAGACCAAAAGGTACAGTCCTACTTCATCCTAGATGCATCGATAATCTGGGAGCCGGGCCCCGTGGACGTTATTCTCCGCGTCGATAACCTGCTGGATGAAGAATATGCGTCTTCCGGTTTTCTGGAGCGGACCGGGTCTTTCCCAGGGGACCCAAGGTCCATCTTCATTGAGGTTTCGAAGACTTGGTAGAACCAGCCTAACCCAGATCGGAAGGCCATGCCTGATACGTCGACCGACTTAAAGCCTAAAGCTTCCGCGCGCAAAAAAAGCGCGCGGAAGAAGCTTTATGCGTTGCATTCTTGGCTCGGGTTTCACCTTGCGGCGATCATGGCTTTGGTGCTCGCCACAGGGACCATTGCCACTGTTTCGCACGAGATTGATTGGGTCTTTCAGCATGACATGAAAGTCTCACCGGACGGAGCAATGGTCTCGTGGGGAGAAATGCAGGCGGCCGTGCAGGCCTATAAACCCGGTGCCACAATCGGATCGATCTCGAAGATGCAAGGCGACCACTTTGCCTATCGCGCGGACGTGACGGATGAATATGGCCAGCGCCGGTTCGTCCACGTCAACCAATGGACGGGCGAGGTCACGGGTGAGACCCACCCAATGACCGTCCAGAGGGTGTTTCGGGACCTGCATCGCTATTTGTTTATGCCGAACTTTATTGGGCTGCCGCTCGTGACCTCGCTGGCCTTCATCTTAGCGATTTCGCTCTACACGGGTCTGAAAACCACGCGGAAGTGGCGTACACTCCTGTTCCGCGTGCGCACGGATAAAGGCGCGCGGGTTATGTGGGGAGATGCGCACAAGGCGGCAGGGCTCTGGGGTATCTGGTTTTTTGTGGTGATGATCACGACGGGGATTTGGTACCTGATCGAATTTGGCGTCAGCGTGAATTATGTTGCAACCAAAAAGCCTAACCCGATTCCGAGCGCGACCCTGACTATCGAGCAAGTCGGTGAAATCGGCCAGGTGATGCCAACCCAAAATCTCGATAATGTGGTTGAAGCGGCTGAGGAGGCTTATCCCGGGCTCAACATCAAACTGATCAGTTTTCCGCGCGCCGCCAATGGTACTTACTTTGTGCAAGGCATGGTCGGGAACCCGCTCATTCGTCCACGATCCAATGGTGTGTTCCTGCATCCGGCCACTCTAGAGGTCTTGCACGTCCGCCGTTCGAAAGAGTACCCGGCTTTCTACTATATCAACGAGATGGCGGACCCTCTTCATTTTGGGTATTTTGGCGGACTGCCGACCAAGCTCATATGGTTTATCTTTGGTGTCGCAATGACCGGCCTTTCCGTGACCGGCGTTTGGCTCACTTGGCGGCGTTTGAAAACGATCTCGCCGTCCAAAGCCCAATACGCGACGTTGCCCGTGCTCGTGCTTTCGATGTACTTTTTCACGATCTGGTTTGACCGGTTTCAGTATCCATCGCCGCCAAGCGAAGAGGTGCCATTCGGAACCATGACAACTGATGGCATCCAAGCCCGCGCTACGATCGCGCGATCGGGCGACGCGGCCGAAGATGCTACGATACGGTTTGCACTTCTATCGCAAGCAGGACGCCCTATCGTTCAGTCAGCGCGTTTGGAGTTTTGGGATGACCAAGAACTGGTTCAGGCATTCTCAGACCTTCGCTTCCGAGGGCTACGCGAAACAGCCATCCTTCAACAAGTGGTTCCAGAAGCCATTCTGGCAGATGCTGACCAAATTCGCGCGAGCGTGACCTTCAGTGATGAAAGCGAAACGCAATTCGAAATCCTAAGGAGGCTCAAGTGAGTGATTTGATTATTCGTCGCAGTCACGGGTTCCAACTCGATCACATAGGGCTGGGTGTTCCCGACACTGAAGCTGGCGTAAAGCTGATCGAGGAGCAGACCGGAGCGTCCGTGGATTTGCACGATCCGGAGCCAGATCAATGGTATTGGAGTGGCAGCCTCGCCATCGGGGAAGCATCGTTTCTAGAGATCATCGGTCCCAATCCTGATTATCGTAAGTTTCAGCCATTCGCGGCTCTATTGAAAACCTTGTCTGAACCGCGCCTCTTATTCTGGTACATTGCTGTGACAGATTTCCAGGCGTTCAAAGCCCTGGCGAAGAAGCATAAAGCCAAACTGGAACGCGTCGAAGGCGTTAACATAGATGCTGATGAAACTGCTCAAGCAAGTTATTGGCGCGGTTTTGTTGGACCTGGATTTATGTCGGAACGCCCGAATGTGATTGAGTGGATCAAACGGCCAAATCGCGAGTCCCCGGCAGCGCCGGTCTGTCAGCTCACCGACTTTCATTTGGCAAACCCGAAAGCTGGGCAAATCAATGCCGTGTTTAAGCAGCTTGGTATCGAGACTGAGGTGGAGAGTGGTCCGTCTGCCCTTGGGATTACGATCAACACACCTAAAGGCGAGTTGTCCTTTAAAAACCCGGGTATCGAATGGACAATGCCCAGCATGATTTTTGAACTGATCGGGCTTTGGTGGCGTTCACGCAATATCAAAAACTGAGCCTAGGCTGACTCACCATTTCTGCGATCACTCGCAGCAAAGTAGCAGCAGGTTTATACGCTAAGCTTATGACTGCTTTTGCTCGCGGATAAGAACAAAAATTCTTCCGCCCAAACAAAACTTGATGTCAAACTGAGATTTTGAATGTACGGAATCTGAGTCGCATTCCGCGATGTCTCAGAAGGAATACGCGTATGAGCGGTCTCAAGAAAAAGGGCCCTGCGCGACGTGCTTCTAAACGAGCACGACAGACCCAAACCTCTAACGAGCCAGAATTGATCCCAAATAGTCGCCGGAGGCGAAAGCGGGATAGTTTGAAGGGGTTTTTCTTCGATTTAGAAGGCTAATTGCTTTAGCGCTCGTACGCCTTTTCCATCTCATCTTGCAAGCATTCGATTGGACGAAACCATGTCTGACGCGTTTACCCTTGGTTGGGAAGAATGGGTAGACCTACCCGATCTTGGACTTCCTGCTATCAAAGCGAAAGTGGACACGGGTGCGCGTACATCTGCGCTCCATGCAGTCGCGATTGAACCTTTCGGTCCAGCTGACAATCCGCAAGTGAGGTTCCTGATTCAGCCCGACCCGCAAAATCCAAACTTGGAACTGACCTGTTCCGCACGTGTGGTGGATCGAAGAGACGTAACAAGCTCCAACGGTGAAACGGAACTGCGATACGTCATCGAAACCGACGTGCGTGTCGGCAGCCGAACCTGGCCGATCCAAATTTCGCTCACCAATCGCGAAAACATGGCCTATCGCATGCTGCTGGGGCGACGGGCGATCGGTGAAGATATGATTGTCGATCCGAACGCATCCTTCCTTCAGCCAAAACTCGGTTATGACGCTTATAAAGCTTTACCTAAAAAGAAACCGGTTCGACGGCCACTCAGGATCGCACTGCTATCTCGCGAACCCGATTCATATTCAACGCGGCGGCTCTTGGAAGCAGGGCAAAATCGCGGTCACGTGATCGAAATCATCGATACGCGTCGATGCTATATGAAAATTGGTGGGCTGCGCCCTGAAGTGCACTATGATGGTGAAGTTCTTCCATACTACGACGCCGTGATCCCGCGGATCGGCGCGTCAATCACCGCGTATGGCACAGCCGTCCTTCGCCAATTCGCCAGTACCGGTGCGCACTGCTTGAACAATGCGAATGGCATCATCGCATCGCGTGACAAACTCCTCGCTCACCAGCTGTTATCGGATGCGCACATCGGGATGCCGGTTACCGCATTTGCGAGCTCTCCGAAGGATACAAAAGACCTCATAAATCTCGCCGGAGGGGCTCCGGTTGTCGTGAAGCTTCTACAATCGACTCAAGGAAGAGGGGTTGTTCTGGCAGAAACACGTAAGGCTGCGGAGAGTTTGGTGGACGCGTTTCGCGGGCTCGACGCAAACTTCCTCGTGCAGCAATTTGTATCCGAAGCATCCGGCGCGGACGTCCGCTGCTTTGTGATCGGCAATAAGGTGGTCGGCGCAATCCGACGCAAAGCTGCCGAGGGAGAATTTCGGTCCAACTTGCATCGAGGTGGGACGGCGGAACCCATCAAACTCACCAAAGCCGAACGAGATACGGCGAGACGCGCCGCGCGCACACTCGGTCTCAGTGTCGCCGGGGTCGATATCCTCCAATCCGAAACGGGTCCAAAAGTCTTAGAGGTGAACTCGTCACCCGGCTTGGAAGGTATAGAAACAGCCACTAGCATCGATGTGGCAGACAAAATTTACGAGTATCTCGAGTCCAGAGTACGCCCTTTGTCGAAGCACAAAGACGCGTTGCGTGCGAGCTAGAGGCGCCTGATGCACGCGATACGCCCGGTCCTTTCTCTTATCCTCGCAGTTTGGTTTCTACAGCTTGCTGGCGGTATGCTCAGTGTTGTCACGCCGATCGGGTTGTCGGAAATGGGGACCTCATCGATTGGAGTCGGCATCATCGCAGGCCTCCACGCCGCCGGTTTTATGGCCGGGGCCTACTTATCTCCGCGTCTCATAGGGGAGATTGGAAACATACGGGTCTTCGCTGCCGGCGCCGCGCTAACGGCTGTCGGGGCGATCTCTCAAGGCCTCTGGACATCTGAAATCGGGTGGGCGCTAGTTCGGTTTATTCAGGGCGCCACATTTGCTGGAATGTTTGCGGCCGCAGAAGCCTGGCTCGGCCGGGTTACACCTCAACAACACCGTGGAAATGTACTGGGTGTTTACAATGTTGCGGCTAAAGCGGCGCTTTTATGCGGCCCACTCATCGTTCTAGGGATGGCGCCACTGGATCCCAAGAACTTCCTGTGGTGCGGATTATTTCTTGCCGCGGCTTTGGTTCCAGTCTGCCTAACTCGGAGACAAGAGCCTCCGAAAGTAGCCTCGGGCCGACTTCCAATCACGCGCTTGCTCAAAATTTCACCCTCCGCGACGTTGGGCGTGTTCATTGCCGGATTGGTCAATTCCGGAACTCTCGCGCTCTTGCCTGTGTTCGCTGCGACACTTGCAAGTGGCGGAAACGCACTCGCAATTGCGGGCATAGCGTATAGTGTCGCCAATATTGGTGGGCTCTTGAGCCAATGGCCCGCAGGTCTGATTTCCAACCGCGTGGATCGACGAAACGTTGTTGCTTTTATGGCGCTTATCAGTGGGAGCGCGACGCTAGCTCTCTTCTTACTCGCAGGTTCGATTCCCACTCCGGTTGTTTATCTACTCTTGTTTGTGTGGGGCGCTGGATCGTTGTCGTTCTGCGGTGTTTGCGTCGCCCACGGTGTCGATCGCGTGTCCGACGAAGACATGACCGCGATGATGTCGATGCTGCTGATCGTATGGGCGCTTGGTTCAGTGGTTGGGCCGATCCTCGCAGGGTTGATTATGCAAAGTCCATTTGGGCCACCCGGACTGTTCGCCTTTTCAAGTGGTTGCTTGGTGATTTTATTTGTTGTGATGCTAATTCGCCGTATCGAGCGCGCACCTGTATCCGATGAAGAGCAATCCAACTGGCAACCTAGTTTGCCAGCCGGACTACCCGGCGGTGATCTTGATCCGAGGACATGATCCGTTGGCGATTAGTGTCCGCGGGCGAATAATCGACGTGCTCGTTTTTCTTGGATGATTATCGGCGAGAGTCTGTGTCTCGGACCTTGATGGACAATTGGACCGATCGTGAATTGACTATAGTCACACGTCAATTCTTCACCGGCACAGATGTCACGCAGCGCTACGCCAACTTCTGGGTCACTAAAATCGATGTTTGGGCGACCTGAATGGTTCATGTATCGACCCTCGTCAGAATCTAACACCATCAATCTCGGATCGCTCGGATGGGCATATGTATATCTTTCGAGGAACTCTCTCACGTGTTCCGGCTGTCCTTTGACATAGTCTGTTGAAAAGATCTGATCGAACTCGGGATCAAATTTCCAAACAAGCTCTCCATGCGAAATATGGTTCGCAGTAAATACGCCTAAACCCTCAATTGCAGATGGGGCGAGGTAACACCGCACTGTCATCATGCGGACTCTCCATTTAGAGAACGCGCCGGCCGCTCTCCGGACGCCACAACAAGAGGAAGAAACCTCCTCGCGTGAGCAGGACGCACTTTTGAATAAGCCTCAAAAAGAGCGTTTCTGCAAGCAAAATTTGACGATCCAGAACATTGCAACGAATTAATGAATCGTCCTGATTGACGAAATTCATGGCCTACATCACATGCGAATCTGGCGTTAGCAGTCGCCGGCATAGAGTGCCAAAAAGGACCGAGTTTCAGCCGTTAAAACCGACACGGTGCTCGCTCCAATCTGCTGTCTGGCAAGGAGAAGATAGCCATGACTTTTCGTCCACTACACGACCGTGTTCTGGTCCGTCGCATCGAAGAAAGCGAAACCACTGCAGGCGGGATTATCATCCCCGACGCTGCCAAAGAAAAACCTATGGAAGGCGAAATCATTGCCGTTGGCAACGGCGCTGTCGGCGACAATAATGAACGCATTCTGCTTGAGGTGAAACCGGGCGACCACATCTTGTTTGGGAAGTGGTCTGGCTCTGAGGTCACCATTGATGGCGAAGAGCTGCTCATCATGAAAGAGAGCGATATCCTCGGCATCATCGAGGCCAGCCAGGCGCGCAAGAAAGCTTCTTGAATAACCTTCAACATCTCTAAAATTTTTGAGGTAAGACTATGTCTGCAAAACAAGTTGTATTCGGCGCTATTGCTCGAGAAAAATTGCTCAAAGGTGTCGACACTCTGGCCAATGCCGTGAAAGTCACGCTTGGCCCCAAAGGCCGCAACGTTGTCATCGAAAAGTCTTTCGGCGCGCCACGCACCACGAAGGACGGCGTTACCGTTGCCAAGGAAATAGAGCTCGAGGATAAACTTGAGAATATGGGCGCGCAGATGCTGCGGGAAGTTGCATCGAAAGCCAATGACGTCGCAGGAGACGGCACCACCACGGCGACGGTGCTTGCTCAAGCCATCGTACGCGAAGGCATGAAACGGGTTGCCGCGGGCATGAACCCGATGGACTTGAAGCGTGGCATCGAAAAGGCGGCTGCGGACGTGGTTGGCCATCTAGAGGCATCATCGAAGAAGGTTTCTGCAAACTCTGAAATCGCTCAGGTCGGAGCGATCTCGGCAAATGGCGACAATGAGATCGGTGACATGATTGCCCAAGCCATGGACAAGGTTGGCAATGAAGGCGTCATCACCGTTGAAGAAGCCAAGTCCCTCGAAACTGAACTCGAAGTTGTGGAGGGCATGCAGTTTGATTGCGGATACTTGTCGCCGTACTTCGTGACTGAAGCCGAGAAGATGTCGGTCGAATTGGAAGACCCGTTCATCTTGCTACATGAGAAGAAGCTGTCTTCGCTTCAGCCGCTTGTGCCCTTGCTTGAAAGCGTCGTCCAAGCTCAGCGTCCATTGGTCATTGTGGCCGAAGATGTTGACGGCGAAGCGCTTGCAACCTTGGTGGTCAACAAATTGCGCGGCGGATTGAAAGTCGCGGCTGTTAAAGCTCCAGGTTTTGGAGATCGTCGTAAAGCGATGCTGCAAGACATTTCGATCCTAACCGGCGGCCAGGTCATCTCTGAGGACCTCGGCATCAAGCTTGAGAATGTCACGCTTGATATGCTCGGCACCTCGAAGCGCGTGAACATCTCAAAAGATGACACCACCATTGTGGATGGCGCGGGCAGCAAAGCTGATATCGAAGCACGTGTTTCTCAAATCCGTCGTCAGATCGAAGACACGTCGTCAGATTATGATCGTGAGAAGCTGCAAGAACGTCTCGCCAAATTGGCGGGCGGTGTGGCCGTGATCAAAGTTGGCGGCGCGACCGAAGTCGAAGTGAAAGAACGCAAAGACCGTGTTGACGACGCACTCAATGCAACGCGTGCGGCTGTCGAGGAGGGCATCCTCCCAGGAGGTGGAACCGCACTGCGCAAGCTATTTCGGCCAAAGGTCTCAATGCTGACGAGCAGGCCGGTATCGACATTGTTCGAAAAGCGCTTGAGGCTCCGATCCGTCAGATCGCAGAAAACGCAGGTATCGAAGGGTCCGTGGTTGTTGCCAACGTATTGGCACAAAACTCGGCAGCGCACGGCTTCAATGCTCAAAACGAAGCCTATGGAGATCTTGTTTCTATGGGTGTCATTGATCCAGCAAAGGTTGTCCGTTCCGCAATCCAGAACGCGACATCTGTTGCGTCTCTGCTGATCACAACCGAGGCAGGTATTGCTGAACTACCGAAGAAAGAAGCACCTGCACCCGCAATCCCTGCGGGCGGCATGGACTTCTAACTTCCGAACAGATGATGCGAGCGGTCGCATAATGCGCTCGCATCATCTTGGAAAGGGTCAGCCAAAGACTTCCAACCCTCCCCAGCCCCCAACTTGGCTGATCCTTTCCATTTCTTATCAGGTTTGTATGAGATTGATCGGAAGCGTTCGCATTATCAGCTTTGCCAAGCACGCATGACCTTCGGCTAACTTCAACTGGTAGGTACTGTTGTCGCGATCAAAGTTCGATGCTTTCGGCCAGACTTAGGGCATCTTCTACTTCGACACCGAGGCACAGGACCGTGCTATCGATCTTGCTATGGCCGAGCAGGAGCTGAACGGCTCTGAGGTTGCCAGTTTTTCGATAGATCAACGTTGCTTTTGTTCGTCGCATTGAGTGCGTGGCATATGATGATCGCGGAAGGCCAATTGAGCGAACCCAGCCCTCAACGATCCGGGCGTATTGTCTGGTTGAGAGATGACGGGTCGTATCTTTTCTGCTTGGAAACAACCAATCGTGGGGTCGGAGACCTTTTGCGTCAATCCAGGCTTCAACGGCATCGCGAGTTTGTTCGGTGACTTCGAATTGAACCGCGGTGCCCGTCTTTTGTTGAATAATCTTGGCCCGACTTCTGATCTCGCCGCCCATGCGTAAATCGGAAACGCGTAACCGCAACAAATCGCATCCGCGAAGTTTGCTATCGATCGCCAAATTGAACAGGGCCAAGTCTCGCTTGTTGTCTGCGAGCTGCAATCGAACGCGTATCGACCAAACTTCTTGTGGTTTGAGCGGCGCTTTCTGACCGACGAGCTTTGCCTTGTTCCACGGGATCCATTTTTCTTCTGACTGATCAAACGGCATCGTTCACTCCTTTGCTGCCGATTTATCGGCTGCAATGGGTCTGCCAGGGTCAAATTTCTTATGTCTGGTTTTGCTCGCTTTTCAGAATCTGCGAGCGACCGGTTTGGGGCGATGTTGTTGAAAAACTCCGAGTCAAAGTGGCCGAATTCTGATTCAGTGATTTTCGTGCAGATCGAGGAGATGCGCGATGATGGGACGATTAGAAGAAGACGCTTCAAAGCTCTTCTATGAGTTCTCACTGGATAAGATGGTTCCTGCGGATCATTTGCTTCGGAAGATTGATCGGTTCCTCGACTTCGATGACATCCGGGCGCATCTAAAGCCGTTCTATAGTCACACAGGTCGCCCGTCGGTTGATCCTGAACTGATGTGCCGGATGCTGATTGTTGGATACTGCTACGGCATCCGGTCGGAACGTCGTCTGTGTGAAGAGGTTCATTTGAACCTTGCGTATCGATGGTTCTGTAAGTTGGGCATTGAGGACCGTGTCCCCAATCACTCGACGTTTTCTAAGGCGCGTCACGGTCGGTTTCGCGAAAGTGACCTCTTCAGAAAGCTATTCGAGCAAGTCGTGTTCAGCTGTATGTCGGAAGGCCTGGTCAAAGGCGAAGGCTTTGCGGTTGATGCCAGCATGACCCGCGCCGATGCGAGTGAGGACAATGCCGTTGATGCCGGAGAACCGATTGACTGGTCTGATCCGA
>JABSQB010000065.1 GCA_013214545.1 Henriciella sp.
CAGGGATTTGATCCGGCCATGCCAGAATGGTTGGAAAAGCTTGATTCACCTGAGTGCCGATCCACTCTTGGTGCGTTGCTCCTGGAGCGCGTCGATACCGATTACGGCCATCTCTATGATATTTTCGGTGAAGAAAGGCGCGATTCTACAAAAGAGGTGCTCACCGATGCTACGGCTGTTGGGGTGCATGGGGACGTATATGCCAGAGGTGCGTTCGCGCGATCTTACTTCGATGCGTTCCTGCTGGAGCGTCATGGCGTGGTTTCCCCCGACGAATTGTGGTGCCAGGATTTGCGAACGCGGGCGCACACAATTGCCATTGTTTTGTACAGCACGGATGAAGAGCTCAATTGGCCGGAGATGGCTTGCCCTATAGTCGAAGGAGCGGCGCAGGAACCGACTGCCGATTAGTTCGTCGACGCCTGTTTGACATTTTGCCCTGCTGCGCGAGACTGCTCGGCAGGGTTTTTGTTGGAGGACACGTGATGCGCCGAACGTTGATGAGTGCCGCGATTGGTTTGGTCTTGGCTGGGTGCGCGATGGCCCAGGAAACAGCGCCTGAGGCACCGCCTTCGCCGCCACCACCACCGCCTCCACCGTGTCAGGATGACGCTTATCACCAATTCGATTTCTGGGTTGGCGAATGGAACGTCGCTGCCACGAACGGCCAATTTGCCGGCAACAATTCGATCACTCGCGAAGAGGGCGGATGTCTGTTGTTGGAGACCTGGACCTCCGCCAATGGCACCACGGGGCAAAGCTACAATTACTACAATCCTGAAACCCAGAAATGGCGTCAGGTCTGGGTCAGTGCAGGCGCATTGATCGATTATGAGGGCGGCCTGACCGAGAGCGGATCGATGAAGCTCGTTGGCACGATCACGTATCATGCAAGCGCGCAACGTTCACCGTTCACCGGCGAGTGGACTTTGAACGCAGATGGCACGGTCACTCAGCATTTCGAACAGTACAACGCCGAAACCGATGAATGGGCACCTTGGTTCACCGGCATCTATACGCGGCTTGAAAGCGACGCCGAAGCGCCTGCTAGCGCACCCAACTGAGCAGCGCAACAAACGCCGCGAGTTGCAGCGCGAATAGAAGCGCCAGCATCAGTCGCGGCCTGAAATTGTGGAATCGGCGCCAGAGAATGATCGATGCCACGAGTACGGTTATGGTTTCGATCAGCCCGCCCATCCGGCCATTCTGCGCCGGGTCCCAGTAGGAGATTGGTGAATTGAAGCGCCAGTCACTGACCGGCCAAAAATGCCTGTGCGCATCGTCTGCGTGGAGCGGGAAGTCCACGGCGATGTGCAGGAGCGCTGCAATGGCGACCAATGCAACCAGCGGCCATTTGCGCCATAAGCTAAGCGCCAGAATTCCGCTGAACACGATGAACGAGTTAGAGACGGCTCCCAGGCTTTGCCAGGGCTCCATCCAGTAACGGACGTTCCACGTCTCATCGCCGCTCCAGCCCTGGATGCGGCTCCACGCAAAGAACACGAACATAGAGGCGTCAGGGATTAACGCCCCAGCCACGACGGCAAGGTTGCGTCTTGGCGCTTGCGGGCGGCTGAGCGCAGCGCAGGCAACGACGACATGGGCAAGCGTGTTCATAGGCCCCAAACCGCACAGGACTTGCCCCGAGGCAAGTGGTGACAGGACCGGGCGCATCTGCCAAAGCAAAGCTCGTGAATCTTGAGGAGCCCGTCCATGTCCGTAATCCAGCTTGAAAAACAAGGCCCGATCGCCATCCTGACGCTTAACCGTCCGGACATGATGAACGCGCTGGGACAGGAAGGGGATGGCGCCGATGTGGCTGCGGCCTGCGCTGAGATTGAAGCCGATCCGAGCATTCGTTGCGCCATCCTGACCGGCGCTGGGCGTGCCTTTTCGGCTGGTGGTGACGTGAAAGCCATGCGCGACCGCAAAGGGGCTTTTGCCGGATCACCCTACAATGTGCGTGAGGGGTATCGCCGCAATATCCATCAGATCGTGAAATCACTCTACAATCTGGAAGTGCCGTTGATCGCAGCTGTAAACGGCGCCGCAATCGGACTTGGCTGCGATGTGGCCTGCATGGCGGACGTGCGCATTGCTTCTGACAAGGCCAAGTTCGGTGTGACCTTCCTCAAGCTTGGGCTGATCCCAGGTGATGGCGGCGCTTGGTTGCTGCCCCGGATTATCGGCGCCAGCCGGGCGGCAGAGTTGCTGTTTACCGGAGATGTGATCGACGCAGCGACCGCCGCCGACTGGGGCTTGATTTCGCGTGCGGTGCCAGGCGAGACGCTGATGGACGAGGCAATGGCGCTGGCGACTCGCATGGCTGGGCAGCCGCCGCAAAGCCTGCGTGTCGCCAAGACACTGCTGCGCCACGGCACAACGGCGAGCTATGAGACGATCATGGAAATGTCCGCAGCGGCTCAATCCATGATGCATCACACTGAGGACCACATTGAAGGGGTCAATGCGATCCTCGAAAAGCGAGCCCCTCAATTCGAGGGCAAATAGCGCTAAAACGCTTTCGATATGACCAATCCGGCAAGCACCAATCCGCCGAGATAGGTGATCAATGCACCGATCATTTTTAGCACATGCGGTTTCTCTAGCGTTTCGCAGATGAGGAAACCGATCGCGTGCAGAAAGCGAGAGACCGTGATCGCGATCATGGTCCATGTGACGACGCCGCCAAGGTCGCGGCCTGCATAGGCAAAGCCAGTTATCACGAACAAGCCGATCAAGAGCGCCGCATACTCGGCGCTGTTGCCATGCGCGCGCTGCGCTTTCGCCATGCCTGAAGCCGGATCAAGTGGCGCGCCATAAGCGATGGTTTTGCTGGAGCCCCGCTGCATGCTGGTCCAAAACGCGAGCAAGAGGGTTAGGATCACCAGGCTTGCTGAGCAGATTAAAATAATTGAATTCATTGTATTAACCTCCCGTGTATATGCTCAAGAGAGTAATGTGCTTCGCAAAATCTACAAAGCGGAGCGCGATCAGGATTTCACCTTGCGCATGTTCGCGAACAGCAACTGCTTGCGTTTTCGGTTAGCGATGCAAAGACCTGTCGGCAGGCCATGCCGCGAAATGGCGACTTGTCCGAGGCCCGTTTCGCTCGGTTCGCTGGCGCCGAGTGAGTAGAACCCAATCTGTTTCAATTCCTGCTCATTTGAAACCACCAGCGCGAGCGATTCCGAGGTTCGATCCGGTACGATCCAAAGGTTATCTTCTCCGATAGGTAAGGCGCAGGCAGGGATAACGCTGTTGGATGCTTCGCTAGGTTTGCGCAGTGCCGTCAGTCCCGACAGGACGGGGGGAAAGCGTGACGCATCCATCCGTTGCAGAACGCCGCCTGCTTTCAGTGAGATGATGATATCTTGCGGATCGGCCCAGGACACGTTGGCAGCGAGCGGTCGCCCGGCAGTCGGCAAGGTCGCCAGTACTTTGGTGCCCATCTGATCGATCACCGTGATCGAGTCGCTGCCATAATTCGCGACCAGCAGGTGTTGCCGTTGGCGGTCCAGAGTGATGCCGCGCGGTTGTTTGCCGACTTTCAGTGTATTTGAGATGGAGAGCGTTTGCTCATCTATGACGCACACCAAGCCATCCTCAGAGCCAGGCAACTGACAGGTCACCATGATTTTCTGCTTGATCGAATTGTAGCTGCCGTTCCAGGCGATGGCCTGGGGTTCACCTGGCAGCGCAATACGGTCCACAAGTTCCGATTTCCGGATCACATCAACGGTTCTAGACGCGCGGCACGCGACATAGGCTTGGTCGCGTCCGCCACCTGAGATTTCGATCGGGTCATCATTGACCTTGATCGCCTGACTTGGTTTGTCTTCTCCGGATTCAAACAGAATGACAGAGCTGGATTCCGATAGTACGCTGGCAATGGTTTGTTTCGGGCTTGAGAATGAGAGCGCTCTGACGGCAACGGGTGTGCCGTCCAAATTCAGGCGATTTTCGATCTCGATTTCATAACTAGCGTCCACAGTATTTTCCTCTGTGCCCCGCAGGTTTTGGTAACTGAAAGCTCGGCCTACTCGGCTTCGGAAAGAATTGCCTTCTGTGAGAAATTGCACAGTCTGCAAGCCCATGAATCGAAGTATATTCAAACGGATAGTTCGGCTTTTGTCATTCTCCGACAGTCTCAACCGCTATCCGTGTGTTTGCATTGAGCGCGCGGGCGCTTACACAGCTCGCTCGAACGGGAGGCCCGCATGCGTGACGGTGGAAGAATAGCAGCCGCGATTGATGTACTTAGCGACGTTCTGGGGCGGCATCAGCCTGTGAAAGTTGCCGCGCGCGATTGGGGCAAGCGGGCCCGGTATGCGGGGTCGAAGGATCGTGCCTGGGTCTCTGGTCTGGTTCTGGACGCGCTGCGCAAACGAAATTCTATCGCCCATGCGATGGGGGACGATACGCCTCGCGGTCTGGTTCTGGGCGCGCTTAGCTTTGCCTGGGATTGGGACATTCGCCGGATCGATGACGCGATGGATGAACAGCATGCACCGAGTGCGCTTACGCTGCAGGAGCGCGAACGCCTGGTTATGGCACCAGACGTCACGGCAGAGCCGCACATTGCAGGCGATTATCCGGAATGGCTGACACCGCACATGCAAAGGGCATTTGGTGAACTCGCTGCCGTCGAAGGGCAGGCCATGGCCGTTCGCGCGGATGTTGATTTGCGGGTCAACACCTTGAAAGTGGATGCAGAGAAAGCTGGTGGGCCGCTGCGCAGTGCCAAGGCCGAGCCCTCACGTCTGCTCAAGAACGCATACCACATCCCAGCCCGGAACCCGTCCCAGCGCGAAGCCAGTTTCGACAATATTCCAGCCTATTCAAAGGGTTGGGTTGAGGTTCAGGACGCTGGATCGCAGATCGCGGCAGCTGCGGCTAATGTGAAGGCTGGCGAGCAAGTGCTCGATTATTGCGCGGGCGGCGGCGGTAAGACCCTGGCCCTGGCCGCGGCGATGGGCGGTAAGGGACAAGTCTTTGCTTATGACATTGATGGGCGGCGCCTCAGCGCTATCATTCCGCGCCTGAAACGCTCCGGCGCACACAATGTCCAACTGCTTCATCCGCGCGAGCCGGAAGCGCTGGAGACGCTCAAAGGACAAATGGACTGCGTCTTCGTAGATGCGCCTTGCACGGGCACGGGCACCTGGCGGCGGCGGCCCGACACCAAGTGGCGGGTGAAGCCGAAATCGCTCCAAACGCGCATTGATCAGCAGAACGAGGTCCTCGAGAAAGCTGCGCAATATGTGAAGCTGGGCGGGCGCTTGCTTTATGCGACTTGCTCATTCCTCGTCGAAGAGGATGAGGATCGGGTTGATGCGTTTCTGGCCAGCCATTCGGACTGGCGAAAAGCCGATGCGCTTCAATCTGTCATCGAAAGCGGTCTGTTGACCCAAGAGGGCATTGAGGTCGTTCGCGCCGGGCAGGGAACAAGCGGCAGCGTACGTCTGACGCCGCGGAGCGCTGGTACCGACGGCTTTTTCTTCGCGCTACTGGAACGCGCAAATTAGCGCCCAGTCGTAACTTTTGCGCAAGCGCGCGCGGTCAACGCGAGAATGGTGAGCGTCGGATTCTGAATACCGATTGACGGGAAGGCAGCGCCGTCCGTCACGTAGAGGCCGGGCACGTCCCAAACCTGATTATCCGGGTCTACGACTGAACTCGCTGGATCGGTCCCCATGCGTGCACCACCGACTTCGTGAATGGCAGCGCCCGGCACTGACGGGCTCAAATCGCGGCTCTGTAAATCGGCCTCGACCAGATCAGAGACTTCCAACACGGCCTGGATCTGCTGCTCAGCCAGCGCCTTTTCTCGCGGCCCGAGCGAGACTTCGATATGCAAAATAGGAATGCCCAGATGGTCTTTGCGGTCCGCAAGACGGACATAATTGTCTGCGCGCGGGTACATTTCGGCGTCAGACACAGCGGTGTAGTAGCTCAGGCCCTGCGGCCCCGGTGATTGGTAGAGGCGCATGCCATATCCGCGCGTGGAGCTGATGTCCCCGTCCCGACGTTCGAAGCGAGGCAGGTAGACGCAATTGCCGAGATTGAAGTCCTGGCTTTCGGTGCCCCAGCTTGTAATCATGCCCTCGGCCTTCACCGAGACATGGTCCATAACATAGCGTCCAAGCGGATCGCTTTCACTCGCTTCAGGTTGCTTGATGGCCTCGCGCGAGAGCAAAAGCAGGCGGGTCGTTTCCAGCGATGAGGCGCACAGAAACACGACGGGCGCGCGGGCCGTACAGACGCTTCCGCTGCTCTGGTCGACAAACTTAACGCCGGCGGCCCGGCCATTCTCGGTGATGACTTCACACGCAGCCGCGCCTTTTGCGAGGGAGAGGTTGCCGGTTGCAGCGGCTTGGTCGAGGGCGGGCATTGGTTCGGTGAATCGGCCGAGCATAGGCGCGGCGTCTGGCCAGCGTTCGGTCACGACCTGCATCAGTTTCGCCTGTGGTTTGTCCGGCGTCAGGACTTCACCCAGTTCGCTGTCCGGAATCCAGGGCGATCCGTTGAGCTGCCCTTTCAGCTGCAGGCGCGCTTCTGCCTGGGCGTAAAATGGGTCGAGCGTTCCCGGCGCAAACGGCCAGGCGGGACTGAGATCGTCTTCAGGCGCGAAATCAGCGGGACCATGCCGCAGGTATTGTTTGCCATGCGACGGCACCACCATGCGTCCCCCAAGGCCGCGCACGCGGATCCAGTTGAAGGGGCGATCGCTGGGCGTTTCGTATGGCTGATCGAGATCGTCGACAAACCCGTTCGGCAGCCCTTCCCAGGCATAGCATTGTGACTGGATCGGCTGTCGTCGCTTGCCCATCAGCTTCAACAGCTGCCGTCCTTTCCAGCTTATCCGAGGCGGGATCCATCGCAGCGCATCCGGATTGGCAAGTAGAGAGACGATTTCATTCGTAGTTCGCGTGAGCGGACGCTGAAAAACCGATGGAACCGAGCCTGCATCGAGCACAAGCGTTTTCAGACCAGCTTCACAGAGTAGGGCTGCCGCGAATCCGCCCGCTGCGCCGGCGCCGACAATGATCGCATCGAGTTGCGCCGAGTGCCCCGCTACGGCGCTGCGTCCGCGTTTTATCGCCTCCGATAAATTCACTTTTTCATCTTCTTCTTCGGTCCCCGGTCTTCACTTCCCATACTGATTGTATGGCGGTATTCAATGGATAATCTTTCGGTATTTAGCGGGGATTAAGCGTGAGTTCGGGCAGTACAAAAAGGCTACAAGACGCCATTAATAGCGGCGAGACACTGCCATATGGCCTTGGCTGTGCGTTCTTGTCGGGGCGGCGGGAGAAGGCTCAATCCGTTCGGCTTGTACATGCTGCGCTGGACGCCGGGATTACCTATTTCGATACCGCTCGCCTGTATGCAGAGGGCCAATCTGAGGCTGTGCTCGGCGAAGCGCTCAAAGAGCGGCGGGACTCCGTCTTTCTAGCTAGCAAAGCTGGCATTTGGCCGACCGAAATCTCATTCTCCGACCGGGTTCAAGGCAAGGCGCTGCATGTGCTTCGCGGCAAGGCGCCGTTCCTGCGCGGCGCGCTCCCCGAACCGAAAGTGCACCGACCCGTTTTTGGCAAATTCGCGCCAGAGGATATTCGCGTCAGTGTCGAAACCAGCTTGCGCGCACTTAAAACTGATCATCTGGATCTGCTTCTATTGCATGAGTGTGAAACCCAGCAAATTCGCGATGAAGCTGTGTTGGATACGCTGCGAAATCTGAAGCGCGAAGGCAAGATTGGTGACTATGGCAGCGCGACACAGCCGGACACCACGCTGGAGATTGACCGCATTGCCCCGCCTGATCTGAGCGTGCTGCAATTCAAGAATAGTCTGCAGGGCGTTACGCTCGATTCGCTCGGGGCCACCGCGCGGATGAAGATCGTGCATTCTCTGCTGGGTGAGACGTTTTCGCGGTTTCACAGCTTTGTTGCCGCGCGCGGCGGCGGCGATCCGCTGGTTCAGGAATCCGGCTTCGACCCGCAAGACCGGCGCAGCTGGGGCGCGGCTATGATTGGTTTTGCAGCGCGGCGTACCCACGGGGGATTGGCACTCTTTTCAACCACACGCCCAGAGACGATCGCAGCCACCGTCGAGCTGAGCTCAAATCTGAGCGAAGAAGCCGAAAACGCGATTGCGCATCTGATTTCGCAATTTGTGCAGGCACAAGCGTAAATCCGGTAACAGATTTCAGCTTTTGTGTTTCCCCCAATCTGAGACTCAGCTAAAGGGCCGCATGGCTGAGACTAAACACGAACGCGCCCTGATTATCGACTTTGGCAGCCAGGTGACGCAGCTCATCGCCCGCCGACTGAGAGAAAGCGGCGTTTATTGCGAAATTCACCCGTTCAATAAGGTCGATAACGACTTTCTCGACGCTTATGATCCTCAGGCCATTATTCTCTCGGGCGGACCCTCGAGTGTGACCTGGGACGACAGCCCCCGCGTTCCGCCCGCTGTGTTCAGCCGGAAAGTGCCGGTGCTCGGCATCTGTTACGGCCAGCAGGTGATGATGGAGCAACTGGGCGGTCGCGTTGAAAGCGGTACAAGCCGCGAGTTCGGTCGCGCCTTCATCGACAAGGTCCTCGATGATCCTATCCTCGAGGGGCTGTCCTTTGAAGGAGAGGGCGAGCAGGTCTGGATGAGCCATGGCGACCATGTCGCCGAAATGGCGAGCGGCTTCTTCGTTATCGCCAAATCACCCGGCGCGCCCTATGCGGTGATCGCAGATCCAGAGCGCCACTTTTACGGCACGCAGTTCCATCCTGAAGTCGTGCACACGCCGCATGGCGCCACCATGCTGAAAAATTTCACGCACAAGATTGCCGGTCTCAAGGGCGACTGGTCCATGGCGGCCTACCGCGAAGAAGCGATCGAGAAGATTCGCGAACAGGTCGGCTCTGGCCGCGTGATTTGCGGTCTTTCTGGCGGCGTCGACAGTTCAGTGGCGGCCGTGCTCATCCATGAAGCGATCGGCAGTCAGCTCACCTGCGTGTATGTTGATCATGGCCTTATGCGGATGAATGAGAGCGAGCAGGTCGTGACTCTGTTTCGCGAGCATTACAACATCCCGCTGGTCCATGTGGACGCGTCGGATCTCTTCCTTGGAGAGCTGGACGGTGTCAGCGATCCGGAGCGCAAGCGAAAGATTATCGGCAAGCTGTTCATCGACGTCTTTGAAGAAGAAGCCAAGAAGATTGGCGGCGCAGATTTCCTGGCGCAGGGCACGCTGTACCCTGACGTCATCGAAAGTGTCAGCGCGATTGGCGGGCCGTCTGTGACGATCAAGAGCCACCACAATGTTGGCGGTCTACCTGAACGCATGAACATGCAGTTGGTCGAGCCACTGCGCGATCTGTTCAAGGATGAGGTGCGCGCCCTCGGTCGTGAACTCGGGCTGCCGGAAGCGTTTATCGGGCGCCATCCATTCCCGGGGCCGGGTCTTGCAATCCGGATCCCGGGTGAAATCACGCGCGAGAAAGCAGATACGCTACGCAAGGCGGATGCGATCTATCTGGAAGAAATGCGCAAAGCCGACCTTTACGATCAGATCTGGCAGGCATTTGCGGTCCTACTCCCGGTCAACACAGTTGGCGTGATGGGGGATGAGCGGACTTATGAGAATGTGCTGGCGCTGCGTGCGGTGACCTCCACGGACGGCATGACCGCCGATTACTTCCCGTTTGAGCATGACTTCCTTGGACGCGTCGCGACGCGAATTATCAATGAAGTCAAAGGCGTGAACCGCGTGGTTTATGACATCACTTCGAAACCACCAGGCACCATTGAGTGGGAATGATTTCATGTCTCTCGGAGACAATCGGATTCATTCGAAAACACAATTAAAATCAATAGTTTAAAAACATATTTTCGTTCGGTATCTATCGGCGACTATCGCGGCCCTACGGGTCGTTCTGACGGTAAAGCTGACGGTATACAAATTCCACCTTTCCACCTAAATTCGTTTTACCGTCACACTAAAAATAGGGGGTGACGGTAAAAAACAGCGTAAATCGTTGTAAATAAAGGATAAAAAATTGAAAAATAGGCCATTTAGGGCTGACGGTAAAAATGGTGGGAAGGAGCACGTCATGCTGACCGATATTGCGATCAAGTCGCTGAAACCAAAGGATAAAACCTTCAAGGTTGCAGATCGGGATGGGATGTATCTGACTGTGTCAAAAACA
>JABSQB010000066.1 GCA_013214545.1 Henriciella sp.
CTTCGTCACCGACAGATTGCCTGTGCCTTCCGACAGCAGGTCGATCTGTGGGCCGCCCGTTGTCAGACGGACGCGGAACCGGAGTAGGTCCACGTTTATCACCTCGAAGGTGATGCCCACCAGAAGACCGCCAGGGATGCCAGACCCGTCGGTGGTGATCCAAACTTCGTCGCCCGTGTTCAACCCGTGCGGCCGTTCCGTGGTGAACATGTCGTCCGCCACGTCCACGCTCGCGATCGCCACTGGGTTACCCCACTTCAGCGTTCCCCCTTCACGGTGAAAGCGGAACGAGCCGTAGTCCTCCGCGCCCGGCCCCGTCGTCGGCCCGAGTTCCACCGCGTAGGCTTGGTCGGTGTTGAACAGGAAAGGGAATAGCTCGGCGCGACCCGACTGGTTACGCGACCTACCAACGAGGTCGAAACCGGGCCGGGAACGAACCGAGCCCGGCGCTTTGACGATGAAGTTCTTTAGCTCGGCAGCGCCCGCCTGATACTGCGCAGCGTCAGCCCGCCCATACAGTTCAGGACTGATCTCACCTGCGCCGAACGAGAACTGATGCTTGCGCGTCCTCATCGACGCCACCCCAGCGAGCCCGACTGCGACCGGTCTCTAGTGAGGTTAGCGTCTACCGCGGCTGCCTCCTTGAACATGTCCTTGGCACGTGCCTCCAACGCGGCACCAGCTTGGATACCCTCCGTGCCCTTCAGTGTGGCGCGGACGATCATCGAAGCCATGAGCGATGCGCAGGCCGACACGAACTTCGTGCTGAACATGCCGGGGTTCACCGTCTTCGCCTTGTAGCGAACCTGAAGCGGCGTGTCTTGGTTGCAGTAGAGCACGCGCTGCGAGTCAGAGTTCAACTCGATCGTGTGCTTAATCTTCTGCGCTCGGTTGTCATACGACGACATGATGTCGTCGCCGATCATCACCACCCCGTTGAAGTTGAGCGGTAGCTCGTAGGCATACTTCCAGTCCTCGCGCTCGTTGTCGGTCTTCACCAACTGAGCCGTCCGCATAAGGAAGTCCCAGTTGTGCATCTCCAACATCTGGTCGCGAGCTTCCGGGTAGAAGCGGGCGCACAGCGCGGCTTCCTCCGACCCGTCCGGTGGATACACCGACGTGATGGCCGCTTTCTCACCTGCCTCCGACAGTGCCAGTTGGCAGATCCGCAGGACGGTGTCGTCCGTCGACAGGAGCTTGGTGAGGTTCGACGCTGCCGTCTTGGCGAGTTGGTCAGCCGACTTGCCGTCGTAATGCACGGCGTCAATCAGCGTGTAACTCTCCGTGCTCCACGTCAGCCCATACGGGTCTGCTTCGGCCGAGTCTTGGATAGCTTTGTTCACCGTGTCGGCAAACTGCCACGCGGTGTTGGTGCGGACCTTCGGCTGCAAGAACGGGATGCTCACCTCGTCCTTCGGCCACCAGCCGCGGGACTTGATTTGTCGGCGGACCCACGCCTTGAAGCCTTGCAGGTTGTTGAAGTAGCGGTCGGCCCGGTCCTGCGACACGGTGTCCGACTCGCCTTGCGGGAACACGACGCCCAACACTTCCAGGCGCACGCCTTCGCGGGCCGCGGCAGTCTGCGCGGCGGTGAAGACTTCTTCCGCACGGGCTCGCAGCGTGCCGGGGCCAGCCGCCCAGTTGGTCATGGTCGAAGCGTCATACCAGCTACGACTCAGCGGCGGCATGTCGACGGGCAACTGCTGCGACAGCGTCGTGCCACCGACGGCTAGGTCGATGACGTAGATGTCCTCGCCGTAGTGCTCGGACAACCGCTGCGCGAGGCTCATGTGGTAGGACATGCGCGGGAAGTCCGGCGCGATCAAGATGCCTGAGCCGCCGTAAGGCTGGAACTCGATGGGGGCGCTGCGGGCGTTGAAGTAGTTGAACCCTGGCGGCGCGGGGTTCGACTTCGTCAACCAGGAGTCAGCCAAGTCCATCCAATGGGTCTCACCGACCGCGGCACGAACTTCCAGCGGTGCGCCGTCATACGTGTCTGACAACTGGAACGTCGTGTCCGTCGCGTTGACGACGTAGTAGATACGACCCTCAGTGAGTTCCGGGTGCCACGACGTGCCCGCGGACGTTCCGGACCCGTCAGAGAACACGCGGCGGAAAAGCCTAACCGGGGTGCCGTTGTATAGCGGCGGGGCGACCAACCCAAACGCAGGGTCGCGTGCCTCGAAGGTGTCGATCGCAGACAGTGTGACCGGCAGTTGACCGACGAGCCCTTTCTCACGCCCGTTGAACGGGCACATGGGTAGGAAGTAGGCCCACTGGTCGAGCGGGACCGGTGACCCGTCCACAGCGGGCGGCTCGATGGCGAACGTATCACCCTGAAGACACGGGCTGGAGAAGGGGCTCGTAACCGCGCAGGTCCAGACACCACCGCTTTCAGTGATGCCGCCGAGCGGGCGGACTTCACCAGCGTTCGCGCCTGTCAGGCAACGGACGTTGAGGCCGACCAAGGTGCTATCGCGGCCGTCGGGCATGAAGCTAACGACGAAGTCGCCCACCGCGCCAGACGCGAAGGCGATCTCGGTGCCGCCCGGAGTCGCTGACACGAAGAACTCGACATACCCGTTCGGGTTGGCATCACTACCCTGGCCTACGCGGGTGATGTAGTAGTCCGTGCCGACACCTAAAGGGGCGGGGAGCGTGCCGCTTCGCGCCACGAACTGCACCTTGCGACCCACGTAAGCCGCATGCTCGCGGCAGAAGCAACTACCCGGCAGCGAGCCGTTGTCGGCGAACGTCACCTCCCATACCGAGTTAGGTGAGCCGTCGACAACCGCCGACGGATACGTGCCCGCAACACCGGCCAGGGCAACCTCAAAGTTGCCGCCGATGTCGTGCAGACCGCCGAACTGGTTGTAGAACGTCAGCGAGACATTGTCGCTGCTGTCTTGACCCGCGGTCAGCGTGTAGCTGAACCGTTCGCGAGCCTCTAGCGGTGGGTCGAACGACTCACCCACCGTGAGCGAGTTGACTGCCGGTCGCGCCGCGATCGTGTGCTGCGCACCGTTGCGCAGCCGAGTCAGCGTCAGCGAACCGGACGGGTCGATATGCCAGCGGTTACCAGTGATGAACGTGCGCGAGTTGACAACGCTGGTCACCTCGACCACACCGGGATACGTGGTCGAGTCAGATGGAGCCGCGAGCGTCCTATCTAGGGCGGTTGACCGCGGGTCGAAGAACGTCAGGTAGCGGACGTTCATCCACGCGGTGTTGCGGTAGTTGATGGTCTGGAAGTCGCCGAAATCACCGTCGGGCAAGACGATTTGGTCCGACAACTGCGCGTCACCTGTGAGGAACGCACCGCGGCCATACACCGGGTGCCTCACCGCGATCTGCGGGTTCGCGTCCTCGTAAGACTTCGCGTCTGCAACGGGAGCGCCGTTGCTTTGGCTGAGATTGATAAGGACCCGGCGGACCGGGAGATTCGCGGGGATCGCAGTCATTCGTATATCGCAGCCAAACAGTAGTAGCCCCGCGGCGATACACGCCGCGGGACGAGCTAGCCTAAGAGAAGCTCTGAGGCGAGGCGAAGCGCGACGGCTGCGTAGCCGGTGCGTCCACCAAACGGGCCGTGACGGCACCCTGCGCAGCTACGCCCGTGAGGCCGTAGATGAGGCTGACGTAACGGTAGTTGCCCACCGCTGGAGGCAGTTGGCCTTCCGTCGGCGCGGCTGACAGCGGGATGTAGATGTCAGCACCGTCACCGCGGTCGACACCGAGCGGGCTTTCCAGGCGGAGGCTGGGGCCGAGGACACTGAAGATCGCGGGCGTCGCCGTGTCAGGGTCCGACCCGTCCAGCCAGTAAGCGAGGAACACTTCGATGGCCGGGTTCACAACCCCGTCAATCAGCCCGGTGTCAAAACGCAGGTGAATGAACTGCGTCTGGCCGTGTGCATTGATGAGGTTGTAGTCGACGTAGTTTGTCGAGCGGAACGAGGCCGCAAAGCCCGCAGGACCGCCCACAACCGTGGAGGCCCCGACGAGCGATTGCTCCTTGGACAGTTCGTAAGCGGCGTCCTGAATCATTAGAGGGTAAACCCGCTAGCGTGTTGGATGCGAGTGTTCGACGGCACGCTAAGGCCGATGTCGCAGAGGATACCGCCTGCGGTAAGGCTGCCCGTGCCGCTGTAGTTCACGCGGGCGTAGAGGTATCGGTGAAGCGGCGCGTTGGCGCTATGGGGGAGCGGGTTCGCCCGAAGAACGATACGGTCACCCACACGCTTGGCGTTTACCAGTTGGGTAAAGCCAGGAACACCCGACTGGGCGTCGCTCTCAACGAGACGGCCGAGAGGGACGTTACCCGACGTAGCGAGGACGTGAGGGACTTCGGTGATCGTGCCGGAGCCGTCCGAAGAGATCGCCACCGGGGGGCCGCCTGCGGTCAGCGACAACTGCACCACTTCAGCACCCGCGGCGCTGCGCGAGCTAAGAATGAAGTAGAACGTGTTGGCCGCGAGGTTGCCGGGACGATCGTTGCCTGATACGCGAACGAGCGTCCCAGGCGTAAGGCGATCGCCCGTAACAGTGATCGTGTCGTCCGCTGCTGTGCCGGTGAACGGCTGACCGCCACCGGTCTGACGCGGGCGGGTTATGATGTCGAACGACACCGAGCTATCAGGGTCACCGCTCGTAAACGTGTCGGTGACCGTGAACGTGGCGCAAAGCTCGCCGTCCGCGAGGTTGCCGTTGAAGGGGAGGCTGTCGTCTGCGAGGTCGATGAAGTTATCCGACAACGAAGGCGAAGCCGAAGACGTGCCCGTGAGGTCCTGGCCCGTTGGCGTCGAGCCAACGGTGCCGGACAGGCGAGTAAAGGCGTCTGCAATCATTAGGTGTCTCCTTAGTTCGGCACCACGTCTTCCGAGCGAGTCAGAGCGTCGCATCGGCGGATCGGGATACCCATGAAGGTGAGGAAGCTACGCGGCGTGCCGAACTGCGACATGCCTTCTTGGAGCGACAGCGCGTTGGCGGACTTCTCCATCGCGAGGCGCTGGAGCAGCGTGAACGTTCCGCGGTTCACGTAGAACGCGGGGCGGCACATGCTGAGGTTCGGGATACGAGCAACAGCCTCGATCATCCGGTGGATGATGTTGGTGTAGTTCGGCCCGTCGGGGGACTGCGTGTTGTCGAGAACGTCCGCGTGACTGTTGTCGATGTTGGCGATACGAACCGCGTAGCGCCAGTCCTTGACGACCAGACCGTTTTCCCAGTTGAAGATGTCAGCGTAGACCTGCATACGCGTGCCGTCGCTGAAGTAGGCCGTGTCTTCACCGAGGTCACGGTGCGACAGACCCGCCGTCGAGCCTTCCGGGTAGGTGCAGTAGATGGTCTGCGGACCCCAACCGATAAGCCAGATCGACTGCTGAACACCGGGGTTGTTGCCCAGGCAGCTAAGGACGTTCTGGCTGTTAGGCGCTGTGTTGACGTTGGTGTAGCGACCCGAGAAGCCGACGAAGGCCGACGAGGTCACGCCCGTGTCCCCGTAGAACAGGGTCGTGGCCATCTCTTGGTTCATCGCTTCCATATGCTGCATGGCCTGCTGCATACGGTAGGCGCTGACGTTGCCACTAAGTTTGGCGGCGCGGATGTCCGTCTCGGCGCGAGCTTCCAGCATGCCGATGCCTTCGTCGACGTTGGCATACTTGGCCTTGCTCGGCGGCGTGCCGGTGTTGACTTGCGTCCAGTAGACTTCCGGCAGGCCGGTCGAGATCGACACGCGGTGGAAGGTCTTGCCGTTGGCCTGTTGGAACACGCAGTCGTCGAGGATCTCGTTCGTCTGCGACAGAAGGTTGGCCACCACCGACATCTTGCCGGTTGGGTCCATGAGCTTCGCGTTATCCGCGAGCGTCAGTCGGGTGTTGTTGAGTAGTGCCATGGTTGGCTATCAAAGTGAAGGGTTACGAACTATTGACCGCCGTAGAACAGTTCCGCGGTGGCCTCCGGGGTGCTCAGCGGGTTGGCCATGTCGACCTTGTCCGCTGTGCGGGGTGAACCGTTCACCAGCGAACGGTCCGGTGAAATCGCGTCTCCGACACGCGCTAGGAACCGGAGCATCTCCGGGTGACTCGCTAGCTTCGTGCCGTCACCTGTGAGCAGCGTGCGGAACTCGGGGGTCGCAAACTTGTCGACGGCACGGACAGCACTGCTGACCGACGCCTTGTAGTTAGCGCCACCGACTTCTTCGTCGGCGCGGCTTGCGTCGACCCAGCCCTTCACCGTGTTCTCGACCATGGCCTTTTGCGCAGACAATTGCGCAGGGCCGAGCTTGTCGATGAGACGTTGCGCCTGCTCTTGCGACAGGCCGAGGTCACCCGCTACCGCGGTGAACTCCGACATCACGTCTTCACCAAACATCTCGACACCGTCAGGCACCTCGAAGTCGGTGTATTCCGGGCGCGTCTCTTCGACCTTGCTCTCAGCAATGGCCTCCGTCGCGTCCTTGTCCTTCAGGGCATCGACCGCGTCCGACTGACTATCAGTCGTCGCTTCCGCTTCTGCGGCGGGCTCCGTCTGTGCGGGCTCCACCGACTGCTCTACCTGTGCAGGCTCCGAGCTTGCATACAGGGTTTCTTCCGGTGCGGCTTCCGCCGCGACGCCTTCACTTTGATTTTCAGGCATATCTTTCGGCAATCATCTTCAGGTAATTGGCCATGTCCGCCTCGCGAAGCAGCGAGTCGAGCCATAGGCCGAGTTCTTGTTTGCCCGCGAGCGACGACATCGCCATTGCGTTCTGGTTGAACACAGGGGTGTCGAGCATTGCTTCCCGCAGAACCCGGCTCATAACGCGACGACCCCAGTCTGTTTGAAGCAGACGGGACAGGTCGTCGCGGAGCACGGCCCGCGCCTCGGCCTGTGCGGCCTGAGCGCGTGTCGGTTGAGCGGAATTAACCCGTGGCATAGCGTAAAAACTACCACGGGTCCGTCTCACTAGTCCACCCCGTGAGACGTGTTTTCCCGTTTATGAGACGGGGCCGCCCGGCACGGCGTTGGCTGGTGTCTCGACACCTTGGTTCGGTGCCGGGTCAAACATGCGCCAAGCCTCGGCGCACAGACCGGATACGTGGCCCTCATAGCCGTAGTCGCGACCCGCACGGGCCGCGTATTCACCGGGCGTGTTCGTGTATCCGTCGGCGTAAAGAGCCGCGTCTACAGCGGGCAGACCGGCGGGCGCAGGTGACATCCACCAGTGAGCTACACGCGTAATGTCGGCCGACCACGCCTCGACTTCACCAACCATAGTGAAGAACAAAGCGGTGCCGATCTCACTGGCGATGCTGGGCGTGAAGTAGTTATTCATCGCCCACTTCCAGCTATCGGTCCACGACGACGGCGGATTCGTTAGCTGAACACCGTTCATTCCGTCGTTGTCGATACCGTCGATCGAGCCGTTGTAGCGCCAGCCAACACCGTTAAGCAGGTTGTCGTGGTTCGCCTGCGGGTAATACGCGTTGTTCTCACGGAACGGGTTAGCGCCGAACGCGGAGCCGTTGCCGTAGAACGAGTCCGGGTAGAGGACTTCGCGGATACCCGTGAGGTGGCCGAGGAAACAGATCAACGCCTTACGGCCCGCGCAGTGCCCGCCGTTCGCGTAGTTGATCCGACCATCGAGGAACGCACCCCATAGATCCAGACCCCATTGAGCCAAGGCACGTGCAAGCGTCTGGCGCTGCGCAATCGGGTAGTCCAGCGCAAGGATCGTCAGCGCGTCACTGACCGCACCTTGCAACGCGACACCGTAGCCGACGTGCTGGAAGCCCGGCGTGTTCGTGTCCGTGCCCCACTGGCTAAAGATGTCACCACTGAACTTGCCAAACAGGATCTCCAGACCCGCCTTGCGGGCGTCAATGACCGACGTGCTGACGCCAAGACGATCGGCAAGCGCCGTCCGACTCAACGCCGACACGGCGCTTGCCGAACCGCCGGGCAATCGCTCGTAGTTTAGGATCGTCTGCGGGATGCCGGGGCCGAAGTCCAAGGCACGCATCGACTGCACCAGCGCCGAGTCGCCCATCGCGGTTGGACCCATCAACGTGCTGGCAGCGCCGGTCGGGTCGTAAGGAACAACCTGCACAAGCAGCATGTATTCGATGACCGAACGGCTGCCACCTACGTGGAAGTTGGTGCCGTCCGCCGTCTGCGTCGTGGCCGGGTCCGACCAGACAAGCTGACCTGTCGCCGGGCTCGCTTCCATCTCGGACGGGTCGCGGCTCTTAACGATGTAGGCGCACCTGTTGACCGGGACGACGAAGCTGACTTCATCGAGCTTCGTGCCGTTGATCGACATACGGCCGTCAAGCGCGTATTCGTTCGCCGACAGCGAACCGGGTGCGCCGACACACGCACCGTTGCGTCGGTTGACAGCGTCATACGCTGGCGTATAGCCGGTGATCGTGACGGTGGAGGAACCCTGAATGAGAACGCGGCCATCGAAGCCGACGGCCCAGTTACCGCCACCCGTCCAGGTGACGGACATGCCGCTGTAGGTATCGTTATGCGTAGGCATCAAACGCCCCCAAGGATGATGGCGCGAAGGACCTTCGACACCCAGTCGGTGATGAGGTTCTGCACGGTCACCGCCTCCGCCGCGGCCAAGTTCGCCGTAGCTGCGCGGAGGTGCAGCATCTCTTCCTTTGCCGCCTCCTCGTCCATCAAAGCAAGCTCCGCGATGCGGACGCTTTGCAGGGCGAGCGACGCGACGATGGCCTTCTTCACCGGGTCGGACACGCTGGCGTCTAGCTGATCCAGCAACTCTTGCGTGCTAGGAATCACTTGCGCACCTCCGCGGCTTCAAGACGCATACGCCACGTCTCGACGGAGAGCAGACGAAGCTCGCGCTGTTGCACGTCGAGCGTGGCGTCTCCGATGACGTAGTCGCGATACGCAGGCGCGATCGCATCAAACGTAGCGCGGTCCGCGACGGTGTAGACACGCGTAGGCGTGCAAGATCCGAGCGCAAGCCCGGCCAGGATAAGGAGCTTCTTCATTGTGTAACCACCTGCGCGTCGACCATAGCCGTGTAAATGCGCGACATAGCGAGACCCCATTCTAAGCTGTGGTCTGTAACACCGCGAGTCTCCTGCCACGACAAGCAGTGAGCCCATTCGTGTAACAGCGTGTCGAACATGACTTGGTTCGACCCCTCACTGATGAGGATAGTGAACCGACTGGGATAACCCCGCTCTTCCGACAACTCGGTAAGGCCGCATACCGGCTTACCCGTCTCGCGGCATTTGACACGGGTGCGGACATAGACACGGACGGGAAGCAGCGTCGGGCAAAGACGGCGCAGCTTCGACGCCCATGATCGGATCGTCTTCTTGCTCATTTCGCGGACCATGCGGCACGACCTTCCTGAATCATTCTGTGGATTCGATCGGGTGTGCCCATGATCTCCTGCGTCCGAGCGATCGCGGCGTCTTTTTCGTCCTGCGGCAATTCTTTTTCGTTGGGGCGTAGCCTCCTGCCGAAATTGAGGCTGACGTAGACTAGGCCATACTCCTCTGGCACTAAGGCGATAGGGAAGACGATCGACGACGCGGTGCCCTGGTTCACATACGCGTTCTTCAGCACGCCGTCGACGCTAAGGTCCGTTACCAGCCGCACCGCCTTCTGCTCCTGCGAGCACCGGAGGACATCACTGAGGAACGTGCGATACCACGGATCTACACTCCAGTCTTGCCACCGATCCCAAGTGTTCTCGTCGCTCGGGGCGACGACTTGCACCATGCAACTAACGCGGACAGGCGTCTCCGGTCGCCAGGGTGACCCGCTATTACGGGCGTA
>JABSQB010000067.1 GCA_013214545.1 Henriciella sp.
ATCGTCCCTGATATCTTCGACACACCAATGCGACGACGATAAGCAACCGGCACTTCAACGCATCTAAGTCTTTGTTTAAGCGCGCGAGCCTGCATCTCTACCGTCCAGCCATAAGTTGGAGCCTGCATGTTGAGGCTGAGATAAGCCGAGCGACGGATCGCACGAAATGGACCGAGATCCGTAAACGTCCCACCCCAGATTGTGCGCATTAGAAATGTGGCCAGCCCATTACCGAAACGCTGCACCGGCGTGAGGGCGCCGCGCTCGCTCTGGCCGAGCGCTCTTGATCCAATGACCAAATCTGCTCGTCCGGATTTGATGGGCTCAATGAGATCAGAAAGGTCGCTTGGATCGTCAGCGCCATCGCCATCCATGAAGATTAACAGGTCAGCGTGTTCCGCTGCAGCGACGCCCGCGAGACATGCGCGCCCGTAGCCGGGTTTCGCAACAAAAATCGTGTCTGCGCCGGCTGCAGAGGCAAGTTCAGCGGTGCGGTCTGTGGAGCCATTATCAACGACGACGACGCGCTCAACCTGATCTCGGACGCTGGTGACGACGCCGCCAATCGCAGCTTCTTCATTGAGGGCTGGGATAATGATGACGGAACGCATCGTCTCTCCTCCAATTCAGGGTGGATTGCGCCAGCAGTAAAAGCGGCACGCCGAACGCGGCGGGAACAACCAGCCATTGGTAAAGCGTGGAATCGTCACCGAGTTGGAACCGCATCCAGTAAAGCGGCGCCAAGACAAACAGGCTCACCAGGCCAAGGTTCGGCACGAAGGCGAGCAAAGGCGCGAGCCAGATCAGGTACCAGGGATAACCGGTCGGCGACAAAAGTATCAGCGCCGAAACAACTCCGGCGAACAGCGCAGGCATGAGGTCAGAATTATCCGCATAGAATAGTGCCAAAGCGCTTGTCAGAAGAATAATAAGGCCGGCAACAGTGACGCGAGCGAGCCCTCCCGGATCCGCGAAGGGCGCGAAGACGAAGTCTTCAAGGATCGCGAAAATGAACGTGTGCGTGCGCCATTCGGATGCATAGGCGTTCAGCCCCGCCTCTGGTCGCAAGGCGTGAATGAGCTGGGGAAGCAAGGCGAAGAAGACGATAGCTGCGAACAAGACAGAGCCCCCGATCAGCGCTGTGGGCCGGCGCAGCAAAGGTCGGGCTATCAGCGGAAACAGAATAGCCGGCCAGAGCTTTATCGCCGTAGCACCGGCGAGCGCGACGGTTGCCATCGAGATCTTGTTCTGTTTGGCAAAGAGCAGAGTCGCCATCAGAAACGGCAATAATAACAAGTCCATGTGACCTGCGCCGAAGCCCTGCAGGATGACCACCGGATTCCACCAATAGACGCTCGCCCAAACTGAATCGCGGCCATGCGCGCGCAGCAATAAGAGCAACAGTCCCATGGTCGCAAGATCGGCCGCCAGCAAGACCAATCTCCATCCCGTCAATCCAAACGGATCGATGACGTGGGCGACCGCAAAGGCCGCTTGCGCAAGCGGCGGATAGATCGTCGAAACATAGGGGTAGTTTATGCGACTGTGCGGCGTTTCATGCTGTATGGCGAGTGTCTGAAGCACCGCCAGGTCGCTGCCCGACGGTGCCTCTGCCGTGGCTGAGAGCTGCGTGTTCGGTGACACTGCGGCGGGTGCGTGCGCATAAGGGTCCAGGCCGCGTGCTGTGACCGCGCCGTCCCAGAGATAGCGGTAACTGTCATCCTCAAGCACGGGCAACGACACGAACATCGCCCCGCGCATCAGCAGACCAATCAGGAAGATAGTCAGCATCGCTGGGCGTTTGCTGACTTCCCGGCCGAGGATAAATGGCAGCGCTGCCCAGACCGCACCGGCAATAAGCGCGATAGAAATATAGGCCCCAAGCGGCATGTCGGCGACCGCGGCGCCATAGGGAAATCCAAGGGACAAACCCGCCAGCCCGATGAGCAGCACTGCCAGGATCAGGCCAGTGTGAGAGATCGACAGCCCGCGGCTCATCGGTCAGTCCTTAAGACCCGAAGCCACCAGATGGGGTGTACCCAGAACCCGATGGGATTGAAGTCTGCACCTGTCGTGCGCGGTACTGCTCGAAATCCGTCGAAAGGTTGCGTCTCGTCAGATTTCCATCAGCTCTGACCAGCTGCTGCTGATCCTGTTTCGCAAATCCAGCCAGGTGTTGGCGCAAGGCCTGCTCATTGCCTTCAAATGCGAGCGGCAAGTACCAGTCGAAATAAGAGGATACGCGTACGGTTTGATTGCGCACTCGAAAATTCCGGCTCTCGGCATTAAAGATGCGTCCGGCTTCGGCCAGTTCAGCAGTAACGTTCGCGCCGGTGAACGGTTTACGTGGCAGGGCCGGTCCGCCTTTGATGCCCTGATATAGACCGTAGATGATGTTGGGATCATCCCATCCCGCGAACAGAATGTTCTGCTCGATATCCTGCAAGGACAAAGGTGTATCGCCGACAGTCAGCCGCGTCTCAGCCCAGAAGCTTCCCGGCGTTTCAGGCGTTCCACGCTTCTTTTTGAAGCCGCGAACCCTGCCTTCCTCAGCAATCGCCTGCACGAGGAGGAAATTGCGCGTGTTCAGCCAAAACGCGAGCTGTTCATCGCGATTGAGATCCTCAACCGGAATGGCGCCAAGATAGTCGGCATATTCCGAAAGGAATGGCAGCCCCTGCGCGTGGGCAATATCATAGGCGACCAGGGTCCGACCGTTCTCCGGCACGGACAACGCAGAGATGATTTCGACATAAGGCTGCGTATCGACAACGAGCCTGCTTTCAGCGTCATAGGTGCTAAACGCGGAAGGTGTTTCGGTCTGCGCCATAGTCGGTAGAGCTGATCCCAGCGCGGATACAGCAAGCGCGGCAAACAGCCTATGCGGCTGACGAATGAGAGGCATGATTGATCCAGTCCTGCTTGTGCTTTGATGTCGAAGAGCAACTCGGAGGTTCCTCTGGATTCGCATCTTGGCGCCGACTGGGTTCACTTGAAATTCAAGCTAGGTCACGAAGTGGTGACGACTGTCCCCTGCGATCTTCGACGACGCGCTAAGCAGTCGCCGCGGGGCAGTAGCGGCTGAGGAACTCGCCATGCCCGGGCAAGCGCTGGACCAGATAGCGGATCGATTGTTCCATCCCATCAATCTCGGGCTTCAGCTCGACCGAGTTCAAGGCGTTTGCGATCGGACTCGAGCCTTCCATCTCGATTCCCTGCCCAAGCATCACGGCTGCCCAGCTGGTCTCCGTGAACAACTCGTCTTCTTCGCGGAAGATCTGACCATTAGCGCGGAACAGCTCAATCTTCTCTGTCAGAGTCTCCGGCACCTCCATGGTCCGGCAATAGTTCCAGAATTCGGAATCATCTCGCTCAGTGGCATTATAGTGTAAGATCAGGAAATCACGGATGCGCGCATACTCCTTGCCCGTCAGACGGTTATAGGAGTTTTCCTGAATCGGTGTGATGCCGTCGAGCGAAAGCACAGCGAGCAGTTTGTTGATCCCGGTGTTGATAAGGTGAATGGATGTCGATTCCAATGGCTCCATGAACCCGGCGGAGAGTCCAATCGCGACGACATTCTTGTTCCAGAATTTCTTACGACGCCCGGTCACGAAGCGCAAAAAGTTCGGCTCAGCCTGCGGCTTACCGGCCATGTTCTGGACCAGGATGTCGAGGGCCTCATTATCTTCCATGTATTCACTGCAATAGACATGTCCGTTGCCGTTGCGGTGCTGCAATGGCACTTGCCACTGCCATCCCGCGCGATGCGCAGTAGCTTTGGTGAAAGGCGGCGGCGGGCTGCCATCATCGCGCAGACACGGCAAAGCCACCGCTCGGTCGCAGGGCAGATAGTTGCGCCAATCTTCATAGCCAGTCTTCAGCGCCTGTTCGATCAGCAATCCCCGAAAGCCGGAACAGTCGATAAAGAGGTCGCCCGAAATGACCTCCCCATCATCCATGGTCACCGTGCTGACATAACCCGTCTCTGGATCAAGTGTGACATCGGTGACCTTGCCTTCGCACCGCACCACGCCGCGCTGTTCAGCATCGGCTCTCAGGAACCCAGCGTAGGCTGTGGCATTGATGTGATAGGCATAATTCATCGGCGGCAGGTCTTCACGCGCATAATCTGCCGTTCGGGCAAACTTGCCGAAGTAAGCCGCCATGGTTTCGAGATTGAACGCCTGGATCGGACGCTTGTCGCCTTCCTGACGCAGTTTTTTCCAGACCTGGTGGAACGCGATCCCGCCCATCTGGTACCCGTAATTTCCGAACGGGTGGATGTAACTGTCGCCGATCTTGCCCCAGTTTTCGAACTGGATGCCAACTTTGAACGTACCCTGCACAGCGGCCAACAAGGTCGGTTCGTCGATCCCGAGCAGCTGGTTGAATTCCACAAAAGGCGGGATCGTCGCTTCGCCAACTCCAACTGTGCCAATCTGTTCAGATTCAATTAGTTGTATCTCGATGGGCGTGCCGGATTTCAGACGAACCAGCGCCGCAGCCGACATCCAGCCCGCGGTTCCGCCGCCCACAATTACGATTTTCCTGATAGCCATCTTCCTCGATCCCGTTTTCGTCTTTTGCCGCAACCTTATAGGACGATCTACGGCATTCGCGACAAAAATGTAACAGACCCGATATAAATTGTGAACGTTCATTTTGGGGTATTGTGAACGTTCTCATTTGGTGTTACGCGCAAAAATGAAGACAGCCATAAAAACCGGCTGCGTTCATTGGGAGGAACAAAGTGAACAAGAACAGGCTATTCGGAATCGGTGCATCGAGACGGCGTTCAGCCATGCTCACAGCTGCATCGAGCTTGGCGATGGCAATGGCGCTTGGGCCAGTTTCTATGGCGCAGGAAACCGCTGATGATGCAGCGGCGGAGGAAGAAGACGAGGTTGCGGTACAGGACGTTGTTGTCGTCCAGGGCTTCCGCCAATCGTTGAGCAGCGCGCAAAGCATCAAGGAAAACGCAGAGACTTTCGTCGACGCAATTACAGCAGAAGATATTGGCGCCCTGCCCGACCGGTCCGTCGCCGAATCTTTGCAGCGCGTGCCAGGCGTCAACATTGGCCGCTTTGAAAAGACCACTGACCCCGACCGATTCTCAGTCGAAGGTACAGGCGTGATCGTCCGCGGGCTTCCTTTCGTGCGATCTGAGCTGAATGGCCGTGAAATTTTCTCAGCCACCGGTGGCCGCGTCCTCAGCTTCAACGACGTTTCGCCGGAGCTTCTCGGCCGCGTTGAAGTGTTTAAGAACGCGACAGCCGACATGGTCGAAGGCGGTATCGCTGGCACCGTGAATCTGGTCACTCGCAAACCTCTGGATACGGATGGTTTGAAACTCGCGGGTACAATCGGAGGAAACTATGGCGACCTCAGAGAAGAGTGGTCGCCTGAATTCTCGGGTTTGGCGTCCAATACCTTCCTCACAGATATGGGTGAGTTTGGCGTTCAACTTGGCTACGCAACTTCGGAGTTGAAAAGCCGCACCGACGCGTCGCAGGTGGCAGACCCATGCTATCGAGCGCCAACATTTGACGAGCCATGTATTCGCGCCGTCACAGTCGGATCTGGCGGTTTCATCGGTGATCCAAACTTTGATGCGTCGAACTTCCCGCCAGATGGAGCGCTCTTGGTTCCGAAAGGCGCTGGCGTTCGGACGACCGACCTGGACCGCGACCGCGAAGCCATTTCGTTCGTTGGTCAATGGGAGAGCCCTGATCAAAAATGGCTCGCCACATTTGAATATCTGAAATCTGAAACCAGCTTCGAGACGGAAGAATTCGCGCTTATTACGCGGATTGATGACGAGAGCATCTTCCCTGAGCCAGCCCCGGGATCGACCTGGGAATTCGATGAGAACGGACAATTCCAACGCGGCGTGCTCACGGTCGAAAACCGCGGCGGATACCTCAGCCCGTTCGGCGGCTCTTGGCTGGACGCCCTCCGCTTCGTTCGCGCTGCGGACGCTGAAACAGAGGACTTCTCATTCGACCTCGATTACACGCCGACAGATCGTCTGCGGTTCAATTTCGAAGTTCAGAGCATCAGTTCAGAACTCGAGCGTAATTCAGTGTTTGGCGCGATGGAGACATTCGCGGACATCGCGCTGGATCTGACGGGCGATACGCCGTCCGTTCAATTCCTACCACCGAGCTATGTTCCGGGCGCACCTGATGATGCACTCACAAGCGGCTTCTACACCTATTACTTCTTCGGCCTAGATAGCCGTGAGAAGAACGAAGGTGAGTTGAACAGCCTGAGGCTGGATGGTGAGTATGACATCAGCGACGATGGCTTTTTCCGGTCTGCGCGGTTTGGCGCGCGCTGGGCAGAACGTGATCGCATCACGCGAAACACGAACTTCAGCACGTGGGGCAATCTGTCTGTTCCATGGGCGGGACGCGCGGGTTGTGCACCATGGGGCGAAGGCCCCGGATGCGGCGCGAACGGACCTGGACCATTCGGCAATGGCTTCATCCCTGGTCGTCTGTATTCCGGCCTGCCAGGTCAGGAGTTTGCAACTGGTGGCGGTGCGTTCACGGATGACTTCCCAGAATATTCGCAACTTCTCCAACCGTTCGGAGACAACTTCCAACGCGGGGAAGTGGCCACGCCAGTTCCCGCGGGTGCCGCATGGTTCTTTGGCGGAGATGACTTCCTGAACGAGTATCTCTCCGGTGTGACTGACGGGCAGTGGGACGAAATCACGACCTTCTCGCAGTCCCCAGAGCGCTTCAACCTGGGCGTAAACGGTCGTTCTGAAACCAACGCAATTACAGGTGAAGTCACCGTGTGTGACCCATTCTGCCCACGCGAAATTTCAGACGTGACTGAGATCACCAATGCGCTGTATGGCCGTCTCGATTTCGGACACGATTTCGACAACGGAATGAGCCTGGAAGGTAATTTCGGACTTCGCTACGTTGAAACGAAAGTAGAAGTCGGAGGCATCACTGCATTCCCATCCCCTGACCGCTTCGATGCAGTCGTTGCGGGCGGTAACGGTGACGGGGTCGTTCAGGTCGCTGAGATTGACGGCTTCTGCGCCTTCGCAGCGATGTCGGCTCAGACCCTGCCGGGCTTCTGTTCGCTCAGTGATGCAAGGCTGGCGGAATTCGCCGCCGCTCACACCGGTGAAGTCATCATTGATGATCGCGACATCGAGTTTGAAAATTGGCTTCCAAGCCTGAACGCCAAGCTCGATTTCGGAAATGGCTGGCTGGTTCGCGGCGCGGTTTCGAAAGGCATTTCGCGTCCAGACCTGCAACTGTTCAGAGCAGGTGTGCCGATCGGCGACAATACCAACGCGCTTAGAGACGCTGGCAATCTGGAAACCGGAGCTCTGTTTGCAGCGCAAACGGGTAACCGGAACCTGCGTCCGATCGAATCGACGAACTATGACTTGTCGGTCGAATGGTATTGGGATGATGTCGGCTCGCTCACAGCGTCGGTGTTCCTCAAAGACATTGAAGGCTTCGTCAACACAGGCTTCACGAACGTGAACTATGTCAGTGACAGTGGCGTGTCGTTGGATGTCCAGATTGAAGGGCCATCCAATGATCAGGACGGGAACCTGACTGGTTTCGAACTGACCTATCAGCAAGTCTATGACATGCTGCCTGGGATGTGGAGCGGCCTGGGATCGCAGATTACCTACACGTATGTGGATGGTAGCGATTTTACCAACCCGAACCTTTCGGCGGCCGGACAAGCGTCTATCACCACGGGCGTCAATCCGCTCGGTGGTGGGTCGTTCGTCGACTTGCAGCCCCTGGCTGGAATCTCCGAAGACACGATTAACGTCACACTGTTCTGGGAACACGGCCCTTGGGCGCTTCGGACAGCCTATAACTGGCGATCGGACTTCCTGATCACGCCTCGAGATGACATCTTCCCATTCTCGCCAATCTGGCAGGAATCTACCGGACAGCTCGACGCATCGGCCTTCTATGATGTCAACGACCACTTCAAGATCGGTATCCAGGGTGTGAACCTGCTGGATGAGATTACCGAGACGACGCAGGTCGTTGACTTTGACGGCACCCGGGTCACACGGTCAGCATTCCGTAACGACCGACGCTTCTCGGTTCTGGGAAGATTTACGTTCTAAGGCAGGCTGCTGCCTAATAGTATATCAATTCGGGGCCTTTGGATGCCAGAGGCCCCGTTTTTGCTTCAAAACCGCAACCATGACGAGTATTACGCGTGAAGCGAATCTCAACAGAGTGAGAACAAGGCGACCATCTAAGACTCTGAAGGTGGGATTGCGCAGGGGACGAAATTAGGAAGGTCAATCATGGCGAGACGCCGCCAATCGGTAACCATCAAGCATGTCGCTGCCGACGCAGAAGTATCACTGCAGACGGTTAGCCGGGTCATCAACAAAGAACCCAATGTCAGCGCCGCGATGAAGGAGCGCGTCCAGGCTTCAATCGACAAGCTAGGATATGTGCCATCGATCGCCGCTCAACGGATGAGTGGATCGCGCTCTTATCTGATCCTTGCCTTGAACGATCGCGAACGCACAATCGCCCAATGGCGCGCGCGAGAAGGCAATGACTGGGTCGACCAGATGCTGCTCGGCGGGATGCTGAAATGCGCCGAGCATGGCTATCGAATGCTGATCGAACTTGTTGATACGCACGACGATCACATCGAACGAGAGCTCACAGCCGCCATTGCCTCTCTCCAGCCGGACGGAATTATCCTGACCCCGCCGCACTCTCACAATCCCAAGATCACCTCCCTGCTCGCGGCCAATAATATTCCATTTGTGCGCGTCGGTTCGCGCAGTGAAGGACCAGGCATTCCGGTCTCCATGGAAGACGAAGACTCAGCCCGCATGGCGACCGAACATCTGCACAAGTTCGGTCACAAACGGATCGGCTTTATCGCCGGTTCGCCAGAATACAATCTGAGCCAATGGCGCGAAGATGGTTGGCGCGCGACGATGGAAGAACT
>JABSQB010000068.1 GCA_013214545.1 Henriciella sp.
CGCGGTCTGCCCACTCAAATCCAAATGCTGCCCATCGGCGCCATTCCGGAAAGTCAGCCGATCCATCTATGAACATGCCCGCGATAAGGTGAAACGACTACGCGAAACAGAAGAGTATGAGCAATCGCGACGAGATCGAAAGAAGGTCGAGATGAGCTTCGCGCATCTAAAATGCCAACACCGCTTCCGACGATTAAGGTTGCGAGGCCCCACTGGGGCCAATGACGAATTTCTCCTCGCTGCAACAACCCAGAAGCTTAGAAAACTCGCCAAATACGCCCCGATACCGTCCACCAAACTCGCAAATGCCGCTTAGAGCGGGCGACAGCAGCGAACACCCAATAGAAATAGGCCGATGTGGATCATCGGATCGGAAGATCCGCCGAAATCAACAGCGAGTTTTTCAACAGAATTGCCCCGAATAGGACACTCGCCTAAAGTCTGCTTTCTGCGTCACCCTCGACAGACAGAGGCTGTCTGAGGGGCCATCTCGGATCCTCTCCGTTTGTCGAAACGGCAGGCGATGGATCCTCAGACCGCTGCGCAGTCGAGGATGACGCGTCAAAAGGAAACGGCCCGTTGAGCCTCATCCTGAGCGAAGTCGAAGGACGCGGCGGGCTAGAGGTGGCCGCCCAGAAGCGCGGCGCTCTTTCCCGCGGCCCCCGATCCTTCGACTTCGCTCAGGATGAGGGCCTGACAGGCCAGATCCAATCCTACGCCCTAATTCGCCCGCATTTGGTGTGTTTTCTGCTCGCCATGGGAGTGAGGACGCAAATAACAGGCTTGTTCAAGGCCCTGCATCGGGACGCCCGACACTGGCAGATCCTGGCTCTGTTTGGCCTGTTCTGCATCTCCCTTTCGACCAGTGATTTCAGTGCTCGGCCGCTGGCTTTGCTGGCGGCGATTGTCGGGGCGATGAGCGCTCAAGTCGCCGGAACGATCTGGGTCAATGCCCGCAAGGAACGACGCCGGGCGACCTCCGGAAGCTATTGGCGCGGCTCCAGCCTCGAAGCTGGCTTTGTCGGCTGGATGTCTGGCTTTCAATGGAAATCGGCGCTGATCACGTCGCTGTCCCTGTCCATCCTGCTGCGCGCCAACTCACTCTGGTTCTGGCTGGCCGCGGGCTTCATCGCGATCACTGCCAAATTCCTGATCCGCTATCGCGGCAAGCACATATTCAATCCGGCCTGTATCGGCATCGTGACCGTCAGCCTGATCGGCGGGTCTGCGGCCTGGGTTTCGCCTGGCCAGTGGGGACAAGCGCCGATCTTCGCCGCGTTTGCAATCGGGTTCGCGGCGCTGGTCCTGTCCAGCGCCAAGCGGCTGGATATCGCGCTTGGCTTCCTGATCGGCTTTGCCGCCATGCTGTTCGGACGCGCACTCTATCTGGGCGACCCGATGGCGATCCCGATCCATCAGATGCAGTCGGGCGCACTGCTCGTCTTCGCCTTCTTCATGATCACCGATCCGCGCTCGACCCCGGATTCGCGGCTCGCGCGCATCCTGTTCGCCTTTGCTGTCGCAGCGCTCGCCGCCTGGCTCAGCTGGGAGCATCATATTCGCGGCGCCATGCTCTACGCCCTTGCGGGGCTGGCGCTTCTCACTCCTGTTCTGGACCGCGTGTTACCCGCGCGCCGGTTTGAATGGCTCTCCAAAAAGGAAACTCCAGATGAACCTGAAACACCTCGCGGGGGCCTGCGCCCTCGGCCTCGCATCGTTCGCGCTTAGCGCGCCGGCGGCCTCAGCCTTTTGCGGCTTCTATGTCGCCAAGGCCGACACCGACCTGTTCAATGACGCTTCAAAGGTCGTGCTGGTGCGCGATGATGAGCGTACCGTGATTACCATGGCCTCGGACTATCGCGGCGATGTCAACGAGTTCGCCATGGTCGTCCCGGTCGTCGACATCCCTTTGCGCGAGCAGATCAATGTCGCCAATCCGGCTCTGGTCGATCATCTGGATGAGTACACCGCCCCGCGCCTGGTCGAGTATTATGACGAGAACCCGTGCGAGATGCGCTATCGGCGCGATATGGTCGCGATGTCCGCGCCGCCGGTCATGGAGTCTGTCGAAGTCGAAGAAGTGCTTCCTGAAGATCTCGGCGTCACCATCGAAGCTGAATATGAAGTCGGCGAGTATGACATTCTTATCCTGTCGGCAGAGGAAAGCGACGGTCTGATCACCTGGCTGAACCAGAATGAGTATCGCATTCCGGACGGCGCCGAAGAGGTGGTCGGCGCCTATCTGCGGCGCGGGATGAAGTTCTTCGTCGCCAAAGTGAATCTGGAGCGCCATGATGGTTCGTCCATGCTGCGCCCGATCCAGGTCGCGTATGAGGATGAAAACTTCATGCTCCCCATTCGCCTCGGGACCGTGAACGCCGACGGCAAGCAGGAGCTGTTCGTCTTCGCAATCACACGCCAGGGCCGCGTCGAAACCACAAATTACAAGACCGTCAAACTGCCGTCCAACATGGATGTCCCGATCTTTGTGAAGGATGAGTTCGGCGAGTTTTACAAAGCCATGTTCGAGCATCAGACCGATAAGGAAAACGGCAAGGCCGTGTTCATGGAATATGCCTGGGACATGTCCTGGTGTGACCCGTGCGCCGCAAATCCGCTGTCCCGGTCCGAGCTGCGCGAGCTTGGTGTGATGTGGCTGGATGAAGGCCCGCAAAATGGGATTGAGCCCATGCCGATGCCGCGTCCTGGTATTGGTCCGCAGCCGGTCGACGCCTTCGTCACGCGCTTGCACGTCCGCTATGATGGGCAGAGCTTCCCGGAAGATCTCAATTTCCAGGTGACCGGCGATCGCGAAAACTATCAGGGCCGCTATGTGTTGCGTCACCCCTGGCGCGGTGACTATGGCCAGTGTGAGGAAGCGGGCCAATATGCTGAAACGCTGGTCACACGCTGGGATGCAGAGGCGGAAAGCCTTGCTAAGCTGACCGGCTGGGAACTGGAAGAGATTAAGCAGAAAATGGCCGATGGCGGCTTCTCTGCCAGCGCTGTAGGCGTCTCAGAACCGAAACCCAAGAAGAATTGGTGGCAGCGCCTCTGGGGCAATTAGTGCGGCAGTTTCTGGTTGTATTTGCAACCAAAAACCCCGCAAAATCAGGCGATAGTTCCAATCAGAAGTAGAGGTTTTGTAATACATTTCAGCTACGACCCAATTCAGGGACGTAAACATGTATACACGCCGTGACATTCTGATTGGACCCGCGCCTCAGCCTGAGGCGGACGAGGACTTTTTGTCGTCTGAGCGCGGCGCGGCAGCGATCGAATATGGTCTGATCGCCTCTCTGATTGCCATTGTCCTGACTGCTTCGCTGACCCGCCTCGGTAAAAGACAGCGGCGCAACTTCAATTGCGCCAAACGCGCTATGAAGGGTAAAAAAGCCAATAAGTTCTGCAGCAGACGCGGGGCCTAAGCCTTATTTCTGGCAGGGCCCGCAATAGAAGGTTGAGCGCCCGGATTGTACAATCCGCTTAATGTCAGCGCCGCAGGTAAAGCAAGGCGCGCCTTCGCGGTCATAAACCAGAAACTGCTTTTGAAAGTAGCCAAGCTCGCCACTGGCGCTGGCGAAGTCTGAGATTGATGAGCCGCCCGCCTCGATGGCCTCAGCGATCACTTCATTGATCGCGCGCGCCAGACGGTCAGCGCGTTTGCCGACCACACTTTGCGCTTTGCGCCGCGGGCTGATCCCGGACCGGAACAAAGCTTCGCAGACATAGATATTGCCCAGCCCCGCAATCACGGCCTGATCGAGCAAAGCAGCCTTGATGGGCGCCGCTTTTCCCTTGAGTGCTTCGTTGAGGTAGGCTGCACTGAAACTGTTCGACAAAGGCTCGGGGCCAAGATGTTCGATGCGCGGGTAGGAGCTGAGATCCTCGGTTGGCCAAAGCTCCATGAAGCCGAACCGGCGCGGGTCATTGTAAGTTACAGTCACGCCATCCTCCATGTGGAACACGACATGATCATGCGCCGGGTTTGTCCCGGGGTCATGATGAAAATCCGCCGTAGTTTTCCCGGCGACGGTGAACCGGCCTGACATACCCAAATGCATGATCAGCGCCTCTTCGGTCGAGAGCTCCGTCACCAGGAATTTGGCCCTGCGTCCCATATGCGTAATACGGGCGCCTTCCACCCGTTCGCGGAAGTTTGGCGGAAACGGAAAGCGCAGATCTGCGCGATTGACCTCAAGACGCTCAATACGCTTGCCCTGCATGGCGGGGGACAGACCGCGGCGAACAGTTTCGACTTCGGGGAGTTCAGGCATAGTTTCAGGCTCGTCCTGTTACGGACTTGCTATTCAGCATTGTTTGCGGGTCAGAGCTAGTTGGGTTCAAGGCGCCCATAGATCGCCCCGAACTGACCGTCCGTCGCAGAGTCATTTGTTCCGACCGTCGGGAACGGGGTCGAGCCCGCGGCGCCGACAATCCCGAGGACGTTTGACGCATTTGCGTCGACATCCGCAAGTCGGTCATTCCCGGTGCCGCCCAGATAAGTGAAATAAAGCAAGCTGCCTAAATCTGCTGCCCACCGCACTAGGATGCCATCCTGCGCGCCGCCGTGAAACGCTTGGAAAGACTCGCTGTTCACGGGCAAGTTGGTGGAAAACGAGAAGCCTGTAACGGCGATTGTGCCATCGTTCAACACGTCCAGGCCTTCGAATTCGTCGTTCCCACTCCCGCCGAAATACGAAGATGCCACCAGTGACCTGCCGTCCGCGGAGAGAATTGAAATAAAGCCATCTGACCCACCCGCGAGTGAGGTCTGATGGGCATTGTTGCTAGTTGGGAAGTCCTGCGACCAGGTGAAGCCTGCGATAACCGGTCGGCCTTGCGAGTCTATGGCCAAGGTGTGGGTTTCTAGAAGCTCATCTTCCGAGCCGCCCAGATAAGTCATCCATTCGAGGCCGAAACCGCTATCAATCTTCGCGACGACCATGTCGGTATTGCCGCCAATATTGGGCTGGTAAGCACCTGCCGTCGTCGGTGCGTCCGGTCCATTATCGTAGAAAGTGATATACGTCCCCGCATATGCGCCATTGTTCTCTATGACTTTGAGCGCTGAGATAGGCTCGATGAAACCCGTACTCGTGCCACCAAGATAGGTTGCATACTCAATGCTCGAGCCGTCTTCAGACAGGACCGCATAGACCGCATCTGACGTTCCCTGGCGACTACTGCGAATGGCATTGCCGGTTATGTAAGGAAACGATTCCAGCGCGATGAAGCCGATATGCGCGCGGCCTTGTGAATCAACGTCGAGACTTCGCACAAAGCCCGGGCCAACACCGCCAATGTAAGTTGCCCAGAGTAAGTTGCGTCCATCAAGCGAGAATTTCGCGACAAAGCCATCCTGGTCGCCATAGGCGCCATTGCGCCTGTTATCGCCGGCGAAACTGGTTTGCAGGGCATCGGCTGTTGTCGGCAGGCCGTCTCCGGCGCGTCCAACGATAATGATCCCCGGATTGGGCCCGGTCTCATCCACCTCAATCGCATAAGCGCGCTCATAATTTGGACCGCCAAATGCCGTCGTCCATTCCAGCTGACCGGTGCTGTCAAACTTCGCCACGAAGGCGTCCAGCGGCCCTTGGTTGCCCAGCGATGTCCCGCCGGAGCTCTGGAAGCTGGTATCGTAGGTGTTGGGATCAGGAAACGGGAAGTCGCTCGAGCCAAAACCACCTGCGATGTACATGTCGCCTGAACTATCAAAAGCCACGCTTCGTGACATTTCCTGACGACTGCTGCCGGAAGCGCCGTCCAGAATGCCAAGCCGGGTGACATCGAAACTCACGCTGCCGGAGGGTGGGGGCGGTGGGGCAGACGGCGGTGGCGGTGGCGGTGGAGGCGGGCTGGAGGATGTTGGCGTGGCCATTCCGCCACCGCCGCCACCACCACTGCAAGCAGAGAGGCCAAGACTCAATGCGATTGCCGTCATCGTGACCAGGGTTTTGTTTGGCATGGCTATAGTCCCCTTACGACCATTCTGGCGCGTGTTGGTCTTTCCATAGCGCGCCATGTTAATAGGTCGAGAGCCAATAAACACTTTAAAACAAAAGTAATTCAGCGCGGTTCGTGCCGTGTGCGGCGAATACTCCGACTTTCCGGCACGCCTGTTGACAGTGCCCGCCGAGACGACGCACTAGCGATGACGGTCGCTGATCGAAGAGGACGCAAGCACATGCTGAAACTGATGTCGCACCGGTATGTGATCTGGACGCTGCTGACGCTTCCGCTGGCTTGGATGCTGTACATACACAAGGCTTACAAATTTGGCGGCGGAGATTTCTTCTACTGGACGGGCGTTCTGTGCGGGGCATTTGCTCTCGCGAGCCTGTCGATCACGCCGGTTACCAAAATCTTCAAAACCATGCCGGGACGTAGCTGGTTGATCCGACAGCGACGATATCTTGGATTGGCAGCATTTGGGTATCTGATCGCGCACACCGCCTATTTCATCTATCGCGCAACACCCGACCGGATGCTCAAAACCCTGGAACGTCCGGCTGAAGCGATTGCCTGGATCAGCCTGGTGATCTTCCTCGCCCTCGCGGTTACGTCCAATGATTGGAGCGTGCGCAAGATGGGCCCGAACTGGAAGCGGCTGCAGCGTTGGACCTATCTCGCCACTTTCCTTGGCCTGTTACACTGGTTCTGGGCGCTGAGATTCCCTGTAGATGATACCGTCGTCTATGGCGGTATCTTCGTGCTGTTGATGCTCTATCGGGTAGTTCAGCGTCGCTCGGCCAAGCCCAAACCGCTTAAACCGTGACCACCACTTTGCCGAGCGCCTTGCGGTCAATCAGGTATTGAATGGCCTCGCCTCCGCGTTCCAGCGGGAAGGTTTCAGAGACATGCGGCTTGATCTTGCCTTCCTGATACATGGCAAACATCTCGGCCAGATTGCGCTGATTGGCTTCGGGGTCACGCGCCACCGCAGCGCCCCAGAAGACACCGCGCACATCGCAGGATTTCAATAGCGTCAGGTTCAGCGGCAATTTTGGAATCCCAGCCGGGAAGCCAATCACCAGGAACCGGCCTTCCCAGTTCATTGCGCGCACAGCAGGCTCTGCATAGTCGCCGCCGACGCCGTCATAGATGATATCGACGCCGCCGCCGCTGACTTCCTTGATGGCGTTCGAGAACTCTTTCTGCTGACCACGATCGAGAGGGCCGCGATCATAAACGAGGCCCTTGTCGGCGCCTTTGGACAGGCAAAAATCGACTTTCTCCTGCGTTGAGCAGGCGGCGATCACTTCCAGTCCCATTGCCTTGCCAAGCTCAACCGCGGCAATGCCGACGCCGCCAGCTGCGCCCAGAACCAGCAATTTCTCACCCGGTTTTGGGTCAGCGCGGTCCTTCAGCGCATAATAGGATGTCCCGTATGTCATGACGAAGGCCGCGGCCTCATCAAACGGAACGCTATCCGGGATCGGGATGCAGCGCCCGGCCTCCAGCGCCATCTCTTCGCGCATGCCGCCCCAGCCGCAAGATCCGATGACCCGCTGACCGACTTGCAGATGCGTCACGCCCTCGCCGACAGCTTTGACCACGCCGGAAACTTCGCCGCCTGGGCTGAATGGCCGCTCGGGCTTGAACTGATACAAGTCCTGTATGATCAGCGTGTCGGGGAAGTTCACACCGATGGCTTTGACGTCGATCACGACTTGCCCCTTATCGGGTGTCGGGCTTTCAATCTCTTCCAGAACCAGCGTATCAGTGCCACCTGGGGCTTTTGAGAGCAGAGCTTTCATCGGGAGTTTCCTCATCGCATGCGTTGACGGAGCTTTGGTAGCCATGGCAACCGGCGCTGTGAAGGTTTGACGTCGCGGAGATGTGAGTTTGGACAAGACGCTGCTGTTCTGGATTCTGGTCGGTGGATTGAGCTTCGCCTTTGCCCTCGCGGTGCAAATGCGGGTGATTACGGCTCTGGTCCTGCGCCGCGCACTGAAAGCCTGGCGCGAGGAATTTGCGGACCGCGTGAAGGCAAATGCGGTTGTCGTGGCAGCAGCGAGTGGGGCGCCTGCTGAAGATGAAGCGGTGGCGTATATGCAAGACACCTATCCGAGCCCGCTCGCCCATCTGCGCGCGGCGCGGCGCTATAGTGTGATCCTGCCGGTTTTGCTGGTCGGTGTGCTCGCGCTCGGGCGCCTAGTATTAGGGGTGATCTGATGAAGGGGTATTTTGCCATTGGGGCGGAGGGCATTTCCAAGCCGATGAATCTCGGCGCATTGATGCGCACCGCAAATGCCTTTGGCGCGAGTTTTGTCTTTTCTGTGCAGGCTGCGGATCGGACCAAGATCGCCAATCTCTCGGACACGTCGCGGACCTTCAAGAACGTGCCGTATTATGCCTGGGACTCAATGGAAGAGATGGTGTTTCCGAAAGGCTGCCAGATGGTCGGCATAGAACTGACCGATGATGCGGTTGAACTGCCGGAATTCAAACATCCTCGCATGGCTGCCTATGTACTGGGGCCTGAGCGTGGCAATCTCTCTGAGGCGATGGTCGAGCGCTGCGATCACATCGTGAAGATCCCGACCAAGTTCTGCATCAATGTCAGCCTTGCCGGTGCCTTGGTGATGTATGACCGGGTGCGCAGCATGGGCAGTTGGCGCGATCGCCCGATTATGCCGGGCGGGCCAAAAGAATAGTAAAACGCGTAACTGTTCTTGACTCTTCCTTAGGTTAGACCTGCTCATAGAACGTCTCGTTATGATGATCGCGACGAAAGATTGGGGAGGGCGGCCTGCCATGCAGAAAATGATTTCCACCGATGTGGGTGAGATTGCAGTCAACGTATCGGGGTCTGGTCCGGTCATTCTTTGCGTTCACGGCTGGCCGGAGCATTCCTGGTCCTGGCGCCATCAGGTCGAATATTTTTCGCAGAGAGGCTACACGGTCGCGGCAATGGACGTTCGCGGCTACGGCGATAGCGCGAAACCTAA
>JABSQB010000069.1 GCA_013214545.1 Henriciella sp.
AATGGCCACCAAAGACGGTTGGGGCCTTTCTATAAAACAGTTGCGGGCAAGAGCGCCATCAGCGTGCAAAAAATCCGGTGCTATAGGAGCGCCTTCAAAGAACGACTTCGACAATGTCGGTGTATTCCTTCTACGCGTTATGAATGGTGAAGCGCAGAAGGTCTCCCTGGCGGCAGAGGCTGAAGACCTCCGTGACTTACAACTTCAGCAGTTTGCCGCCGATGATTGTCATTCTATTGGGACGATCAAAAATGCCATCCGCAGCGAATACAGCGCGTGGAGAGAGTCAGGCTTCTCGAAACTTCCAGATGCCACATAAAGCCAATTATATGGCGTCTTTCGTAGCATCGTATCTGGAGAATACCTTGGTTGCACAGCGAACCGAGGTGAACAGATGTCATTCCAAGAACATACACAACGACGCCCAGAAATAGCCGTGTCTCCGGGTCGGGCCGCTTCGCTCGCAGGCATAGGTCGAACCAAGCTTTATGAGGCGATTTCGTCAGGCGAGCTCAGCAGCTTCAAGATCGGCACGCGTCGCCTGATCAGAGTATCTGCGCTAGAGGCCTGGCTTTCCTCATTTGAGCAGGAGCTACGGTAATGGAAGCCCGGCGGCTGACTGCAGTACTTGGCGGAACCTGGCGAAATGGCCGTGGCATCGCGCCATGCCCTGTGGAGGGACACGGTCGCGGCCGGGGCGATAAAAACCCGTCACTGTCTATAGCGCCAGGGCATAAACGGGCGGTTGTCTTTCATTGTCACGCAGGATGCAGTCAGACTGACGTGCTTGAAGCTCTGAAACGCCGGGGCGCATGGCCACAAAGCGGCGCGACTTGCTTGATAACAACACCGCCGGCCCCAAAGCGCCCATGCCCGGTTTCCAATTGCGCCGATATAGACGCGCTCTGGGCGTCAGCGCTGCCTCTCGCCGGAACATCCGGACCCTTGTACCTTGAGAAACGGCAGATTGCCGGGGAGTGGGTTGATCTCCGGTACCGCAGTGCGTGCAAACACCCTCATACTGGTGTTTATTATCCAGTTATGCTGGCAGCGGTTCGTCGCTGCGATGGATCGCTTTGCGCGGTTCAGCGGACCTTTATCACAGAATGCGGTCACAAGGCGGATGTGAAGCCGGTTCGACTCAATACCGGCGCACTTACAGACGGCGCTGTGCAGCTGGCGCCATCGGGCAAGGTTCTTGGTCTCGCTGAAGGGGTCGAGACCGCATTGAGCGCAATGAAGCTCTTTGATCTGCCTGTTTGGGCCGCCTGTGGCTTGCGGTTCGATAAAATCAGGCTGCCAGAGATCGTGCAGGACGTTGTCTTGTTCGCAGACCATGATTCCCCAGGGCTTGAGCACGCCCAAGCGTCCAAACGATACTTCGAGCAACTTGGCTATTCGGTCAGCCTAAGGTCTCCCGAAACCTCAGGGACAGACTGGAATGACGCTCTCGTGCAGAAAACCGGGGGTGGCCAATATGCCTGAGCACAAACCCCACGACATCATCGAGTTTCCAAATACGAGCGATCTGCGCCTTTCTGAAGACCAGATGGCGCTAGAGTTCGTTCAGGCTGAATGCCATCGCCGTCGCTATGTGGCGCTCTGGCACAAGTGGATGCGTTTTGGTGACGGCATCTGGTACCCCGACGAAACCTACGAAACCTTCGACGCGATTCGACCGATCGTACGCGCACGCGCCAACTCGGTATTGCGTGAGGGGAAATCGATCGCGCGAGCAATGAAATTGTCCAGTGCGGCCACGGTTGCAGGTATAGAAAAGCTAGCTCGCGCAGATCGCCGGGTCGCAGCGACCTCAGACCAATGGGATACCGATCCGATGGTGCTCGGTGTCCCTGGCGGGGTGATCAACCTTCTCACAGGCAAGATGCGCCCAGCGACACCAGAAGACTATCTGACACGTCGGGCCAGTGTTTTGCCTGATCCTGAAATGCCAACGCCAGCCTGGGACAAGTTTCTGACCTTCGTCACCGAGGGTGATGAGGAGTATATCGCTTTCCTGCAACGTATGTGTGGGTATTGTCTGACGGGTTCAACGATCGAGCAGGTTTTGTTCTTCGTCTATGGGGACGGTGGAAACGGTAAAAGCGTGTTTGTTGAGGTATTGGCTCGCATCCTGTCCGGCTATCAACAGGTCGCGGCTATGGAGACCTTTATCGATACCGGACGGACAAGCCACCCGACCGACCTCGCCATGTTACGCGCAGCTCGGCTCGTCACTGCGCAAGAAACCGAACAGGGCCGACGGTGGAATGAATCGCGTATTAAGCAGCTGACCGGTGGTGACCAGATCACTGCACGGTTCATGCGTCAGGATTTTTTTACGTTCACGCCCCAGTTCAAGCTGGTTATTTCTGGAAATCACAAGCCCAGTCTGAAAAGCGTTGACCAGGCGATGCGCCGACGCATGAGGCTCTTGCCGTTCGTTCGCAAAGTGCCTGATGATGAAATTGATCTTCAGCTGCTCGAAAAACTCATGGCTGAAGCACCCGGTATCCTTTCCTGGATGATTGAAGGTTGTCTCAAATGGCAGCGTCAAGGGCTCGGTTCATGCGCCAAAGTCGATGCTGCAACAACTGACTATCTGCGAGAAGAAGATGCCGTAGGAAATTGGATCAGCGATTGTTGCATTCAGCGGAGTGGTGACTTCGAGTCATCAGCGAAGCTCTTTGACAGCTGGAAAAGCTATGCAGACGCGGCCAATGAGCACGCGGGCAACAAGAAGACGTTTAGTCAGGCGCTTTTGAAGCGAGGGTTTCAAGCTAGCCGTAAAGGTCAGGTTCGCGGCTTTATGGGGATTACCGTAAAATCAGGAGCGCCGCATGGCTGAGCGCCTATTATTTTCCTTATCAAGCGATCTGGATGACAGATGTGACACGTTTTCCCTTTTACGGCGTACACGCGCGCGCATGCGCGTTACGTCTGATAAGGAGACATCCGTCACAACTGTCACGGTTTTGCGCTTCACGGCACTTTCCCAACCGATTTGGGCAAATCTCGGGGGTTCGTGATGGGCGGTCTAGGATCAGGCGGGCACAATCGTGTCCATAATGGCTGTGTCGAGGAACACCGTCGCATCGATGCGGTGAAGCTGCAGAAAGAAGGCGTGCTCAAGGATGGGTGGGCTGGGACATGGACCTGGTCGTCAAGCGATGGCGAGAAAAACTATGTCCAGCTCTTTGGCGCGGAAGACCATATTCGGCTCAAATACAAATTTCGACGAAATGGCGGTCCCTGGCAGCCAGTCGAGGAAACCATCGGCATCAATTGGTCCGAGCGAAATTTTGGCGGCGCTCAGGCGTATTTGAATTGTCCGCGGTGCGGCGCACGCGCCCGATACCTGTATGGCGCTGACACCCGCTTCCTGTGCCGGTCCTGCTGTCGTCTTGCCTACGCGTCGTCCACTGAAAGCCAATCAGATCGGTCCTTTCGAAAAGTCCGCAAGCTGCGTGCGAGCATCGGGGCGGGGCAGGGGCTTGAAGACCTTATTCCTGCGCGGCCGAAATATATGCGCAAGGCGAGGTATCAAAAGATCGTTCGGCGCATTGAGCAGGGCGAGCGCGAAGTCATGGACGAGTTTTTGATCATTATGCGCCGGTTCGAAGGAGCAGTTAGTAAAAAAGGATTCTGGTCATGAACGAGAAAGCGACGCTTATACTCAATGCCATTCCTAATCATTTGCGTCTCGCGCTTTTGCCTTGGGAGTCAGAAGAAGACCTTGAGTCCCTTTTTCAGGATTATCAGCAGGCTTACACCCCGGTTGGTCCGGCTGAGTCGGGCCTAGTCGAGCAGCTGGTATGGCTGGACTGGCGTCGCCGGCGTTTGCGCCTTGGTGAACGTGCCCTGCATATGGCGTCACTCGATCGAAGCACGAGCAGCTCTCGTTACGACCAACTTTCACGACGCGCACTGCTGCTTGAAGACGTTACCCGACCAGAAGTTACGTCTTCAGGCGCCATCCGATCGAATGACGAAGCAGACCGCGAGTCGCACACCGAGTGGGCGGGCTACCTCTCTGCGGCGATGAAGGCCAAGAAAATATTGGAAGAGCAGGGGCATGATGGCTTTCAGAGTGCGTTCGATGCTTTGCCAGGAGGCACGCAAGACTGGTTCAACGAAATGGTCGAAGAGGAAGAGGAGAAGTTTCCACGGAACGCAGACGGCCTTCAACTGTTTCTGACCTTGGAAGTCATGCCATACTTTAAGTCGAGCTATGAAGGCGTTGGGGCAGGGCCTGCCATCCGCCTTCAAGCCTGGGGGGAAAGCTTGGACCCGGAAAGGGCAGATAAGCTGATGGCGTTGGATGAACGCCTGATGCGGCAGTATGAGAAGGCGATGGGGATGTTCTTGCGGCTAAAACAGCTATGGGGTGAGTGAGGCAGATGTTGCATAACTTTGTCTTGCATTGCGTTATCCAGATTTAATCCCATTTCAGAGCCTTGGTCATAAAGGCGGTGCGCATATGAGTTTCAATTGGCTTGTGCCGCTTGGTATAGATATGCGCTTTGGAGACGGGCAGCACCCAACCAAGGCATTCTTTGAACGTGGAGAATCAATCTGGCAGGGATCTTTTCTGCACGACAATCCAAAGCTCTATAAATACCGTTGGACGATTTATACATCGGTCGATGCATTTGAGAGAAGAAGCCATCTCCGCTTCGATACCAATAACATAAACGATTTCGTCTGGGATGAGTTTTGGGGGAAGGTGTGCGATACAGCTCTACGGAAAACGCCACCCGAGCTCTCTTTGGCTGCAGCGATGTGGCGGATTCGAGAATTACATGATGCAGGCGTCACCATGCTCGTCCGAAATAGACGAGTTCGCAGAATAGGTGCCGCAACGCCGTGGAATGATTATAAGGTCTCTATTGGTGCACATGCGCCAGCATTTGAGGATGACCTAGACCCAACATGGCACGGCTTTAAATGAGTAGATCCCTTATTCAGGCTCCTTAATCAGTAGGAGACTCCGTGATCCACTGCCAGATATTCCACATCATACAGAGCATAAAACACAGGTGAAAAGTGACTAGGATTCCACCCCACCATGTGTCTGACATATCGCTCGCGTCCATAGCCTCGGTCGTCATGAAGGTTACGTAGGCTAGAAACGCAATCGCAATAAGGCCGATCAAGAAAAAGACGAACCTCGCCAGTAAGCTTAGTGTTCGACTGAAAAGTTCAGGTGTGGACATAGTCGGAGTAGCTGCTTGCGCTATCGGCGGCTGAAATCCACGCCATATCCATCGGACGGAAATCCAGGCAACGGCGAGCAGGATAGGCGCAAATAACCAGACCAGATGTCTCGCCGATTGTGGGGTCAGTTCGCCAATAGGTGGAGGCCATTGAAGGGTCTCTACGGAAAACGCAATATCCAATCCACCAAACAACCAAGACATCGCGGTAAAAACGATCCACAATCGTACCCACCCAGAGAGGCGAGAGTTTTCGTCGATATTGTCAGTCATACTTGCAGCGTTCCCGAACTGCGCTGGTCGATCTCTAGACCATACATTTGTGAGGCTAAGAGACAATGGTATGTATGTCCGCTTTGGGTCAAAAGCAGACATCGACTCATTGACAACCCGCGACAACTCAGCGGATACACGTCGGCGTTATCACATTACTGGAATGGTGTGCGTCGTGCACTAATTCCCGAGCTATGAACAAAGCTCATCTCCCATCGAAGGTTTGCCCGGTTTGCAATCGCCCTTTCAACTGGCGAAAGAAGTGGACGCTTAACTGGGATGAGGTGGTCTATTGCTCAACACGATGCCGGCGAGAGAAAAAGTCAAAGCCAAACTGAAGCTCCGCCCATAAGTCTGTCGAGGATTAGGATTAGATTTGATCAGCGCCGGAACTGACTCAGTCTCTTCAGCATTGATGGATAACGGTCATCATGTCGCTGGTCGGATCGGATCAATCACTTAACTGGGGGATATGACAATTGCGCCGCAAATACAGATCGTTTGGTTCAAGCGTGACCTTCGCATTAACGATCATGCGGCCTTAAGCGCGGCTGCGAAACGGGGCCTAGTGCTTCCCCTTTTCATCATTGAGCCTGACCTGTGGCAAGGTCCTGATCAATCCGCGCGGCAATGGGAATTTGTGGCTGAGTGTCTAAATTCATTGCGAGAAGATTTGTCTCGACTTGGACAGAGTTTGATTGTTCGGACTGGAGACGCGATTGAGATTTTCGAGACCGCGCATCGTCGTTTTGGCAACATTCAAATATGGTCGCACGAAGAGACGGGAAATGCCTGGACCTATGCGCGCGATCTACGAGTCGGAGCCTGGTGCCGACAAAACGGAATTGCCTGGCACGAACGACGTCAGAATGGTGTGATCCGGCGCCTCGGATCACGAAATGGATGGGCGAAACGTTGGGACGCGTTTATGGCTGAGCCCGAGATCGATACGCCAAAATCACTACCGCCATTGTCGAACATTACCTCTGGTACGATACCAACAGCGGAGCATCTCGGTCTGAAGCGCGATCTATGTCCGGAACGCCAGACCGGTGGGCGCCGCGCGGCTATCGATAATCTTCAGTCTTTTCTTCATGTCCGTGGAGCGCCGTATCGCCGCGCTATGTCAGGACCCAAAAAAGGTGCTGAGCACTGTTCTCGTCTGTCTCCCTATTTGGCATGGGGCACTGTTTCAATGCGAGAGGTGGCTCAAGCCACATGGGCGCGTCAAAGAGAATTGAAGGCTTTAGGCATGAAAGGCGGTTGGCGAGGCTCGCTCTCTTCCTTTCAGGGACGCTTGCACTGGCGGGATCATTTCACGCAGAAGCTAGAAGACGAACCCGCCATCGAAACCCGGAACCTACATCGTGCTTATGATGGGCTAAGATCAAAAAATCCGGATCAGACTGCGCTCCATGCTTGGTCTGTGGGCGAAACAGGACTTCCATTCGTCGATGCCTGCATGCGATGCTTATCCGCCACGGGTTGGATGAACTTTCGCATGCGCGCCATGCTCATGGCGGTGGCGAGCTATCACCTTTGGCTGGATTGGCGAAAGCCCGGCGAACACTTGGCACGGCTGTTCACAGATTACGAACCCGGAATTCATTGGCCGCAAGTGCAGATGCAGTCTGGCACCACGGGTATAAATACAGTCCGCATCTACAACCCGGTAAAACAAGGCTACGACCAGGACGCTGATGGAGACTTCATTCGCCGATGGGTTCCGGAACTTAACGATGTACCGACGCGGTTCGTCCATGAACCCTGGACGTGGGAGGGCGCCTCAAGCGTTTTGGGAAAAGCCTACCCAATGCCCATTATTGACCATCTGGCCGCCGCCAAAGCGGCGCGTCAGAAGGTGTGGGCAGTTCGCAAAGGCAGCGGCTTTCGCAAGAATGCTGATGCGATCCAAGAAAAACATGGCAGTCGCAAGTCTGGCATTCCCTACAGGGGGCAACGAAAAACCGTGAGATCGACTTCAGATCAGTTTCAGCTGCCATTCGAAGAGACCTGAATATGAGCCAGAGTTCACTTGATCTTGGGTTGCCGTCAAAGGCAGCCGACTGGAACCCAACTCGTGACGCAGCGCTAAGTCGCTTGGACCGCTTCGTCGAGGCCGCGGGCAACCAATATGCGCGACAACGAAACTTCGATTTCGGCGCGGGCAAGCACGCAAAGGTCTCGCAGCTTTCGCCCTGGATTCGTCACCGATTAATCCAAGAAGAAGAGGTGCTCGCAGCTATACTCGATCAGCACAACCTGACCACCGCGGAGAAATTCGTACAGGAAGTGTTTTGGCGTGGGTATTTCAAAGGATGGTTGGAGCATCGCCCCGACGTTTGGCAATATTATAAACACGACCTGATGCAGCTATTTGGTCAGCTGGACAAAGACGCAAGTTTAGCACGTCGGTATGATGAGGCAGTTGAAGGTCGAACCGGGTTGGCCTGTTTCGATGCATGGGTGCTTGAACTCACTGAGACCGGATATCTCCACAATCATGCCCGTATGTGGTTTGCCAGCATTTGGACTTACACTTTGAACCTGCCATGGCAGCTTGGCGCCGACTTTTTCTATCGCCACCTCGTGGATGGTGACCCGGCTTCGAATACGTGTTCCTGGCGATGGGTATGCGGTCTTCATACGGTCGGAAAAACCTATCTGGCGCGCGCGTCGAATATCGAGAAATTCACCGCTGGACGGTTCAATCCCGTCAGCGACCTCGCTAATGCAGCCCCCGCTTTAGAAGACCTCCGCCCGATTCACATCAACGCCCCTAGCTTTGCCTCACATGACCTTTCGGGCCGTCGGTTCGGTCTGATTATCACCGAAGAGGATTGCAGCCTTGCGCAACTGGATTTGCCGCGGCCGGCCGCGGTTTTGGTATTTTCGTCTCGGACGGAGCGATCGCTAAAACCGCTTGGCGCAATAGCAGCGAGATTTGGTCCCTTGGCTGTAAAAGACGCTATGGTTCGGACCCAAAGTGGTTTTGACGGCCCCATTTCAGAATATGCCGATGAGAATTGGGCAGAGGCTTTACGGGACTGGAAGAACGCAAACGCACTAGAGGCCTGTGTTACCTCGCGGCTAACACAAGGCCCCGTGCAGAAGCGGCTACGTACCGCCTGTCGAGACGCAGACATCGAACTGATTCAAGTCACGCGGCGCTATGATCAACTCGTATGGCCAAATGCCAAGCGCGGCTTTTTTGGTTTGAAAAAGAAAATTCCAGCAATTCTAGACGGTCTAGGTCTCACATGAGCGAAGCCTTGGACTTCCCCCGGTTTGATGGACAATTTTTGATCTATCGAACAGGATGTTTTGATGCCGAGAACGAGGAACCCG
>JABSQB010000007.1 GCA_013214545.1 Henriciella sp.
TAGCGCTTTGAGCTCGTGACTGGCGCGGCTCTTCATATGCACCGGATTGTACCACCCAGCCCGCAGGATATGAGCGATGCCTCGCGCATCGGCCTTATCAGTCTTGTTGCGCATTGCTTTGAGAGCAGCGGCGACTTTGCGGGTTTCCATGCAAACTGTTTCAAAGCCTTCCGCGGTCAGGCCGTGAAACAGCATTTGGCTCATCGTGACAGCTTCCAAACCGATGCGCTCCACCGAGTAACCAGCAGAGCGAAGATGGCCCGCGATGTCAGCTACTTCACACGGCAGCTTTTTCTCTTCGATGGTCCGGCCTTCACGGTCCAGTACACACATCGCAACTGATCTTAAGGATACATCCAATCCAACATAAACGGTCATCGTCTTCTCCTTCCTATCCGCAGCCCAATGCTGCGAACCTATCAGGAGCTCGACTGGCTAACAGTCCGCCCGATTACCCATGCTTTTGACCCAGAGCGGACATTGCAGCGCCTATAGCAACCCCTCAGACACCAATCGCGCCTTGAAGCCCTCAGCGCCCTGAAAGTGGTGCGCTTTGAAACCGAAGGCTTCGGCGGCCTCGCAATTGCGCTCGCGGTCATCGGTGAACAGGACGTCTGCCGGATCAGGGTGGCCCATGCGGGCATGGGTGATTTCGTAGATGCGGCGATCCGGTTTTGCGACTTTCTCCGCTCCCGAGACGACGACATCGCGCAACAATTTGATCATCGGGAAGGCATCAAACGTCTCTTGCGCCACTTCGTCCGGCAAGTTGGACAGGCCATAAAGCGGGACTTGTCGTTCTTCCAGCGCCGCCATCAAAGGCGGCATCCCGGGTACATAGCCTTCAAACATGTCGAGCCAGCGGGTTTTCCAGGCGCGGATCTGCGCTTCGAAATGCGGGAATTTGGCGATCAGTTGGTCGCCATTCTCAGCCATCGACACGCCGAGATCATGTTGCAAATGCCAGTCCATATTGCAGACATCGCGGACGAAGGCTTCTGCTTCGGATTCGGTCTCAAAAAAGTCGCGATACAGGCGTATCGGTTGCCAGTCGACAACCACATGACCAAGGTCGAAGAGGACGATGCGAGCGCTCACGGGTCGCTCAGCTGTTCATATAAGGCTCAGCCCTGCTTTGCTTTAAAGCGTGGGTCCGTCTTATTGATGATATAGGTCCGGCCACGACGGCGAACGACCTTGCAGTCACGGTGGCGCGACTTGAGTGCTTTGATCGAGGATTTCACTTTCATGGCTTTGGCCCAAACGTTAGATCAGTTTTTACGAAAGCGCGGGACATACACAGGCGGTCTGCCTGAGTCAATCACGGCTTACAGGCAAATGCGCAAAGGGGTGCGTATGATGAGCGATCATATCTGGAAACGACGACTCTATGGCATCATTGCTGGCGCCGCCCTGATCACGGCCTGCGCCGCCTCCCCGCAATCCCAGCAGCCGGACGTGAATCCGGTCGGGCCCGTCGGTGGCGGCAGCGCCAGTGTGCTCGCCCCGTTCAGCGCCTCCGGTCATGACGGAATGGATGCCTGGCGCGCGGACTTCGCGGCCCGGGCCGTCGCCGCTGGCCGCGATGTCGAAATCGTACACGCGACCCTGGCCGAGCTGCGCCCGCTCGATCTTTACCTTGCCGAAAATGTCGAGATTGCCCGCACTGATGTTGCGAGCCAGGCTGAATTCGCCAAGCCGATCTGGGACTATGTTGGCTCGGCTGTCACGACCGACCGCAAAACCAGAGGCGCCGCGCGGCTGGATGAGCTGACCGCGACCTTCGACCGGATCGAGGCGGCTTACGGCGTCGACCGCGAGGCGATTACGGCAATCTGGGCCATGGAGACCAATCTCGGCTCCTATATCGGCACATTCGATGCCGCGAACACGCTCGCCAATATGGCCGTGGAGGGCCGCCGTCAGGCTTTTGCCGAGAGCGAACTGCTGGCCCTGATGAAGATGCAAGAAAACGGCTATGTCACCCGCGATCAGCTGGTTTCGGGCTGGGCCGGGGCGATGGGGCAGACGCAGTTTATGCCGTCCACCTTCCTGACCTATGCGGTCGACTTTGATGGCGATGGCCGCAAAGACCTGTGGAACAGCGCGGAGGATGCTTTGGCGTCTGCGGCGAATTATTTGCGGGCCTCGGGCTATCAGAAAGACATGCCCTGGGGCGTTGAGATCCTGGCACCGAGCGGGTTCGACTGGTCGCTCGCCGATGGCGAAGACCGGCGTCTGTCGACCTGGACGAGCTATGGCCTGTCGCCGATGACGGGCGGACCTTTTGGAGCGCCTGAGACCGCTTATGCCGAGCTATGGCTGCCAACCGGCGCGACCGGGCCGAAATACTTATTGTTCAAGAATTTCGACGTGTTCAAAACTTACAATCGCTCGGACAGCTATGCGTTTTCGGTTGGTCTTTTGACAGATGGCGTTGCCGGAAAGCATGGCCCAGTCGCTATCTGGCCGACCGAGCTGGAATTGCTGACCCGCCGCGACATCATGGTGCTGCAGGACAATCTCAACCGGCTTGGCTTTGATGCAGGTCCGGTCGACGGCATTGCCGGGCGCGGCACCAAAGGCGCCCTGCGCCGGTTCCAGAAAGCCAGCGCGATCGTTCCGGCTGACGGCTATCCTACCACGGTGGCGTTGCAGCAGGTCATGGCGGCCGATTAAGCGAGGTCTTCGGCCTCACCAACGCCCGGTTCAATCGCCTTCCAGGCAAACAGCGCCATCGCGACGAGCAGGCCGACGCAGATCCAGAATGGCAATGATGGGTCGACAAACTCGTACAGGAACAGGCCAAATAACGGCGTGATGATGTAGCCCATGCCGTTGGCGGAGATGACCAGACCCGCGACATTGCCCTGAAGCTGCGGCGACACGGCAAGCGAGGCCCCGCTGGAAAAGCCCGGCCGTGTCAGGCCCTGACCGATGCCGAGGAAGAATTGCGCCAGGATCAGTGTGGCGAAATCCTGCGCTGGAATCAGGATCAACGCCCCGATCAGCAGCGGGATACAGCCGGTAATCATCAGCGTCTTGTTCTTCAGCTTGAGCAGCGGGATCAGCACCAGCTGCGCCGTCATCACGGCCATCGCCCCGACCATAAAGGCCGGGCCGGTAAACACGGCGGCGCGTTCCGGTTGATCGGGCGGAATCTCGAGCTTGTCGATCACCGCAAAGACAAAGACCTGGGTCAATATCCCGGTGACCAGCGACAAAGTGACGGCAAAGGTTAGGAACGGCAGCACATTGCGCGAGCGCCACAATCCGATCGCGCCAGGAATCACTTCCACTGTGGTCGCATCCTGCACGGGCTCGCGATTCTCCGGCAGGAAGTTCCACAGTGCGATCGACATCACGCCGGCGAGGATGCAAGTGATCAGCATCGGGCTCAGAATGCCGAAATTCGCCACCAGCACCGCTGCGAAGGCGGGTCCGACAATCGTCCCGAAACTGAAGCCCGAGGTCACGAAAGCGATCTCGCTCTGGCGTTCTGAGGGTTCTGTCCGGTCGGCCACATAGGCCTGCGCCGCGGGGCTTGAACCGGATCCGATCAGGCCAAAGACAGACCGCGACAGAGCGAGGCAGGCAAAGATCGCGAACGGCGCGGTGATAAACTCCGATACGGCTGCCCATGATGAGATGAGCAGCAGAAACATGGACACAGAATATCCGGCGAGGCCGAACGACGCGATCCGGCGCCGACCAAAGCGGTTCGAGCGTTTGCCCCAGAATGGCGAGGAGAGTGACCAACACAGTGCTGACAACGAGAAGATCGCGCCAGCCATCCAATCCGGCAATGCCAGGGTTCGCGTCAGCGGCGGAATCACGGCCGCGATGAGCATCGTATTGCCAGCGCCAATCGCCATTAAAGAGAAGAACAAGATGAAAAACGCCCCGCGCCGGTTCGGCTGAGGCGTTTGATCCCTAGTGCTCTCTGACTCGCTCATGCGCCCTGTTTGATCTCATCGGCGACAAAATCAAGGCCAGACGCCCCCTCTCCTCGCGGATATCTGTGCGCAAGCGCGGCGAAACGGGATTGAAAGGAAATCGCGCCATCGTGGGAGAGAATGAGAAAGACTGGATTGCCAGCATGGTTCAACTGATCGGATTTGGAATTGTCCTCGCCATTGTCTCTGCCGCTTTGCTGGTCAGCGGCGGGCCCGCCGTCATGTCGGCTTTGCCATTTGAACTGGCTCTGATTGGCGGCGCAGCTTTCGGCACGCTCCTGATTGGCAATTCAACCTCGGTCGCCGTGGCCGCGATGCGCGGCTTTGGACAGGCGCTGCGCGGCGCCAAATGGTCGAAACAGGATTATGCCGGACTGCTCACCATGATGCATGAAATGCTTCGCCGGGCTCGGCGCGGCGGCATTGTCGCCATCGAGCAAGATATTGAGTCGCCAGATGAGTCAGAGCTTTTTGCCTCCGAGCCACGCCTTCTCGCCGATCCGCATGCACCGGGTTTGATCTGTGACAGTTTCCGGTTGATCGCGCTCGACCCAGCGATGCGCCGTCAGACAGCGACCTATCTTCAGGACCGCGTTGGAGAGATTGTCGAAGAACGCCAGCGCGGGGTCACAGCCCTGCAAACACTCGCGGACGCCTTGCCAGCCCTCGGCATCGTGGCGGCTGTGCTCGGTATCATCAAGACCATGGCGATGATTGATCAATCGACCGCAGTGCTCGGCGAGATGATCGCCGCCGCCTTGCTTGGCACTTTCCTTGGCGTCTTCCTCGCCTATGGCCTGGTCGGGCCGATCGCCAACCGGTTCGGCCAGATCGTTGAGGAAGAAGCCGTCTATCTGGATACGATTGCCCGGATCATCACTGCCTATACGCAGGATACGGCGCCGCGCACAGCGATTGAAATGGCCCGCGCCGCTCTGCCGGTACATGTACGACCTGACATGAGCCTGATCGACGAACAGTTGAGCGTGATCCGCCTCAGCACTGCGCGGCGGGCGGCTTAAACGCTAAGCATTTGCTACCGGGCCGCACCGAAATTTACCAAGTCAGATTAAACCGATAGCAAAAAGCCTTCGCCATAATGTGCGCATCTAGAGGTAATCCGTCAGGAGCCGCGTATGAGCGAACTGGTTAAATCGACTGAGCTGACTTTTACTCGGAAGTACTGGGCGCAAGGCCTGCCCGGGCAATTGGCCATGGGCCTGTCCGGCATTATCGCCGTGCTCGTCGCCTTGAAGACGATCACTTATGAGCCTGGCCTCGGTGCAACCTTCGCCTTTCAGGATCACTTCTTTCGGGTTCTGTCTTTCGCCGCTCTGACCGTCTGGACGACGTTTGCGATCGGTATCCGGCGCCGCGGCCCGGCTGCCATGATCACGCTGGGCTTTGCAATTTTTGTCGAGCTGATCCTGGCACCGATGCGCAATGAAGTGTCGACAACGCTGGTCTCGACCAATTTCGGAATTGTGCTCGCTTATTGCGGGATGCAGCTCTACTGGCTCAATCTGGTGAAACAGCGCCTGCAGAAATAAGTGCAGGCAAAACAGTCTAAACACTAGCATTCACCCCGAACGCGCCCTACTCTTACCGGAGGTTCAAAGGGGAGTTTGGGCTTGTCTCGTTTCGAAGATCTGATCTCGACCGTTGCGCACTATCAGGATTTGGCTGCGGAAAACTACACCCGCGTGCGGTCGCTGGCAGAGGAATTGCGCGCTGGTCTCTGCGCCCATATCGGGGCGATAGACGGGGTTTGCGTTCGCCTGGTTCCCCCTGCAGGTCCATTTGAACCCAAGGATTATGGCGATCAGGCTTTTTCCGTCCCACCAAAAGGGTTTCGGCCTCTGGGCGCCATCGTATTTGGTCTTGCTGTGCGGGTCTCTGTCGGGACCGACTGGATGCGCGTGGTGATGGAATGCCAGAAAATCGGCGACGAATTCATCGCCAATATTGTCGGCGGTGAAGAGTATCGCCTGTCCATCCCGCTAAAGGATAATGATCCGGAGCCCTTCTACGACCACATATACGAACACGTCCTCGACTGGTTCAAAGCCCAGATCGAACGCTATGAAGCGGGCGATTATGGCACGCGCGAGATCGGATTCGATATCTCCCGCAAAAGCGACGAGGCGATGGCCTGATCGGGCCGGGGCGGAGCGGGTAAATGGACATAGGTCTTCTTCTGGCCGGCAGTGCGGGCAGCGATGTCATCTTTGCCTGCGCCATGATCGGTGCGCTCGGCCTGGGCGCACAATGGCTCGCCTGGCGTCTGCAGGCCCCTGCGATTGTTCTGATGTCGCTGGCAGGCCTCGCGGTCGGGCCGCTTTGGTCGGTGATTTTTGGCGATCCACTTCTCAGCCCGCAGGCGACCTTTGGCGACGTCTTCAGACCGATCGTGTCGCTCGCGGTCGCCGTGATCCTGTTTGAAGGCGGCCTAGTCCTCAAGTTTGAAAACTTGCGTGAAGCCGGCGCCGCGGTGCGCCGCATGATCTTCATTGGCGGGCCGCTCGCCTGGATCATGGGCACGATTGCAGCCTATTACGCTGCCGGTCTCGACTGGGCGAGCGCAGTTGTGTTTGCGGGTGTGATGGTGGTCACAGGGCCAACCGTGATCATGCCGCTGCTGCGCCAGTCCAAGCTAGGCGGACGGCCGGCGCAATTCCTCAAATGGGAAGGAATCGTCAACGATCCGATCGGCGCGCTGTTTGCGGTCGCAGCTTTTGAGTTCATTCGCGTCGCCTCGCAGGGCCAGAGCCTGTTTGGCGCTGGTCTGTGGATCATCATGGCCGCCTGTTACGGCATCGTCCTCGGCGTGCTGTTCGGCTGGGCCATGGCCAAGGCGTTCCGCGAAGGCTGGACGCCGGAATATCTGAAAGCGCCGCTCATCCTGGCGACGATCATTCTTTGCTACACAATGGCTGAAATGTTCCAGAAAGAGATCGGCCTCGTCGCTGTAACCGCATATGGAATGACGCTCGGCAATTCGAAACTCGCCGGTCTGACGGAGCTGCAGAAGTTCAAGGAAGACATTGCGATCCTGCTCGTGTCCGGGGTGTTCGTGATGCTGACCGCCGACCTGACGCCAGCGATTATTAGTCAGGCGATCAATTGGAACACGCTCGCATTCCTGCTGTGCATGCTATTCATCGTGCGCCCACTCTCGGTCTGGATCTCGACTTATGGGACGCTCAATCGCAAGGAAGCCATCCTGCTTGGCTGGATTGCGCCGCGCGGGATTGTAGCCGTTGCGGTCTCGGGCCTGTTCGGCTCGCTGCTGGTGGATCTGTCGCGCGAAGGCCGATTCTTCTTTGAAGGCGCCGATCAGATTACCCCGCTCGCCTTCGCCATGGTGTTCACGACTGTTGTCCTGCACGGCTTTACCATCGGTCCTCTGTCGCGGGGCCTCGGGCTTGCGCGCAAGGAAAAGCCGGGCGTCCTGATGGTCGGCGCCAATGCCTGGAGCGTGCAGTTTGCCACGGCGCTGGAGAAGAGCGGCATCGACGTCATCGTCGCCGACAGCAATTATCGCCGCCTGAAATCCTCGCGCGATGCCGGGCTTGAGATCTTCATGGGCGAGGTCCTGTCAGAGGATGCCGAGATCAAGCTCGACCATGCCCGCTTCTCAACCGTCATCGCCTTGTCGACCAATGATTCCTATAATGCGCTGGTCTGTAGCCATTTCGCGCCGGAAGTCGGACGGCACATGGTCTACCAGCTGTCGATCAGCGACGATGAGGAAAATGATGAGCGCGTGGTGAGCTCTAATGCGCGCGGACGTACTTTGATCCGCCGGGGGCGCACTTATGACAGTCTCATCCGGGACCAGTATCGCGGCTGGGAGTTTGCTCGCACACCACTGACCGACAAATACTCGCTGGAGCAATTCCGAATGGATCGCCCAGGCGCGGACATTGTGGCTGAGCTGCGGCCCGACGGCACGCTGGTTCTGCTGGGCCCGAACCGCGAACCGCGGGGCGGCGATGGCACAATGCTGATCAGCTTTGCCCCAGCCCACAAAGACGAGCGCTCTAATCCAGAGCTGACCCCGCAGCCTGCTTAAGACGCTTGTACTGCGTGAAGGTCGCGGCCATTCGCGCGCAACCAAGCCCGCTCCCGCTTCCAGCTTGGCCGACATGTATGAACGTGCGCCCAAAAGGCTGCGCTGTGGTTCATTTCGAGCAGGTGTGCGCACTCATGCGCTGCAACATATTCCAGCACCTCAGGCGGTGCCATGATCAGGCGCCAGGAGAAAGCCAGACGCCCGTCTGACGTGCATGAGCCCCAACGAGAACGAGTATCTTTCACTGTGACCCGGCGCGCTTCGACCCCCAGCGTGTCGCAATAGCGAATCACTGCGCGGGTCAAATCGTCTTTGGCGGTCTTTTTCAGAAACCGCTCGACCCGGCGTCCCGTGGTCTCGGGCAGGCCTGGAACGGAGAGAATTTGCGGGTCGCCCTCAATCAGTTTTGCCAGCCGCCCAGAGCCCTCCAGAGAGATACGGCAGTCTTCGCCGCGCAGCTTGAAAAGGCCCCCATCCTGGAGCAGGACATGGTCGGGAAGTGCCTGTAAATGTTCAGCAATCCAGTCAATCCGGTCGCGTGCAAACTCAGCCGCCTCACCGATCTTTCGCTTGCTTGGCGCAACGGCGACGGCTTCGCGATTGCGTTCATCGAGACGCAAAATCAAGCGACGCGCTTTCGGGTTCACTTCGAGACGAACGTGAACAGTCTGGCCACATTTTGTAACCAACGCCATCTTGTCGCCTTTATCGATAATCATTAAATACGCCTCGACAGAAGTGTGCGATATGTCTAATGGAAACCGCCTAATTGGGGAATCGACTATGAAGAAATTAATGTTTGGTGCAGCTGCACTGGCTCTCGTAACAGCTTGCGGCCAGGGCGACACACCGGAAGAAGTGAATATTGAAGAGCCGACGCTGAAGGAGCTGACCGTTCGCGCCGGTGATCCGTCCGAAGCGGCTGCAGCCCTTGCGGCCATGTCGCTGAGCGAAAGCGGCGGCCTGCTTTCCTTCGCTGGCAGCACCACAGATGGCGCATCAGCAACCTTTACCGACCTGACCATTACCGGCGAAGACGCGATCAAGGTTGGATCCCTGGTCTTTGAAGGCCTCGATATGGACGAGGGCCAGGCGAATTTCGGTAAAATGAGCCTGAACGACATCACGATTTCCGAAGACGATGAGGCAGAGGTCAAGCTCGGCTCGATCGAACTGATCAATCCTTCTGCAGAACTGGCAGCCTGGCTCGCTGCTGGCCTTAACGGTCAGGAAGCCCCGTTCCCAGCCGCCGAGAACATTGTTTTCGACAGCTGGTCGATCAATGGCCTAACCGGCGACTTTGCAGACACTGAAGCTGATGGAACATTCGGGATCGATAAAATCGAAATCCGCGACATGGTCGACCTGAAAGCCGCCAAGGCGGTCATCAGCGGTCTGTCTCTGAACGGTACTGACAGTTCCGAAGGCATGGATTTCGACATTTCGCTGGGCGGTGTATCGGCGACCAATGTGGACGCCAAATTTGTCAAAGCGATCCAGGAAAATGTTGGCGACGAAGAAGCCATGATGGCTGCGGTTATGGATCTCGCGTACGACGATCCGATGGAACCAGGCTATGACAGCTTCACGCTGGACGATCTGTCGATCGATGTTGGCGGCGCAGCCTTTGCCATCCCAAGCATTGTTTCAGGTGTTGAGCGAAACGCGGCTGGCCAGCCCGTGAAATTCGTGACCCAGCCATACTCCATGACGCTGAAAGCCGATGCGGCGGGCGGCGAAGTTGGCGAAGCCTTGCTGCAAGGTCTGTCGGTCGTCGGGTATGAAGAGCTTGAGCTGAAAGGCGCAAGTGTCGCGACCTATGACCCGGACAAGGACATTGTCTCCTTTGATGCTGGCGCAAACTATATCGAGCTTGTCGATGGCGCGAAATTCAGCATGGGCGGCAAGATTGAAGGCTACAGCTCCTACGCCAAGGAAGCTGCAACAGCATTCAATTTCGAAGACCTGGCTGCTGGTGCCGAGCCTGATCCGATGGCGATGACCAATGCCATGGGTCAGCTGACCATTCACGGATTTGAGCTCTCGATTGCAGACAATTCCCTGCTCGATCGTGCGTTCAACGCGGCAGCGACCTCGCAAGGCGCTGATCCGGCTGAACTCAAGTCTCAAATCGGCATGGGCCTCGCCATGGCGCCGATGATGGCACAAGGTTCGGGTGTCGACATGGCGCTTGTCACCGAGGCGTCGACCGCCTTGTCCAAGTTTATCAGCGATGGCGGCACGTTCACCATCAAGCTGGACCCGGACACCCCGCTTTCTGTTGCTTCGATCATGGAAAACCCAGATCCAGCAGCCTACACGAAAGACGCTCTGGGCTTCACAGCGACACAAAACTAGTCGTCGACGACGTCTAGCCGAAATCAAAGGCGCGCGGTGCTTCGGCATCGCGCGCTTTTCTTTTGCGTGCTGAACGCGCATAAGGACGCCATGAAACTCGCCTTTTTCGGAGATGTCGTCGGCAAACCGGGCCGACAGGCTGTGATTGATCACCTGCCGCACGTGCGCGCTGCGCTCGTGCTTGATTTCGTCGTGGTCAATGCCGAGAACGCCGCTGGCGGGTTCGGCCTGACAGAGAAAATTGCCAATGAGTTCTTCGATGCTGGCGCCGATTGCCTGACCCTTGGCGACCATGCCTGGGACCAGCGTGAGGCACTGACCTATATCGAACGAGAGCCGCGTCTGCTCCGACCGATCAATTACCCAGATGCCTCAAATGCGCCGGGTCAAGGCTCGCACCTTTTCGTCTTGCCGGATGGACGCCGGGTCGGCGTGATCCAGGCTCAGGGCATCGTGTTCATGAAACAGTTGCTGGAAAACCCGTTTGGCGCCGTCGACGCGGCGCTCGACGCCATGCCACTCGGCAGCGTCGCAGATGCGGTCATCGTCGACATGCATTGCGAAGCCACATCAGAGAAAATGGCCATGGGCCACCATTGCGATGGCCGGGCCAGCATGGTCGTGGGCAGCCACACCCATGTCCCGACCGCCGATCATATGATCCTTGCCGATGGCACGGCCTATCAAAGCGACGCTGGCATGTGCGGGGACTATGACAGCGTCATTGGCATGCAGAAGGATAACTCGCTGCGCCGGTTCGCAACCCAGCTGCCGGGGCAACGCTACGAACCCGCGCTCGGTGAAGGCACTTTATGCGGCCTCTATGTCGAGACCGATGATGGGACTGGCCTCGCCAAACGCTGCGAGCCAATCCGAGTTGGCGGCCGCTTATCGGAAATGCTGCCGAGTGTTTGAACTCTGCCGCGAGCTGAGTTAAGCAGCCGCAATTGATGAATTACCGCAGGAGCCGCCATGGCTGGCCATAGTAAATGGGCAAATATTCAGCACCGAAAAGGTGCTCAGGATAAGAAGCGCGCGGCGCTGTTCTCGCGCTTGTCGAAAGAGATCACGATCGCCTCGAAACTGGGCGGTCCCGATCCGGACGGCAATCCTCGCCTGCGCCTTGCGATTGCCAACGCGCGCGGCCAGTCCATGCCAAAGGACAACATCAAGCGCGCGGTCGACAAAGGCCAGGGCGGCGGCGGCGAAGACTATGTCGACATCCGCTATGAAGGCTTTGGCCCCGGCGGTGTCGGCGTCATCGTCGAAGCCTCTACCGACAATAAGAACCGCGCGGCGAGCGAAATCCGCACCGCCTTTTCCAAGAATGGCGGCAATCTCGGCGAAACCGGATCCGTCTCGTTCGGGTTTGAAAATGTCGGCGAGATCCAGTTCCCGCTGGAGGCGGGCGACGAAGACACAATCATGGAAGCCGCTCTGGAAGCCGGCGCCAGCGATATTGTCACCGATGAGGACGGCCATTTCATCTACACTGAGCGCGAGGACCTTTCCGAGGTTGCCTCTGCCCTGGAAGGCCAGTTTGGCGAGGTTGAAGCCAAATCGACCAAACTGATCTGGAAACCGCAAAACATGGTGCCGATTGAAGGCGATGATGCCGACAAGCTGATGCGCCTGCTCGACGTGCTGGACGATCTCGATGACGTGGCAAATATCTACGACAATTCAGACATCTCTGCCGAAGAATTGGCGCGACTGGCGGAATAAGTGACGTTTTCCAGTCACAGCCGAACAAAAACCTGTGATATCTGAACTTTCGCCTCGCAATTTATGGTGCGACTCGTCATATGCGCTTCAGACCCGAACTCTAATTTCCTTCGAGACGATGATGAAGCTCACACATCCCCTTTCAATCAGCCTGATGGCAGGCGGTCTGGCCGCGGCAGCAACTTTTGTCCTGTCGGCCTTTGCTCAAAACGGCCCTTCGTCCGTCGCTGCGAATGAAAATCTTGAGACCGCGATTTTTGCGGGTGGATGTTTCTGGTGTGTGGAAAGCGACTTCGACAAACTGGACGGCGTGCTTGAAACCGTATCGGGGTATACGGGCGGCGCGACGACCAATCCAACCTACAAGACCCATACAAAGCAGGGTCATCTCGAAGCGGTGAAAGTCGTCTACGACTCCTCAAAGGTCGAGTATGGCGAATTGGTCGACTATTTCATCCGGCATATTGATCCGACCGATGATGGCGGTCAGTTCTGCGATCGCGGCAATTCCTACCGCACCGCCGTCTTCGTAAACAATGCTGAAGAGCGCGCCGAAGTTGAGGCCCAGTTCGCAACGATTGAGAATGCCGGCATCCTGCCTGCGCCAATCGTCACTCGCGTGCTGGAAGAAACAGCCTTCTACGACGCCGAGGGCTATCACCAGAATTACTACCAGAAAAACCCGGCGCGTTATAAGCTCTACCGGGTCGGGTGCGGACGCGACAAGCGTGTGGCCGAGGTCTGGTCCGGCGCGGGTGCAAGCTAACCAAACGCAAATGCAAGGTGCAAAGCAGCCGTTCTGCTTGCACAGTCACGTTCCAGCGCCCAAATAGGCGCTTCTAGAACTTTTGGACGCACGACATGACTGACACGGCTGCAAACACCCATATCAAAGACTCTTCAGATCAGGCCTTCATGGCTGACGTGGTTGAAGCATCGAACACTCAGCCCGTGCTCGTCGATTTCTGGGCCCCATGGTGCGGCCCTTGTAAGACCCTGACGCCGACGCTGGAAAAAGTCGTCAACGAACAAGACGGCAAGGTCAAACTGGTCAAGATCAACACAGAAGAGCATCCGGGCGTCGCAGGCCAAATGGGCGTGCGCTCCATCCCGTCTGTTTTCGCCTTCGACAAAGGCCGTCCTGTGAATGGCTTCCAGGGCGCTCTGCCAGAGAGCCAGGTTCGCCAGTTTATCCAGGATGTGCTGGGCGGCACGGACGGCGCGAAACAGCTGAAGGAAGCGCTTGAGCAAGCCGAAACAGCGGCGCAGTCCGGCGATATCGCCACGGCGGCGCAAATCTATGGCGCGGTGATCGAAGCCGATCCGACCAATCCTGCGGCGATTGCCGGGCTGGCGCGTTGTTATCTGGCCAATGGCGACCATGATCGCGCCCGCCAGGTTCTCGACATGGCGCCGGAAGACAAGGTCAACGACCCGGCGATCAAATCGGTCCGAACCGCACTCGATCTGATGGCCGAAACACCGCTGGACGAAGATATGGCCAGCGCCAAAGAGACAGTCGCTGCCGAACCTGAGAATCACGAAGCGCGATTTGAGCTTGCCGAAAAACTCATCGCCCAAGGAAAGAACGGCGCAGCATCCGACCATCTGCTGACAATTCTGACCGACAATCTCGACTGGGGTGAAGGCAAGGCCAAAGCCAAATTGCTGGAGATCTTCGAAGCCGCGGGTCCGAAAGATCCTGTTACAGTTGACGGACGCCGCCGCCTCGGTTCGCTCATGTTTTCGTGATTTTCACGCTTCGTTACTCGCCGAATCCCCGTTTCAGCCCAATATGTGTTAAGAGGACTGAAAACGAGACCAACTGTGACCATCGAAACCTATCGCAAACTCGCTGATCTGCCGGAAACCATTCCCGTCTTTCCGCTGTCAGGTGTGTTGCTATTCCCGCGTTGGTCGCTGCCTCTGAACATTTTTGAACCGCGCTATCTGAACATGATTGATGATGCGATGCGCGGCGATCGTATCATCGGAATGATCCAGTCACAGGGCGAGGATCGCGCCGCGCCGCAACTCGCCTCAGCCGGCTGCGCAGGACGGATCACATCCTATTCTGAAACCGATGACGGGCGTTACCTGATCTCGCTAACCGGGATTTGCCGGTTCGGGGTGACGCAGGAACTCTCCGTGGAGACCCCCTACCGGCAAGTGAATCCGGATTGGGAATCTTATGAGCATGACCTCATCGCGCCGGCCGATATCACACTGCCAGATCGCCCGGATCTGACACGCGCGCTGAAGCGATATACCCAAATCAACTCACTCGAAGTGGATTGGGAGGCGGTCGAGAATGCGCCCATGGAAACCCTGATCAATGCACTGTGCGCCGGATGCCCGTTTGGCACGCTGGAAAAGCAAGCCTTGCTCGAAGCCCCGAGCGTTGCAGAACGCGCGGAAACACTGATCGCGCTGCTTGACATGGACATGCCGGGCGACGACAGCTCAACGCTGCAATGACTGAAAATTCTAAAGACAATTCGGCGGCGCCTTGCGGCGTCAGCCCGCGGCTTCTGGAGCTGCTCATCTGCCCGGTCACGGGCGGACCGCTGGTGTTTGACCGCGAGGCGTGTGAGCTGATTTCCAAGAAGGCCAAACTCGCCTTCCCGATCCGCGATGGCTTACCCATTTTGCTGGAAAGTGAAGCGCGCGACCTGGAGCTTTCAACATGAGCAAGCGCGCCTGGCCGACGGAGCTGAAATTCTCAAAATCCAAGAAAGCTCTCTCCATCGCGTTTGACGATGGCAAGAGCTTCACCCTGCCCTACAAGACCTTGCGCTTGGAAAGCCCGTCAGCGGAAGTCCAGGGACATGGCAGCGGTCCCAAGCCGCCGCCGCCGGTGATCAGCGACGATCTGAACGTCGAAAAAGCCGATCCGGTTGGCCGCTATGCGGTGCGCATTTTCTTTACCGACGGGCATTCCAGCGGGCTGTTTACCTGGGCTTATCTACGTCAATTGGGGGAGGCAGGCGAACATGTCTGATAGCGGAGCAAGCTGGGACGCCTATTGGCAAGGCAAAGAGGGCGGATCGCTGAAAACACAGCGCGACGCGGCCCGCGATGCGGAGCTGGTCACGTTTTGGCAAGAAGCTTTGCAACCGCTCGATCGAGGCGCAGCATTCCTCGATTTGGCTTGCGGTTCAGGCGTCGTCTTGAAAACCGCTCAGGATATGGCGTTTCAGTCGCTGCACGGCGTCGACATTGCCGAAAGCGCCATCACTGCGCTGATGACAATGCTGCCGGATGTCGCCGGTAAAGTGTCATCGGCGGCGCAGACCGATTACACGGACCGTCATTTTGGATCGATCACAAGTCAGTTCGGGATGGAATATGCCGGCTTTGAAGCGGCGGCGAGGGAAGCCGCGCGCCTGTTGGCACCGGGCGGAACTGTGATTGCCGTGTGCCATCTTCAGGAAGGCCCCATTCACGAAGACGCAAAAGCCTTCGTCGCGCACTCGCGCACCATTGCGGACAGTCGTTATATCGATGTGTCGCGCGATCTGTTCCAGGCGTTTTATGGCAACGATCAGGATGGCTTGAACGCCGCGATTGCCGACTTGTCCAAGGCGCGTGACCAGGTTGCGACCTTGATCACACCGTCTGAAACAAGCCTTGCCAGCCACCTTGTGCTGGGCGCGGGACAGCTCTGGGAGCGCCGCGAGCATTATCTGCTCGAAGACGTGATCGGCTGGCTCGATGGCATGGAAGCCCAGCGCGCTGCGTTCGAGGTCAGAATGCAGGATATGCTCGAAGCATCGCTTTCGGATGCAGATGTTCAGAAGATCGGCGAGATCTGGCGCGAACAGGGCCTGGAAGCGGCAGCGCCAAGAAAGCTCACGCTGCTGGGCGAACCCACTGCCTGGGTGCTGCAAGCGACGCGGCCTGATTAAAGCTCTTTTGAACCGACCGGATCGTGCCTATATGGGCTCAGCACAGAGGCTGGAGCGTTTGAGGACGGTCAGCTATCCGCCGACCTTAAGTTCCGTCAGGGAGCTGGCTCTGGACTGGACCGTGGTCCTATCTACCCGGCGCCCACCTAGTCTCTAGGTCGACGGGATACAAGTACCCGAGACGGCGTCTTCGGTCCTGTGCGCTTTGCCTGTATCAGCCAGCGACTTCAGCGACGACAACGTGTGCAGCGGTCGGTGCGATCAAGTCACCTTCGGCATTCTGATAGTCTCGCGTCGTCGCGCTTAACTCTTCAATGATCGCTTCGATCTGAGCATCCTTGCTGGCATCCGCTGGATCAAACAATGGTTGAAGCGAGCCGTCTGCCGCCGGGGTTCCGAGGAAGAGAAGATCGAACAGAACCAGGCTTCTTGGGTCGCCCAGATTGGCGTCACGTTCGACGCGCTCCAGCGATTTCACCTCAAGTCCTGCGGCCTCGAATGTGTCCCGGAGTGAGGCCGCGCTGCCAAAAGAGAATGGTCCAAACGGGACCAGATCGTCGCTGAAATCGCGCGCCACGATCTCTTCAAATGTCCCGAAGACCGGGTTGCCATCATGCGCGGCGGTCCAGACAGAAAAGACCACATGTCCACCTGGCTGGGTCACGCGTGCTGCGTCTTTCAGTGCGGCGACCCGGTCAGGAAAGAACTGCAAGCCTTGCTGGCAAAAGGCGGCCTGAAACGCATTGTCCTCAAACGGAAGCTGCTCCGCCGATGCGAGGTGAAAGGAAACCCCGGCGTCCTGACCCGTGAGCGCCTTGGCTTTGTCTAACATTGGCGGCGCGATGTCGATGGCGGCGACTTGCTCGACCCCCGGCTGACCGGCGAGCTTGCGCGAAACAATGCCGGTACCGCAGGCAATGTCGAGGACGTGTCCTCGCGGCGGGTGCGCGGCGACGAGCACATCGCTCCACGTCTCGAACAATGGCGTCAGATACGCATCATAAAGATCCGGCGGTGTCCGCCCGGCAACAAAATCTTGAATAAGCGACATATGCTATCCCCCAATCGCCCCTAATGCCCCGAGAGCTGCATATCACACATCAAGCGATCTGTTCAGGCGCGTGAGATTAATTCGCTACTGTCAGACGATGAGCGGCGAGAGTCTCATAAATCTCCAGCGCCTCGGCATAGACCGCTCGCAAGTCTGGCTCAACGACCGGCCGGTCGCCGGGCGGCGGACCAAAGCCCGTCGAGCGCCAAACCGCGTCGTACCAATGCGGGGCCCAGGCGCCGTCCTCAGGCTTTGGGCCAGAGGACCACGACAACATAGACGGGTCCCATTCAGTCTCGAGCGCATGGCAAAGCGCGCAGAGCGCGCGTTCCGGGTCGCGGAGGATATCATCGCTATCGATCACCAGCGGGATCTGGCCCTCCACCTCCGTCGCGGTTTCGAACAGGCAGAGCTGCTGAGGAAAACCGATAGCGCCGAGCGTCACTTTTTCCATTTTCCGGGCATAGGAAGGGATCACCCGCGCCGGATGGCGGATCAGGAACACGTTCCGGCAATCGCCCATCCAATAGCGCGGCAGCTCCGGCACCATATGGTGGGTCATGTGCTTTTGATAAAAGATCGGCGGATCGCGCTCTGACGGGCAAGTCAGGTCGGCAATGACCTCCGTCGGGTTGGCGCTCTGACTCGCGAAAATCTCATTCGACATGGGATGGCGCAAGCCGGTCAATTTCAGATAGGCGGCATAGAAAGGCTCATCGACACATTTCGTATCAGCCCGGGCGCCAAAACTGCGCATCATCGTCGTCGACATGTTGCGAGGCCCGGACCACATGGCGATCCGTAGACATTTGTCCGTCATGAGATCGGAATGAGATTGGCCTCGACGAGGTCTTTGTAGAGCGCCGACAGTCGCTGTGTCATCGGGCCATCCAGATTTGGCAAGACACGGCCATCAACCTCTCGCACCGGAGTTGTCCCGGCGAACGTGCCGGTGATGAAAGCCTCATCCGCGGAATAGACGTCGAACAAGGAGAAGCGCTTTTCAAACACCGGAATATCATTCTCACGGCAAACCCGAATGATATTGCCGCGCGTGATCCCGCCCAGGCAGTATTCCGGCGGACTGGTCCAGACCTCGCCATCGCGAACAATGAAGAAATGGGTTGAGTTACAGGTTGCAACAAACCCATCCGGATCAAGCATCAGGGCTTCGTCTGCACCAGCTTTATCAGCCTGGATGCAGGCGAGGATGCAATTGAGCTTGGAATGCGAATTGAGCTTCTGGTCTTGCTCGGCCGGGCCGGTGCGACGCACGTGGGCAGTAAACAGCGACACGCCCTTGGCACGGATTTCCGGCACCGGCGCCTTGTATTCCGGAATGATGACAATGGTCGGCGGCGTGATCGTAAAGCGCGGACCCTGATACGGTGTCTTCTTCACGCCGCGGGTCACCATCAGGCGGATGTGCACGCCATCGGTCATATCCTGCGCTTTCAGGCAGGCGAACAGCTGCTGGGCGAGTTCGTCTTGCGACAGACCGATATCCATGTCGATCGTCTTCGCCCCGGCATAGAGGCGCTTGAGATGCTCGGGCAGGAAGGCGACGCCGCCGGCATGCACGCGCATCCCTTCCCAAACCCCGTCGCCGAGCAGATAACCGCTCTCAAACACGGAGACCGTGGCCTCATCGCGATGTTTCAGCTCGCCATTGATCGAGACAAGAATGTCCGCGTTGCGGGCGTCATAGACATAGTCATGAACGCCGTGAGCCTCATCCATCATATGGATTACCCGCCAACCCGGCGCTCCTGACCTTCCCAGTAGGGCTCTCGCAAATCCTTGCGCAGGATCTTGCCAGACGGGTTGCGCGGCAGCTCAGCAATGAAGTCCACGGATTTTGGACACTTGTAGCCTGCAATGCGTTCCTTGGCCCAGGCAATGATGCTCTCAGGTGATGGATTGGTGCCTTCCTTGGCCACCACAATGGCTTTGACCGCCTCGCCCCACTTCTCGTCCGGGATCCCGATCACAGCAACGTCGGCAACCTCTGGATGTCCAAAGATGCCATTCTCAACTTCGGCCGGATAGACGTTCTCACCGCCCGAGACGATCATGTCCTTGACCCGGTCATGAATGAACAGGAACCCTTCTTCATCGAAGTATCCCGCATCGCCCGTGTGGAAGAAGCCGTTGCGAATGGCGTCCTCAGTCGCTTCAGGGCGATTCCAGTAACCTTTCATCACGAAGCCGGACTGGATTACGATCTCGCCCACCTCGCCGATTGGCACAGACTCACCATTGGCATCGACGCAGCGAATGATGGTCTCCGGATACGGCACGCCGCAGGAGCGCAGTTTCCCCCAACTCGGATCGTGAGCTTCAGGCGGCAAATAGGTGCCACCGCCCACGGTTTCTGTGAGGCCGTAAAGCTGGGTAAAGCGCGCGCCCATGACGTCGACCGCCGTGGTCAGCAAGTCTTCGGTGATCGGCGAGGCGCCATAGAACACCTGCTTCAGTTTTGAATAATCGCGCTCGCTGAAATCCGGCATCTGCGTCAGCATCAGGATCACGGCCGGCACCCAGAACGCATGATTGATGTTCTGAGATTCGATTAGCTCCAGGATTTCAGCTGGATTGATCTCTGGTAGCACAACCGTCCGCGCACCTTGCGCCGTCGCCAACACGCCGACATTCACGCCGGCAACGTGGAAGAGCGGCATTGCATTCATGACGGTCTCGCCGACCCCATAGCTCGCCCAGTCGAGCATTCCGGATTGCTCCATATAGGAGCGATAATTGGCATTGGTCAGCATCACGCCTTTAGGCGGGCCCGTGGTGCCCGAGGTGTAGAGCTGGATGACGTCATCATCGTCCTGAGTTTTGACGTCCGGGGCCGCCGTATCCTGACTGTCCCGCCAGGTCGTGTATTCGGGCCATTCCTCACGCTCGCCTTCGACGGAAATGATATGCTGAAGGTGCGGGCATTCGTCTTTGATCTGGTCGATCATATCGAACCATTCAGGGCCCACAAACAAGACAGAGACCTGAGCGTCAGACAGAATGAACTGTACCTCTGGTGCGGCGAGCCGCGTGTTCACCGCATTCATCACGGCGCGGATCTTGGCGGCGCCAAACATCATCTCGTAATAGACCGCGGTGTTCTTCGCCAGATATCCGACCCGCTGATTGGGCCCCACCCCGAGGGCCGCAAGCCCATGAGCGACTTGGTTCGAGCGCGTGTTCAAATCGGCGAATGTCGTGTCCTCGCCCTTGTACCAGAATGCAGCCTCACTGCCGCGTTGTTCGGCCTGTACGCGCGGAATATCCGCAACGTGCGGCATAAGTTTCGTGTCCAGCATTTGGATCCACCTCCCCGGAAAGTCTCAAATTCAACTATTTAGCGGCGCTAAGCGCTCTTCTTACGATTTAAGCTAGGCAAATCCGGCGCAAGGTCTAGTCATAAGTCCAGCAGATCAGACGACTTTTTGGAGATTTCCCATGACTCAAGGTTTTTCGACCCGCGCGTTGCATGCTGGCGCCGCCCCCGACCCGGTAACCGGGTCCCGCGCGCAGCCTATTCACCAGACCTCGAGCTTTGTCTTCAAGGACGCTGAACACGCCTCGAAACTGTTCGCGTTGCAGGAGTTTGGCGACATCTATACGCGCATCGGCAATCCGACAACGGGCGCGCTGGAAGCCCGCATCGCGGATCTCGAGGGCGGTACAATGGGGCTCGGCGTCGCCTCAGGTCATGCCGCACAAATGATTGCCTTCCACGTCCTGATGGAGCCGGGCGCCAAGATCGTCGCGGCGAAGCAGCTATATGGCGGATCGATCAATCAGCTCGGCCACGCCTTCAAGAAATTCAACTGGGACGTCGAATTTGTCGACATCAATGACCTCGCCGCTGTGGACGCGGCGGTCGATGAGAAGACCCGCGTTATCTTCACCGAAAGCCTCGCCAATCCAGGCGGCATTGTCACCGATATGGCGGCCATTGCTGCGATCGCTGAGAAGCATGGCGTGGTCTACATGGTCGATAATACGATGGCCTCGCCTTATCTCTGCCGCCCGCTGGAACATGGCGCGCATGTCGTCGTCCACTCGCTGACCAAGTTCATTGGCGGACACGGTAATTCGATTGGCGGTATGATCGTCGATGGCGGGCGCTTCGATTGGAAAGCCCATGCCGACAAGTATCCGACCATGGCGACGCCGCAGAGCTTCTATAATGACCTGACCTTTGCGGAAGGGTTCGGCGCGCTGCCACTCGGCCCGGATGGCGCAGAGGTCGATATCGCCTTCGCCATTGCTGCGCGCGCCTTCAGCTTGCGCGACCTCGGTCCGGCTCTGTCGCCGTTCAACGCCTTCATGATCATGACCGGCTGTGAAACACTACCGCTGCGCATGGCGCGCCATTGCGAGAATGCGGTCGCCGTTGCGACCTGGCTTCAGGGGCACGAGAAAGTCAGCTGGGTTCGCTATGCTGGACTGCCCGGAGATGAGCATCATGCCCTGGCCCAGAAATACTGTCCGAATGGCGCAGGTGCGGTGTTCACCTTTGGCCTGAAAGGCGGTCACGCCGCCGGGGTCAAACTGGTCGAAAGCGTGAAGCTGTTCAGCCACCTCGCCAATATTGGCGACACACGCTCGCTGATCATCCATCCAAGCTCGACGACTCATAGTCAGCTCTCGGACGAACAGAAAACTGCTGCTGGCGCTGCGCCCGACACCGTGCGTCTGTCCGTCGGGATCGAGGATGCCGCTGATATCATTGCCGATTTGGAACAAGCACTCGCAAAGCTCTGATCCTCCCTTCCCTTCCTGACAAAATCCCGCAAAGATAGATCAGGATCTGTCTGGGGAGGCATTCAGGATGGCGAACGCGCAAAGCATAATTCTTCATCAGTTCGAGCGTTCACCCTTCTCGGAAAAGATCCGGTTGGCGCTCAGAATGAAGAATCTCGGCTGGGCGGCCGTGGATATCCCCTCGATTATACCCAAACCGGACCTGACTCCGCTCACGGGCGGCTATCGCCGCACACCCGTGATGCAGATTGGCGCAGACATATTTTGCGACACCTCGATCATGCTGGTCGAGCTTGAGAAGCGGTTCCAGATCCCGGCCCTCGATCTGCCCGGCCATGAAGGCCTTGCAAAAATGGTCAGCGCCTGGACTGACGGAAAATGGTTCCAGACCAGCGTGGCCGTGATTTTCGGCGCCGTTGGCGATCAGATGCCGCAAGAGTTCATCGACGACCGCACTAAGATGTCTGGCCGCCCATTTGACGTTGAGGGCATGAAAGCCGCCGCGCCAATCATGCGTGATCAGTGGCGCAGCCAGCTTCTATGGATTGAGGAACGTCTCACCGGCGGACGACTGGCTGGCACCGGCGACTGGCTGGTCGGAACCAAGCCCGGCATGGTCGACGTTCACGCCTTCATGAACCCATGGTTCGTTGAAAAGAACATTCCGGACTTTCTGGAACAGTGTTTTGAGTCTGCGCCGCTGACCAAGGACTGGTATTTCCGCCTCAAGGAATTCAAAGGCCAGGCCCCGGAAGAGATCAGCGGCGCCGATGCCGTCCAGATCGCCCATGACGCTGCCCCGCGGCTGAAACCGGCCTCAACCGCCGGAGACTTGCGTGACTTCCAGCCCGGCGACAGGGTGGCCATCGCGCCGGATGATTATGCTAAGGACTGGGTCGAAGGAGACCTCGTCATTGCCAATGCTGAGCGCGTCATCCTCGCCCGCCAGGACGAACGCGCAGACAATCTGCACATTCACTTCCCGCGGGTCGGCTACGTGCTGCGCCGGGCTTAGTGCGCGGCGGCAGCTTCAGGTTCATCGCCGCGGATAAGCGTATCCGCGAAATAGTGATTGCGGTCGCGGTGCCCGGCTTCATCTTGACGAACGGCGATCACGACATCGCGTAGGGTCGCCTCCTGTGGCAGCTTCCAGTAATCGATGGCAATTTGCGGCGCCGGGCCATTGTCCAGTCGTCCGGCATCAATCTCTGCCAGATAGTGTGTATAGCTGGTCACCGCTTCTTCCTCGAAATAACCGATCACCCGGTGGGCCGTCTTGGGCGCGAACAAGTAGAGGAAGAAATAGAAATTGTAGAAGATGGCCTGCGCAATCATGATCAGGCCGCGTTCGAACAGGCTGGGCTGAGCGACCTGAATGAACGTCATCAGATGCATGCGCTCGTTTTCCGCTTGGTCCAGCAGTTCCTTGATCCAGCCCTGATCATCGCGCATCCGCCGGATGGCGCGTAGATGCTGCAACAAGCCCGCCACCATGCCTGGGACCGCCGCGACGGTCTCCAGCACCACCGCCCTGTGGCCATATCGCTTGCGGAAGAACAGGTCGGCAAAGAAGCGCAGAAATTTCACAAAGGCAAAAGCGATCCGGTCGCGCAATCCCTGTGGTTTTCTGTGCGGTTCAACATAATCCATTTGTGTGGCCTCCAAGGCGTTTCCGTAGAGGTAGGCACGTGTCCATTCTGCTCGATTGGCAGAAATGACGCGCGACAGAATGTGCCAGTCTACCTAACAATCCGCATCAAAGCGATAGGCCACAAAATGCACAGGATCGCCGTTTGAATAGTTCAGCGCATAGACCGGGTTGGAAGTCGTCACACATAAAGGCGTGAAATTCGCCTGATCCAGAATGCTATCGCGAATCTCGATCGCGGGCGGAATACAGTCGTCTCCCAGGGCCTCGCATTGCGCTTTCGAGCTCCCCGTCCCTTCCAGATTGATCAGAAAGACGACTGGATAGGCCGCTTCATCTTCGGGCAAGATTAGCGGGGTTTCAGGCGGGTGCAGGTTCTGCGTGCCGAGTGTGAGCACATAGGACGGCTCGGCGTAGCCCACCGCCAGGACCCGCTCCGGGCTTTCCCAGCCTTTTTCGCAGGTTTCGCTCGGCACACCGCAAACATCCTGCAGCGCCACACGGGCACTCTCCGTTGGCTGGATCCAAAGCTGCGCCGGAATTAAATAGGTCCGGACATGCCAACCGAGCAGCAAGCTGGCAAAGATGCCAAAGGCTGCGGCTGCGCCGATCCGCCGGGTCAGGAAGGCGGCAATGGAGAGAACGAACACAGCGCCGCCCAGCCACCAGAACCACATCGGGAAACTGAGCGCGCTCGCCCATTGATCCAGGGCGGTTTGCGCGTCCACCGTTTTGAAGTCGCCGGCTGCTTCGGTCTTGATTAGTTTCGCCGCCAGCGGCGAACTGGCAAAGACCAGCAAGACGCCGCCAAACACATAGACCGCAAAGCTCGTCCATTTCGACACGGGCAGTTTCGCGCCCTCAATCAGCTTCATCCCCGCCCAGCCGCACAGCAGGCCAAAGGCCGGATAAGCCGGCAGGATATAGTGGCTGAGCCGGGTCGGCATTAGTTCGAAGAAAATCGTGGTGAGCAGCGCCCAGGCGACGAGGAAACGAATGGCCTTCGTCTCGTCAGTCACAGGGGCAGCTTCCGCAAGCGCCCAGCGCTCGCGCCAGGCCGGCCGTAGAGCCAGGCCCCAGAATGCGAAAACAATCAGTGCCGGATAGGCAGAAGGCGCACCATTGCCGAGCTCGCCCGGCAGGATCCAGGTCGCGAGCGCGGTCAGTGCCCCCAACGCCAGGAACACGAGCAATGCATCAGTCCCACGTTTCCGCGCTGTATCACTGCTGCCACGCAAATGTTTCCAGGCCAGCGTCGCACCCGGGATCAGCAACAATACGGCCGGGAAGAACCAGACCGGGATATGGCTGAGATGATAGAGCGGCCAGCCAGCATGCCCTTCCGAGGCGCCCGCGAACTTGTCTTTCAAGTCTTTACCGACAGCGCCCTGAAGGAAGGTCCCATCCGTGGCGAACTGAATTGCGATCAGCCACGGCAGGAACATCGCGGCTGCAAGCGCGGGTCCCGGCCACCAGATCAAGGGACGCCACCAGTCGCCGCCTTTGCCTTCACCAGACTTGGCCCAAACCCAGGCGCCAAACCCGGCATAGGCGGCCACCATCGGCGTCACCGGCCCTTTGATCAGGAGACCGCAGCCCATGATGAACCAGAACAGCAGCGCCATCTGCTTCGGCTTGCTGGCCTGCCCCATATAGAGCCGCGCCAAAGCGCCAATCCCCCATGTCGTCAGGAAGACCAGCACGCCGTCTGTTTTGGAAATGTGCGCTTCACTGGTCAGCAATAAAGTTGCGCCGAACAAGGCGGCCCCCAGGAAAGCTGCCCTTCGCCCGATCAGGATGATTCCGCACCAGAACGTTGCCAGCGTTGCCAGGGCTGCACCGATCCAGCTCGGCACGCGATAGGTCCAGACCTCAAGCCGGTCCTCATCGCCAAGCACATGCGTTGCGCCGGATTGCAGCCAGTGGATCCCGGCGGGTTTCTTGTTTCGATACTCATCCTGATAGCGAATGATCAGATAATCGCCGGTCTCGATATATTGCTTGGAGGCCTGCGCGAACCGGCTCTCATCGCGGTCCAGCGCGGGCAAATTAAAGACACCCGGCGCCGCCGCCGTGAACGTAATCGCGAACAAGATGAGCCAGGCTTTCCAGCCGCTCGAAAGTCGATCAAGCAAATCCATGCTTGCCTCATAGCTTCTGCATTGCCCGTTGAACAGCATCGCAATGCGCTCTAGCACTAACAAAAATGCGAGGAGCGGATGTTGGTATGAGCTGGTGGTTCAAGGCGGAATTGTGGAAACGCGTGATGATCGGACTAGTCGCCGGTCTGGTGGTAGGTCTCTCCATTCGGCTCGGCATGGGCCTCGAGTCGGCGAGTGAATTCACAACGAACTGGATCAAACCGTGGGGCGACGCCTTTGTCCGCCTCATCCGCATGCTGATCGTGCCTCTGATCGCGGCAACGTTGATCGCCGGAATCGTCTCCATGGGCGATGCAAGCACGCTCCGAAAGGTCGGTGTGCGCGCATTCGGTCTTTACGGTTTGACAACTCTAGGTGCGATCATCCTGGGCTTAAGCGCCGCACTCATCTTTAATCCCGGGATCGGCGTTGAGTTCCCAGAGCTTACGGAATCGGTTGCACAGGACGTCGAGACGCGTCTTGACGCGGCTGCCTCTGCATCCGCGAGTCTCACGGATCGATTGCTCGCCATCATTCCTTCCAATCCAATTGCGGCAATGGTGTCCGGGGACATTTTGGGTGTCATATTTTTCTCTATCATGTTTGGGATCGGCATCTTGTTTGCCGGTGAACAAGGCAAAGCCATTGGTAAAGCAATCGACTCTGCCTCCAGCAGCTTGATCAGCCTGACAGACAAGATCATGGATCTTGCTCCATTTGGTGTTTTCGCTTTGATGGTCTGGGTCGCATCGACGCAAGATTATGAACTGATGCTGAGCTTTGTGAAGCTGACACTGGTCCTCTACGGGGTGTGTCTGATTCAGATCCTGATCGTTTACCCCACGATCCTTATTGTGTTTGGGCGAGAGTCTCCGGCGCGATTCTTTCGCGGAATGTCGTCGGCCATGGCCATTGCTTATTCAACGGCATCGAGCGCGGCAACACTTCCAGCTACAATTGAAAGCCTCGTCAAGAATCTTGGCGTGAAAAGATCGAATGCCACGGGTGTCGCCGCGATTGGGTCGACAATCAATATGGACGGCGCTGCAATATACCTCTCTTTGGTCTGTATCTTTGCGCTGCAGGCAAGCGGTCAACCGGTGACGATGAACACGGTGATGACAATCGCGGTGCTCGCCACTTTGGGATCGGTCGGCGCAGCGGGGATTCCAAACGGCGGCTTGTTCATGTCCGCAGCCTTGCTGACGGCATTGGGCTTTAGCGCCGAACAAGTGATCTTTTTTGTCGCAATCTTGTTTCCGTTCGATCGCGTTCTCGATATGATGAGAACCCTGACCAATGTGACAGGCGATGCAACTGTCGCGACATGTGTAGATCGCTCGCTTACGCGCCAGGACAGCGTCCACACGCAAACAAACGAAGGAACCGCTTGACCAATGTCCGCCTCAACTGAGTTTACGATCCGTCGCGCGGTCAACGCCGATATCGACAGGATCGTCGAAATTGCGGAAGCAAATCGGTATGATGGCAGCGGAACACAAGACAGTTTCCTGGTGTCAGACTTCACAGCGGACCATTACAGCGAGACACTGTTTTCCGATGGATATGATCAAAGCACCCCGGATTCAGTCTTGCTTGAGAAACGTCCGTTGGCATATGTCGCCGAGCACGAAGACCAGGTCGTCGGATTCGTATATATCTATTCTTCCAAGTACAGCCGAAAAACGTTCCCGGAACAGCCTGATTTACCCAAGAATGAAAAGCCCGGAGTAACCTACTATCCCCGGCACAAAACCGAAGTGCGCATAGATCGGTTGCTGGCGGAAAAGACAGACTTTCTGGTCATAAAACAGATCGGGGTTCATCCAGATTGGAAGAAAAATCGAATCGCGAGCTCGCTTTATCAACACGTGTTTAGCCAGTTTTTTGCGCCCCATATCTTCGCAGCCATTGTCGAACGTCCGATCAACAAAGTATCGCAAAAGTTCCACGCTTCACTGGGATTCACTCCGGTGTCCCGCAGCATTTCTGGTGAACTCGGTGCGCCTGATGTCAAACTCAATCAGATTTGGTATCGCCCCGGCCTTCCCATCGTTCAAAATGTTCATGTCCCAGATAACCATGTTTTTGAGGGGAATAAATCTGTGTCTGGTGAGACCCTTACAGAGTCGATTCACCACTCACGGACGCTATATTTACACGAAGACTCGCTCAATTGGATCAAGCTGAATGTGACGATTACGATCTTGTTCGCGTTGATGGCGGCACTTTATCTATTGACCCAAAACCAAGAGCGTTTCGCAGGACTCGCGGTTTTATTCGTCGTGGGTATAGGTAGTTTTGTCCTGTTCCTGTTTCGGGCAACCTTGAAAAGTGGGATCGATTTCATGCGGTCCCATAAGGACAATTTGCGAATTGCCGAATCCCGCATGTTATTTCACGAACCTCTGTTCCAAGGCTCAATCAGGCATGTTCCGAAGCGGGCTTTGACCATAGCAATTATGAATCATTTGCCAAAAGTGGCGCTGATCACCTGGACGATCGCATGTGTGCTTGCCCTTTTGGTAGAGTTTGCTCACTGGGCATGCATCGCCTGGAACTGGGTCGCTCAACTCCAGCTCCCCTAAAGCGCGCCGCGGACGATTTCGCCAATCATTTGCGCTTCGCTTTCACGCGGTGAGCCCTGACGCCAGGCGATGCCGATCCGGCGTCCAATCAGCGGCGTCTTGAACGGTCGTAACTCCACGTCCGCGCCGGAGGTGACCCCGGCATCGATCGCGAGCTTTGGCAGCAGCGAAACGCCGAGTCCGCCGGCCACCATATGAACCAGGGTTGGCAGGCTGGTCGCAGTCACATCAGCGCCGCCGCGATTGCTCGGCAAGCGGCAAACCGACAAGGCATGGTCACGCAGGCAGTGCCCGTCTTCCAGCAACAGCACATCTTCATCAACGAGATCGGTTGATGTCAGTTCCCGCGCCTGCATCAGGTCGTGGTCCGTCGGCGCAACCAGCATGAACTCATCATCGCCGAGTTCCATCGTCACGATGCCAGCCGCATCCCATGGCAAAGCAATCAGAGCCGCATCAAGCTTGCGTGCCCGCAGCGCGTCGATCAGGCGCTCGGTCTGATCCTCGCGCAAGTAAAGCTTCAGTCCGGGATGGGCTTTGCGCAGGGCCTTCAGGGTGCGGGGCAAGAGAAACGGCGCGATGGTCGGGATCGCGCCGAGACGGAAAGAGCCTGACAATGGCGCTCCAGCCTGGCGCGCAGCAGAGACCAGATCGGCGGTGTCGGAGAGAATGATCCTTGCCCGTTCCACCGCCGCTTCACCGGCCTGGGTCAGCGACGCGCCGCGCGACTCACGCTCGATCAATTGGACCCCGAGCAGGCCTTCAACTTCCTTGATTGCGGCAGACAAGGTTGGCTGGGTGACATGGCAGGTTTCAGCGGCCCGAGAGAACGAGCCCTGATCGGCGATCGCACACAAAAATTCGAGCTGTCGGAGGGTCGGAAGATGCATAGTCAAAACCTATGCCTCCATACGTAAATATCAATTGTGTTTCTGCCGAGCGCTTCCCTATATCGATCACAACGAGTTGATCAGTCCGGACAATTTTCGCCTTGAACGCTGCGAAGACTGCCCCATCTGAACATCAGAGCTGAAGAAGAGCAGCTCAAAAAATACGCACGGTGGCTTCCGATCCCAAATCCCTCAAGCCTCCGTTTCTGCGTGGTCCTGCCGGGCCCCTTTCCTCCCCCCTAAAAGGTTATCCGGCAGGACCGTTCGCGGCCTTTCTCAAACCAGGATAATTTGTCTGTGACCGAGTTTTGACTTGCGCAGGCGGCAATCTCTGTCACCCTAGGAAATTATGGACCTCACTGCTCCAGGACTTGCAAACGACGTGATCCGCCTCGAAGCGCTGACAGAGCGCTTTCGCGAAGATCTGCGCAATAGTGGAGCGATCGAATATATGTGGCTGTCGCTGCCGGCGATCCAGCGCGGCGCCGGGTTCGATTCCTATTTCGACCACGTTCTGAAACAAGGCGATGCCGGCGAAGTGCTGGGGTTTGCCTTACTCGACCCCAATGACCAGTCGCGCTTCGTCGGCGTGACGGCTCTGATGTATCCCAACAAAATGCACCGCCGTGTCCGCATCGGTTATACTTGGCTGGAGCCGCATCTGCGCGGTCGCGGCGTCTATGCCGCGATCCAGAAACTGCTTATCCAGCGCGCCTTGGACTGGGGTGCCAAACGGATCGAGTGGTATGTCGAAGAGCGCAATTCACGCGCCATCCGCGCCATCGAAGCGATTGGTGCCATCAAGGAAGGCGTCTTGCGCGAATATGAGAAGTTCGCAGACGGCGAATGGGTCGACATTGCCATCCTCTCCATGCTGCGCGACGAAGCCAAGGCGGCTGTCCAGCGCCTCGATCAGGCCATGACTGCGTCACAGACTTGATTCTTACCCCCACACGTGCTTTACGCGCGCAACATTCACCGCACTGACAGTACGTGCGCGTTGACCGGGACATGCTTCTCAAGCGGGAGCCCGGCGATGTCCCCCACTCGGCGAAGGCTCGCTCAGTGGGGCGCTACTGCTTTGTGTTGAGGGTTTGAGCGCCTATCTTGAACTGAGATCGGCAAAAGGAGTGACGCGATGTTTGACGCGCTAACAGACCGCCTAGGCGGGGTATTCGACGGATTGCTCGGGCGCGGCGCGCTGACCGAGAAAGACGTCACGGCTGCGCTGCGCGAAATTCGAGTCGCCCTGCTGGAAGCCGACGTCGCCCTGCCTGTGGTCAAGGACTTCATCGGATCGATCAAAGACAAAGCAGTTGGCGAAGACGTCATCCGATCGGTCAAACCCGGCCAGCAAGTCGTCAAGATCGTGCATGATGGTCTGGTCGAGCTGCTTGGCGGTGAGGATGCCGAGACCGGTCTGCGCGTCGACAATCCACCCGCCGTTGTGATGATGGCCGGCCTGCAAGGCTCCGGTAAGACCACCACGACGGGTAAGCTCGCCAAGCGCCTCGCTGAACGCGACAAGAAAAAAGTCCTCCTCGCCTCGCTCGACACGCGGCGTCCGGCGGCGATGGAACAGCTCGCGATCCTGGCTGACCAGTGCAATGACAGTGTCTCAGCGCTGCCCATCATCAAGGATCAGAGCCCGGCTGAGATTGCCCGCCGCGCGCTGCAAGCTGCGAAGCTCGGCGGTTATGATGTGGTCTTCCTCGACACGGCTGGCCGGACCTCAATCGATGAACAGATGATGGCCGAGGCGAGCGAGATCGCCAAGATTGCCAATCCGAACGAAACCCTGCTGGTCGCCGACTCCCTCACCGGTCAGGACGCGGTCGAAACCGCCAAACGCTTCCATGAACGCCTGCCGCTGACCGGTCTGATCCTGACCCGGATGGATGGTGACGGCCGCGGCGGCGCCGCGCTTTCGATGCGCGCTGTCACAGGCCTGCCGATCAAATTCCTCGGTACAGGCGAAAAGCTGGATGGCCTTGATGCCTTCGACGCCAAGCGTCTTGCGGGCCGCATCCTCGGTCAGGGCGACATTGTCTCGCTGGTGGAAAAAGCCGGCGACCAGATGGACGCTGACAAAGCGGAGAAGATGGCCAAGAAAATGGCCAAGGGTCAGTTCGACCTGGACGATCTCGCGCAACAGCTTCAACAGATGCAGAAAATGGGCGGCCTGGGCGGTATTATGGGCCTCCTGCCCGGTGCCAAGAAAGCCAAACAGGCGCTCGACGCCTCTGGCATGGATGACAAAGTGATCGCCCGTCAGGCGGCAATCATCTCGTCAATGACCAAGAAAGAGCGCGCCAAGCCAGCCCTCCTCAACGCCTCCCGCCGCAAGCGCATCGCCGCAGGCGCCGGTGTCACAGTGCAGGACGTCAACCGCGTTCTGAAAATGCATAAGCAGATGGCCGGCATGATGAAGAAAATGTCCAAAGGCGGCATGCGCGGCATGATGAACATGATGGGCCAGGCCGGCGTCTCTCCGGCTGACCTCGCCAAAATGGGCGGCGGCGCTGCGATGCCAGGCGGCATGCCCGGCGCAGGCGGCGTACCGAACATTCCCGGGCTGACTGGGGGTAAGAAATGACCTCCCCAACTGATCAGCTCGCCAAGTATCGCGCCAGCATCGACAATCTCGATGCCATCCTGCTGCACACGCTGGCAGAGCGCTTCAAGGTCACCCAGGCCGTCGGCAAGCTGAAAGCCGAAAACGATATGCCGCCCTCTGACAAGGCCCGCGAGGCCCGTCAGATCGAGCGCTTGCAAAAGCTGGCTGAAGATAGCGGGCTGGACCCGGTCTTTGCCGAGAAGTTTCTGAATTTCATCGTCGCGGAAGTCATCCGCCACCACGAAAAACTGAGGGGTTCTGCCCCGAACCCCGAGACGCCGAACACTTAGGAGTACACCATGGCCCTCAAAATCAGACTCGCACGAGGCGGGTCAAAAAAACGCCCATTCTATAGCGTTGTCGTCGCTGACAGCCGTATGCCACGCGACGGCCGCTTCATCGAGAAAATCGGCACCTATGACCCGCGCCTGCCAAAGGACAGCGACAACCGCGTCCAGATTGACGGCGCCAAGGCTGCTGACTGGATCAAGAAAGGCGCCAAGCCAACCGATCGCGTCGCCCGCTTCCTGAGCCACATCACGCTCGAAGGCGAGAAGGCCCCGGTCTACACCTGGAAAGCTGGCAACAACCCGCAAAAGGGTGAGCCTGGCGCGAAAGCCAAGGAACGCCTCGAAGAGAAGGCTGAAAAAGAAGCGGCCCGCAAGGAAGCTGCAAAAGAAGCCAAGGAAGCCGCCAAGGCTGAGAAAGAGGCCGCAAAGGCCGAAGCTGAAGCGGCTGAAGCCGCCGCTGAAGAGGCTCCGGCTGAAGAAGCTGCCGCCGAAGAAGCCCCTGCTGAAGAGGCTGCGGCTGAAGAAGAAAAGTCTGAATAGGCTTTTCCAGCTTACGCTGATCCAAGAAAACCCCGGTCAGGTTCGACCGGGGTTTTTCTTTGTCTGATGAAGACGCGGCCCAGCGCTAATAAGGATCTTCGAGAAAGTTCGCGAACGCATCGATCGATTGCAAACTCTTCTCCAGCTCTGCTTGCTCAGCCGGAGAGACGAGCCCCTCCAGAATCGGCTGGGTCAGGATCAGATGCCGAACCACGCCGGTCGCCACCGGCATGCCCCGGGACAGAGTCTCGGCACTGACAAACCAGGTCACGCCACGCGGATGCATGAAAGCGTTCCGGGCCTCGACCAGACGATCAAAATCATGCCGCGCTTTCGATCCGAAGGGCAACGTGAATGGCGCTGGCAATCGATCTTTGGAAGCGGCGCGCAAGAGCAGTTCCGTCCCCCCCGCCTGCGCCGGAATCGTATCGCCCGCAGCCCGCAAAGCGATGACCGCTGCCTGCTGAGCCATTAGCACGCCGCCGACCACGACCCAGGGATCGAAGGGTGGATCTGTCACGCACAATCCGAACCGCGACAGCGTGACGTTCACCGTATCGCAAAGCTGCGCCTCAGGGGTCATATGCTTAGCACCCGACCGCGTTTGAAGCCTGGACCGGATTTGCAGTGTTTCCAGGCAACCCGCTTGCCGCGCGACCCGCAGTGTTCATCGGCTTGAACATGGTAAATCTCTCCCATCGCAGACGGGAGAGATTAGTTGTATTTACAATAGCGTCCAGCGTTAATGGGCGCTGCGATCAGGCTGCAATCGCGTCGATGGCCGCTTCGCTCGCCGCGACCTTTTCCGGGCCACTCGCCATCAATTGATCCGCGCCAATAACCGTCACGTCATGAATGCCCAGAAAGCCGAGCACGTGACGCAGATATGGGGTGGCGAAGTCGATGCCCGACTCCAGCGCCGTGCCGCCCGAGGCGACCACGAGATAGGCTTTCTTGCCTTCAAGCAGCCCGACAGGACCTGTCTCTGTGTATTTAAACGTCTTGCGCGCCCGGGCCACCAAGTCGATCCAGGCCTTGAACGCGGCCGGAACACCGAAATTGTAGATCGGGACGCCGAGCACCAAAGTGTCAGCGGCCTCGAGCTCTGCGATCAGCGTATCAGAAAGCGCCAAGGTCTCGCGCTGCTCCGGAGAGCGGTCCTCGTCCGGGGTGAAGTTCGCGCCGACCCAGCTTTCGGTAATCAGTGGCAATGGCGACGTGCCGATGTCGCGAGAGATAATCTGCGTGTCAGAGCCGGCCAGGCGACCGACCAGACGCTGGCTGAGATCACGGGTCACCGAGCCTTCTGTACGCGCCGAAGCGTTGAGATGAAAAAGTGTGCGGGCCATGTATGCCTCCAGTCTTGCAACACTGACGAGATGGAGGCGCGGCCCGCCCACGAACAGGGGCAGGCTTTGGCAAACAGTTATGCCAAAAGTGAATACTAAGGCGCGGCGGGGCCGTCCTGACCGATCATGGCGACGAATTGCGGAATGCCTTCTGTCGAAGGACGGTTCACATATCCCTCTTCCTTCTGCACGCCAGCGACTTCGCCATTCGCCTTGATATAGATGATCGCAGGATGCGGAATGCCATCAAAGCGGCTACCGGCGGTGACGTCTGTATTACGTAATCCGAACGCATCAATCATCGCGGAGTCTGTGTCTGATAGCAGCGTGTAGGACAGAGCGTGGTCGTCGGCGAAATCAGACAGTGTGTCCGGGCTGTCATAGGTAATGACATTCATGCTCCAGCCGGCGTCCGCGAGGTCGGCGGTCACTGTCTCCAGCTCCAGAGCCTGCGCCTTGCAATACGGACACCAGTCGAGCGACCGGCTGAACACCAGCACGGCGCCGTTCGCGCCAGAAATTCCGGCAAAGTCGACCGCCTCGCCTGCAGCTGTCACGGCGGCAAATTCAGGGGCCAGAGTTCCGGCTTCGACACAGACCATGTTGGTGGTGCCATCATCGGCCTGGTCAGCCATAGCGGCGGCGCCAGACAGGATTAGCACGGATGCGGTGAGCAAGGTACGGATCATCAAAGTCTCTCCCATATGAGAACTGCACGGGCTCGGACTTAAATCGCTCGACGCTTGCTGAACAGGGCGCTCACAGGTCTGTGATTCAGGTTTGATCTCTGGCGCGCCATTCGTCAGCCGTCTGGCCGTAGACATCCCACAGCATGCCCTCAAATGGCGGCGGCGTGGGCGCTTGGCGGAGGTAGCGGCTCCCCAACCGCTCAGCGACACGAATGGACGCCTCATTCTCGGGCAGGATGGTATGAATGATCTCTGTCCAGCCCAGCTGTTCAACGGCATAGGTCATCGCCGCGCTCGCCCCCTCGGTGGCATAGCCTTTGCCCCAGGCGGACCGCGCCAACCCCCAGCCAATTTCGGTTCCTGGCCAGCCATTTGGGCGCCAGGGGCCAAGTCGGCCAACCCAGTTTCCGGTCTCCTTTTCGATGATCGAGAACATCGAAAAGCCCTCAATCACCCAGGCGCCAGTCATTGCGCAGACTGACCGCCACGTCAGTTCAGGGCCCTGGACGCCGCCTATAAAACGCATGACGTCTTCATCCGCATGGAACTGAACCCAAGGCTCAAAATCCGCTCTTTGAGGCGGTCTCAGGATCAATCGCTCGGTTTCGAGGACGGGTGCTGTCATCAAAAAAACCCTCCATTCGCCGAACGGAGGGTTTCTTTAATCGCTGTGCGGGTCAAGCTAGGCGAGCGCTGGCTCGAGCTTCTTGCAGTCCTCGACCAGGCCTTTGACGGCTTCGACAGAGGTCATGAACATATCGCGTTCAGTGTCGTTGAAATCGAACTCGACGACTTTCTCCGCACCATCGGCGCCGATCAGGGTCGGCACGCCGACATAAAGGCCGCTCAGGCCATATTGACCATCACACCAGGCTGCAGATGGCAGAACGCGCTTCTGGTCCTCGAGGTAGGATTTCGCCATGGCGATCGCAGATTCCGCTGGCGCATAATAGGCCGAACCAGTTTTCAGTAGAGCAACAATCTCGCCGCCGCCCTTGCGGGTGCGGTCAACGATTGCGTCCAGTTTTTCCTGGCTGATCCAGCCTTGCTTGACCAGCTCGGTGAGTGGCAGGCCGCCAACTGTCGAGTGGCGTACCATCGGCACCATAGAGTCGCCGTGTCCGGCCAGCGTCCAGGCATGGATGTCGGCGACAGAAACGCCGGTCGCTTCAGACAAGAAGTACGCAAAGCGGCTGGAATCCAGCACGCCAGCCATGCCAACCACCTTATTGGCGGGCAGGCCAGAGAATTGCTGCAGCGCCCAGACCATGGCGTCGAGCGGGTTGGTGATACAGATCACGAAGGCATTCGGCGCATGTGCCTTGATGCCTTCGCCAACAGCTTTCATGACCTTCAGGTTGATGCCGAGAAGGTCATCGCGGCTCATACCCGGCTTGCGCGGCACACCCGCAGTGACGATGCAGACATCGGCGCCAGCAATATCGGCATAGTCATTGGCGCCTTTAAGAGCGACCGAGCTACCATAGACCGGGGTCGACTCAGCCAGATCCAGCGCCTTGCCTTGTGGCAGGCCCTCAGCAATGTCGAACAGGACAACATCGCCCAGCTCCTCGCGCGCCGCCACGTGCGCCAGTGTTCCACCAATCATGCCCGAACCGATCAGGGCGATTTTTTTGCGAGCCATCAAGGCCTCCTATCCTGAAAATAGATGTGTCTGGCGCCTCCCCTAGCCGAGCCAGACGCCGGGCGCAATGTAACCTTGGTCGCAGGTTGGAAATTTGGGCTGGATTTGATCGGCGAACTCAGCCAGTAGGACCGTATGACCCCGCGCGCGCCACGATCCCCCGTCCCGCTTGAGATCTGTCACCTGGCCAAAGCCATAGAAGCGATTGGTGATCGCTGGACGCTGCTGATCCTGCGATCTTCACTGTTCGGGGTGCGCCGGTTCGATGATTATCAAAAGGAACTTGGTGTTCCGCGCACCGTGCTATCGGGGCGGCTCTCCAAGCTGGTCAAAGCCGGGGTGATGGCCAAGCAATCCTACAAAGAAGAAGGCAAGCGCGCCCGTCCGGAATACGTGCTGACCGAAGCTGGCGAAGCCTTGCGGCCGGTTCTGATGGCGCTGACTCAATGGGGCGATGACTGGCTAAGCAAAGGTGCGACGCCGCCCATCAGCTTTACCCACGCCAAAAGCCGCCAGCGTGTGCGGCCAGGATTTGTTGATGAGGATGGGAAGGAAACAACACTCAGCGAGATGCGAATCTCGCTGCGGCGCTAGCGGACTTTGCCCCAAACCCGCAATGGATCGAAGGCGCCGGTTTCGGCGGCCTTTTGCAGCTGAGCGAGTTGCTCACCAACTGGACTCGGGCTCTCCATTACGCCTCCGCCATAGATTGCAGCGTCGAGACGGCAGATCCGCTCAAACAGATTTTCTGACCGCTCCACCAGATCCAGAAACACATCCGGCAAGCCGCGGCCGCGCTGCGCTGTGGCATCGAGGGCCGGATCTTCGCGATTGATGCGATACTTGGACTGCATTGCGTCTTCAGAACGCATATCGCCATCGCGAACGGCTTTCTGCATGACCAGCCAGCTCGCAGCCTGCATCAGGCGCGTCGTCAGTTCCATGCTCCAGGCGGCATAGGTCAGGCCGGCCTCACGCGGCAAGCTGGAAGACAATTGGCGGCCCGGGCCATCCAGGTAAGAGGCGGTCTCTTCGACCAGCGCCATGCCATCGACAAACACTTTTTCGAACACTTTTCCTTCGGTGAAGGACAAGTCAGTGACGTGTGTTGGCGGGGTTTTGGACTGTTCGGCCATGTATATTGCTGCTTCCAGAATAGACAGAATTCAGGAGATTTTACCTCCGAGCTTCCTTAGAAGACCTTAATCCCCGCCTCCAAATAAGGCATCAGCTGCAGATTTATGCGATTGCTTCTTATTTAATTGCTCCTCGCAGGCGGCAATTTCAGCTTTCAGTTCTTCAATCCGTTCCTGCAATTCTTCAACTGACAGGCGTTCAAGATCGAGCTTCTTTTCCGGGATCGGGTCATCTTCAAACATGCTCTGCCCTTTTCCAATTGGCTGCGCTGGTTCTATGTGGGGAGGAGAACAGAATTTTCAGGAGAGTCAAATGGCGGAAACGATGTGGGCTGTGGTGGTAGATGATGACGCGCCGCTCAAGCTGGCAGATGTCGAGAAACCAACCTGCGGCCCAAGCGATGTGCTCGTCGAGATTGTCACCGCCGGGCTGAACCGCGCCGATCTGGTCCAGCGCCGCGGCATGTATCCGCCGCCGCCCGGCGCCTCTGAGATCATGGGACTTGAATGCTCCGGTACAATTGTCGCGCTCAGTTCAGAGGTCTCCGGCTGGGCGGTCGGTGACCGGGTTTGCGGCCTGATGGCGGGCGGCGGCTATGCCGAGTTCGCCGTGGTCGATCAGGGCTCCCTGTTCAAAATACCTGACGGGATGAGTTTCGAGGAAGCCGGCGCTCTGCCAGAAGTGATGATGACGGTCTGGGCCAACATCTTCGACCGCTGCCAGTTTAAGGCCGGCGAGAGCCTTCTTATTCATGGCGGCACCAGCGGCATTGGTACGATGGCCATCCAGATGGCGAAACAGGCGGGCGCCGCAAAAATCATGATCACTGCGGGCACTGCAGACAAATGCACCTATGCTGAAAAGCTCGGCGCTGACATTGCCATCAATTATCGCGAGCAGGACTTTGAAGCGATTGTCCGCGATGCAGGCGGCGCGGATGTCATTCTCGACATGGTCGGCGGGGATTATGTTCAAAAGAACATCTCAGCAGCCAAGATTGGCGGGCGGATCGTCAACATTGCCTATATGCAGGGACCGCAGGTGCAGCTCAATCTGATGCCGCTCATGCTGAAACGATTGGTGCTGACCGGCACCACGCTGCGGGCCCGGCCAAATGACGACAAGCAGCGCATCCGCGATGCGATCCTGGCTGATTTCTGGCCGGCCGTTCTGTCCGGCGATATCAAGCCGATCATCGATACGGTCTATCCGTTCGATCAGGCTGAGCAGGCCCAGGCGCATATGGCCAAGGGCGGCCATATTGGCAAGATCCTGCTCTCGCGACAGCAGAGTTAGGCTTTCAATCTTCTTCGGCCCAAGGTATAGTCACCGGGTTAGGTAATTTCATGCCAGAAACCTGACCGCCCGAGACCCCAGTCTCGGGCGGCTGCATTTCTGGCCTTTGGTCCAAAGGAGTCTCCCATGGCCGATATTTTGATGCCCAAGGCAACCGCGGTCTGGTTGATCGATAATACAACGCTGACTTTCGATCAGATTGCAGACCTGTGCGGCCTGCACCACCTGGAAGTCAAAGGCATTGCCGACGGCGATGTCGCCGAGAACATGCGCGGCGTGGACCCAATCTCCGGCGGCGAGCTGACGCGTGAAGAGATTCAGAAAGGTGAAGACGATCCGGACTATCGCCTGAAAACTGCGCCGTCCAAGATCGCTCACATTCCGCAGCCAAAGCGCAAAGGCGCGCGCTACACACCTGTTGCCCGCCGCGGAGACAAGCCGGACGCAATTGCCTGGTTCATTCGCAACCACCCGGAAGTGACTGATCCACAAATCTCCAAACTGATCGGCACGACCAAGGCAACGATCACCAATGTCCGCGACAAGACACATTGGAACAGCCAGAACATCAAGCCGGTGGACCCGGTGACGCTCGGCCTGTGTTCGCAGATTGAGCTTGATGAAGTCATCGCCAAGGCTTCCAGCCGCCGTCGCAAGATGGACGCTGAAAAAGCGGCGCAGGAAGAAGGACCGGGCCTCGCACCAGCAGACGCAGTGGAACAGGCCGACACACCGGCAGACCCGTTTGCGGCACCTGAAACGCCTGCACCCGAAAGCGATGCGAGCGAGCCATCTCTCGACGACGTGTTCAGCGCCTTTAAAAACTAGACCCGCGCACACTGCACGCCTGATCTCAATTCTCGTTCCGTCTGCGTCCGATCCGCAGCGGCCACGTATGGGGAAGCCTTATGGGCCGACAAAGAAAACGCAAAGGCGATCCAGTCCATGGCTGGCTCGCCGTCGACAAGCCCGTCGATGTTTCCTCGACCCGTGTCGTGGGGATTCTGAAGCGGCTTTATAATGCGCAAAAGGCCGGGCACGGCGGCACGCTCGATCCGCTGGCGGATGGTATCTTGCCGATTGCTTTTGGCGAAGCGACCAAGACCGCGCAATGGGCCATGGATTGCGACAAGGAATATGTCTTCACCATTGAGTGGGGCAACTCGACCGCCAGTCAGGACAAGGAAGGCGAGGTGGTCGCCACGTCTGATGTCCGCCCGACCCGCGAGCAGATTGAAGCCGCGCTTCCGGACTTCATTGGCGACATTCAGCAAGTCCCGCCAAAATACTCCGCGATCAAGGTCGATGGCGAGCGCGCCTATGATCTCGCACGCGATGGCGAAGCGTTTGAAATCCCATCGCGTGAAGTCACGGTGTACGAAGCCGAGCTTGTGAACATGGCCGACGCGGATCACGCCACCTTCCGCGTGGTTTCGGGCAAAGGGTTCTATATCCGCGCCCTGGCTCGCGACCTGGCGATCGCACTCGGCGCAGAAGGTCATGTCAGTCAGCTGCGTCGCACCCGTGTCGGCGCTATGGACGCGAGCAATTCTATCACCCTCGCCGCGCTGGAGAACTTAGCCGAAGATAAGGACGCCCTGCTCGGCAAGCTATTGCCGCTGGAAACCGTCCTGGATGACGTGCCGCAAATCGAGATCGATGCCAGCGATGCGGCGGCTTTGAAACAGGGCCGCGAGATCGTTCTGCTGCCACACCTGGTAGAGCAATGGCGCAGCGATGCGGAGCGGTTTGATTCGGACCGATTGGCGCTTACCCAGAATGACAGCAAAGCGGTCGCCCTCGGCGAAGTGCGCGCTGGCCGGTTCCAACCCAAGAAAGTGTTTCAACTCTAGCCATTAGTGCCCGGTCAGGCTTGACCCGGCGGAACAAAACTTGCACCTGTCCCGCAATTCTCAGGGGCGCGAGTAATCAAGAGGTAGTTTCATGCGTGTTGCAATGATTGGTACAGGCTATGTGGGCCTGGTCAGCGGAGCCTGTTTTGCGGATTTTGGCCATGTCGTCACCTGTGTCGACAAGGATGCCAGCAAGATTGATCGCCTGCACAAGAACATCATGCCGATCTATGAGCCTGGCCTCGATGCTCTGGTCGAAAAGAATGTTCGTGAGGAGCGACTGTTCTTCACCACGGAAGCGAAGGAAGCCATCGCGGACGCCGACGCTGTCTTCATCGCCGTTGGCACGCCTTCGCGGCGCGGCGACGGTCATGCTGACCTGTCTTATGTTTATGCCGCCGCTGAAGAGATCGCCGAGCTGATGGACGGCTTCACCATGGTTGTGACCAAGTCGACGGTCCCGGTAGGCACCGGAGACGAAGTCGAGGAGATCATCCGCAAGAAGCGCCCCGATGCAGATTTTGCTGTCGTCTCAAACCCGGAATTCCTGCGTGAAGGCGCCGCGATCAAGGACTTCAAAATTCCTGACCGCGTTGTGGTTGGCACCGATAGCGAGCGCGCGCGCGAACTGATGCGCGAACTATATCGTCCGCTCTTCCTGAACGAGACGCCGATCCTGTTCACCGCGCGCCGGACGTCTGAGCTGATCAAATATGCCGCCAACGCCTTCCTGGCGGTGAAGATTACCTTCATCAACGAAATGGCCGACCTCTGCGAAGCCGTGGGCGCCAATGTTCAGGAAGTCTCGCGTGGTATCGGTCTTGATGGACGGATCGGCAGTAAGTTCCTGAATGCGGGCCCTGGCTATGGCGGCTCATGCTTCCCGAAAGACACGCTAGCCCTGACCAAGACCGCCAATGATCATGACTCGCCGGTGCGCATCGTCGACACGGTGGTTGAGGTCAATGCTTCGCGCAAGAAAGCCATGGCGAGCAAAGTGATCAAGGCGATGGGCGGCGATGTGTCTGGCAAGACCATTGGCGTGCTGGGCCTCGCGTTCAAGCAGAACACAGACGATATGCGCGACGCTCCGAGCCTGGATATCGTTCCGGCACTGATCGAGGCTGGCGCGACGATCAGGGCCTTCGACCCGGAAGCCATGGAAGAAGCTGAAAAGCTGATGGACGGCCTCAACTATGCTGAGAATGCCTATGAAGCGGTAGATGGCGCCGATGCGATGATCATCCTAACCGAGTGGGATCAGTTCCGGGCGCTGGATCTTGAGCGAATCAAGGCATCTCTGAAAAGCGACATCGTCGTCGACTTGCGCAACATTTACAGCCCGGAAGACATGGCCAAACGCGGATTTGAGTACACGTCCATCGGACGGCCATAACCACCCACAACACTCACTGGAGCCTCAGCCATGAAATTCTTTGTCGACACAGCCGACACAACAGAAATCAAGGAGCTGGCGGCGACCGGACTGATTGATGGCGTCACCACCAATCCTTCTCTGATCACCAAGTCAGGCCGGGATTTCAAGGAAGTCATCGCTGAGATTTGCGATCTGACCGACGGTCATGTCAGCGCCGAAGTGGTTGCCACGGAATGGGAAGCCATGGTCGCCGAGGGCAAGAAGCTTCAGGCCATCGCCCCCAATGTGGCGGTCAAACTTCCGCTTACGATGGATGGCCTGCGCGCGTGTCGCGAACTCGCAGATATGGGTACGGCGGTTAATGTCACGCTGTGCTTCTCTGCTAACCAGGCCCTGCTCGCCGCAAAAGCTGGTGCCGCTTATATCTCGCCTTTCATTGGCCGCCTCGATGATGTGAACATTGATGGCATGGAGCTGATTGAGGACATTCGCCTGATCTATGACAATTACATGTTTGAGACGGAAATCCTCGCCGCGTCCATCCGAAGCGCCAATCATGTGAAACTCTCAGCGCTGGCGGGCGCCGATGTCGCGACCGTACCGCCAAATGTGCTCAAAGGCCTCGCCAATCACCCGCTGACCGACAAAGGCCTCGCGGCCTTCCTGGCGGACGCCGAAAAGGGCGGAGTAAAAGTCTAAGACAGTTTCAGGTCACCAAGACAGATTCGGCCGCGAGCTAAGCTCGCGGCCGTTTTCGTTGGCTTAGTCGCTCTCTGAGCGCAGCAGTTCATCCATGAAGCGGACGCCCCAGCCGCCATGCCCAACAGGTACAGTGGCCGTTGGCTCATCGCGCCAGTCAACGCCGGCAATATCCAGATGCACCCATGGCAGATCTTCAGCCACGAAAGTGCCGACCACGGCAGCCCCGATCGAGGCCCCCGGGTGACCACCGGTATTTTTGATATCGGCGATCAGCGACTCAATCTGAACAAAGTGGCTGGGATGCAGCGGCAGCGGCCAGACATCTTCACCGGCCCGTTTGCCGACTTCCATCATCTCCAGGCTGAGCGGAAGTTCGCGGGTGATGATCGCAGCATAATCATCGCCCATGGCGCGCGCCGCTGACCCGGTCAGCGTGGCAATGTTCACCAGCAGGCGCAGCTCATATTCCTGCTGCGCATAGTATACCGCATCAGCCAACAATAGACGGCCTTCGGCATCAGTGCTCATGATCTCGATCGTCTTGCCGGACATGCTCGTCAGGACGTCACCTGGGCGGATCGCATCCTGGGAGGGCATATTCTCCGCCAGCGGCATCACGCCAACCACGTTCACGTTTTCCCCGCGCTTGGCAGCGGCCAGTACTGTGCCCGCAACGGCCGCGGCGCCGGACAAGTCTGACTTCATCAGCCACATGCCATTATTCGGCTTGATAGAAATACCACCCGTATCGAAGGTTATGCCCTTGCCGACCAAGGCAATCGGGGCGTCGCCCGTCTCGCCACCGCGATACTCAACTACCAGCAGGCGCGGATCGTGGATCGACCCCTGCCCCACTCCCATTAGCGCGCCCATTCCATTTGCACGGATCGCATCTGCATCGAGCACGGTGATGGTGGTGTTTCTGGTGCCTTCAAACGCCGTTTGAACCCGCTCGACAAAGTCTTGCGGCCAGAGCGTATTCCCCGGCTCAGTCCCGAGGTCGCGGGCAAACGTGACGCCATCGACCAGATGGCCAAGATCTCTCTCAAACATGTTTTTCGAAGCGCGTTCAGTCCCTGCAACCGTCACCGTATGAGGCTCTGGCGCTGGATTATCGGCATCGAACATTTTGTATTTCAGAAAGTGATACCCGCCGAGGGCATAACCCTTGGCAAGATAAGCCCCGGCACCATCGACGTCTGTGCTCAAGCCATCAGCGACCAGGGAAATGGCATCACCGTCATTGGTCGTCGCCGCATAACCGCCAAGGTCAGCCAGATGCCGCGCTGTCAAAGCCTCATCGCCGGTCCCGATCACTGTGATGGTCTGGTAGGGCGCCATGGCACGCAAGGTCAGGACGGACCCAAATGCCCCATCAAAATTGTACCCCTGCAGCGCTGCAGACAAACGCCCATCGACGGAGCGGTCGATCTTCGTACCTATATCGCTAAGAGCCTGATCAACGCCGACATAAATGGCAATGTCGCCATCGTCCGGAGTTGTGTTGGGCGTGAAGTCGAAGCTCGGGCCTGCTAAGGCCAGGGGCGCCGCCATAGTTGCGGTAAGCCCCACCACCAATCCACGTTTGAAAGTCATGATTGATCCTCTGTTCCTGTCTGATTCCGATAGGAGATAGGGGATCAAAGCATCTATTCAGATCGTCTTTTCCTATCGATACAATAGGACGGGCAGAGATGCTGGAGACAAAAAAAGACGCCGCGCCGGGGGCGGCGCAGCGTCTCTTTGGATTGCGGTCTGACTTAGCCCGTCAGCACAGTTTGCGGCTTGCGCTTATCGAACATCGACCAGACACCCGCATCGCCATGCCAGTCGCCTTGCGTGGCGCCTTTGGAATATTCCGTGGCGCGGGCTTCAAAGAAGTTGGCGTGTTCAACACCGTTCAGGATCTCGGTTAGCCACGGGATCGGGTGCTCTTCGACGCCGAAGATCGGGTCGAGCTTTAGCTGGCCCATGCGCCAGTCCGCGATGTAGCGAATGTACTGTTGAATATCCTGCGGGGTCATGCCCTCAACTTCGCCAGCTTCAAACGCGAGATCGATGAACTTGTCTTCGAGCTTTACGACGGTCTCGCACGCTTCGCGAATACGGTTCTTGACCCGCGAGTTGAGTGCGTCGGTCTCTGCTGCAAAAGTGTGGAACAGCTTCATCATGCCTTCGCAGTGCAGCGACTCGTCCCGCACTGACCAGGACACGATCTGTCCCATACCCTTCATCTTGTTGAAGCGTGGGAAGTTCATCAGCATGGCGAAGGAAGCAAACAGCTGCAGGCCTTCCGTGAAGCCACCAAACACTGCCATCGAGGTGAGAATATCTTCCTCATTATCGGTGCCGAACTGGCCGAGATAGTCATGCTTCGCGGCCATCTCCTCATATTCCATGAAGGCCGAGAATTCTGAATCCGGCATACCGATCGTCTCGAGCAGGAGCGCATAAGCGGCAATGTGCACCGTCTCCATATTCGAGAAGGCGGCCAGCATCATGCGAACCTCTACCGGCTTAAACAGCGGCATATAATGTTCCATGTAATTGGCACCGACCTCGACATCGGATTGAGTGAAGAAGCGGAAGATCTGGGTCAGCAGATTGCGTTCCTTGTCGTTCAGCTTGTTGACCCAGTCCTTACAATCCTCGCCAAGCGGCACTTCCTCCGGCAGCCAGTGGACCTGCTGCTGCAATTTCCAGAAATCATAAGCCCACGCATAGCGGAAAGGCTTGTAGGATTTCGATGGTGTCATCAGTCCGGGAAGTTTCATCATACCGTCGGCCATAGCATTACCCCTGCAAATCTCATCAACACCATATATAGTGTCTGCAGTCGGCCTCGCACGCAAGATGTATCCTGCGCCGACGTGACATTTCTCCACAGGCTGCCCACAGGAAATCAGTTATTAACTTCGAATCGGAGGGAATGGCTCAGCGCGCGCGAACATCAGGACTCAACCGATGACGCGGGCGCCGGCGGACGCGGTGTGTTCACAGACGTCGCGACCCAGTGAATCGCCGCGACCAGCAACAAGTCTCCATGCAGCTCCATGGAGTGGCTGAAATAGAGACCGCCAAGGCCTGCACCGATGCACCATCGCAGCTTCCAGCGGAGCGTGAAGAAATGCGCAGCGCCGAACAGGAATGCACTTACGCCAGCCGCCTGCCACACGGTTGCGCCATAGTTCTCCAGCACTTGCGGGATCGCGAGCCGGAACACCCATTCTTCCCATACCGACAGCGCGCCAAGATAGATCAGCCAACCGAGCTGACCGATATGCCACTGCCGGTCCATGCGCCAAGTGTAAGCGCTCAGTGCGATCAGAATTGTAATCGCGACAATGGCATAGAGGATCGGATGCCCCGCCGCGCGCGATAGACTGTCCGTAAAAACCGCCCGCAAATCTGGAACGGCCAGAAAGCAAAACGCCAGGATCAGCCCGGGCAGGCCATGGCGCAGGAAGACCTCGCGAAAGGATGAGAGCCTGTCGCCGGTGAAATCCTTATCTCGCTGAAGGCGGTGTTTGCGGCGGCGCGGCGGAACAGAGCTCTGCATGGATCAGACTAAATAAGAGTTCGCCCGCCATGGAAAGCGTATGTTTGGCGACCTGCGGCTCAGCGCGCAATCGAGATTGACACGGCCCCAAACCGCTGCGGACCTGACTGGGCCACGAATTCCTCAGTCCGGTGCACATAGGTGAAGGCGAGCTGCACATCGCCCTGATGCAGCGCAATGCCGAACTGCAGATCGCCAGTATAATCGCGTCGATCCTCGACCCGGGCGCTGTCGCGCCAGAGATTGCCGTCCAGAAACATATCACGGGCGACGGCGCGGCCCTCAACGCCCGCGAACACATAGCCCCCGAATGGCTGGCCCGGCTTGAACACGCCTGCCCCAGCGAGCGCCGGACGGATCCGCGGCGGGCCGAAATCAGACGACAGATCCCAGCCAATGCGTGCCAGGCCGCCCGCGGCCGCATAGGTGCGGACATTGCCTAGCGTGACACCGCCATGCAGCGCGTAATCTGTCTCCAAGCCAAAGGGCAGCGCCGGGCCTTCAAACTGGCGCAGGCGCTGGGCAGTGATCTCAATGCCCAGCTCATCCTTCAATTGCGAGTCCCAGCCGCGCGGCTCGACCGCCTGGATCAGGTCATGCCAGTTTTCCTGCACGAACTTGCCGCCTGCCGACGGCCCCACGACACCGAGATTGAGCTGCAAGACATCCTGCACCATCTGATTTGGACCGAGCCGCGTGGTCCCGACCACAGTGCCGGAAGCATAGAGCCAACCCGCATAGGGGCGATCATTGGGGTCTGGCGTGACCGCTTCGATATCTTCCGGCGTGAAAATAGTGTGTGACAGAGCGAAGCCCTGACGCAGTTCGGTTCGCTTCAAATCAAGGACTGGAATGCGATCCGCGACCCATTTGAGGCCCGGCGTGATCTGGTTGGCTGGGCGCACCCGTTCGATCCGGAGACCATTGGAGTAATTGCGATCCGTGCCGCCAAACAGGTCGTTCTCCGACGTCATCGACCAGACCCCGGCGCTGTTCAGCGATGGATCAGTCGCGCGCGGGGTCGATGTCTCTTGGCCCAACGCAGTCGAGCTCAAAAGGAGAGGCATAAAAAAAGCCGCCAGGCAGGCGGCTTTTGTCAATGTGTGTCCAACCATGCGGTCAGCGTTTAATCGTAAAGCTCACGCCCGCAAAGTCCTCGTTCTCACTCGCGCCCATATTGCGCTCATGATACTCCACCTCGCGGCGGATATAGCTGAAGGAAATCTGGCCAAGACCGCGCTGGATCGAGACACCAGCCTGGATATCGCCAACCGTAACCTTGTCACGCAGGGCCACATCGCCGGAGCTGACGCCGCCAACCTGATCAGGTTCCCAGACCAGGGCTTCGCCATCGGCGCCTGCAAACAGATACCAGCCTGATTCAGGGCCTTCTTTGCCGCGCTTGTCGAAATTCTGACCGATCCGGACTTCACCACCGAACCGGCGGGATGCAAATTGTCCGTCGCGGGTAATGGCGACGCGCGGCGCGATGCCGACGTCAAATCCAAGGCCGGTCTGCGAGGCCGGTGCGGAAAGCGCGATTTCGGCGGTAATCTGCTTCTGCTCACGCGGCACAGGCGAGAAACTCGCCTCGACGCGGTTGGCGGCAAGATCCGTCATGATCGCGCTGGAAAACAGTCGGCGGGAATTCAAAAGCTTCGCTGAGTCGATGCCAAATCCGAGATCCGTGTCCTGTGGGACCTGGAAGCCGAAATGGCGGGTCGTTTCAGTCTGCGAAAAAGAGCCGGAATAGATGAGGTTCACGCGGGTGCGGGATTGCTCGCCGAGCGAACGGCTGGCTGCAATAATGGTCGCATTGTCGATAACAATGCCAGTGTTTTCCTGTGCGTGAACACAGGTATGACAGGCCATAGCGGCCACAAGAGATGCGCCTGCAACAATCATTTTACCCAAGCCTCTCATAGGTCAGCTCCAATAAACTCCCCCGAGCCTGACCTTTGATCCTTACCTTAGCATGAACGATTCCATGCCGGTTGTTCGCTCCTTCTCAAATCTATTAATCATTTCGATCTCACAGAATTGTGACTTTGCCCACTATTACTAACGATCAGCGGTAAGAAATCCTGTGAAACAAAGTTAACTGTGGTCCAATTTTTTTTCATATTTGCCGATCATTCTGGTCTTTTTGAGGCGTTTAGCGCTTGAATCTACGAAATTTCCGCAAAATTTTGTGCTGTTTTGAAACACCTCAAAGATCGACTTTTTTGTCACGCAGGAAGAAATTTCAAGCGCGTCAGGCAAAATGGAGACTGCAGGACAAGTTCCCCCGCCCAACACGTAAAAAAAACCCCGCCATCTCTGGCGGGGTTTTTATGTTCCGTGGCGCAACCGATCTACTGGCAGGCGAGGCACTCATCATAATCTGTGTTCGGCACTTCCATGCCCGCCATGCTGGCTTCTTTCTCGTCAGCGCCGGCAAAGCTTGCCCGCTGAACCGACTTGGAACGGCAGTAATAGAGCGACTTCACGCCCTTCTCCCAGGCCGTCCAGTGCAGCATATGCAGGTCCCACTTATTGATGTCGGCCGGCAGGAAGACGTTCAGCGACTGGGCCTGACAGATATAAGGCGTGCGGTCAGCGGCGTGTTCAATGATCCAGCGCTGATCGATCTCGAACGCGGTCTTGAACGTCGACTTCTCGTGCTCGTCCAGGCAATCGAGATGTTGGACGGAACCCTCATGCTCGAGGATTGAAGTCCAGACGGCGTCGGTGTTCTCGCCTTTTTGCTCGAGCAGTTGCTCAAGATACTTGTTCTTGACCGTGAACGAGCCGGACAGCGTCTTGTGTGTGTAGACATTGGCCGGGATCGGCTCGATGCCGGCGCTGGTGCCACCGCAAATGATCGAGATCGAAGCGGTTGGGGCAACGGCCATCTTGTGGCTGAAGCGCGCCATCATGCCAGCCTCGGCAGCATCTTCACAGGCGCCGCGTTCTTTGGCGAGCTTCACCGAAGCCGCATCAGCGCCCTGGCGAATGTGCTTGAACATCTTCTCGTTCCAAACCTTCGCCATTGCGCTTTCCATTGGCAGGTTCAGCGACTGCAAGAAGGAGTGGAAGCCCATCAAGCCGAGACCCACGGAACGCTCACGCTTGGCGGAGTATACGGCGCGGGCCATTTCGTTCGGCGCACGGTCGATAAAGTCCTGCAGCACATTGTCGAGGAAGCGATAGACATCTTCCAGGAAGGTTTCGTGCTTGCTCCACTCCATGAACTTCTCAGCGTTCAGCGAGGACAGGCAGCAAACCGCGGTGCGGTCTTCGCCATTGTGATCAACACCGGTCGGCAGAGTGATCTCGGAGCAGAGATTGGACTGTGTGACTTTCAGGCCGAGCTGGCGCTGGTGTGCGGGCATCGCATTGTTCACAGTGTCAGTGAACAGAAGATAAGGCTCACCGGTCTGGATACGTAGCTCAAGGATTTTCTGCCAGATCTTGCGGGCATTCACCTTGCGCAGCGGTTCACCTGTCTTTGGTGACAGCAGCTCAAACTCGTCATCATTCTTGACCGCTTCCATGAACGCATCGGTGATGTTGATGCCATGGTGCAGGTTCAGAGACTTGCGGTTGAAGTCACCGGATGGCTTCCGCACTTCCAGGAATTCTTCGATTTCCGGGTGGTGGACATCCAGATAGCAGGCCGCCGAGCCACGGCGCAGCGAGCCCTGGCTGATGGCGAGGGTCAGGCTGTCCATCACGCGAATAAAAGGAATGATGCCGCTGGTCTGGCCGCTTTTGCCAACTTTCTCACCGATTGAGCGGACATTGCCCCAATACGTGCCGATGCCGCCGCCATTTGAGGCGAGCCAGACATTCTCTGTCCAGGTGCCAACAATGTCATCTAGGCTGTCGCCAACCTGATTCAGGAAGCAGGAGATTGGCAGACCGCGATCGGCGCCGCCATTTGACAGGACCGGGGTCGCCGGCATGAACCAGAGGTTCGACATATAGTCATAAAGGCGCTGCGCATGGTCAGCATCGTCTGCGAACGCTTCAGAGACGCGCGCAAACATATCCTGATAAGATTCACCCGGCAGTAGATAACGATCTTCAAGCGTGACTTTGCCGAACTCTGTCAGCAAGGCGTCGCGCGAACGATCAACCTGAACGCTGGGTACGACTCGCAAGTCTGGCGCGCCGGTTTGCGCGTCCGAATTTTGTACCTCTTTTGTGAGCGTTGCGTTACCAGTACCTGCCATGTCTTTTCATACCCCTTGCATAAGGCCCATCATATATAGGGATTGTCTCGAAAACCGCCATATACGGTGTTTCACTCCAGCCCTCACACAACATATAGTGCCTATAAGGTTAATGCGACGTCAACAGGCCGCGTCTTAAAAACGTCACTTTGGCGGTGGATAAGTGGTTAATAGCTGGTTAATTCGCCTCCCTCGCGCCCGTCAGAATTAGGGGTTTGAGCAGGCTCATATTTTTGAAAAAATATTTGCCCCAAAACGGCTTGAAAATTTTCCCGAATAGGGCGTCTCGGAGTACGGATTCGAAACGAATCAACGAGCCCTAGAAAAACGACCTGAGCGCGACTCGCGGGACACAAGATCTAGTAGGTCTCCGGCGACCGATTCTCCGCAATTTCGGTATTTGGCATTGCTCAAACTCGCTGAAATCCTGCATAAACGCGCCGAAACCTTCGGGGAGCCCGCATGATCCGCACGTTGCTTTGTCTCATCGCCCTGAGCGCCTGTACGCTCACCACCGCGTCTGAGGAAGCCGATCCCAATCGCCTCGATTGGCTGACCGGATGCTGGCAGGGCGACGATGGCATGACCCGCGAGGTTTGGTCAGGATCGGAAGACGGCTACTATTTCGGCTACTCGATTGTCCTCAAAGACGGACATGCTGTGTTTTTTGAACAGATGCGGGTGGATCCAGCGCCGCTGCCTGTCTTCAACGCTTATCCTGCAGGCGACGGTCCGTCCGCCTTCCCCGCAACTGAGATCTCTGACACCAGCGTAACCTTTGCCAATCCGGCGCATGATTTCCCGCAGAAGATCAAATACTGGCGCGACGGGACACGCCTGCGCGCGACGATCTCGCGGATCGATGACAGCCGCGCTGCTGAGTTTTCCTTCACCCGCTGCGCTGAGCGCTGACGCGCACCTTTCGCAGTTTCAATCACACCCGCGCTTTACGCCCCCGGCGCTGAACCTTACAAGTCACCTCTCTTGTCTTTGGGGTCAGTTCAGGCGAGCGACGATGATAATGAGCGCGGGGGGCGCGATTTTGACGGGCGATGAGGAGCTGCGCATGCGCATCATGATCGTGACAGACGCCTGGGAGCCACAGGTGAACGGGGTTGTGCGCACAATGCAGCGCGTGATCTCGGAACTGTCCGAAGAGGGCCATGAGTTTGAAGTCGTGCATCCGGGTGATGGCTTTAACACCATGCCGCTGCCGACCTATCCGGAAATCAAACTCGCTCTGTTTGCCGAACGCAAAATCAAGGAGCGGTTCGAGGCGTTCGAGCCGGACGCGATCCACATTGTTACTGAAGGCACGTTGGGCATGGCTGGCCGCAAGATGTGTCTGAAGATCAAGCACCCTTTTTCCACTGCCTATCATACGCGGTTTCCGGAATATGTGTCAGCCCGCATGCCGATCCCGACCAGCGCGGGCTACAGCTTCGTGCGCTGGTTCCACAAGTATTCTGGCAAAGTGATGGTGCCGACCCCGAGCATGGTCGAAGAGCTTGAAGCCAAGCGTTTCATCAATCTGGTCGCCTGGACCCGCGGCGTGGACACTGAAATGTTCCATCCAGATCGGCGGATCGAAGCTGGCGCCAAAAATGATCCGTTCGAGGGATTGCCGCGCCCCATCTTCCTAAATGTCGGCCGCGTCGCGGTTGAGAAAAACATTGAAGCCTTCGTGGAACTGGACCTGCCAGGCTCGAAAGTCGTGGTCGGCGACGGCCCGGCGCTTGAGAGCCTGAAGAAGAAATATCCCGACGTGCATTTTCTTGGCGCGCGGTTTGGCGAAGATCTCGCCACTTATTATGCCAGCGCCGATGTCTTTGTGTTCCCGAGCCTCACCGACACGTTTGGCCTCGTAGTTCTGGAAGCCATGTCCTCCGGCACACCCGTGGCGGCTTATGAAGCGACCGGGCCGAAAGATGTCATTCCGGGATCGGATGCCGGAACGATCACGCCGATCGGCGGGGATCTCGCTGCCGGGGCGGTCGCCTGCCTCGACCTCGATCGGTCGACCTGCCGGACTTATGCTGAGGGTTATAGCTGGAAGTCGGTCGCCCTCGCCTTTCTTGATAATCTGCAACCGCTGCCCACGCCGGAGCGTCGACGCTTCTGGCAGAAACTGCGGCGTAAAAAGAAAACCTGGGTCGACTGGGAACAGTTTACCGACTGGATGAAACCCGACGATCAAACCGCAGAGAAAAAGGACAAGGAGGACAAGACATGAGCTGGGAACTGGGATTCACTCTGATCAACGCCTTGGTTGTACCTGCCTGGGCCTTGTTGCTGGTCTTGCCACGCTCGCCGATCACAAAGGCGCTGGTACATTCCATGTTCTGGCCGGTTCTGATGGGCTCGATCTATGCGACGCTTCTGATCGCCAGCATGTTCTTCGGACAAGCTCATCCGGATGCCGGATTCTCATTTGGCGGGGTGCAGGCTCTATTTGACCATCCCAATGGTGTGCTGGTCGGCTGGACTCATTTTCTGGTCTTCGACCTGTTCGTAGGCGCCTGGATTGCCCGCGACGCGCAACGACGGGAAATCTCACATATTGTTACAGTCCCCTGCCTGCTCGGCGCTTTCTTGTTCGGACCGGTCGGATTGCTGCTTTATGCGGTGATACGGCTATTCTCAGGCAAAGGATTCGGCCTTAGCGAGAGCTGATTGCGCAAGATTTCTCCTCTAAGCGTTAGTGTCGCTCAACTGACAGCGTAATCAGCTGCGCTGCGCGCCTGCGCCGCGCTGGACTGGTCTCAAACTTGCGTCTAAAGACGCGTCGAAATTCAGCACTTAGGCAAAAGAGGTTTTCTATGGCTCTTCGCGTCGCAATCAATGGCTTTGGCCGTATTGGCCGTTTGGTCCTTCGCTCCATCATCGAACATGACCGCACGGATATTGAAGTCGTCGCGATCAACGATCTCGGCCCGGTCGAGACCAATGCCCACCTGCTCCAGTACGACACCGTACACGGCAAGCTCGACCAGGAAGTCACCGTTGACGGCGACATGATCCGGGTCGGCAATCGCGCCTTCAAGTGTACAGCGATCCGTAACCCGGCTGAACTGCCGCATGCCGAAATGGGCATCGACATCGCGTTCGAATGTACCGGCATCTTCGCATCTAAAGAAAAAGCCGCGGCGCACCTCGAAGCTGGCGCCAAGCGCGTCCTCGTCTCTGCCCCAGCGGGCGGCGCCGACAAGACCATCGTTTACGGCGTGAACCACGAGACGCTGTCAGCCGACGATCTCGTCGTCTCTAACGCCTCTTGCACCACCAACTGCCTGTCGCCGGTCGCGAAAGTCCTGAACGACACGGTCGGCATTGAGCGCGGTTATATGACCACGGTTCACGCCTATACCGGCGACCAGCCGACGCTTGACCGCATGCACAAGGATCTCTATCGGGCACGCGCTGCAGCGAGCTCCATGATCCCGACCTCTACCGGCGCCGCGAAAGCGGTCGGCCTGGTCCTGCCAGAGCTCGAAGGCAAGCTGAACGGTTCTGCGGTTCGCGTTCCAACGCCAAACGTATCAATGATCGACCTGGTCTTTGATGCTGGCCGCGAAACCACGGTCGAAGAAGTCAACGCAGCGATCAAAGCTGCTGCCGACGGCCCGATGAAAGGCGTGCTCGGCTATTCCGACAAGCCGCTGGTCTCGGCTGACTTCAACCATGATGCACACAGCTCAACCTTCGCTGCAGACGGCACCAATGTCACCGAAGGCACGCTGGTTCGCGTGCTCAGCTGGTATGACAATGAGTGGGGCTTCGCGACCCGGATGAGCGACACCGCGCTTCACATGGCGAAATTCCTGTAAGCGACGATCGCCAGATGGGAAGCTTCAAGACCCTCGATGATATGGACCTGGCCGGAAAGGCAGTCCTGACCCGCATCGATATCAATGTCCCGGTCGAAAATGGCCGGGTCACGGATACAACCCGGATCGACAAGGTCGCGCCGACCATTCTGAAAATCCTCGAGAAGGGCGGCAAGCCCGTCCTTCTTGCGCATTTTGGCCGTCCGAAGGGTCAGCCCAATCCGGACATGTCGCTGCGTGTCACGGTCCCCGCGCTTGAGGCGGCGCTCGGCAAGATAGTAACCTTTGTCGAACGACCTGACCGCGCGATGATCGATGCGGCGCCGAGCGATGCGGTCATCCTAGTCGAGAATACGCGCTTCACGTCGATGGAAACCGACAATGCCCCGCAAATGGCGCAGTTCCTGAGCTCGTTGGGCGATGTCTATTGCAATGATGCATTCTCAGCCGCGCACCGCGCGCATGCATCGACCGAAGGGGTGGCGCGGCTTCTGCCAAATTGCGCTGGTCTGTTGATGCAAGCCGAACTTGACGCGCTCGATGCGGCGCTGGGCACACCAACTCGCCCGGTCCTCGCGGTCGTCGGTGGGGCCAAAGTCAGCTCGAAGATCGACCTGCTGAAGAACCTGGTCTCCAAAGTCGACGCACTGGCGATTGGCGGCGGTATGGCTAACACGTTCCTCGCGGCCCGCGGCTATAGTGTCGGCAAGTCGCTCTGCGAGCATGACCTGACCGACACGGCGAAGCAGATCGAAGCCAACGCCAAGGCCGCTGGATGCGATATCCTGCTGCCCATGGATGTCGTTGTGGCCAAGGACTTCGCCGCCAACGCACCGCATCGCACATGCGGACTCGATGAAGTTGCAGATGACGAGATGATCCTAGATGCTGGTCCTCAGACCGTAGCGATCCTGGCCTCCGCCCTCGATGTCGCCAAGACGCTGGTATGGAACGGCCCGCTCGGCGCGTTTGAGATGGAACCGTTTGACAAAGCGACGGTCCAGGCTGCTCAGGCCGCAGGCACACGCTGCAAATCCGGTTCCCTGATCGCAGTTGCCGGTGGCGGTGATACTGTGGCGGCGCTAAACCATGCCAATGTGGCGCAAGATTTCACGCATATTTCGACCGCAGGTGGCGCATTTCTTGAATGGATGGAAGGCAAACCCCTTCCCGGCGTCGAGGCGCTCAAAGACAGTTAAATGACACATCACTTCTCCTTCCGCTGGCCAACCAAGACCGCGGAAGCAGAGGCGGGCAAAAAGACAGCGGTGTCAGTTACAAATTCAACCAATACTTTTGGGGCTGGGTGCATGGCGCACGCAGCCCTTTTTCTATCTTGAGAGGGATCGTAGATGGCTAATCAACAAATGACGCAGCAGGCGGCGCAGAAAGCAGGCTTTGTCGCGGCACTGGACCAGTCTGGGGGCTCTACCCCCAAGGCGCTGAAGCTTTACGGCATTGAGGGCGATGCCTGGTCGAGCGATGAAGAAATGTTTGGCCTGATCCACGACATGCGGGCCCGGATCGTGAAATCGCCCGCCTTTACCGGCGACAAGGTGATGGGCGCGATCCTGTTCGAGCGCACCATGGACGGCGAAATTGATGGGGTCCCGACCGCTCAGTACCTGTGGGAAAAACGCGGCGTTGTGCCTTTCCTGAAAGTCGATAAAGGCCTCGCTGAGGAAGCCAATGGCGTTCAGCTGATGAACCCGATGCCAGAGCTTGATGCGCTGCTCACGCGCGCCGCGCAAAAAGGCATTTTCGGCACCAAGATGCGCTCTGTCATTCACGCGGCGAATGCTGAAGGCATCGCGGCGAATGTTGCCCAGCAATTTGAAGTCGGCCTGCAAATCCTCGGTCACGGCCTGGTGCCGATCATCGAGCCTGAGGTGAACATCACAATCGACGACAAGGCCGAAGCAGAAGACATCCTGCTCGCCGAAATCACCAAGCAGCTGGCGACCGTGCCAGCCGATCAGCAGGTTATGCTGAAATTGTCGCTGCCTGAGAACGCTAACCAGTACAAATCTCTCGTCGATCATCCGCGGGTGATGCGCGTGGTAGCCCTGTCTGGCGGATATAGCCGCGAAGAAGCCAATCGCCGCCTGTGCCAGAACACCGGCATGATTGCGAGTTTTTCTCGCGCTCTGACCGAAGGTTTGTCGGCGCAGCAAAGCGATTCAGACTTTGACACCATGCTCGCGAGCACGATTGACAGCATCTTTGATGCCTCTTGCGCTGGCTAGGCCTGCCAGATCTCACATATGGACAAGGCGGTCTGCGGGCCGCCTTTTTCGTATGCGCCAGCGGTGCCCAAATCTTGACGACTCACCTCTGATCGGCGCAAACCCTGTCCATCATGAGCGACCCGACCCGCGAACGCCCCCGGCTTTACCTGATCACGCCGCCGAAAATCGACGATGTGTCGGCATTTGTTGATCAGTTCCGCGCTGCGGTTCAGGGCGGCGACGTCGCCAGTCTGCAAATCCGCCTGAAGCAAGGCGACGAGATCGACCTCGCCGCCACACGTGAGGTCACTCAGGCGGTCAAGCGCATTTGCACGGCCGAGCATATTGCCCTGTTCATCAATGACAGCCCGCAGCTTGCCCGCGCGCTGGAAGTCGACGGTGTGCATCTCGGCATGAATGATATGGACATCACCGAAGCCCGCGAGCTGATCGGCCCGGACATGATCATCGGCGCGACCTGCAAGAACTCAAAACACCAGGCGATGATCGCAGGCGAGGCAGGCGCTGACTATGTCGCGTTCGGGGCCTTCCATCCGACGACGACCAAGGCAGACACGACGCCCGCCGATCCGGAAATCCTGACCTGGTGCCAGATGTTTCTGACCCTGCCCTGCGTGGCGATTGGTGGCATCACGCTCGCCAATGCGGCCCCGCTCCTGGCAGCAGGGGCAGACTTTCTTGCCGTGTCCAGCGGCGTCTGGGACCATCAGGACGGCCCGGCCGCGGCCGTCGCTATGTTCAATCGTGTGATCGACGAGTCGATGGTCGCGTAAACTACTCGGCTTTAGGCGGCGCTGCGCGCCCCGTCACCTGATCGTGCAGCGACTTGTCCATTCTAAAATGCGCCACCAGGAATTCGGCAATCACGCGCAGAACCATGATCGCGATAATCGCGCCGATCGGCGTTTTGATCATGCCCCAAAGCGCGGTGTCCCAATCATTGTCGAGATAGGTGAGCCAGAACCAGAACCGGCGTACGGCATGCCATAGAATGCCCAGAATACCGAAATAATAGAGCAAACGCGTCAGCGTTGCGCCCATGGATTTTTCAAAACTCAGAAAACCAGACACAATGCCCATGAGTTCCCCTCCTTGCTGAGTGATGCACCCATTCAACCGCAAGGCTGCCGCCCTGTCCACAAAACTTGACCAAACCGCCCGTCACCGCTACGCCGCGCGCTCTACTGATGAGGACGTCTCACATGGCCAAAATCAACGGCAACGAAATCAAGCCCAACATGGTGATCGAGTATAATGGCAGCGTCTGGCGCGCCATGAAGTGCAACCATGTAAAGCCCGGCAAAGGCGGCGCTTTCAACCAGGTTGAAATGCGCAATCTGTTCAATGGTTCAAAAGCCAATGAGCGCTTCCGCGCCAACGAAACGGTTGAGCGCGTCCGCCTTGAGCAGAAAGATTTCCAGTTCCTCTATGACGCTGGCGAGGCCTATGCCTTCATGGATCAGGAAACATTCGAACAGATCGAACTGCAAAAGGACTTTGTCGGCGAAGACGGCGATTTCCTGCAGGACGGCATGACGGTTGAGATTGAATTCTATGGCGATAAGCCGATCGGCGTCGCCCTGCCCCAGCAAGTGACGCTGACCGTGGAAGAAACCGAGCCCGTTGTAAAAGGCCAGACCGCTGCCAACAGCTTCAAGCCGGCAACCTGCGAGAATGGCATTCGCGTCACCGTGCCGCCTTTCATTGGCGTCGGAGAACGTATTGTTGTGCAGACCGAAGACCGCACCTATCTGCGCCGCGCTGATTAAGGCGAACTGAACCATGTCAAGACCTTCTGCGCTTGGAAATGTCATCATCGAAGCGGCCCGCAAGGCTGGCCGCTCGCTCGCCCGCGACTTTGGCGAGGTGGAGTTTCTGCAAGTCGAAAAGAAGGGACCGGCCGACTTTGTCTCGAATGCCGATCATCGCGCTGAAGAGACGATTTACGAGTATCTGAGCAAAGCCCGCCCCGGCTATGGCTTCGTGATGGAAGAGCGCGGCATCGTCGAGGGCTCTGACAAGACCAACCGATTTATTGTCGACCCGCTCGATGGCACCCTGAACTTCCTGCATGGTCAGCCGCATTATGCCGTCTCAATCGCGCTTGAGCGGGAAGGCAAACTGTTCGCAGGCGTGGTTTATGACGTCGCCAAGAATGAGATCTTCTGGGGCGAAACAGGCCGCGGCGCCTGGCTCGGTCAGCGCAAGTTGAAAGTTGGCGGGCGCAAACATCTCGATCAATCAGTAATCGCGACCGGCACACCTTGGGTCGGCAAGTCGGAAGAGTATCACAACCGGTTCGCCAAAGAGATCCACCTGATGACGCGCTCTGTGGCGGGCATTCGCCGCTATGGCTCGGCTGCGCTGGACCTTGCCTGGGTCGCAGCCGGGCGGTTTGACGGTTTCTGGGAAAGCCATCTGCAAGCCTGGGACGTTGCGGCCGGCATGGTTCTGGTACGCGAGGCGGGCGGCGTTACGACTGAGATGAATGGTGGCGATCCGCTGAAAACCGGGTCGATCATTTCGGCCAATCCTGATCTTCACCCGCAGCTGGAAAAGCGCTTGCGCGAAGCGGCGGCCAGCACCCCAAATGTCGACTGAGCCCACTCCGGACCTTGAGAAGAAACCCGGCCTGATCGGGCGTGCCCGTAAGGGAATTGAGTGGCTGAACGCCAATAAGGCACGGTTTTTCTGGTGGTGGGTGGCTTATCAGGCTGTCAAAGGCACGATCACGCTGTCGCTGATCTGGATTCCATTATTGCTGTTCTGGCTGCGCAGCCGCGGCGAGGCCTAGGCGCCAAAAACAGCTGCAAATACGGCAGATACCGCCACCAGACCCAGTGCCGACCCAGCAGCAATAGCGACCCGCTTCAGCAGCTTGTTGACCGATAGACGCTTGAAGAAAAAGATCACAACCGCGATCAGGGGCAGCAGTCCGATCAGGTAGCCTAGGGTGAGCCAGAAGGCGATGCCGCTCGACTCAGGTGCATCCGCTGACATCAATCCATCCGGCTCCTCTACAGACCCATCTGTTGTCCCCGCGACTGCCTCTTCCACCGTACCCGCCACCGTCCCGTCTGCTGGCACCTCTGATCCGAGCATGCGCAATTGCGGCGCCATTTCTTCGCAAGTGCTGCCATAGAAGGACGCGTCCGCGCTTTCGACCTCGCACGTTTCGCTGAACATCATCAGCTCTGCCACAGGCGTCGCGATTTGAACCACGATCGCGATAGTGATCACCAGAAATGCGTACGGAATGAGCAAAAAGCGCCAGAAATACTTCGTCGTCATCGCCCCCTGCGTGGCCACCGATGAGGCAACGATCAGAGTTCCGGAGACCGCGATGCTCACCGCCATCACGTCCAGTCCGTTGACCGACCAGCCGAAGTTCACTTTGAAAAAGTGCGCGATGAGCGGGAACAAACCTGCGAACAGGCCCGAGAAGAATTTCAACGGTCCAACCAAAGTCCAGACCATGCCGATCAGCTTGATCAATTGCATGATCAGAAATCCAACACCGAGCGTGTCAGATATGGACCGCAGAATACTCCACATCTCCGACCGTCCCTCTCTCCCGGGATCAGCTTGGCAAAGATGCACTGAATTAACAAGCGGTAAGACAGGCGGGGTCTAGCTGTTCAGCTCAACATCCCAATAGAGATAGTCCATCCAGGTTTCATGCAGATGGTGCGGCGGAAACTTGCGACCCATTTCCTGCAGGAAGTAATTGCTCGGCCGCTCGGGCTTTCGCTGCGGATGCATGTTGCACTCATTCGGCATCCGGCCGCCTTTGCGCAAATTGCAAGGCGAGCAGGCCGCAACGATATTATCCCAGGTCGTGCGACCGCCTTTTGAACGCGGAATCACATGATCGAAGGTCAAATCCTCGGTCGCGCCGCAATAGACGCATTGGAACCCATCACGCAGAAAGACATTGAAGCGGGTGAAGGCGGGCACACGGTCCTGGCGTACGAATTCGCGCAGCGCGATGACCGACGGCAGGCGCATCTCGAAGCTCGGCGAGCGAACGAATGTGTCATACTCGGCGATGATATCAACGCGGTCGAGAAACACCGCTTTGACAACGTCTTGCCAGGGCCAGAGCGAGAGCGGGTAATAGGAAAGTGGGCGATAATCCGCGTTCAGGACCAGAGCTGGCCGACCATTTGGAGGGGTGGAAAGGACCTCAGCCATGATGCGTCTCCGCGATCATGAGGGTCTTGATATGTCGTCCTTTGGTCTTGAAAGCGAGCGCTCCTCTTCGTCTGCGCGCATCATTACTGATTCGCTATGTCGAGAGTATGACAATCCGCTCCGCTGTCCAGAGTTTCCGGAGGTCGATCAATAAGGTGCTGATTCAGCTACCTATTTCTGTTCAAATTATACCAATCATACAGCAAATGCGCTGCCACTGCGCGATATGGACGCCAGGATTCGGCCTGCGCTGTGAACGCTTTTGGCGTCAGTCTTTCGCCTAAATCTGCGAGCCGTTTATGCGCTTCCAGCAAGCCAACATCGCCGGACGGAAACGCATCCAGATGCCCGAGCGCATTCATCAAGAACGTATCCGCGCTCCATGGACCGATGCCTTTCACCGCTAACAATTGCTTTCGCGCCGCTTCGATTGACAGGACCGCCAGCTCAGTCAAATCCAACACCCCGGTGTCAATCGCGGTCGCAATTGAGTTCAAGTGCGCAAGCTTCGGTCCGGACAGTCCGCAGGCTTGCAGCGCGACCTGATCATCCTGCAGCACGGCGTCCGCGGTCATATCTTCATAGCGCGCCAGTATGCGTGCCCAGATCGCATCAGCGGCCTTGGTAGAGATCAATTGATAGACCACGATCCGCGCCAGGGTTTGGTAGGTCGCATCCGTGGCGCGCCAATTCGGCAAGCCGACAGTCTGATACGCCTTGGCAAGAGCAGCATCCCGCGCCGCCAGGGTTTCGCAGGCGTCGGTCAGCTCAGATGCGCCGGGCGCCGTCATTACAAATCCGCGCGCGTGCGCCCCTGAACCGCGAGGCCTTCATCAATCAGCCGGTCGCACGCTGCTTCGAGCACGGTTTCGAGCTCGCCCAGCATCGCTTTCGGATTGAGGTCGCTCGCCATGGCGGGCAGGACTTCATACACGACTTTGCCAGGGCGACGGGTCAGGCCCTTGGCTGGCCAGCACAGGCCGGCATTCGTAGCGAGCGGCACCAGAGGCAGTTTCAGGCTCTTATAGAACGCGCGAATGCCCGCGGGTTTGTAGCTCGGCGCGGCGCCCGGTTCAGACCGGGTGCCTTCCGGATAGATCAGCATTTGCCGCGACTCGCCATTTACGCGTGCTTCTGCAGCGGCGAGCATTTTCTTCATCGTCTTCGCGCCGCCATCGCGGTCGATCGCTAACAATCGGAGTTTCAGCGAATACCAGCCAATCACCGGATACCAAAGCAATTCTCGCTTCATCACCAGAACCGGGTCACGGAAAATCAGGAAGGGCACAAACACGTCGAGCATGGCCTGATGTTTCCCAGCAATCAGAACCGGTCCACCCGGAACATGCTCCCGCCCGCGAATTTCCACCCGAACACCGCAAATCCAGCGCAGGCCAAACACGACCGTGCGGGCGAATGTGCGGATGAACCAGAGCAGTGCCCCGCGTGGCAGCAATAAAGTCGGCAGCGCCAGGATGCCGAGAATTGCCATCCAGCCATACATCCACATCACAAAGAGAAGCGAACGGATTGTGTTCACAACGTATCCTTCAGAGAGGCGAGCACCGTCAGTCGGGCCGCAAAGCGAGCGGCGAGACCTGCCATAAGCGGCGTTACCAGCAGGATAACGATATCCCAGAAATCCAGGCTGAGCCGCGGCAAAAGTTGCGCTTCGACCCCATCGGAGCCACTGCCGGTGAAGACAATCAGCGCCGTGACCATCAGCGCTGCAACCGATCCACCGAGGCCCGCCTGCAGCGCCAGTATCCAGAACCGGCGCTCGAACAGACCGGCAATATACCGATCCTCCGCCCCGGAAAGATGCAGCACATCGACAATATCCCTTCGTGCCAGCAGAGCGGCATGGGTGGCAAACGCAATCACCGCCACTGCGGTCGCGGATAAAAGCGCCACAATCGACAGGGCCACCAGCCTCAGCACGCCGAGCGCGCCATGCACGTTTTCAGCGTAGCCGGCATTGCCCGCGACATCGCCATCAATGCTCAGATCCTCCAGCACATCTTGGATCGAAGTGCTCGGATCGCCTACGCCGGTATCGGCCTGAACCACCATCAGCATGGGAACCGGCAATCCATCCGGCATACCGCCCGGCCCAAGGCTCGGCTCCAGAAGGGCTTCCACCTCTTCGCGGCTTAACACCCGGGCATCGAACACACTGGCGAGCGCGCTGACCCGGTCGGCGGCCTGTTCAGCGGTGCGGCGGTCGATGTCACGCATGACCACCGTGATGTCGCCTTCAATCTGCGCGCCCCAGGCCTCTGCGGCCTTATAGGTGCCACGCGTGGTGAGCGCGGCCAGCGCGGCAAGAAAACAGAGCGCGCCAACGACGAAGAACAGCGCGGCTTCACGCGCGTCGCTGACGGGTAGGAGCGGGGTTTCACGCTTACTCATCCGGCGCCTCCAAACTCTGCGTCACGCACCAGAAAGCCATTGCTGAGGCGGAGCACCGGCGCATCAAACTCGCGAATCAGTTCCAGATCATGCGTCGCGATCAGGATGGTTGTACCGACGCGTTTATTCAGCTCTGCAAACAGGCGCAGGATTTTCTGGCCCATTTCAGGATCGACATTGCCGGTCGGCTCATCCGCAATCAGCAGGTCTGGCTTGTTGATCAATGCTCGCGCGATTGCCACGCGTTGCTGCTCCCCGCCCGACAAGGACGGGGTCGGCGTGTCGACGCGCTCGCCTAGCCCGACCCAGCGCAGCAGGTCGATGACCTCGTTTTGATAGGTGTCCTGTTTCTGTCCGGAAACGCGCAAAGGCAGCGCCACATTCTCGAACGCAGTCAGATGATCGAGCAAGCGAAACTCTTGAAAAACAACGCCAATTCTGCGGCGCAGTGCGGCCAGCTGCTTGCGTTTCAGATCATAGGTCTGGCGACCGAAAAGTCGGATGCCGCCGCGGGTTGGCGCATGGGCCAGATACATCAGTTTCAGCAGCGAAGATTTGCCTGCGCCAGACGGACCGGTGAGGAATGTGAAGCTGCCCTGCTTCAGGACCAGATCGATCTCGCTCAGCACTTCCCCGGTGCGCTCATAGGTCAGGCTGACCCCGTCCAGGCGCACGGCAGGTTCATCGCTCAAATCTGGCCGAATTCGCGACATGTAAATCCTTCAGCAATAGGAAGTCGGGCATATCGACTATTCCTAAAAATTGAGCGAATGTCCAAGCCATGATCCTCACGTGTCCAGAATGCGAGACTCAGTACTTCGCCGATGATGATACAATCGGTGAAAGCGGGCGCACCGTGAAGTGCGCCACCTGCGGGCATTCCTGGTTTGTCGGGCCGGAAGGGGCGAAGCAAGGCGAGGCCGCGCTTGGCGCGCATGAAACCTATCGCCTGAAAGTGCGCGAACGGCGCCGCCGCAAGAGCCGCAATGCCGCCTTCAGCGCCTGGACGGCGACTGCGGCCGCGGCCTTGGTCATTTTGACAGGCCTGCTTCTGTTCCGCGGCGAAGTGGTCAAGCGCTGGCCCGAATCGGCCAGTACCTATGCGATGATTGGCATGCCGGTGAACCGGTTCGGCCTGGAATTTCTGGAAACCGAAGCAGAGCGCTTCTTTGATGGCACGACGCCCATCCTGGAAGTCCGCGGTGCGGTACGCAACACGGCTGGCCGCACGGTCACCGCCCCGATTGTCCGGGTGCTATTACTCGATGATCAGGGCCAGCGGGTCGCCGAAGCCCTGGCCCCGATATCCCCATCTTCCATCCCGGAAGATGCCACCGCGATCTTCACCGCGCGGGTGGAAAATCCGCCATTTGAATCGTTTGAACTTGAACTCGGCTTCGTTCCAGCCGATACCGCGCTCGCAGAGACCGGATCCCAGACACCATGAGCCTCCCAGACATCGACATCGTTCTATCTGAGTCAGACCTGATGGCCCGGATTGACGATCTGGCGGCGCGCCTGGCACCCCGGCTGACCGGGGAATGGTCCGCCATCAACATTCTGATCGGCGCGACGCCGTTCACCAGCGACCTGATGAAGGCGCTGGCGCGGCTTGATATTCACCCGGTGCTGGATGCGCTGTGGCTGGAAAGCTATCGCGACGCGCGCGAAAGCACAGGCCGTGTCGTCGTCCGCGCGGATATTGCCCGGCAGGTAAAAGGGCGCGGCGTGTTGATCATTGATGACGTGTTCGACACGGGCCGAACGCTCGCCTTTGCCCGCAAACACTTGCTGGCCAAGGGCGCGCGTGAAGTCATTACCTGCGCCCTGGCGCGCAAACCCTGGGCCCCTGAAGGCGAGGAGAATGTCGACTTCCACGCCTTTGACGCGCCGCCGCGCTATCTGGTGGGATATGGCATGGACGATGCGGGCCTGTATCGCGGCCTGCCTTATATCGGCGCGCTCGACTAAGCGAGTTTCTGGTCCAACCATTCCAGGATATCGGCGCTGACCTGTTCGGTGCCTGGTTCATCGACGATCCAGTGGGCGTGGTTGCTATATTCGAAGTAGTCGCCGGGCGTGCTGGCCTTGGCATATTTCGCACCGATCTTGCGGACCGATTTGATCACCGTGGCGCGATCCTTCTTCGCCCCAATGGTTAGAGTTGGGATGGAAATCTGCGCCTCATCGATATCAGGCGGGTTCAGCAAATCATCATAGACGCGGCCGCTATCAAACAGCGCATCAGCATAAATCTCTTCGTGTCGGGCTTTATCCACCGCATTCAGAACACCGTAGCTGAAGCCTTTAGGTCCCACTTTGAAGACACCGCCCGGAATGTTCTTGCGCCCGACTTTAACGATGTTCCAGAAGGTTCTGAGCGCCCGTAAATCGGTAACAGAACATCCCTTTGGTGCAGCTGGCGTCAGGAATATCGCACCGCGTACTACGCTGCGCGCTGCCAGGGACTGAGCGATGATACCGCCCATCGAATGGCCAATGACCACCGGCTTTTCACCGTCACGTTCAGCGATCTCATTGGCGGTCTTGGTCGCTGCGTCGAAATAGTCGGGCAAGGTCAGGTCAGCCAGCGCAGCCGGCGGGTTGTCCTTGGTTCGAAGCTCCGGATAGAGCGTCGTTGCCTCGCATGTCCAGCCGGCCATCGCGAAATCACGCTTCATGCGATCCCAGACATCGCCGCCGCACCCAACGCCGTGAATCATTAGCAGCGTCTTGCTCATCAGAGCGGCCCTCCCGTTTTGGCTCAGGACACCATAGGCAAATATACACGAATTACAAAAGGGTGGGGTTTAAGACGCGTCGACCGGCTCGCTCCAGCGCTGGAAACGCGTCGCAACCTCTTCATAGACCGGGCGTTTGAACGGTACGATCAGGCCAGGGATCTCATCCAGCTTGGCCCAGCGCCAGGCATCGAATTCCGGCTTATGCTTGTCGAGGCGAACATCACTGTCGGAACCTTTGAACCGCAGCGCGTACCATTTCTGGCGCTGTCCCAGATATGGTCCGCCCATGCGCCGTAGAAGGTCTGGCGGGAAGTCGTAATAGAGCCAATCCTCGGTTTCTTCGAGAATATCGACAAGCTTTGCTGCAACGCCGATCTCTTCATCCATTTCACGCAAGGCCGCTTCAACTGGTTCTTCGCCTTCATCGACCCCGCCTTGCGGCATCTGCCACTGGAAGGCGCCGCGGCCATTGACCCGGCGACCAACAAAGACATGCCCCGCCTTGGAAAACAAAGCGAGGCCGACATTGGCGCGGTAATGCGCTGGGTCGCGTTTCTTAGAACTCACCCCTGAGGGTCTAGACGAGCTTGCTGAGTCTGGCCAGCGCTTTGCCCAGAACTGAGGGAGCGTTTGGCATAGTAAGAGGCGGGCGCGAGCGCGATGCCTTTTTCTTCGAGTGTCGGGATCCACTCTTTCAACAAATCGATCGAAACCGGGAATGGCATACTTGTGCCAAGCGCTGCGCCGCGTTCACGCGCGGTCGTTTCAAGCACCAGAAGCTGTTGCGAAATCTCGTCGGCGGATGGTCGCGCATCGACCCAGGAGGTCGCCTTACCAAAGGCGAGACCAGCATCGCGGGCGCTGGATTCAAACTCGGAGCGGATCAGGCTGCCATCTTCGAAGAAAGCAAGACCTTTTGCGCTCAGTTCGGCAACAATCGGATCGACCGCGTCTTGTTCAGTCGCAAACTTGGCGCCCTGATAATTCATAACCCCAACATAGCCGGGCGCGCGGGCCAGCAGCTTGCCGAGGCGTTGGCGGTTGGTATCGGCGGAAACGCTGACCTGCATGACCTGCGCATGCGGGCGCTGGCGGCCATAATCATAAGGCTCCATCGGCAGTTCGATCAGAACCTCATGCCCCGCCCGGCGAGCCCGGCGCACCCAGGTAGACAGATTGTCAGAGGTTGGCGCAAATGACAGCGTGACTTCTGGCGGCAGCTCATCAATCGCGGCGCGTGTGCGGGTGGCGTTCGTGCCAAGCCCGCTGACGATCAGCGAAACTGTTGGTTTGCCGTCCGGATTTGAAAACGCGCGGGCATTGCGCGCAAGCGGAGAATCATCGGCGATATCGGCGCCGACTTGAACCATCTTGGAGTTGAAGTCTGCAGGAGACGGCGTCTCTTCGGCGGCCCCAATATCTGTGATCTGACTGTAGGTTTGGCCCGGCAGTACCGTTCTGCCATTGATGCGAATGCCTTTGGGCTGCTCGCTTGCAGAGGTTGAGGCGGAGACGGATCTGCGCACCGCGCCATTATATTCAACGCCGAGATCCGGTTCATTGCCGGTCGGACGGGCGTCATTTGGCGTTGTCTCTGCTTGGGCGAAACCGATGGCTTCTTCATAGCCCGGCAGGCGTGGATTGAGCTGCGGGGCATCGGACGGAGATTCATCAAACAAAGCCACACGCACGGTCGGTCCGGCGGAATCCGCATCGCCCATAACATGCATAGCTGTCGCGCCTGATCCGAGCAGGAAGGTCAGAGTAAAAGCCCCAAGTGCCGAATGCACCAGGCCACTACGGAATGGCGATGGATCGCGCGCGATGCGAGATGACATTGAGGCTCCTGAGAACACTTTAAACCCGAGCGCCCAGTTTGCCTTTCGAATGGTTAAGAAGAGGCAAACCCGAATTAACCTTTCGGGTGATTTGCAGCCTTTTACGAGGCAAATTGCATAACAATTTGGTTAGGCGCTACCTGTAATTGAATAAGGCGATCGCGCAGGATTAACCCGCGCGTGTATCGGTGCTTGCCAGAACGCCGCCTGCTTTAAGAAATTCGATGGCTTTTTCCAGCTGATAGTCCTCGCCTTCATAGGCTTCAGGCGGCATATCATCCGGAACATGCGGCAGATTACGCGCAGTGCCATCTTCATTGTCGAGTGCGTTTGGCAGATCGGCTTCGGAATAGCGGCGGATCTTGGCGAGATCCTCTTCACTGATGCGGCGATTGGAGACCTCGATGTCCGGGACAATACCGGTCGCCTGGATCGAGCGGCCAGCCGGCGTGTAGTAGCGGGCGGTGGTGAGGCGGATCGCGCCGCGCTCTGCGCCCAGCGGCATGACTGTCTGGACCGAGCCTTTGCCGAAGCTGGTCATGCCGAGCACCGTCGCTCGGTCGCGGTCCTGTAGGGCACCTGCAACAATTTCAGAGGCTGAGGCAGAGCCATTATTGATCAGCACAACGATGGGCACGCCTTTGAACACTTCACCGCGTTCGGCATTCGAGCGCATGACGTCACCAGGGCGACGGCCAATGGTCGACACCACTTCACCGCCCGACAGGAACTGGTCACTGACTGACACAGCCTCATCCAGCAGACCGCCGCCATTATTGCGCAGATCCAGGATGATGCCTTTTGGATTGCGGCCAATATCTTCGCGAATATCCTCGAAGGCTTCGATCAGCTTGGTCGTGGTCTTCTTATTGTTGAACGTCGCGATCCGGATATAGGCGATGTCATCGCCCTGGTTCGTGTATTCAACATATTTCGGTTCGATGATTTCGCGGATCAGCGTGACGTCAAACGGATCCTGACCTTCGCGATAAACCGTCACTGAGAGTTCAGTTCCCGGCTCGCCGCGCATATCAGCCACCGCATCATCCAGGCTGAGGCCTACAATCGCTTTGGAGTTTATGTGCGTCAGCAGATCGCCAGGCTCCAGACCGGCACGGCTGGCCGGCGTATCATCCATCGGCGTGACGACTTTGACGAAACCGTCTTCCATCGTCACTTCAATGCCAAGACCGCCATACTCGCCTGTGGTTGTGACCTGAAGGGCTTCAAACTCGTCCGGAGACATATAGCCGGAATGCGGGTCGAGTGAGCCAAGCATGCCATCGATTGCAGCTTCCAGGGCGGCCACTTCATCGATCTCTTCAACATAGTCGGCTTTGGCGCGCGCCATGACTTCGGTGAACAGAGAAAGCTGCTCAAACGCAGCCTCATAGCGCGGCGAGGTATATTCCGAATCCGGCCAAGCGACAGCTGACACTCCTACGGCAGTGGCCCCTAATACGACCCCTAACGCGGCTCCAGTCAGCATGGCTCTCATTGGCGTTTCTCCTGCATGCGGCGCTAACCGCGTTTCATCCATTTGGCCGGGTTCATCGGCTTGCCTGATCTTCGGACCTCCAAATAGAGTTCCGGTTCAGAATTCGCCCGGTCGGCCATCTTCGCGACGGGCTCGCCCTGTTTCACCGATTGGCCAACAGCGACATAGCTCGACGACATTCCAGACAACAGTACATGGTAACCATCGCTTGTCGAGAGGATCAGCAGCTGTCCGTAGCTGCGAAACGGGCCCGAAAACTCGACCGTGCCATCCACTGGCGCGGCAACCTGCGCGCCGCTGCGCGTCAGATAGGCGATCCCTTCAGACGTGCTGCCGCCCGGCATCTTGTCTCCCCAGGCCCGTACCATACGGCCAGCAGCGGGAGCCGCCAGGACCCCGAGAGGCTGAGACACAGTTGGCCGCGGCAAGCTGGCCCGCTGGCTCGGTGTAGCGCGCGGTGTTTCAGCAAAGGTCAGGCGCGGCTTGAGCCGCGGCGCGCTCGGCGCAATCGCTTCCAGAGCGGCAATCAGCTCGCGCACAGAGTTTGCTTTTTCTCCAAGCGATTCAGCGCGCAAGCGGAGTTTTTCGGCATCCGCCGTGACGTCCTCAAAAGCCGATCGCTTGGCCGCGGTGAGCTGCGTAATCTCTTCGCGCTTCAAGGATAGCGCAGCTTCAGCCGCAGCAAGCGACTTCTGCTCGCGCAAGACCTGACGTTCCAAACGGCGCAGGCCTGTAATCTCCTCGCCGAGCGCGGTGGTTCGGGCGCGCACTTGCGGCGCCACTTCGCCCATCAGGATGGCAGCGCGAATGGCCTGGTTCGCATCCTGAGGCTGGGTCAGCAGCGCAGGCGGGCGGTGTCTGCCGGAAAAGGCCAGCGATGCCATCAAATCTTCGAGAGCCGATTCCCCGTCAACCAGTTCGGTCCGCGCCGAGCCGAGTCGGGTTCTGAGCGAAACGAGTTTCAGTTCGGCCGACGTCGCCTGCTCCTCGCGGCGCTGGCTCTCCATCGCAGCCGAAATCAGATCGCGTTCCAGACCTTCCAGATCATCCGCAACGACGCTGCCGGCCTGCTCAAGTGCAGCGAGCTGTGTCAGGGCATCCTGGCGTTCAGCTTCCAACGCCTCCAGTTCGGCGCGCGAGACATCGCCTTCGCCGAGCGCAGGCACACCCGCAAAGCCAATAACGGCCACGCAGGCGGCCAATCGGCCAAGAGACGAAGGCTTTGCGATTCTCATAGTCAAATTATGCCACGGCCAGAGTGATCAGGACATTAACGGGACCTGATCACCTCAAATCGTCATCAATATGGCAATGTTAACCGTCTTTGGCGGCAATCTGGTCGGCGAGATCGACAATCACCTTGGCTTGTTTCCAGGTCGCATCGTCCTGCATTTTGCCGTCCAGCATGGCGACCCCTGCCCCATCCGGGATGGCCTCGAGAACACGGCGCGCAAAGGCGACTTCATCCGGATCCGGGCTGAAAACTTTCTTGGCCACTTCGATCTGGCTCGGGTGCAGCGTCCAGGTGCCGACACAGCCCATCAGGAAGGCATTGCGGAATTGCTGCTCACACGCTTCGAGATCAGCAATATCGCCAAACGGGCCATAGAACGGTTTGATCCCGGCCATTCCGCAAGCATCGACCATCTTGCCGACCGTATAGTGCCAGGGGTCTTGCTGGGCCGCAGCGCGCGGGCTGCCATCCTCATGCGGGTCTTCGATGACACGATAGAAGGGATGCCCCCCGCCAACGCGGGTGGTCTTCATTTTACGCGATGCGGCTAGGTCTGCAGGCCCAAGCGAAATCCCTTGCATCCGCGGCGAGGCGAGTGCGATCTCTTCCACCCGGGCCACACCCTCAGCAGTCTCAAGGATTGCGTGCAGCAGAATCGGGCGGGTCAAACCCGCGCGGGCCTCCAGCTGCGCGACCAGTTGATCAACATAGTGAATATCCCAAGGGCCCTCGACTTTCGGGATCATCAGAACGTCAATCTGCTGCCCGGCTTTGGTGACGAGTTCAGTGACATCGTCCAGGAACCAGGGTGAGTTGAGGCAATTGACCCGGCTCCACAATCCCGTGCCTTTGGCTTGCCAATCGAGCATCCCGGCCATTTCAATAACGCCCGCCCGCGCCGCCTCCTTGGCGTCTGCCGGGATCGCGTCTTCAAGATTGCCGAGCACGACATCACAGGTATCGGCCATGCCCGGGACCTTGGCGCGGACGTTGTCGAGGTGTGGCGGAACAAACTGGATCATGCGCTCGACCCGAACTGGCAGGTCACGCATCGGCTCTGGCGCACCGGCAGCTAAGGGTTTGAAAAACTGACGCGGCGCTTTTTGACTCATGATCCGATCTCCATTGCGAGGCGCAAAATAACCAGCCGCCCTAGTGTGGCAATGGGGGGATCGTCGCAGGCTTAGCGGGTGAAGGCGTAGGAGTTGCGTCGAAAGGCTTCGGCTTCGCCTTCATACGTCACCATTTTGCGCAGCTCGAACTGGGTCTCAGACAGCGTGTAGATCATCTCGCAAGTGGCCGGTCTGCCCAAGTCTTCGCAGCCAAACTGAGTGCGGATCTCCCTAGTCCCGTTGTCCAGCAATGTGTTCGCGATGACCGTTTCATCATTGATCATGGCGCCATCAGCGCTGATTGTGGTCACAGCTGTCATGTTAGCATGCGGCTCATCCGGGTATTGGAAACTGAACTCGAACCCGCCCTCGATTTCGGTCACGTCAATTTCTGCCGCGATGGTGAAATCAATCACAGGCTCACCATAGTTGAGATAGGTAAGTTCACCCGTCCAATCGTCACCGGTAATCACGGATAGATCGTCAGTTGAAACGGTTGCTGCCTCATCCGCAGCGCTCGAAATCGCGGAGATCGGGAGGATAAGAAGTGCAAGGATGAGACGTTTCATAGCGAGCCTTTCGTTCAAGATACCCTTATTCTACGGTCGATCCCGCCGGTCAGATCAAACTGAGACAATCTTGCTCTAGCGCTTCTGATTTAAAAGATATATCATTTAAAAATTGGGAGGATCGAATGACCGAATTTTTCGCGGCGAATGAGCTCGCCATTCTGCGCTGGCTGCATATCGTGGCCATGGTTTATTGGCTCGGCGGCGAGTGGGGCGTGTTCCAGACCAGCTACAAGGTCGTGAACCAGTCCCTGCCTTTGGAAGAGCGTCAACGGCATATGGATACCGCCTATCGCATCGATATTATGGCGCGGACCGGCATCATTTCGCTGCTGCCGCTGGGCTTGCATATGGGCTATCTCTGGGGCGTGCAGCCACTTGGTGGCGGCTGGTTGGTCGCGATGTGGCTGATCTGGCTCGTCTGGATAGGCATCACCTGGGGCGCGTTTGCCAAGCGCGGCACAGCCTGGTTCAAACCGCTGTCAGACATTGAAGACTGGACCCGCTACCTGCTAATCCCGACTCTGCTTTACGTCTCACTTTCCTCCCTGTTCGGAAACGGACCGTTTGGCGGTGAGGCAGGTCAGCTCTGGTTTTCCGCCAAGGTTCTGACTTTTGGCCTGGCGCTGATCATTGGCGTCATCCTGCGCCTGATTATGCATGAATGGCAGAAACTGTTCCCGATCCTGGCGGCCGGACCCAACGCAGAGGCCGAAGCCAAGCTCGAACGCTCCATCGCGCTCGGACGGTCGGTGGCTTATCTTTACTGGATCCTGATCCTCACCACCGCCTTCTTTGGCGCCGTGAAGCCGTTCTGATTATTGCGCCATCGGGTGGCTGGTTTCGAGCAGTTCGGCCAACTCATCGGTGAGCACATGGGTATAGATCTGCGTCGTCGCGATATCGGCATGACCGAGCAAAGTCTGAACGCTGCGCAGATCCGCCCCGCCCTGTAATAAATGGGTGGCATAGGCATGGCGCAGCGCATGCGGGTGCACTTGCGCCGGATTGAGCCCGACCTCGTAAGCCAGCTTTTCCAGCATCTGCGCCAGACGCCGACGGGTTAGGTGTCCGGTCTTGCCGCGCGACGGGAACAGGAAGTCGGCGCTTCCGGTGCCATACTTGTCGCCATCGCGGGTTTCGAGCCAGTTCCGCAGGGCGAGCAGAGCTGGCGCGCCGAGCGGGCAGAGCCGCTCTTTACCGCCTTTGCCGCGGATGATCATCTCGCGCGTTTCCCAAAGGCCGAGGCGCCGACGCGGCAGATTGCCAAGCCGCAGACTAACCAGCTCACTGACGCGGAGCCCTGCGCCATAGAGCAGTTCCATCAGGCAGGTCATGCGCGGATCCTCGGCGCAAGCCTGTAACAGCGCATCAACCTGTTCACGCGACAGCACATCCGGCACATCGCGCTTCACTTTGGGCGCGTCGAGTTTTGAGGTCGGGTCGTCCTTGCGGTCCCGCTCTTCAAACAGGAACCGGAAGAAACGTTTCAAAGAGGAGAGCTTGCGCGCCTGGGTCGAGGCGGCAAGGCCGTCCTTGGCGAGGCTTTGCAACCATCCGGAAAGATCTCGCGCATCGGCGCCGCACAAATCGCCGCCCAGATAGCCGGAGGCATCGAGCAGGTCACGGCCATAGGCATCGAGCGTGTTGGGGGATGCTCCGCGCTCGGCGGACATCATCTCAAGAAATGCTTCGATACGGGCCTGATCGGACATGCGGCGCAAATTAGCGCCCAGTCCTTAACACCAAACAAAAACGGGTGCCCGATGAGGAGCGCCCGTTTGAATGAGATTGGGTCTACCCTATTCGGCTGGCGCGGAGGCCGGTTCCTTATAGGGCTGGCCATCCGACCCCAGCATGATGGAATCGCCATCTTCCGTATCCGGGTCGCCATTCTTCTTGTGCATGGCCAGAACCACGCCTGACAGAGCCAGAATGGCAATCAGGTTCGGGAAGGCCATGGACGCGTTGGCAAGGTCGCCAAACATCCAGACCAGCTGCACTTGGGCAATCGCGCCGACAAAGATCACACCGACCCAGATGAAGCGGATCGGGTGCGTCGCCCACTCGCCAACCAGATAGGTGATCGCCTGTTCGGCATAATAGGACCAGCCAATAATCGTCGTGAACGCGAACAACGCCAGACAGACTGAAACGAAGATACCGCCGCCCGGGAAGGCGATCGAATAGGCTTCATTGGTGATGGCCGAGGCCTGCAGACCGGCAGCTTCCCAGATATGCGTGGTGGTGGCGCCATCTGCGGTCGTCCAGGTGCCTGTTGTGGTGAGGATGACCAGCGCCGTCATGGTGCAGATGACCAGCGTGTCGATGAACACACCAATCATGGCGATCTCGCCCTGTACCGTTGGGTTTTTGGTTTGCGCCGCCGCGTGAGCGATTGGCGCAGACCCCTGACCGGCTTCGTTCGAGAACAGGCCGCGGGCGATACCTGCGCGCATCGCGGCAAGCACCAGATAACCTGCTGCGCCGCCTGCAGCTTCCTGCAAACCAAAGGCTGACGAAATGATCAGCCAGAAGGCCCCCGGGATTTGTGGTGCATTCATCAACAGCACGATGAAGGCCACGCCGACATAAAGCGCGGCCATGAAGGGCACCACTTTACCGGCCACAGAGCCAATCGACTTAATGCCCCCGATGATCACCGCGAAGGTCAGCACGGACAGGATCAGCCCGACGCCCCAGGCTGGCATGCCGATACCACTGGCTTCGGCGCTGCGAACCACCGTTTGCGTAATCGAGTTGGCCTGCACCATTCCGCCAGTTGCCAGGGCTGAGAAAATCGTACCGATGGCGAACAGGACAGACAGCCAGACCCATTTCTTTCCAAGGCCGTTCTTAATGTAATACATCGGGCCACCATTGATGCGCCCATACTCATCCTTTTCGCGATACTTGATCGCCAGCGAGCTTTCCGCAAAGGCGAGCGCCATGCCGAAAAAGGCGGTGATCCACATCCAGAAAATCGCGCCCGGACCGCCCAGCGTGATCGCCGTGGCCACACCGGCAAGGTTTCCGGTCCCGACTTGGCCTGAAAGCGCGGTGGACAGGGCTTGCCAAGGGGTGATCTGGTTCGGGTCGCCATTGCCTTTGCGGCCTTCCCAAACCTCGCCAATTGCGGGACCCAGGCGGCGCAATGGCCGCGCGCCCAGCCGGATCATGAAGAACAGTCCCGATCCCAACAGAATGATGGCAACCGGTCCCATGGGTAGGAGACGCTGATCGCCCCAATTTCCACCCCAGATGAAGTCGCTGATCATAACGACCCAGTGTTCAAGCGCTTCCATAATGCCTCCCCGGCAAAGCTCTTACTTCCTAATGCGGGCACCCTAAAACAGAAACGGGCGCTGTGAAGCGCCCGTCGCAATATTTTTGCAGATCACTGAGAATCTGAGACGAATCTATCCCACAAACCCTTCGCCGACGCCAAAGTCGCGGCGGGCGGACACGATCGTCACGACCACCCCAGCCAGCACGTCCAGCAAGGCCATCACGGTCAGGATGAAGAAGACCGACGTAGCAAAATTCGGATTGAGCAGGAACAGCATCAGGCAGATGATGAAGACAATCATCGACAGTGCGTGATTCATGATCGTTGCGGTGCCCGTGCTGGTGGATTTCAGGATTTCCATGAACAGAACGGCAATCGACAGGACCAGCAGCGCATCGCCTTTGGTCAGCACCCACTCGACCTCGCCGCCAATCATCCCGATAGAGAAGAATTTCTGGCCGAGAATGCCCATGAGCGGCGATGCATTCGGTGTCAGTTCAACGCCGCCATGCGTCAGCGGCACCGGATCGCCGGTCGTCGTGAACGCAATCAGGCAGTAAATGCCAACCGGAATAATGAACAGCGGAAACGCGCTTAACATGAGCCGCATTGGTGTACCCCTTCTAGGCGGGCCGTCGCCATTCGAGCGCTTGGCCCTTTGCTGTCTATCGTCGAGACGTGCGGCGGCAGCGGCCGGAAAGATCACTGACATACCCGTCTCCTCGCCTTCCCAGTTAACCCTATTGAACCTTAATGCAAAGTGAGGAAGTGAGACATCACTATGTCATCAAACCCGTTCTATGTGCTGGCCGGACCGCCGGGGGCAGGCAAAACCACCCTGCTTGAGCAGATTTCCGACGAGATAGAGACGGTCCCCGAATATGCCCGGCGCGTGCTGGCGCATGAACGCCGGACCGGGGGCCGCGCCACCGGCGATCAGGACCAGGCTTTGTTCGTTGCGCGCATGCTGGACCTGGCGCTCAGCGATTATCAGAGCGCTGTTGGACCAACGCTGTTTGATCGCGGACTGCCTGACTTGCTGGCCTTTTGCGCGCATTATGGTCTGCCCGACAATCGAGTGCACGCCGCTGTTCAGGCCCATCGATATCGCCAGGCGGTCTTCTTCCTGCCCGCCTGGAAAGAAATTTACTCAACCGATGATGAGCGCCTGCTGGATTTCGCGGGCGCTGAAGCCTTTGGCGAGCTCATCCGCACCGCCTATGAACAATCTGGATATGATCTGATTGAGGTCCCTAAGGCCTCGCCCCACGAGCGCGCAGCGTTCGTCCTGGAGCGAATAAGCCGCTAAATCTCGTCCGCACCGCCAGGATTGCGGCGGCGGCGGATCAGCCACATCACGCCGCGCAGATCAGACAGGGCGTCAGCCAGGCGGCCGAAATTATTATACTTGGACTGTCCCGCCCCGCGTTCGCGGTGATTGACGTTCAGAAACTCCACTTTCAACCCTTCAGCATTCATCAGAGCCGGCATGTAGCGGTGCATATGATCGAAATAGGGTAGCGCCAGGAAGACATCGCGCTTCATCACCTTGATGCCGCAGCCACTATCATCACAATCATCGCGCAGCAGGCGCTTTCGGATGGCATTCGCGAAACTGGAACCAAACTTCTTCCAGGCAGAATCCTTTCGGCTGGCCCGGCGGCCCATGACCATGGCGAGGCCTTCTGGCGCATCGGCGCGGGTCAGGCTGCGATAGAGCGCTGGCAGATCAGCCGGATCATTCTGACCATCACCATCCAGCGTACCGACAATCGGCGCCCGCGCGTGCTGGATTGCCGAGCGCAACGCCCGCGACTGCCCGGCATTCTTGCGATGTGAAATCACGCGCAGCTGCGGATACTTGTCCTTCAGCCCGGCCAGGACCGCACGCGTATCATCGGTGGAGGCGTCGTCGGTGATCACCATTTCATAGGCTCGCCCCTCAAGCGCAGCCGCGATTTCAGCGACCAATTGCTCGGCATTGCCCGCTTCATTGTGCATCGGCACGCAGATCGAGAATTCAGGCGTCTGGGTCAAAAGCTCTACTCCACAAAAAGCGGGACCGCCTGCCTTTAGTTGAAAACGCGCAATTGCGAAACCTCATGACTGACGACAAGAGTGTATGCATGGACGCCCTGCCAATCGAATCCCTGCTACCAAACATTACTGAAACGCTGCGCGACCGCGGCCGACTCATCCTTGGGGCACCACCGGGAGCCGGTAAAACCACGCGCGTGCCGCTGGCGCTGGCCGGCCTCATTGAAGGCTTTACCGCCTTTCCCGGCAAGATCGTCATGCTCGAGCCTCGGCGCATCGCGGCGCGCATGGCGGCGCAGCGTATGGCGCAGACCCTGGGCGAGCGGCTGGGTCAGCGCGTTGGCTTGTCGACTCGTGTCGATCGCCAGGTCTCGAAAGAGACCGTCATCGAAGTCATCACAGATGGCCTGTTCACCCGCCGTCTGCTCAGCGATCCGGAGCTGAGCGGGGTCAGCGCTGTGATCTTTGATGAAATTCACGAGCGCAGCCTGAGCGCCGATATCGGCCTTGCCCTGGCGCAGGAAACGCAGGCTGCCTTGCGCGATGATCTGCACCTGCTTGCCATGTCGGCGACGCTCGATACCGGCGCCATGGCGAACAAACTGGACGCCCCCGTCATTGTCAGTGAAGGCCGCCAATATCCGGTCGAGACCCGCTATCTCGGCCGCACGCGCGACCGGCTCGAAGATCAGATGGCCCGGGCGATTGAGCGGGCGCTGCGCGAGAATGACGGCTCTGTCCTGGCTTTTCTGCCGGGCGCCGGCGAAATCCGCCGCACCGCCGAGCGCTTATCCGTCCCGAGCGACGTCCTCATCGCCCCGCTCTTTGGCGCGCTCAGCCCGAAGGATCAGGACGCTGCGATCAAACCCTGCGCGGAAGGTCGCCGCAAAGTGGTTCTGGCGACTGATATCGCCGAAAGCGCGCTGACCATTGAGGGCGTCTCCGTCGTCGTCGATAGCGGCCATGCCCGTGTGCCGCGTTATGTCCCGGGCGGCCTGTCGACGGAGCTGCAGACCGTGCGCGCCGCCAAGGCCAATGTCGACCAGCGACGCGGCCGCGCCGGTCGGCTCGGCCCTGGCGTCTGCTACCGGCTGTGGGATGAGGCCGAGACGCGCGGCTTGACCTCTGCGCCGGAGCCCGAGATCCAGAGTGCCGATCTCTCAGGCCTGGTTCTGACCCTTGCCGATTGGGGTGAGCGCGATCCGCAGCGGCTGAACTGGCTGACCCCGCCGCCCAAAGGACGCATCGCAGCGGCGCAACGGGATTTGCGCGCGCTCGGTGCCATCGCAGAAGACGGCGCGCTGACCGGAAAAGGCCGGGACATGTCGCGCCTGCCCCTCGCCCCGCGCCTGGCCGCATTGATCATCGGCGCAGGCAATCACGGCGAAAAAGCCCGCGCGGCTCAAATCGCTGCTTTGGTGAGCGAGCGTGGCATTGGCGGCAATAGCGCCGATCTCAGCGAGCGGCTTGCTCGTTTCGAAGCAGACTCCAGCCCGCGCGCAAAGAAACTGCGCAGCCAAGCCGCGCGTTGGGGCGGATCGAACCCGGCAACCGGCGACGCAGCCTCGCTTCTGGCAAAGGGCTGGCCGGATATGATCGCCCGGCGGCGTAGCCCAGGCAGTGCGCAATACCTGCTGGCCAATGGCCGCGGCGGACAAGTTGATGAGACGTCGCCTCTGGCAAAATCGGACTGGCTCGTCGTGGCGGACATGGCCGGCAGCGCGAAATCCGCGCGGATCACGCTGGCAGCGGTGATTGATGAAGCAACAGCGACGAAGCATGGCCAGCTCGAAACCCGTGACGAAGCCGAATTCAATCCTTCAAAAGGCACGTTCAAGGCGCGGCGCGTGTCGGCGCTGGGCGCAATCATCCTGTCTGAGCAGCCACTCCCGAAACCCCCTCCGGATGCGGCGCGGACGGCCTTTCTGAAACACCTTCGGGAAGATGGGTTTGAACCCACGGGTCTGGACCAACCGATAAAGGAAACTCTGGCGCGGTTACAGGCGGTGTACGATGCGTTTGGCGCCCCCTGGCCCGTCTGGCCGCTTGAAGCGCTTCAGGAAGAGGTTTTCGACTGGCTCGAGCCCATGCTTGGCAATCATTCGTTTACCATGCCCAAGCCCGTCACACTTACCGATGCGCTCAAATCACAGCTCGATTGGCCGCTGCCGCAAGAGCTCGACGCAAAAGCCCCGCGCAAAATCAAGCTGCCCTCAGGCCGGGAGGCGCCAATTGACTGGCTGAGCGATCGGGCTCCGCTGGTCGAATGCAAAGCGCAGGAACTTTATGGTGCGCACCAGCACTTGTTTGTTGCTGAGGGCCGTGTGCCTATCACGCTGCAAATCTTGTCGCCTGGCGGCAAGCCGGTGGCGACAACGCAGGATCTGCCCGGGTTCTGGAAAGGCGGCTATCTCGACATGGCGAAAGACATGCGCGGACGGTATCCGAAGCATGACTGGCCCGAGGACCCGGCCTCGGCAAAACCCCATGCAGGCATGACCAAGGCGCGACTCGCCAAGGGCTAGGCGTCGCGCCAGGTGCCGGTCTCGAGGCCGTCCAGCGTCCAGTTGCCGACCCGGTAACGGATCAGCCGCAGGGTAGGATGCCCGACTGCCGCCGTCATCCGCCGCACTTGTCGATTGCGCCCTTCGGTAATGGTCAGCTCCAGCCAGCAATCAGGAATGGATTTGCGCACACGAATGGGCGGCGTGCGGGGCCACAGATCTGGAGGTTCATCAATCAGGCGGGCTTTGGCGGGCGCTGTGCGTCCATCCTTGAGCGTCATGCCGGACTGTAGTGCCTGCAAGGCAGCTTCATCCGGAATACCTTCAACCTGCGCCCAATAGGTTTTCGGGGTGTTGTGCTTTGGATTGGAAATCTGAGCCTGCAGACGGCCATTGTCGGTCAAAACCATCAGACCTTCGCTGTCGCGATCGAGACGCCCCGCCGGGTAGACATCTGGCACCTCAATATAGTTGGAAAGCGTTTCGCGCGGGCTGCCTTCCGTGCCGCGATCTGTGAATTGCGACAGCACATTGAAAGGCTTGTTGAATAGCAGAACTCTGGTCATTTTTTCGTGATTATCGGAATCCGTTTAAACATCCATCAATATCGCCTGATCGCCTTGATTAATTGCAGATTGAGCGGCAATTTTGTCCGAACATGGCGCAATATTAATCCGTATAGATGCATATTATTTGTCCGAAACCGTTGTTTTATTCCCGAACACTGATACTATGTGCGTTCAACAGTAGCATAAGCGCGAAAGGAGATAGATATGAACACACTTCTCGTGCACAAAGACGCCGACTCCCGGCTGGATAAATTTAACGGCCCAATTCTGGACCATGAAAAACTGCGTCAGGGCACGCATATCGCCGTGCTGACCGCGGTCGCATCGGTCTTTTTGGTCCTCGCCGTCAAAGCGATTTATCTGATTTTCTAAGGCGTCAAATAACTGAAGCCGGATATGGCTTTTTGAGTGTTTTTCAGCCATAAGCCGCCGGATGAGTAAAACCGGCCCAGATACCAACACCAAATCTGTGTTCATCAAGACCTATGGGTGCCAGATGAACGTCTATGATAGCGAGCGCATGAAAGATGTGCTCGCGCCCATAGGCTATGCCACTGTCGACAGTCCTGATGGCGCTGATCTGGTGGTTTTGAACACTTGCCACATTCGCGAAAAGGCGACTGAAAAAGTCTATTCCGAACTCGGCCAGATGAAGAAGCTGAAACAGGCGCAGGGCGGCAAGATGACGATTGCTGTCGCTGGCTGTGTCGCACAGGCAGAAGGCGCGGAGATCATGCGCCGTCAGCCCGCCGTGGACCTGGTGCTCGGACCGCAGGCCTATCACAAGCTGCCGGAAATGATCGCCCGCGTTCACCGCTCGACCGGTGAACGGCTGGAAACCGAGTTCGAGACCCTGGAAAAGTTCGACGCGCTGCCGAAATCTCGGACGGCTGACGGCCCGACGGCCTTCCTCTCGGTTCAGGAAGGCTGCGATAAGTTCTGCACGTTCTGCGTGGTGCCTTATACGCGCGGGGCTGAGCTCTCGCGCCCGGTGGACGACATCACGCTGGAAGCCCGCAACCTGGCAAGCCAGGGCGTGCGCGAAGTGCAGCTGCTCGGCCAGAACGTCAATGCCTATCATGGCGCCGCGCCTGCCATCGAAGGCGGTGATGAGTGGACGCTGGCTCAGCTGGTCCGGCACCTGTCCAAGATTGGCGGCTTTGACCGTATTCGCTACACGACCAGCCATCCGCGTGACATGGATGATGATCTGATCGCCGCCCACGCTGATACGCCCGAGCTGATGCCATTCCTGCATCTGCCGGTGCAATCAGGCTCCAACAATATCCTGAAAGCGATGAATCGCGGCCATACGCGTGAGCATTATCTCGACATCATGCGCCGGATGAAGGATGCGCGGCCAGACATGGCGCTGGCGTCTGATTTCATCGTCGGCTTTCCAGGCGAGAGCGACAAGGATTTCGAGGACACGATGGATCTTGTCCGTGAGGTTGGTTACGCGATCGCCTATTCGTTCAAGTATTCTGAGCGCCCCGGCACACCGGCCGCTGAAATGTTCGGGCAGGTGCCGGAAGACGTGAAGAATGAACGTTTGCAGGCGCTGCAGGCGCTGCTGCGCGAACAACAGACAGCATTCAACGCGTCCAAGATTGGCGAGACGGTACAGGTGCTTGTCACCGGCACTGGCCGCAATGAGGGCCAGATGCACGGTCGTTCGCCCTGGCTTCAGGCGGTGCATTTTGATGCAACCCCAGATCTCATTGGGCAGATCATCGATGTCGAGATCGTCGGCGCGAGCCTCAATTCTCTGACCGGGCAGCTGCCTGGCCAATCGAAAGAGGTGGCCGCTTGAGCCAGATCTGGGAACCGAGGGACGCGGCGCTTCTCCAACTGGTTTGCGGCCCCAATCACAAGAATCTACTCCTGCTCGAGGCCGAGCTGGCTGATGGCGATCTGAAAGCAGAGAGCCAGGGCGGCGGCATTCGCCTGCAAGGCAGCGATGATGCGGTCGCCATTGCGGAACTGGCGCTGACCAGCTTTGAAGCGACGCTGGCCAAGAACCCGGATGCGGGCCTGCCAGCGCTGGAAGGCGCGATCGAACAGGCCCGTACACCGGAGCAGAGTTACAAGACGCTGACCGGGCTGAAGACACCGATCAAGCCGCAAACCAACACGCAGGCCAAATATCTCGACCTGCTCACCGGTACCAAGAATGATCTCATCTTTGGCGTTGGTCCGGCTGGGACCGGCAAGACCTTCCTCGCTGTGGCCGCCGGGGCGGCAGCGCTAAAGAATAAGTCCGCCGCCAAACTGATCATCACGCGTCCTGCGGTCGAAGCGGGCGAAAATCTTGGCTTCTTGCCAGGTGATCTGGAAGAAAAGGTCGAGCCATATCTGCGCCCGATCTGGGACGCGCTGGATGAAACGCTGGGCGCCGATCAAGCGGGGCGCCTGCGTGAGAAGCGCATTATTGAAGTCGCGCCGCTGGCCTTCATGCGCGGGCGGACGCTCAAGAATGCCTTCGTGATTATGGACGAGGCGCAAAACTCGACCATTGCGCAGATGAAAATGGTGCTCACACGACTTGGCCGTGACAGCCGCATGGTTGTGACCGGTGACCCGGGCCAGGTCGACTTGCCGAAGAACCAACCCTCGGGGCTTGCTCATGCGCTGCGTATCCTGCGCGGGGTTGAGGGCGTTGGACGGGTCACTTTTTCCGCCAATGATGTCCGCCGCCACGCCTTGGTCAGCCGGGTCATCAAAGCCTATGACGCAGACGATCAGCAAAAACGCGATGATTGAGCTCGACCTGCGGATCGCTGACCCCGCCTGGGAGACCGCGATCGCCGACATTACCGATATTTGTAAGTCCGCGCTTGAGGCTGGCGCGGTGCAAAAGTCCGCGAAAGGTGAGGTCAGCGTGCTGCTGACCAATGATGAGGAAATCCAGACGCTGAACCGGGACTGGCGCGGCAAGGACAAGCCGACGGATGTGCTGTCCTTCCCCGCTGACACAATGGATGCGCCGTTTCTTGGCGATATTGCCGTCAGTCTTGGCGTCACGCGCAAGGATGCAGATTCTCGCGGAATTGCCCTCGATCAGCACCTTTCCCATTTGCTGATCCATGGGCTGATGCATCTTTTGGGGCATGACCACAAAGATGACACAGAGGCAGCCGAGATGGAGGCATTGGAGATTACCGCGCTTGCATCCCTAGGCTGGCCTGATCCATATAACTAAAGACGCGATTCGCGTGGCAGGATCTTTGAGAGAAATGTCGGAAGGACGAAAAGGCTTGTTTGGCCTGTTTAAGAAAAGCGAAGAATCGGCCGAGGCGCCGGTTCCGGAAGACCCGATAGGGCCATCGCAAAAAGAGATGCGCCTGCGCATCGTCGAGTTCGAGAGCGCCCGCGTTGTGGATGTGATGATCCCGCGCGCCGAGATTATTGGCGTTGAGCTGTCGACGTCGCTCGAGGATCTCATCCAACTCTACGCCACTGAGGCCCATTCCCGTCTGCCCGTCTATCGCGAGACGCTTGATGACCCGGTCGGCGTTGTGCACATTCGCGACGTCATCACCGAAATCGCCCGCGCCAATGGCGGTGACAAGGATCCTGAAGACACACCGCTGGAGCGGCTGCGCCGGGATATTCTGTTTGTCCCGCCCTCTATGCCCCTGCCGGATTTGCTGGTGAAGATGCAGGCCTCGCGCACACATTTGGCTCTGGTCGTCGACGAGTATGGCGGCACGGATGGCCTCGTCAGCCTTGAAGACCTGGTTGAAGAAATTGTCGGCGAGATCGAAGACGAGCATGACGAAGAAGTCGCCATGCTGGTGCGCCGCGGGCGCCTCGCCTGGGAAGTCGATGCCCGCATGGAAACCGATGATTTCGCCGAAGAAACCGGGCTGGAACTCGAACTGGAAGATCATGATGTCGATACGCTGGGCGGCGTCGCCTTTGCCCTGGCCGGACGCGTACCGCTGCGCGGCGAAGTTCTGCCGCATCCCAAAGGCGTTGATATTGAGATCTTGGACTCCGACGCCAGGCGCATCCATCGCCTCGTCGTTCGCCAACCCGCTTCGGAGCTGAAAGCATGATCGAACAAGGCCACACGCGCAGTCACGGATTGCGGGTGTTCACAGCGTTGCACGAGGCGATTGCCCGGGTGCGCGGCATGAGTGCGACTCTGTTCGCAATCCTGCTTGGCGCGTTCTGCGCGCTCGGATTCGCGCCGTTTCACCTGACGCCTGCTCTGGTCCTCGCCTTTGTCGGCCTGATCTGGATGCTGGACGGCGCCAGGTCGCAAAAGCGTTGGGGCCGAGCCATGTTCTGGCGCGGCTGGGCCTTTGCCTTCGGGTATTTCCTGGTCGGCATGTACTGGACCGCCCTGCCCTTTCTCGTGGAGCCGGAAAAGCACGCCGTCTTCTTGTGGATGCCGCTGATCGCTTTGCCGGGCGGGATGGCCCTCATTTGGGGCGCAGCCTGCGCGCTGGGCGGCGCCTTCTGGTCGGCCTCGCCATCACGCGTGTTTATCTTCGCGCTTTTCCTGGGCGGTGCAGAACTGGTGCGCGGCACTTTGTTTGGCGGCTTTCCGTGGAATCTGCCAGGTACGACCTGGGCGCCAGGCGGGGCGATGTCGCAAGTCGCTTCGCTGGGCGGGATATACTGGCTGACGCTGATGACCCTGTTCGTGGCCGCCGCGCCCGCCGCCCTGGTCGACACACGCGATGATCAAAGCGAGCTTGGCCGCGCCCTGCCGGTGGTCATGGCCGTCGCTCTGACCGGCTTTTCCTGGGCTTGGGGATCGCAGCGCCTCGCCGATGATACCGTCATGACCGAGCGCTCAGTTGTCTTGATGGATGCCGGCGTCCCGCAGGCAGAGAAATTCAAAGATCGCGGCGAGCCAGTGGTTGCCCGCTATGTTGACCTGCTGCGCGAAGTGCCAAGCGAAGCGGGCGATATCGTGATCTGGCCAGAAGGCGCTCTGCCCTATGGCCTGATGGGCGATACCAATGCGCTCGATCTGGTCTCAGCCTTTCTCGGACGCAGGGCGCTGATTGCCGGATCAGCGCGGTTCACCACCAATGACGGGCAACCCGCGGCTTACAATAGTCTCGTCATGTTCACTGCCGGTGTCAACACAGCAACGCTGTCGGCGCTATACGACAAGCACCGCCTCGTGCCGTTTGGGGAGCTGCCAGCGACACAGATCATCCCATTCGGCAACAGCATTGCCGGCATCCTGCCTTCCTCCATGCAGCGTATGGCGGAGAATGGCTTCACGCCCGGCGCAGAGGCCACAGTTTTGCTGCCACAAGTGGTGGCGCCGCCCTTTATTCCTTTGATCTGTTATGAAGGCCTGTTCCCGGAAATCGTCCGCAAAGCCTCGCCGCAGCGCGATGCGGCAGAGTGGATTGTCGTGATCTCGAACGATGCCTGGTTTGGCGGCGGCCTCGGCCCGGCCCAGCATTACGCGCAGAATCGCTACCGGGCGATTGAGAGCGGCCTGCCCATGGCACGTGTCGCAACCCGCGGCATGACCGCCATGGTCGATGGCTATGGCCGGGAGATTGCGCGCGGCAATCCTGCAGCTGGAGACCCGGCAGGATGGCGCTCCGCGGTTGTGCGAACAGGTTTACCCGCACGGCTAGAAAATACGCCTTATCAAAGGTTTGGCGAGACGTTTTACTGGTTGACTCTCGTCCTTTTTGGTGGATTAGCCTTTGTCAGTTGGCGGCGTTAGACTCAAAACAAGATTCTTAAGAAGAGCGTCGTATGTCAGAAAATAAAACACCCAGCGGGATCGATCGAATAGTTGGACAGCGCTTGCGCTGGCGCCGCCGCGAGTTGAAACTGACGCAGGAGCAACTCGGCGAGAAGCTGGGCCTCACGTTCCAGCAGGTCCAGAAATACGAAAAAGGCGTGAACCGCATTTCGGCCGGGCGCCTGTTCGAAATCGCGCGCGCCCTCGGCATCACGATTACCTATTTCTATGAAGGCGTCGACGACCTGCTCGCCAATCCAACAACGGTCAGCGTGCACGAATCCGATCATCCACCAAGCCTGCCGGTGATCGATACTGAGGCCATGGAGCTGGTGACGGCTTTTCAGAAAATCGGTGATAAATCGCTACGCCGGTCCTTGCTCGAAACCATTCGCGCCGCCGCCGCGACCTCTGAAACACCGGCCGACGACTAAGCCGCTGTCAGCTGTGGCCGGGAAGCGACACAGCAAAGCTTTCGCACCTGCAACAAATAATCAGTGGTTGCGTTGCCGCAGTGCACAAGCAACTTATCTCGCGTAAATCAAAGGATTGCTGACGGGAGAGCAGATTTTGGCAGAGATCAAGACGATTGGCGTCGTAGGCGCAGGTCAGATGGGCAACGGCATCGCGCATGTGTGTGCCCTTGCCGGATATGATGTGATCCTGAACGATGTATCCAAAGACGCGCTCGAAAGCGGTCTTTCAACGATTGAGAAAAACCTGACACGCCAGGTCTCGCGCGAAGCAATCAGCCTGGACGATATGAAGGCCGCTCAGGCCCGGATCAAAACCAGCGTCGAACTGGTGCCGTTCTCTGGCGTCGATCTGGCCATCGAAGCGGCGACCGAAAATCGCGAGATCAAAGAGAAGATCTTCGCGGCGCTCTGCAATGTCGTGCCGAAGCACGCTTATCTTGCCACCAATACATCCTCGATCTCGGTGACGCGCCTGGCGTCGACCACGGACCGTCCGGAAAAATTCATCGGCCTGCACTTCATGAATCCGGTGCCGCTGATGCAGTTGATGGAGATCATTCGCGGCCTCGCCACCGATCAGGAAACCTATGAAATGGCGACCGGTTTTGCCGACCGCCTCGGCAAGACCACGACCAATGCTGAAGACTATCCAGCCTTTATCGTGAACCGCATTCTGGTGCCGATGATCAATGAGGCGGTTTACGCGCTGTATGAAGGCGTTGGCACCGTTGAGAGCATCGACACCGCGATGCGCCTCGGCGCCAATCATCCGATGGGACCGCTGACACTCGCAGATTTCATTGGCCTCGATACCTGCCTGTCGATCATGCAGGTCCTGCATGATGGCCTTGCCGATACCAAATATCGCCCATGCCCATTGCTGGTAAAATATGTCGAAGCCGGCTGGCTTGGCCGCAAGGTTGGACGCGGCTTCTATGACTATTCCGGAGATGCGCCGGTGCCGACGCGGTAGAGCTTAGAACCCCAGAACCGACAGCGATTGCGGCGTGCTGGTCAGCGCGACCCTGCCTGCCCTCGTTTCGAACTGAACCGACAGCGCCGCCTCCGCCGCTGCAGACGCTGTCATGTCGATTGCAAGATCCGCGAACAGCTGATTTAGACGCTCTGCTTGAGGAGACGCAATTGTCAGGGCCGTCGCCGCGCCACCTGCCGGGGACGTTGCCGAAGGATGCGGGGTGTCCTGCCAGTCGATAAAGAAAGGCACCAAGCCGCCATATTTATGCTGCGTGAGGAAGAGCAGCTCCCAGGACAGGCGCTCCCCTTCTGGGGTCAGGCGTTCGGTTTTGGTCGGTCCAAGTGAGGCAATGTCGGTACAGCGGTCTGCAACGCGTCCTACGATTTGAGAGAGATCCCCGCTGCGCAGAACCCAGGTGACGAGCCCTGGCGCATCAAGCTGTGCCAGGCGTTCGCCGACACTGGCTGGCGGCGGGTCCTGCGGTGCCATGATCTCCAGATAGGTGCCAGATCCAAGGCTCAGCAAGGCGTTGCAGGTGCCGAGCCCCGGATGAGCGCCGCCGCGCTGCGGGGAGGCGCCGAACAGGCGTTCAATCTCTGCGCATCCAGCTTCCAGATCCGATACGCCCCACACGAAATGATCGATTTCAGTCATCATTCGCGCAGGCTAGACGCTTACTGCATCGGGTGAAAGCCGTGGCTTAGCTGCGCCAGCGCAGAATGGTCGGCTTGATCTTGTTCTTGAAGGCGCGGTCCTCGCCTCGTGAGGCAGCCCATTCCTTCTTCAGCATCTGATACCATTTGGCCTGCACATCGATATCATCGATCCACATCATCGCCTTTTGGTGTTCCATGCCGAGATTTTGCAGATCCACCATATCGCCGTCCTGACGCAGGAACTTGCGCGCCATCGGCTTGGCGATCGGAATGGCCAGGTGAAGCAGCGGCGCCCCGGTCCACCAGGTCAGCTGCGTGATCCGCGTCCGCTTCGGCGCCTCCGGCGTCAGACAGGTCAGGGTCAGCAGACGGGCTTTCTCGTTCGAGATAATCTCCCACCGGAACCCCGGCAGCTGGAAGCGGATTTCAGTCTCCACCTCATCCCCGAACACCCATTTGTACAGCTTGGAATTGGAGCTTGGCTTATGCCTGTCAATCGCCCAGCCGCGCTCCGCCGGGATGAAAGGTTTCTCTTTCAGCTTCAGTCCAACAGAAGGCGGGCGCCACCACCATTGATTGTGGACAAACGGCACATGCGCGGGGTCCATCAGGCCGACCACAGCATCATCCATATGTGCGTTGAACACGTCTTCAATGACGAATTTAGGCTTCTCGGGCAGCGGCCCGAATTGCGGCGCAGGCACATCCGGCGCGCCGGTGAAGCGCGGATCATCGGCGATAAAGACATAGATCGCGCCATGCGCCTCATGCACCGGATAGCGGCGAACTTTTACTTTGGCCGGATCATAAGGCTCTGACCCGGTCAGGCTGGGCATATGCTTGCACACGCCGTCGCTACCAAATCGCCAGCCATGATAAGGACATTCCAGCGTCGCCTCACCATCGGTCTCAACCTGACGTCCGGCGCTTAGCGGCACCAGGCGGTGCGGACAGATATCGCGCAACGCAAACACTTCGCCTTTGTCGCTGCGGGCAACGACAAGCGGCTGGCCGAGCACGATGCGGCGGACCTGTTTGCCGGGTTTCACCTCGGACGATAGGCAGGCCAGATACCAGCTATCGGTCAGCCAGCCTTCCGGCGTGAGGCCGGTCTGCTTCGCCGCATTGGTATCGATAAGAGTGTTGGTGTCAGCCATGCCCCACCTATAGCTATTCCTGATAGATGCGGGAATAGTCAGCAAACTCCGTGCCTGCCATTTGTTCCGCGATGCGGGCGGTCGCCAGCTCGGGGTCGAGCACGCGGCAGGTCAGCTCAATCGCCGTATCTGTTACAGTTTCGCCCTCACAGACCCCGAGCCCTGTCCAACCAAGCACCTCGGTCAGCGCGTCCTCTGCCTCACGGATTTTTAAGACATCATCGCGCTGCCAGACATCTGAAAGCAGGTATTCGACGATCAAGGTCTGATGATCGCCGGGCTCAATCTCGGTAAATCCCAGCGCCCGGGCCGGGTCGAGCAAGTCATCGACCTGCTTTTCCAGCGACCGCAGCAGCTTGATCCGATGTGCATCCGTGTCGCCGCGCGTACCGACCATGCCCCAATGCTCGACAATCCGGCGCGGTTTCAGCTCGACCCAGACCTCGTGATAGGCAGCAATCCGGCCGGTCTCGTCACGTTTGAACAGTCTGAACATGGGCGCATCCTCTGCACGGGCTGGCGCCCGTCACTGGCCCTGACTGATAGCTTTGAGAATTTGCTCAAGCAACGGCTCCGGCTGATCCACACTCGCCCAATGCGACGCGCCCGGCAGCTCGTATCGCTCAATGTCTTGGGTTTGGAGCCAGGCCAGAGACGTCTCAGGCAGGTTTTCCGGATTGTACAAATAGATCGCCCGCGCAGATGCCATCAACAGCTCGCCCGGGCTGTGCTGCGCGGAAAACGTGTGGGCATCGCATCCCAGCTCCCACAGCGCGACCGGGTCTGCAGTTTCCACACACGCGCGATAGCGCTCAAGCACCGGATCCCCGGCTTTCATGTCATCGAGGCGCGCCAGAAACGCGGACCGAAATTCATCCGGCGCGTTGTATCCGGCCGCGGTGCCGGAAAAATAAGCGTCCTCCGGGGTCAAGTTCCCTTCCAGGGACAGGATGGTGCTGAGCGGCGATCCGGCCTGACTGGCAGCGATGCTGGCAATGATCGACGCCACTGAATGCGCGAGCACGGTTTCAGCCCCGAGCGCGCGCGCCTCAGCATTCAGCGCGGCCGCGAGGGCGTCCAGCGTCGTCTCTTGCCCTTGCAGGCGCGGCGCCCCGAAGCCTGGCAGATCCGTTGGCAGGAAGCGCACCTGCCCGGAGATGTCATGCGTGGTGAGCTGCTCAAACATGCTGGCATCGTCACCAAACCCTGCAATGCAAAGAATCTTCTTCATGCGCGCTGCTGTAGCCGAACTCATGGCGTTTTGTGAGTCTGAACTTGGAAAGTGGCATCAGGCAGTAAGCTGCGTGCCCGCTAGGTTCGCTTTCGGCGTCGGAGCAGATATTAGCTCGACATGAATTTCTGCACCCGATCGAGCACGGTCGACTGAGGTTCCGTTTTAAAGATCGTGAGTAGTTGATTGAAGTCTTCAGGCCCAGCGAGCTGTTGAACGACCACGTTTTCGATGAACTGCAGCACTTCTTCGTCAACAACCTCACCGATACGATAGCGGTCAAGTGGCGCACAATTCTCTTCGAGCGTTGCGACACGTTTGCGCTCGCGTTCCATGCAGGTCACCACATCATCGATGAAATGGCGTAGTATGCGGTCTTCTCCTTTTGACATTTAGCACCTTACTTTAAGCGCGATTGCTATGGGATGGATCGTGACAGATAACCAACAGTTTGCCCAGATCGCTAATGTCCGCTTCTGACCCAAAGCAGCCCTCAATCCCCACCTCTTTCCACCCGCGCTCCCCACGGCTTGACCGTGGGGTCCATCGCGGGTCGGTGCGCTTGGTCATGGGGGTGAGCATTGGAGATGGGTCCCACGGTCTTGCTGCGCGCGCCGTGGGAAACGTGGAGGAGAATCCCACCCTCAATCCCCACCCTTCAAAACCGGCGTATACTCCTCGCCATCTTCCCTCAGTGAAGGGCTGGTCTGGAACGGCTGGATCGGAGGGGAGAGCGGCGGTCTGTGGCTGTGGGCGGGGCACCGTAGCCTCGTCTTGATGGTCACAGCCGGGTCGAGCATTAGGGCCCTTTGGGTCAACACCCTTAGGTCAACGACCGATACTGTAATATGTCCTATCTGGTCCGGTATTTACGCGGGAGCTGATCCCGGCGTGGACATAAAGAAAATATGCCGCCGCAGGCGCGTCTGATCCAGGCGCTATACGCCGTCTCGAGAGAGCGGCAGTTCACTCCGCGTTTGTCTCGGACGCGCCTAGCCTTTCATAGCCTCAGGGTTTCGGCCCGTGAGGGGTTTGGTGTTGGGATGAGGGCCTTGAGCCATATCGATAAGGACCGCGCGCACAAAGCCGCTAGGCGCGGGCGGCGCATGTCGCTATATGCCCGCTTATGACACCACGTGATAAAATCCGAAATTTCTCCATTGTCGCGCATATCGACCATGGCAAGTCGACGCTGGCGGATCGCCTGATCCAGCAGACCGGTACGCTGACCGAGCGGGAAATGTCAGACCAGGTGCTCGACTCGATGGATATCGAAAAAGAGCGCGGCATCACGATCAAGGCCCAGACCGTTCGGCTCGATTACAAAGCGCAGGATGGCGAAACTTATGCGCTGAACCTGATGGACACCCCAGGGCACGTGGATTTCTCGTACGAGGTCAGCCGCTGCCTTGCTGCCTGTGAGGGATCGTTGCTGGTCGTGGATGCAAGCCAGGGCGTCGAAGCGCAGACGCTAGCCAATGTCTATCAGGCGATCGAGCAGGACCATGAAATCGTGCCGGTCCTGAACAAGATCGACCTGCCTGCCGCCGACGTGCCCGCGGTGAAAGAGCAGATCGAGGACGTGATCGGCCTGGATGCCTCGGATGCGGTCGAGATTTCGGCCAAGACCGGCCTCGGCATTGAGGACGTGCTGGAAGCCATTGTCACTCGCCTGCCGGCGCCGGATCATGGCGAGGCGGACGCGCCGCTAAAGGCGGCTCTGGTCGATGCCTATTACGACCCGTATCTCGGCGTCGTCGTCATCGTGCGTATGCATGACGGCGTGCTGAAAAAGAAAATGAAGATCAAGATGATGAAGACCGGCGCGACGTATGAAGTCGACAAGGTCGGCGTCTTCAAGCCGAACCCGACCGATGTCGATGAGCTCGGCCCCGGTGAAGTTGGCTTCCTGATCGCCTCGATCAAGGAAGTGGCTGATTGCGCCATTGGTGACACGATCACCACCGACAAGCATGGCACGGACGAGGCCCTGCCCGGCTATAAGGACGTCCAGCCTGTGGTCTTCTGCGGCCTGTTCCCGATGGATGCCGGCGACTTTGACGATCTGCGTGCGGCGATGGGCAAACTGCGCCTGAACGATGCGTCTTTCACCTGGGAGATGGAAACATCCGCAGCCCTCGGCATGGGCTTCCGGTGCGGGTTCCTCGGCCTGCTGCATCTGGAGATCATCCAGGAGCGCCTCAGCCGTGAATTTGATCTCGACCTGATCGCGACAGCGCCGAGCGTGGTCTATGAAATGACCATGACGGACGGCACTGAGATCGAGCTGCACAATCCGGCCGACATGCCGGACGTCGTCAAGATTGCTGAAGTGCGCGAGCCCTGGATCAAAGCGACCATCTATACGCCGGACGAATATCTCGGCTCGATCCTGAAGCTCTGCCAGGATCGCCGCGGCATTCAGACCGAGCTGTCCTATGTCGGCGGCCGCGCTATGGTTCAGTATGAGCTGCCGCTCAACGAGGTCGTGTTCGATTTCTACGATCGCCTGAAATCAATCTCACGCGGCTATGCGAGCTTTGACTATGAGATTGTCGGCCACCGCGCCGAAAATCTGGTGAAGATGAATATCCTGGTCAATGACGAGCCGGTCGACGCGCTCGCCATGCTGGTCCACCGCGACCGGGCAGAGAGCCGCGGGCGGCAAATGTGCGAACGGTTGAAGGATCTGATTCCGCGCCAGATGTTCAAGATTCCGATTCAGGCTGCGATTGGCGGGCGGATCATTGCCCGCGAGACGATCTCTGCCCTGCGCAAAGACGTGACCGCGAAATGCTATGGCGGTGACGCGACGCGAAAGCGCAAACTGCTCGACAAGCAGAAAGCCGGTAAGCAGCGCATGCGTCAGTTCGGCAAGGTCGAGATCCCGCAGGAGGCTTTTGTCGCCGCGCTCCGCATGGATGGAGATTAATCGCCGGTCGGCGCCGGCGCCAGGCTGTCAAAGACGCGGACGCTGGCCCAGTTTGAATTGAATTCCTCGATGAACTGCAAGTGCGGTTCGGTTACCTGGTATGCATCCTGCGCTGCCGTGCTTTCAAACACGATGGTCAGCGCAACATCGAAGCCGAGATCGTTGACCTCGCGCTGATAATCCGCATGCCGCGGCCCGGCCGAGAAATAGACAATGCCCTCATGCGGCGCGAGATACTCATAGCACCCCTCCACCAGGGCCTGCACTGCGGCGTCATCTTTGTCATGCAGTTCGAAGAATACCGAATGCGTCAGATGCGGCGCCTGAACCGGGTCCGCCTCAGCTGAAATCGCACATCCGGAGAGGGTTAAAGCTCCAACAAGAAAGACTGATCGCATATCAATGACTCCCGAATTGTCTTACGTTGTCATATATGGTCTGAAGCCGTAGTCAATTACCAGTGACGAGCGCTAATCCAACGCCTTGCCCAAGCTCGCCCGATCCTCAACGTCGAAGCCGAGCGATTCATAAAAGGCGATCACACCCGCGTTGGCGGCGCGCACCTGAAGGTTGACTTTCGGACAGCCGATTTCCTTCAGTCCGTCCTCTGCCCGTTGCATTAGCATGGAAGCGAGCCCCTGACGTCTGAAATCCGGATGCACCGCCAGTTTGTGAATCCACCCGCGGACGCCATCAAACCCGGCAATAACCGTACCCACGATCCGATCATCATGAAGCGCGACGAAGAACAGATCTGGCTGCACCGTAAGTTTGCGAGCGATCACGTCTTCCGGTTTGTTCCGCTCCGCTTCGCCGGGAAAAACTTCCTCCCACAGCGTTACGACCCCTGCCTTATCACGCGCTTGATACGCTCGGATCTTGAAGGCGAGGCTCACTCAGGCCTCCTCAGAGACCCAGGACACGTTTAGCAATAATGTTCTTCTGAATCTCATTCGTGCCGCCATAAATGCTCTGAGCGCGCGCCCCGAAATAGGTCGACACACCCGGTGCAGCGTCAGCTGCATGGCCGGTCCATTCGGGGCTGACACTGTCCTCGAACTTGCGCTGACCGTGGGCCGCTGCGACGTCCAAGTAAAGCGTCGTGATCTGTTGCGCGGTTTCGGTCGCGAGGATCTTGATGATCGACGCCTCCTTGCCCGGGCTGCCGCCATCTTTGACCGCAGAGAGCACGCGCAGCACGGTCATCTCCAGGCCGTCGACAGCCATGTCCGCGTCGGTGAGCTTGCGCGCAAAGGCTTGGTCATCAATCAGCTTCGAGTTGCCGCCGGTTGGCTCGGCGGTCGCCAGAGCGCGTATGTGGCTGAGCTGCTTTCGCTTGCCGCCAATCCGCGCGTAAGACGTGCGTTCGAACCCCAGAAGATACTGGCTATAAGTCCAACCCTTACCTTCTTCGCCGATCAAATAGTCAGCTGGTACCCGGACATCTTCAAAAACGACCATGTTGAGGACATGCTTGCCATCAATCGTGATGATCGGATTCAAGGTCACCCCGGGACGGTCCATTTCGCAGCAAATGAACGAGATACCGAGTTGCTTTTTCTCTTCCTTGGAGGTGCGGGCGAGCAGGAAGATCCAATCAGCATGCTGGGCCGCACTGGTCCAGATCTTGGTGCCATTGAGGACATATTCGTCGCCATCCCGCTTGGCGGAAAATTGCAGCGAGGCGAGATCTGAGCCGCTATCAGGCTCGCTATAGCCCTGCGCCCAACCCAACGATCCGTCGCGGGTGCCTGGCAGCCACTTCTCCTTCTGTGCTTCGGACCCGAACGTGTAGATGATGGGACCGACATAGATGACGCCCATGGGCGTGACGGTTGGAACACCTGCGCGCTCCAGCTCTTCATCGAAGATGTATTGCTCCTCGAGACTCCAGCCGGGACCGCCATGTTCGGTCGGCCAGGCGCTGGCGAGCCACCCTTTGGCGCCGAGCGCCATTTCGGATTCGCGGACTTCGGCTGTGGTCAGACTGGCGCCGGTCGCGACTTTGGCGCGGATATCCTGCGGATACTCGGTTTCAAAGAATGCACGAACATCTGCGCGAAACGGTGCAAGGGCGGAATTGGGTGAAAGATCCATAATCTAGAACTTACTGTTCCAATTTGATCTGGAAAGGGGTCCCCACGGGTGACGTGAGACACCAAGATAAATATCTTTTTCACTCAAATGTGAGATCTAGTTGCCCGTGTCTACCGTAGAGAGAGTCTGGTAACTTGTGGAATTCGCCACTATGTTCCGTTTATCGCCCTGAGGGTACAAACTCCGGGCGGGCGTTAAGTCCTTATCTGGCAGGGTCCTTGAATGGTTCGCTCCGGGTACGGCTCGACCTCCGTCCCTCAGACTAAGGAAAGACAATATGGCCATGGATGCCATCACCCCTAAAGACGAAATTACTGGCGGAGACGAAATCGAGCGTCCGAGCATGGAAGAAGCCATGGACGCCGTCCGCACACTGCTTGCCTGGGCCGGTGACGACCCGCGCCGCGAAGGCCTGATCGATACGCCAAAGCGCGTGGTCAAAGCCTATCAAGAGTTTTTCGCCGGATACGAAATGGACCCGGTCAAGGAGCTTTCGCGTACGTTTGAAGACGTGCAAGGCTATGATGATATCGTCATGCTGAAAGACATTGACGTCGAGAGCCACTGCGAACACCACATGGTGCCGATCCTCGGCAAAGCGCATGTCGCTTACATGCCGACCCATCGCGTCGTGGGGATCTCCAAGATTGCGCGCGTGGTCGAGATTTTCGGCAAGCGTTTGCAGACCCAGGAAACCATGACGGCACAAGTGGCTGATTGTATCACAGACGCCCTGCAGCCTGCCGGTGTGGCTGTGCTGATTGATGCCAAGCACCAGTGCATGACTACGCGCGGAGTTCACCACAAGAACGTCGCAACTGTGACCACACAGTTTACCGGTGTGTTCAAGACCGATCGGGATTTGCGCAACCGCTTCCTGCGCTTCGCTGGACAATAAAAGCGGCGCTGCCCTTGGCAGCACTGTAACGCCTCGTTAACCATATCACCGCCGTGGCAGCCCCGCGGCGGTGATTTTTTGGGAGGACGACCAATGAAGAAAATGATCACAGCAGCGATTGCAGCCGGCTTTGTGGCAGCGCCAGCATTCGCCGCATCCATCACCGTGTCTTTTGCTAATGATGACGGCACCACCGCTGAGTGGACCTTTGACGGCGAAGGAACCGCAACGAGCGGCGATGTCAGCACATCCTACACCTGGGACGAAGAAGCGATGAAGCTTTGCGCCGATGTTCCTGAGCAAGGTGAGATCTGTGCGACGTTCGACGCCGTCGCTGACGAAGTCGGCGAAACCGCTGGCTACACGCTGTCAAATGGCGGTTCTGGCACGGCCACAATCACAGCAATGTCCGAGTAATCGAGACCATCCAATCTGATGAAATGAGCCCGAGCTGAACTGCTCGGGCTTTTTCTTGACGTAGCGCGCCAGAGGTATTATTGTTTATCAATAAGAAAGACTCCTTCCATGCACGCAGAAATCGTTCGCCTCGGCCTGCACCAGGTTGATATTAAAATCGTCAATCAAGACGCCATGCATGTCCTGCAATGGCGGCGTAACCTGCTCTGGGACGAAGTTTTGCTCGACGGAAAGCGCCAGGCGCACTCGTCCGGGTTCGTGGGTCGAGAGAAAGTCTACGGTCTGGTTTTTGACGCAGATGCCGATGGCCAGGGCGGTACGCAAGTCATGCTGTTGCTCGACCCAAGCACGGAATACGGCAATTGGGGTCATTCCGGGCAGCGCATTAGCGGCATTCGCCTGGAGTCCAAGGACGGTCCCATCGTGTCCTATGGCACGCTAGATCCACAAGCGCTCCAGAAACCAGCCACTTTTGCAGACTGGATGAAGAAGACCATGGGCATGGAGTGGGGCAACTAGCGGCACACGCCCTAACCACCCCATTAAAAAAAGGGCTGAGCAACGCGCTCAGCCCTTTTTCTCAGGTCTCGGGGAATTCCTGCTTAGCGACCGCTAACCAGTGGACCTTTGAGCAGATACGTACTGTCACGCACAGCCACGAGGACATCGAGATAAGCTGTGTCCGCGCCACTGATGGAGTTGAACCGCACGCGGGGCATGCTGGATCGGGCCAGCATTTCTCCGGAACTGGCGTCTGACAGACCCCAGGCCACAACTTGGCGATCGCGATCCGTCAAGCTGGCGCGCAGGGATTGGGCGCCGGTCGCATTTACGGGAATGGCACGTTCAAGATCGCCTTCTGCGGCCGCAAACACTTGCACAACGTAGTACTGTCCGGCTTCTTCAACCACCGCGACGCCAACATCGGTAAAGCTCGCACGCAGCATGTTATCCTGATTGTACTGGTCAAGCTTGATCTTGTTATGCACTTCAGCCGGGCCATCAGCGGAGCGGGCGACGGTCACGTTTGAACCAGAGGCGCCAACCAGCATTGTCCGGTCGAACGCGCGAATGCGGTGCAGATGGTCACGACCTTCCAGATCTGAATGTGCGGCGAAAATGCGCTCGGACATATCCAGGGCATGCGCCGCAGCTGCCATGTCCAGCGAGGCCCGTCGATTAAGCGGCGCGAGGCCAGCTGCCACGCGCTCTGCATTGATCTCTGCAACGAGGCCATCCGCAAAAGCGGCATCCAAGTTTTCCGCGTTTTCGACACATGTTGAAGCCTCTGCTACATAGGCGGCGAGGTTCATGGAATAGCCGTTCTCGAGACTGCAGACAGTCTCTCCCGCGACAGCGGTGCCTGATAGTGCTGCTCCTCCAGCGGCCGCAACAGCCAGCAGCAGGGAGGATTTTAGTTTGTCATATTTTTGTAACATTACTGTCATTTACGGTATGTGACAGTTCTGTGTCAAACGTTTTTTGTCCGAGTCCGGATTAACTTTTGTCCTATATCGGATGAAATAGCAATGAAAAAGCCGCCCCCAGCGGGAGCGGCTTTACTGCATTTTTTATGCGATTGGCGGTTTGAGCGCCTAGCTGGCTTCTTGCTCAACCTCTTTGCCGGTTTCCTGATCGATGTTTTTCATCGACAGGCGAACCTTACCGCGATCGTCAAAGCCCATGAGTTTTACATAGACTTGCTGACCTTCAGACACGACGTCTTTCGGATGCCCGATACGCTCGTTCGCCATTTGCGACACGTGCACAAGGCCGTCTTTCGGACCGAAGAAGTTCACGAATGCGCCGAAGTCCTTGATCGACACAACTTTACCTTCGTAGATCTCACCAACTTCTGGCTCGGCAACGATCTCCTTGATCATCTGGAGCGCCTTGTCGATGCTCTCACGATCGGTGGCTGAGACCTGGACGGTGCCATCATCATCGATGTTCACCTTGGCCCCAGATTCATCAACGATGCCGCGGATGACTTTACCGCCGGAGCCGATGACTTCGCGGATCTTGTCTTCTGGAACCTTGATGATTTCCATTTGCGGGGCGTTGTCTGCGAGTTGCTCTCGCACCGTATCGAGACCTTTGGCCATTTCGGCCAGGATGTGCGCACGGCCGCCTTTGGCCTGCTCAAGCGCGGTTTCCATGATCTCTTTGGTGATACCAGCGATCTTGATGTCCATCTGCAGGCTGGTCAGGCCCTTCTCGGTGCCAGCCACTTTGAAGTCCATATCGCCGAGATGATCCTCGTCACCCAGGATGTCTGACAGGACAGCAATGCCTTCATCATCCTTGATCAGGCCCATCGCAATACCAGACACAGGGCGCTTCAATGGAACGCCTGCATCCATCATGGCCAGCGAACAGCCGCATACGGTCGCCATGGAAGACGAGCCGTTGGACTCGGTGATCTCTGAAACCATACGGATCGTGTAAGGGAATTCCTCGTGCTCTGGCAGAACCGCCCGCAGGGCGCGCCAAGCCAGCTTACCGTGACCGGTTTCGCGGCGGCTGGTGCCGCCCATTCGGCCTGCTTCACCGACAGAGTATGGCGGGAAGTTATAGTGCAGCAGGAATTTCTCTTTACGTGTGCCGTCTAGACCATCGATGAATTGCTCATCATCGCTGGTGCCGAGGGTCGCCACACAGATGGCCTGAGTTTCACCGCGGGTGAACAGCGCAGAGCCATGTGTACGTGGCAGGAAGCCAGCTTCCGCAAGGATCGGACGAACCTGATCCAACGAGCGACCATCAATCCGCTTACCGGTTTTGATAATATCGCCGCGAACGACTTTGGCTTCGGCTTTCTTGAAGGCCGACTTGAAAACGTTGGCGTCCATGCCGCTTTCGTCTTCTTCGGTCGCGACCAGCTCAGCTGCCGCTTTTTCACGCGCTTCACCGACGGCGGCCTGACGCTCCAGCTTCTCAGTGATCTGATAGGCTTTAGAGAGATCGTCGCCGACCAGTTTCTGAATTGCAGAAAGCTCTTCTGACAGGTCTTCAGCTTCGAAGTCGAAAGGCTCTTTGGCCGCGGCTTCTGCCAGCTTGATGATCGCATCGATCACCGGCTGCATTGCCTCATGACCCGCCATGACAGCGCCAAGCATGACATCTTCAGAAAGCTCTTTGGCTTCCGATTCCACCATCATCACAGCGTCAGCGGTACCGGCGACGACCAGATCGAGCTCAGACTCTTCCAGCTCATCGACGGTTGGGTTGACGACATAGTTGCCATCCTTATAGCCAACGCGCGCTGCGCCAATCGGGCCCATGAACGGAGCACCAGACAGCACCAGCGCTGCAGAGGCGCCAATCATGCCGAGAATGTCCGGATCATTTTCCAGATCATAAGAGATCGCGGTCAGAACAACCTGAACCTCATGCTTAAATCCATCTACGAAGAGCGGACGGATTGGACGATCGATCAGGCGAGATGTCAGTGTCTCTTTTTCGGTCGGGCGACCCTCACGCTTGAAGAAGCCGCCTGGAATGCGGCCTGAAGCGTAGTATTTTTCCATATAGTTGACGGTTAGCGGGAAGAAGTCCTGTCCAGGTTTGGCTTCCTTTGCATACACCGCGGTCGCGAGGACCGTCGTGTCGCCATATGTCACCATGACGGCGCCGTCGGCTTGGCGGGCAACTTGGCCCGTTTCGATTTTTAGTGTCCGGCCGGCCCATTCCAGCGAGACAGATTGCTTATCAAACATACGATTTGCTTTCTTTCATACATACGAAAAGCCCGCCTCAGCCGAATGCCGGGCGGGCCGTTTTTTGAGAGTTACCGGCGAATGCCGAGCTCTCCGATGAGCGTCTGATAACGCTCCTCATTTTTTCTCTTCACATAGTCGAGGAGTTTGCGTCGGGTGGCGACCATCGCCAAAAGTCCGCGGCGCGAGTGGTTATCTTTTTTATTGTCCTTGAAGTGTTCGGTCAGATTGTTGATCCGTTCGGTCAGGATCGCGACCTGGACTTCAGGGCTGCCCGTGTCACCTTTGGTGCGGGCAAATTTTTGGATCAGTTCAGCTTTACGCTCTGCAGTGATCGACATCGGCATACTTTCATTTATCGCCTTGCGGCGGGTTACAGATATGGCCTTCTGGCCAGAGTTTTGAGGGAGGGCGGCGCTGGTTCAGCCACGTCCGGGATGTCGTCCAGAAGGGCTAGAGGAGCGCTTAGCTCGCATCAAGCCGGGCATGTGGCACATTTGGTTGCATTTGGAAAGGGTTAGATGGCTGTGGATGGCCGAGATCGCGAACCGAGGGCGCGCCCTTACTCTCATAGCCCCGCGGCGCCCAATGCCTCCGCCTGGGCTTCCCCCAGTGCAGCCTCACTAAACCCGTCCAGGCTTTCCTCGAACAAGCGGTGATAATTAAGCTCCGCACCGAGCCTCAAATAGGCCGCGCCAAGTCCGATGGCGGCGCGATCCATGAATACGAATTCGCGGGGGATGGTCACCGGTCCTTTTTCCTTGAGCAGCTTGCGCACGGCAAAGGCTTCCTTGCGGCCATACTCGCCAGGCTTCACGCCATCCGCGACGCTGCGCACCCGGTCATCGAGCAGAGGTCCGTATATAAACTTCGCCCAGATGGTCAGCACCTCAACCAATTCCGTGTTGAGCCCTTTGAAGCCCCACTTCTCGAACGCGGCGTAGATCGCATCGAAATCATCAGCGCGCAGGCCCCGATACAGATCCACAACGCCAGCAACGAAGCCCGGCGGGAAAATGCGGATACAGCCAAAATCCAGGAGGTTTAGTCCCTCACCTTCGCCAGTAACCTGATAGTTTCCAAGGTGCGGGTCGCCATGAATGACCGCCGCGCCTGTGAACGGACGCCACCAGGTCCAGAATAGGTTTCGTGCGATCGTGTTGCGCACGTCTTGAGCGGCGGCCTCATAATCGTTCAGACGGTCGCCGGAGACCCAGCTCATTGTCAGCAGTCGATCTGTGCTAAGCTCCGGGACCAGTTCGGGCACCGTGACATAGTCGGCATCGCGCAAGAGATATTGATACAGCGCCATATGTTTGGCTTCGCGCGCATAGTCGAGCTCTTCGCGGAGCCGGTCGGTGATTTCGTCGACCATCTCGCTCGGATCGATCGAGCCATCGAGACGCTTAAACGTGCCGAGCAGCAGTTTGAGCTGACCGACATCACTCTCCACCGCTGAAGCCATGTCCGGGTATTGCAGCTTGCACGCGACTTCGCGACCGTCAGGCAGGGTCGCGCGATGAACCTGGCCCAAACTGGCGGCGTGGGCGGCTTCTTTGCCGAACTCAGCGAACTTGTTCTGCCAGTCTGCGCCGAGCTCGGCCCGCATGCGTCGCCGCACAAAAGGCCAGCCCATGGCAGGGGCCTGCGCCTGCAACTGGCTGAGCTCTTCAGCATATTCAGCTGGCAGGAAGTCCGGAATGGTCGAAACCATTTGCGCGACTTTCATCAATGGCCCCTTGGATTTTCCGAGCGCCGCAGCGAGTGCCTTGGCGATCCGCTCATCGCCTTTCTCGCCACCGAACATGGCGTTCGCCGCAAAAGTCAGGCCCGCACCGGATAGATTGGTCCCGACCTTCATGGTTCGACCAAGCCGGGCTGAAAACCGGTTGCGTTCAGGGTCTCTGGAACTATCTGGCAGGTCGCTCATCACATCGTCCAATTGGCCTCTGGTCAACATAGTGCAGAAACCTGCAGAGCGAAGAGGAGAAGGAGTCGCGGCTCGCGCAGAACGTGTCTATATTCCCCTTATGTCCCAAACGAATCGCCCTTCGATCAGCCAGTTGGCCGCCGCGAAAACGCCGGTGGCCAAGACCGATGCCGATTATCTCCAAGGGCTGAACCCGGAACAGACTGACGCGGTTCTGACCACTGAAGGACCGCTGCTCGTATTGGCCGGGGCGGGGACCGGAAAGACCCGGGTGCTGACCACCCGGCTGGCGCACATCATCGCCTCTGGCCTCGCCTATCCAAGTCAGACGCTGACCGTGACATTCACCAACAAGGCGGCACGCGAGATGCGGGAGCGGGCGCTAAAACTGACAGGTGAAGCAGGTGAAGGCCTGCGTTGGCTCGGGACGTTCCACTCCATCTCAGCTCAAATCCTACGCCGGCATGCAGAATTGGTCGGCTTGAAGTCGAGTTTCACCATTATCGACACCGATGACCAGGTTCGCCTCTGCAAGCAGATTATCGAAGCGGAAGACATTGATCCCAAACGCTGGACACCACGCTACCTCGCCGGACTGATCGATGGTTGGAAGAACCGAGCGCTGCTGCCCGATAAAGTCCCAGCGGAGGAGGCCTATCAGTTCGCAGATGGCAAAGGCATCAAATGCTATGAGACGTATCAGAACCGGCTCAAGGTATTGAACGCCTGCGATTTCGGCGATCTGCTGATCCACAATATCACCTTGTTCCAAGACAATCCGGACCTGCTCGCCGACTTCCACCGCAAGTTCAAATACATCCTCGTCGATGAGTATCAGGATACGAACGTCGCCCAGTATCTCTGGCTGCGGCTGCTGGCTCAAGGCAATTCGAACATTTGCTGTGTCGGCGATGACGACCAGTCCATCTATGGCTGGCGAGGCGCAGAAGTCGACAATATCCTGCGTTTCGAAAAAGACTTTCCGGGCGCAAAAGTCATACGCTTGGAGCGCAATTACCGCTCAACTGAGCCGATCCTGGCTGCGGCCTCGGCGGTGATCTCGCACAATAAGGGCCGGCTCGGCAAAACGCTGTTTGTTGGCGGCGACTGGGCCGGTGACCCGGACGCCAAGAAGGTGCAGGTGCGCGGGCTCTGGGATGGCGAGGCGGAAGCGCGCATGGTCTGCGACGAGATCGAAGCCTGGGCGGCGCGGGGCGGCAAAAACCGCTATGAAGATTGCGCCATTTTGGTTCGCGCCTCGTGGCAAATGCGCCTGTTTGAGGAACGGCTGATCATTCTCGGCATTCCTTATCGCGTCATTGGTGGCCCGCGTTTCTTCGAACGGGCCGAAATCCGAGACGCGATGGCCTATCTGCGCCTCATCCGCTCTACCGATGACGATCTCGCCTTTGAGCGCGTCGTTAATCAGCCCAAGCGCGGGGTCGGAAACACGACTGTCCAGAAGCTGCAGCGCTATGCCCGCGACGACGGCCGCAGCCTTTTCACATTAACGCCTATGGTGCTGCAGACCGACGAGATCAAAGGCCCAGGAAAACGCGGACTCACGAACTTCATCGAACAGATCAACCTTTGGCGCGACCGCCACAAAAATGGCATGAGCCACACTGAGCTGGCGCAGGTCATCCTCGACGAGTCCGGCTATACAGACATGCTGCAAAAGGACCGCAGTCCGCAGGCGCAAACGAGGCTGGATAACCTCAAGGAACTCATCAATGCGATGGGAGAGTTCGATAATCTGACTGGTTTCCTGGAGCATGTGGAGCTGGTCATGGATGCCGGTGGAAACTCCGACGGCGATGAGGTGCAGATCCTCACCCTGCATGGCGCCAAAGGTCTGGAATGGCCTTTGGTCTTCCTGCCGGGCTGGGAAGAGGAAGTCTTTCCCTCTCGCCGCAGCCTGGATGAAAGCGGTATGAAAGGCCTCGAGGAAGAGCGCCGCCTGGCTTATGTTGGAATCACGCGAGCACGCGAGGTTTGCCGCATTTCCTTCGTCGCCAACCGGCAGATTTTCGGGCGCTGGCAATCGGTGCTGCCGAGCCGGTTTGTCGATGAATTGCCGCATGAGCATGTCGAAGCCGAAGCAGAGACCGGATACTCCTCCATCCCCGGCGGGGAGGATGGGTTCACCGGTACGGTCGAGGATTTGGGAGAACGCTCAAACTATACCTCACCGGGCTGGCGTCGACTGAAGGAGAATGCCGGGAACTATGAAAACGGTCCTGTGATCGACGGCAAGGCGACGCTGATGGCGTCGGAATCCGGTCAATCCGGCTTCAAGCTGAACCAGCGCGTGTTCCATGAAAAATTCGGCTATGGCAAAGTCATGGATGCCAATGGCACCAAGCTCACAGTGGCGTTTGAAAAAGCGGGCCTCAAAAAAGTGATCTCGACCTTTGTCACAGCGGCCTGACGCGCGATGAAGCTCGATGCAGTGGTCATCGGCGCTGGCGTGATCGGTCTTGCCTGCGCGCGCGCTCTGGCCCTCAAAGGGCGCGAAGTGGTGATCCTAGAACGCAGCGATGGCATCGGGCAGCAGACCTCCGCGCGCAACTCCGAAGTCATCCATGCTGGCCTGTATTATCCAACCGCCTCCAACAAAGCCCGCTTCTGTGTGGAGGGACGGCGCCTGCTCTACGCTTATCTCGAAGAGCGCAAGATCGACCATAGGAAATGCGGTAAGCTGATCATTGCTAGCGGCGCTGACGAAGAGGCGCGCCTGAACGCCCTCGCTGCTCAAGCAGAGGCGAATGGGGTTGAAGGCATACGCACCCTCACCGGCGCTGAGGCGCGAGCCCTCGAGCCCGCGCTGCCTGAAACCATAAGTGCCGCCCTGCATTCAACCGAGACCGGCATCCTGGACAGTCATGCCTATTATCTGTCTCTACTTGGAGACATCGAGGCCGCGGGCGGCTCTATCGCTTTTCAAACACGAGTTGTCAGCGGTCATGTCACGGAGCGCAATGTTCACCTCACGCTCGATGGCCAGCAAGCGATTGGAGTGGAAGCCGCCACCGTCATCAACGCCGCAGGATTGCAAGCCATCGGCGTCGCTAAAGCGATTGAAGGTGCGCATGTTGCTGAAATTCCGGAAGCGCGTTTTGCCAAAGGCCATTACTTCTCAGTCTCAGGTAGGACGCCGTTCCGACAATTGATCTATCCGCTTCCGAATGAAGCTGGGTTGGGCACGCACTTAACGATCGATCTCGCCGGTCGCGGACGCCTCGGCCCGGATGTCGACTGGGTGGCGGAAACCGTGGACGACCCGAACGACTATTCCGTGCCAGAGGCGCTGGCTGAACAGTTTTATCAGGCCGCGCAAAGGTTCTGGCCAGATCTCCGGATAGATCAGCTCGCGCCGGATTATGCTGGCATCCGCCCGAAGCTGGTCGGTCCTGGCGAAGCGCCGGGCGATTTCATGATTCGGGATGAAGGAGGCGGCCGCCTGATCAATCTGTCCGGGATTGAAAGCCCAGGCCTGACCTCGGCACTGGCGATCGGGGAGCATGTCGCGGGCTTAGCCGCCTAGTGCTTGGTCGCTTCGTCTTCGCCGCTGAGGTCGTCCCAAAATTTCTTCACGCGGCCGACAAAGCCCTCTGATTCCGGATTGCAATCCTTACCAGAGCAATCGCAGAACTCACGCAGAATCTCTTTCTGGCGCGAAGAGAGATTGCGCGGGGTCTCGACGAACATTTCGATGTAAAGATCACCAGTCTGGTGATTGCCGCGCAGCGACGGCATGCCCTTGCCGCGCAGACGCAGTTTGCGGCCTGTTTGCGCGCCTTCCGGAACGGTCACGCGGGCGCGACCGCCATCAATGGTTGGAATCTCGACTTCTCCGCCAAGCGCCGCGCAAACCATGGAAACCGGAGTGCGGCAATAGAGGTTCGGTCCGTCGCGTTCGAAAATGTCATGCTCATCGACATTGACGAAAATATAGAGGTCGCCCTTTGGGCCGCCCTGCGTACCCGGTTCGCCTTCACCCGAGAGACGGATGCGCATGCCGGACTCGACTCCAGCTGGAATTTTCACGGAAAGCTGGCGGTCTTCCTGCACTTGCCCTGCTCCGCGGCAGACCTTGCAAGGCTTAGCGATAATCTTGCCTTTGCCGCCACAACGGCCGCACGTTCGCTCCATGGTGAAGAAACCCTGTTGTGCGCGAACCCGGCCGCTGCCGCCGCAGGTTGGGCAGGTCTCTGGGTATGTCCCTGGTTCCGCGCCAGTGCCGTCGCAGGCGCTGCAATCGACGGCGGTTGGGACATTGATCGTCGTTTCCTTGCCGTGGAATGCCTCGTCCAGAGTGATGTCCATGTCATAGCGAAGATCCGCGCCGCGCTGCGGTCCGCCGCGACGACGACCACCGCCAAAAGGATTGCCACCAAAGACCTGGCTGAAAATGTCCTGGAAGATGTCGTTCGGGTCACCGCCGCCAAACGGATTGCCGCCACCGCCGCCCATGCCGTTCTCGAACGCAGCATGACCAAAGCGATCATAGGCAGCTTTCTTCTCAGGGTCAGAGAGCACGGCATAAGCCTCGCCGACTTCCTTGAACATGGCTTCGGCTTCAGCATCATCCGGATTCTGATCCGGATGGTACTTCATCGCAAGTTTGCGATAAGCGCTTTTGAGCGCCTTCTCATCTGCATTTCGGTCTACGCCGAGCACGTCATAGTAATCGCGTTTGCTCATCTAGACGGGTACCTATTTTTTCACTCACTCGCCCGCCAAGGTGGGGAGGTCCGCCCCGAAGTGCAAGGCCTGATACTGCGCGCCTAGCTAGCCTTTTGCTGCTCTGTTTCGCCGAAGACACGCTCTGCGATCTCTTTTGGTACAATCATCAGCGTTTCACTCAGCGTATGCGCCCACTCTTTAAGCAATTCGCCCGCCCGTTGAGAGCCAGTTCTTTCGTGGTGAATCTCAAGCATCATTAGAAAGACATCGATGTACTTTTGATCCATGTCAACCAGCGGATACCAGTCGATCGCATCAGGGTTGGCAACTTGCTCAAATTGATTTTCTGGATCCCAGACATAGGCGATGCCGCCGGTCATACCGGCACCGAAATTATCTCCGATCTTGCCGAGAATCGCGACACGGCCGCCGGTCATGTATTCGCAGCCATTGGCGCCGCAGCCTTCGACGACGGCCTCTGCACCAGAATTTCGAACCGCAAAGCGCACGCCCGCTTGGCCAGCTGCGTAGAGATTGCCACTGGTCGCGCCATACAAGCAGGTATTTCCGATGATCGTATTGTCACCGCCAGCATAGGACGCATTAGCGGGTGGCCGAAGCTGGATCGTTGCGCCAGACAAACCCTTGCCGACATAGTCATTCGCATCCCCGATAACGTCGAGCAGCAAGCCTTGCGTTGAGAATGCGCCAAGCGACTGGCCCGCACTGCCGGTCAGGCGGACGTGCAGGCGACCTTCAGGCAGCGCACGCTCTCCAAACTTACGAACAATCGTCGAGCTCGAACGCGCGCCGATTGAGCGCTGCACATTCTGCAGTTCATAAGTCAGTTGCATTTTCTCGCCGCGGGCAAAGAACGGTTCGCCATCGCGCAGGATTTGCGCGTCCAGAGTGTCTGGCACGTCTTCGCGCCGCTCCGGTTGATACTCGATCGCTGTTGCAGTATCGACCTGCACCAGCAATGGATTGAGATCGAGGTCATCAAGATGCGGCGCACCGCGCGAAACCTGGGCCAGCAGGTCCGTCCGGCCGATTGCTTCATCAAGAGAATTTAGTCCAAGGGACGCCAGAATACGCCGCACGTCCTCGGCGATAAAGCTCATCAGGTTGATAACTTTATCCGCCGTCCCGGTGAATTTCGCGCGTAGCGATTCGTCCTGCGTACAAACGCCAACAGGGCACGTATTTGAGTGGCACTGGCGCACCATGATACAACCCATGGCGACCAGTGATGCCGTTCCTATGCCATACTCTTCAGCACCAAGCATGGCAGCAATAACGATATCGCGACCAGTGCGCAGGCCGCCATCAGTCCGCAGTGTGACCTTGTCCCGAAGATTGTTCAGGCTGAGCACCTGATGGGCTTCTGCCAGACCCATCTCCCATGGCAGACCGGCATATTTGATGCTGGTCTGCGGCGACGCACCCGTGCCACCGACGCCGCCAGCAATCAGAATCACATCCGCCTTGGCTTTGGCCACACCTGCAGCCACTGTGCCGACGCCAGACTGGGCCACCAATTTCACGCAAACACGGCAGTCCGGATTGATTTGCTTCAGATCATAGATGAGCTGAGCCAGGTCCTCGATCGAATAGATATCATGGTGAGGTGGCGGGCTGATCAGGGTCACGCCAGGCGTCGCGTGGCGGTTCTTGGCGATAAATTCCGTCACTTTGAAGCCAGGCAGCTGCCCACCTTCGCCGGGCTTGGCGCCTTGCGCGACTTTGATTTCCACCTCGCGGCAATTGTTGAGATATTCCGCCGTTACGCCGAAGCGACCGGAAGCAACCTGCTTGACTGCAGAGTTCATATTGTCGCCATTTGGTAGAGGGCGATAACGCTCGCGCACTTCTCCGCCTTCACCGGAAACAGACTTCGCGCCAATCCGGTTCATTGCAACATTAAGCGTGCCATGCGCCTCGGGGCTGAGCGCGCCGAGCGACATGCCCGGAGTGACAAACCGCTTGCGGATCTCGTTCACCGATTGAACGCGTTCCAACGGCTCAACTGGTCCAGCGGGTTTAAAGTCGAGCAGGTCGCGGAGCTGAATCGGTTGCTCGCGATCATTCACGGCGTTCGCATATTTCTCGAAGAGCTCGTACTCGCCACGATCGCAGGCCGCCTGCAACATGTGGATCAGGTTACCATCCAGGGCGTGCGGCTCGGATCGGGCACGCAGGCGATAGAAACCACCGACTGGTAGCGCCACGACATCCTCATCAAATGCTTCCTCGTGCCGGGTCACCGCATTCTCTTCCAGACCTGCAAGGCCCAGACCGGAAATTCGGCTGGACAGGCCAGGGAAATAGTCAGCAACCAGCGCGCGCGACAGACCGAGCGCCTCGAAATTATAGCCGCCGCGATAAGAGGAGATGACCGATATTCCCATCTTGGACATGATCTTCAGCAGACCCGCTTCGATGGCCTTCTTGAAGTTGAGCACCGCTTCGCCAATCGAGATATCGCCAAGCAAACCTCGACCGTGGCGATCAGCAATCGCGTCTTGCGCAAGGTAGGCATTCACGCAGGTCGCGCCAACGCCGATCAGTACGGCAAAGTAATGCGTATCTATGCATTCAGCCGACCGTACAGTCAGCGAGCAGAATGTCCGCAGGCCTTGCGCAACCAGATGCGAGTGCACCGCACCTGTGGCAAGGATCATCGGCACTGCGACATGAGTATCGCCTTGGTTTTCATCGGTAAGAACGATGTGCTCACGTCCTGCGCGTACGGCGTCTTCAGCTTCCTGACGGATGCGCGACAAGGCTTCCTTCAGGGCGCGGCCATCGCCGGTTGCGGCGTCGAGTTCAAACGTACAATCGATGACCTGAACACTGTCGCCGAGCATCTTGTTCAGCCGCTCATACATGCCCGTCGAAAGGACCGGGCTTTCAAGCACAAATACGTCTTGTTGCGTCTTGTCCGTCACAAGGACGTTGCCAAGGTTCTTGAACCGCGTCTTCAGGCTCATCACACGATCTTCGCGCAGCGGATCGACGGGCGGATTGGTCACCTGACTGAAATTCTGACGGAAGAAATGGCTGAGCGGCCGGAATTGTTGGGACAGAACCGCAACCGGGCTGTCATCTCCCATCGAACCTACGGCTTCTTTGCCATTCTCGGCCATCGGGGCGAGGATCAGTTCCAGCGTTTCCAGCGTGAACCCAGAGACTTTTTGACGGCGCAAAAGCTCTTCGGTTTCAAACATGCGTGGTTCTTTGCCCGGCCCAATTTCGGGATCGAGGTCACGAACGTTTTCGAGCCATTTCTCATATGGATGTTCAGCGGCGAGCTCGTCGACAATCTCTTCGTGCTCGTAGAATTTTCCGTTTTCCAGATCAGCGGCAATCATGCCGCCCGCCTGAACGTGGCCACGGCGCACAACATCATGGCCGGAAAGCGGACACATGCCGGTCTCTGACCCTACGGCCAGAATACCGTCGCCCGTCAACGCATACCGCAAGGGACGCAAGCCATTGCGATCAAGGCCCGCGACCGCCCAGCGTCCGTCATAGGCGCAAACAGCCGCCGGGCCGTCCCACGGCTCCATCACGGAGTTGCAATAAGCGTAAAGCGCAGCATGCTTTTCCGGCATAATGGATGCACGTTTCGACCAGGCTTCCGGGATCAGCAGCGCTTTGGTCATTGGCGCCGTGCGGCCAGCCTTACAAAGGATCTCAAACACCGCATCCAGCGCGCCGGAATCCGAGCTACCTTGCGGGGCAACGGGTTTGATATCGTCAACATAGTCGCCAAAAGTACCGGAGACCATTTTGATCTCGTGGCTCTTCATCCAGTTCAGATTGCCCCGCAGTGTGTTGATTTCGCCATTGTGGGCGAGCATGCGGAACGGCTGCGCAAGGGACCATTGTGGAAACGTGTTGGTCGAGTAGCGCTGGTGATAGATGGCAACGGCTGACTCAAAGCGCTCATCGCGCAGGTCGAGGTAGAAATTATCAATATCCTCGGCCAGGAACATGCCTTTGTAGATGAGCGATTTGTGGCTGAGCGAACAAATGTAAAATCCTGGAATGCCTGCCTCGCGAGCGCGGCGTTCGATCCTACGTCGACAGATATAAAGCGCGCGCTCCAGCGCTTCCGGGTCGCGGCCCTGGTCGTCACGGAACATGATCTGCTCAATCTCTGGACGCGTGTCCTGTGCTTTTTGACCAATGATTGAGACATCGACCGGGGGTTGGCGCCAGCCATAGATGTAGAATCCGAAATGCAAGATCTCGGTCTCGACAATCGCCCGCGCCGCTTCCTGTTGACCAAGGTCCGTACGTGGCAGGAATATCTGACCAACGCAGATCGGATCGTCAGTGGGATTATGGCCGCAGCGGCTGACTTGGTAGCGGAAAAATTCCTGCGGCACCTCAACCCGGATCCCCGCGCCATCACCGGTCTTGCCATCTGCATCGACGGCGCCTCGGTGCCAGACGTTTTTCAAGGCTTTGATACCCATCTCGACGATCTCACGGCGGGGCTGACCGTCCAGCGCAGCGACAAGCCCAACGCCGCAAGCGCTGTGTTCATCTTCGGGATTATAAGCGTGACCTTCGATCAGGCGGTCCCGATTGGCGAGGTAGGTATCGACAAACTTACTCATCGTTTTGTCCTTGAATCATCGCGAGCAATTCCGGCCCGGTGTATCGCGGCTGGTCTCCCGAAAAATTGTAATAGTCTGGCTTTTCATCGACGAAGATCTCTTTGCCGATTTCGAGCCCCGTCGGCAGGTTCAACGCGCCCGCGCTAATCGACCAGAAATCATCTTGGTCATTGAGCTTATAGAACAGCGAGCTTCCACACTGGCTGCAAAAGCCTCGTTTGGCCCATTCGGAGCTCGCATACCAGGTAAGCGTCTCATCGGACTTGAACGTCACCTGTCCGCGGATATCTGCGCCAACAAAAGGTCCACCATTCCAAGCACGACACATATTGCAGTGACAAACGTCGATCTCGTGTACCTCGTCCACGACAAAGCGTACGGCGTCGCAAAGGCATTTTCCTTCAACCGTCATGACCTACTCCGCTGCCGCTTTTTGCTGTTTCGCAACGGAGCGCATGGCATGATGCATTTCTTCAGAAGCCTGGCGGCCATCAACAATCGCCCAGACGACAAGCGAAGCGCCGCGGACAATATCGCCTGCGGCATAGACACCTGGCAGGCTGGTTTCCATAGATTTGAAATCCACTGAAATAGCGCCCCAACGGTTCACGCGGAGAGCCGGTTCATCAAACAGAAGCGGAAGGTCTTCCGGATCAAAACCCAGCGCCTTGATCACCATGTCGGCTTTCATATCAACCGTCTCGTCGGTCTTCTCCGGCGATTGACGGCCTGAGGCATCCGGAGCGCCAAGGCGCATCCGGCGAACTTTAACGCCCTTCACCTTGTTGGCTTTGGTGTGGAGCACGGCTTCTGGTCCGGAGAGCCATTCGAACTTAACGCCCTCTTCCTCAGCGTTTGCGACCTCACGCTGCGAGCCCGGCATGTTGGTGCGGTCGCGGCGATACAGACAGGTGACGGATTTGGCCCCCTGGCGCACGGCTGTGCGAACACAGTCCATTGCCGTGTCGCCACCGCCAATCACGATGACGCGCTTTTCGGAGGCATCGAGAGACCCATCTTCAAACGCATCGACCTCGTCGCCAAATCCGACGCGATTGGAAGCCGTCAAAAACTCAAGCGCCGGATAAACGCCGTCGGCGCCAACACCTGGAACCTTCAGATCGCGCGCCTTGTAAACGCCCGTTGCGATCAAAACCGTATCATGCGTGTCGCGGATATCCGTCAGGGTGATGTCTTTGCCGACATCGCAATTGAATTTGAAGGCGATGCCGCTCTCTTCGAGATGTTTGATCCGGCGTTCTACAATGTCTTTTTCGAGCTTGAAGCCAGGAATACCATAGACCAGCAGGCCGCCACCGCGATCGTAGCGGTCATAGACCGTGACCTGATAACCTTTGCGACGCAATTGCTCCGCCGCGGCGAGGCCTCCAGGGCCAGCACCGATAATGCCTGCTGACTGCGCGCGCTCGCGCGGCGGCTTGATCGGCTTGATCCAGCCTTTGTCCCAGGCCGTGTCGGTGATGTAGCGCTCGATCGAGCCTATGGTCACGGTGCCATGCCCAGACTGCTCGATGGTACAAATGCCTTCACACAATCGGTCCTGCGGGCAGATGCGACCACAGATCTCGGGCATATTATTCGTCGCGCTCGACACCGCGTAGGCTTCTTCCAGCCGATCTTCGGCGGCAAGCTTCAACCAATCTGGAATATTGTTTGAGAGCGGGCAGCCCTGCTGGCAAAATGGAACGCCGCACTGAGAACAGCGCGCCGCTTGCGATTTCGCGCTCTTTACAGCGTAGTTGCCGTAAATCTCTTTAAAGTCCCCTTTGCGCGTTTTGGCCGAGCGCTTTTTCGGCATGGCGCGCTCAAGTTTGATGAATTGCAGCATTTTTTCTGCCATAATCGCCTCCAGGGGAAAGAGGCTTGCTTATGCGGGACCAAATTCACCCTCGCAAGGGTCAATTCACCCTAAATATATCGATATGATATTTATATTGGGCATCGAGAACGCTGTTTTGGCAGTTGTTCAGTGTAAAATCACTATATCGTATCGTTATGATATGTATTGATTTATGATGCATCGGGGCTCGAATTGTGCGAGAGCGATTAAGATCGCGTTCAATCGAGCCTGCCCATGTCCCTGCTCCAACTCTTCATCATCGCCATTGTTCAGGGTCTGACTGAGTGGCTCCCCATCTCATCATCAGGTCACGTCCTGTTGGCAGCGAACTATTTCACATTGGAAGGCCGCGATGAGCTGCTGATCAATGCCGTTTCCAATCTCGGCACCCTGGCGGCCATGTTGTTCTATTTCCGCAAAGACGCGGCAGCTGCAACGATTGGCGGGTTTGAACTGATTGGTGCGGGGTTTAAATCTGTTCCTCAATCCCGCGGCGCGAAGCTCGCGCTTTGCATCATCGTCGCAACGCCGATCGCCGTGATCGCGGCGGTCTCCTACGAAACATTACTCCCTGAAACGCTTCAGAATTCCCTGCGAAGCGTCTGGACTGTGGCCGGCGCGACGATTGGGTTCGGACTTCTGCTCTGGTGGGCAGACGTCACTGGCGGCAAGGACCGGAAAGAAGCCGACATGACCCTCGGACATGCCGCCTTGATCGGCGCGACGCAGGCGATTGCGGCGCTCATCCCCGGCACCAGCCGGTCTGGCATCACAATGACGGCCGCCCGTGCGCTCGGCTATGAACGCACAGAAGCAGCAAGATTTTCGATGTTGATCGGCGCACCAATTCTGGCCGCGGCGGGCCTCTATGGCGCTTATGGGTTGCTCGATGCCGACACCGCAGGAAGCGTCGTGAGTCTGCAAGACGGTTTGATCGTCGCACTGATAGCATTTGTCTCCGGCATTGCCTCGATCCACGTATTGATGACTTTGCTTAAGCGGATGAGCTTCCTGCCTTTCGTGATTTACCGGTTGGCCTTGGGCGTGGGCCTACTGATTGCGGCGCCGCTTATTGGATTGATTTAAAATCGAAAAATCTGTCCTGACACTTTTTTGGTGGTGTCAGGGCGCAATCGTCCTTTTATTACTAAGAATAATTCCAAAAGTGCGGGCCACCGGTCCTGCCAATCTGATTCAGGTGAAGGATGAAACGCCGCAAACAGAAAAAAAGCGAAAGTCTAGATATTCGCCTGCCGTTTGAACAAAAGCGCGACTTCATGGAAGCCACGCGATTACGAGGCGAAACCGCGTCCAGCGCGCTGCGCCGTTTCATCTCCACCTATATCGAGGACGCTCGACTGGCCGAACAAAATAACTCGGTTCAGGAGATCACCATGACCCTCGCACGACATCGCTTTAAAACCATCGCCACAGCCGCCGGCGCCGCACTTGGTATTTTTTCGGTTGCAACCCTGCCCTCCGCCGCCGATTCAACGGCTTTCGACGCCCTCGACAAGAATAAAGACGGGATGATTACGGCCGGCGAGATTCTGCCCGGTGAAGATGACGATTTCATCGTCAAACTGGACACTGATGGATCGGGCGGGGTTAGCCGCGAAGAGCTGGAAGCCGCCGGAAATCGCATCGTTATCCGACAAGTCCAATCCGACGATGAAGACGGCGAAAAACGGATGACCGTGAAGACCGTCAAAATCCTTGAATTTGGCGAAGGTGAGAATGGGGAGATCCGCAGCGAAGTCAGCACCAAAACGGATAAACACGTTGTAGTGAAGCGGATTCAAGCCGGCGATGAGCTTTCAGAAGCAGAACTGTCTGCGGTCCTGGAAGAAGCTCTGCGCGACTCCGGACTGGATACCGATCACGACGTGGACATCGATATCATCGTCGAAGAGGTCATCGAAGAAACTCATCGCGGCAACGAGCAGTAACTTGCTGACCAAAAAAGAGCCCAGCGCAATTTCGCGCTGGGATCTATTGCATGAACTGAAATCGATCAGGCGTTGTGCGGCCGCCGAGCCTTGAAGGCAGCCATCTGTTCTGGCGTCGCTTCGGTCTGGTATTTATCTTTCCACTCAGCGTACGGCATGCCGTAGACCCGCTCGCGTGCTTCGTCCTTAGACATGTCCACGCCTTCCGCTTCTGCGGCTTCGCGATACCAGTCGCCAAGACAGTTTCGGCAAAAGTCCGCCAGGATCATCAACTCGATATTCTGCACATCCTTGCGATTATCGAGATGCGAGAGCAAGCGCCGAAAGGCGGCTGCATCGAGCTTGTCTTGTTGGGCCTGGTTTAGGTCTGCCATGTCTACTCTCCGATTGCGCGCACTTCTGCTTCGACGACCAGTGTCATCGGTTCTCCATCGGCATCCAGATTGAGCGTGATGTCAACGGTCTCGCCTGAGACCACATCCTGACCGACGTCGAACATCATGAAATGATTGCCGCCACGCTTGAGTTCCAACGCTTCAGACTCTGTAATCAGGAATGACTCAACCTGACGCATTTGCATCTGGCCGTCCGTCATCGACATGGTGTGGAGCTCAATCGTGCCAAAGCTAGGCGAACTGGCGCCGGTGAGTGTCACGTCACCGCCTTCAACACTCAAGGTCAGACCGCCCATAGTCAGGTCTCGTCCTCCAATCGGCTCCATCACGAAGGCGTCAGTATAGGACAGAACCGGTCCTGCTTCAGCGACCGGTGGCGTTGGCGTATCTGCGGGCGCACAGGCTGCGGCGAGCGCGATCAAGGCGGCGGAGGCGAAAAGACGTGTCATGAGAGGAAATCCTTATCTGGTTTCCTCTCTCTTTACCGCAAGCCTAGACCTGCCAGAAGCCCACAACGCGCCGCACCTCTTCAATAATCGGTTCGGCCACCGAATTGGCTTTCTCGGCACCCTTTCGGAGCGCGGCGTCGATCTCGGCCGGGTCGTCGAGCAATTGGCGCATTTGCTGAGTGATCGGCGACAGGTGATCGACAGCCAGGTCGGCCAGCGCAGGTTTGAACGCGCCGAAGCCCTTGCCGCCATACTCCGCCAGTACTTGCTCGTCGCTCTGGCTGGCAAGCGCGGCATAAATGCCGACGAGATTAGCAACCTCCGGGCGACCTTCCAGCCCCTCGACCGTCTCCGGCATATCCCCGAGCGTATCGGTTTTGGATTTTTTGATCTTGCGCGCGATCGTGTCAGCATCGTCGATCAGATTGATCCGCGAGTTTTCAGCCGGATCTGACTTGGACATTTTCTTTGTCCCGTCTTTCAGGCTCATGATCCGTGCGCCCGGGCCTTCGATCAATCCTTCTGGAAGCGGGAAAAAGCCCGGTGCCTCGAACTGCTGATTGAATCGCGCCGCAGTGTTGCGCGACAATTCCAGATGCTGCTTCTGGTCTTCCCCAACCGGCACGTGCGTGGCCTTGTAGGCAAGAATGTCAGCTGCCTGCAGAACAGGATAATCAAACAAACCAACGCTGGCGCGCTCTGAGTCTTTGCCAGACTTGTCCTTGAACTGAGTCATCTTTTCGAGCCAACCCATCCGTGCGACGCAATTGAAGATCCAGGTCAGCTCGGTGTGTGCGCGCACAGACGATTGTACGAAGATTGTCGACGTGTCCGGATCAAGCCCTGCAGCCATCATTGCCGCAGCGATCTGGCGCGTCTGATTCTGGAGCGCAGCTGGTTCTACAGGCATCGTGATCGCGTGCAGATCCACGACACAGTAAATGCCGTCCCACCCATCATTCTGAAGGTCAGTGAATTTCTTCAGCGCTCCGAGATAATTCCCCAAATGGAGATTGCCGGTGGGTTGGATGCCCGAGAATATGCGGTTCGGGCCGGAATATGATGCTTGCTCAGTCATGGCAGCGGGGTTTAGCGGTTTTTGCGCGTCTGGCCAGCGAAAAATCAGCTGGCACCGCGGCGACGGAAGCCTTTGAGATCACTCGGCCGAACGGCGCCGAACAAAATCGCTGCAACGCCGTAAACGGCTGCGCCAACCGCAATGAAAGTGAGGACTTCAACGAACTTTCCGTAAGCTATATTATCTTGCAGGAGCTGCGGGTTGTTCAACAGGAAGATCAGTGCCCCGCCCATGGCGAGGCTGGCGAGTGTCACGGAGACGAGCCGCGAGATAAGCCTGCGCCCCGGCCGGTACCAACCGCGAGCCCGCAGACCGATGAATAACATGGTTGCGTTTACCCAAGCCGCCACACTGGTGGCGATTGCGAGGCCGGGGAATCCATCCCAGCCCTGTGCCTTGAACCAGAAGAACAGTCCGGCGCCCAGAACGGTGTTCAGAGCAACGGTCATAAGCGCAAAGCGCATCGGCGTTTTGGTGTCCTCCCGCGCAAAGAACCCGGGGGCCAGAACCTTGATCAGCACAAATGCCGGTACGCCCCAGCCATAATGCACCAGAGCTTGTCCAGATTGTCCGGCATCGTACAAGGTGAACGCGCCTCGCGCGTAGAGGCCCTCAACCAGATAGGCTGGCGCAACCATCAATGCGATCGCCGCCGGCACAGTGAGCGCCATGGCGAGTCCGATCCCATCATCCATGAGGCGATGGGTGCCTCCCGTATTTTCTGCCCGGGCCGCGCGTGCGAGTCTTGGCAAGATCGCCACACCGACAGCGACGCCGACAATCCCGAGCGGCAACTGGTAGAGCCGGTCCGCATAGAACAACCAGGATTTCGCCCCTTCTTCAAAACTCGCGAGGAGCTGGCTGACCATGATGTTGATCTGCGTGCCGCTGGCCGCAATCGTGCCCGGAATAGCAAGTGCGATGATCTTTTTGACCGCTGGGGTTAGCCTCGGCACGCCCAGGGAGAGCGAAACCTTTTGTCGGGTCACCCCCCACCACAGCAATGCGGCTTGTGCGACGCCTGCAAATACCACCGCCCAAGACGCATAGACAGCAGTTTGAGGCGCGCTGTCGCCCATAAGCGCTGCGGTGATCAAGAATATATTGAGTAGGGTCGGTGCGCCTGCGGAAAGAACAAAGCGCCCCGCAGAATTCAAGACACCGGACAGCAAGGCTGCCAGGGCCATGCAAGCGAGATATGGCATCGTGATACGCGTCAGCAGGATCGCCAGCTGAAAGCTCTCACTCTCGGGCGGATACCCGCCATGAAACGCGCGCATGAGCCAGGGCATCGTTAGCTCCGCCACAATCACCAGACCAGCAGTGACCGCAAATAGGCCGCGCATGGTTTGGCGGGCAACCTCTTCTGCAGCCTCTTTACCTTCAGCTTCGAGAGTGCGCGCATAGGCAGGGACAAAAGCCTGCGCAAAGGCCCCTTCGGCAAAGATCCGGCGGAACAGATTAGGCAAGATTAGCGCGGTCACAAACGCGTCGCCGACCGAACCGGCACCGATCTTGGCCGCGATCAGAATATCCCTGACGAACCCCAGAATCCGGCTGCTCATGGTCAGCGAGGATTGTGTGAGGGTATTACGCAGAAGGCTCATTCAGATCTTTCGGGAAGCGTTCCAAATCTAGAAACTGTCCGCAGCGCTGGCACGTTTGAGTTTGCGTGCGGGCGTACTTGGGCCATCGGGTTCTTCGCGTCCGAGCGCGGCGAGGAGTTGGTCACGCAATGACGATTTCATGTCTTCGTCGAACCCCTCCGGCGGTTTGACATAAAATGCATCGAACACCCGTTCGCCGTAAGAGCCAACATGCGCTGACACAATTGAGATACCCGCTTCCGCCAGGACGCTGCTGACATCGCTCAGCAAGCCCGGCCGGTCGCGCCCTGAAACATCGATCACAGTATATGCCTGCGATGCGTCGTCAGAGATGGTAACGCGCGGCTGCACAATAAAAGCAGCCTTGCGGGGATTCTGGCGCAGACTGACATCCGGCAGCTCTCGATCTGTTTCGATGGCTGAAAGGACCATTTTCTGCAGTCTGTCCAGACGCCCTCGGTCGCCTTTGGCAAATGGTTCTCCGTCTCCGTCCTCGAGGATGAACACGTCAATAATCCGTCCCGAAGGCCCTGTATAAACCTGCGCCGAAACTGTGTGTGCGCCCATCGCCCCAATGGCCTGCGTCAGCCGCGCGAACAGGCCAACTCTGTCCGGCGCGGAGACAAACAGAATCGTGCGTTCATCGCCGCGCGAATTGGCGGTGACGATGACGTCATCATCGCCGCTCAGGCGCTCAGCATGAAGAACGAGGATCTCAGCTTCAAACCCGGTCCAGTAAGCGGCGTCCATTTCCAGCATGACCTGCGGAATATGGCCGACACGGTCTTGCACGATTTCCTGATTGGCTTCCGCGCGCGCTTGAAGCTCGGCCGTGACGCTGGATTCGTCCGTGCGACCACCGCGCAGCGCGGCTTCGGTATTGTAGTATAAGTCGCCCAGCAATTGCCCTTTCCAGGCATTCCACACGTTTGGCCCGACAGCGCGGATGTCCGCCACCGTCAAAATGTAAAGCAAGCGCAGATGCTCAAGGTCCATCACCTTCTCGGCGAAGGTCACAATCGTGCGCGGGTCTGAGATATCACGCTTCTGGGCGGTCTCGCTCATTTCCAGGTGATTGCCGACGAGCCAGGCGACCAGCTCAGTCTCCGCCTCATCAAGGCCAAGGCGCTTGCAGGCTCTGCGCGCCGTTTTCATTCCCTCAATCTGCTGATCGCCGAGACCCTTGCCGGTGTCATGCAGCAACATTGCAAGATAAAGCGCCCGCCGGTTTTCGATCTTGCCGTAGAGCTGCTTTGCGAGCGAAAAACCGTCTTCGCCTTTATCCATGCGGGCAATATGATCGAGCGCACGGATCGTATGCTCGTCCACCGTATAGTGGTGATACATGTTGAACTGGGTCTGAGCGACGATTCCGCCAAATTCAGGCAAGAAGCGCCCCAGCACACCCGCCTCGTTCAAACGATTTAGCGTAAGGCCGAGATTCTCACTTTGGAGCAGAATCTGCAGGAACGTCTCGATCATCTGCGGATCGGTTCGGTTGCGCGCGTGAATGATCTTATTATTCCGCGTCGCCAATGTCAGCGCATCAGGATGGACATCGATCCCCATCTGATCGGCAATTTGAAAAAGCTTCAGGAAGGAGGTGGGTTGTTTCAGCGCCTCATCCTTGTCCGTGAAGTCAACACGGTTGCCGGACAATTGAAAATTTGGATGATCCAACGCCTTGGATTGCCCGCCACCGGGAAGGAATCGGCGCCAACCCTCAGGCTTCGCTTTCTGCTGAGCTTCCAGCTTTGCAGCGAGAATGCGGGTCAGGCCGCCAACATCCTTGGCAGCGAGAAAGTAGCGCTTCATGAACCGCTCGACGCCGAGCTGCTCGCCGCGATCCTGATAGCCCATGCGAGAGGCGATCTCAGGCTGCAGATCAAAGCTCAGGCGCTCTTCAGGTCGGCCTGTAATATAGTGAAGGTGACACCGAACCGTCCAAAGGAATCGCGCGGCCCGAAGAAAGATGTGGTACTCGTGCCCTGTAAACACCTTTGACTTCATCACGTCTTCCAGCGTTTCAGTGTCGACCGGATGCATGTGCTTCACGATCCAGTACAGAGTCTGAAGATCGCGCAGCCCGCCTTTGCTTTCTTTCACGTTGGGTTCGACGAGATAGCGTGCATTGCCCTGCCTTGCATGGCGATTATCGCGTTCTTCCAGCTTGTCTGCGATAAATTGCGCGTCCTGCCCTTCGACGGCCTGCTTGTTGAAGAGCTCCCGCGTCTGTTCGGCGAGTTCGCGATCCCCAAATAGGAACCGCGCGTCGAGCAGGCTCGTTTTGATTGTGACGTCTTCCTTGGACAGGCGCACGCATTCCTGCGGGGTGCGGAAAGCGTGTCCAACTTTGAGCCCCATATCCCAGAGCGCATAAAGCATGTATTCGATCACGCTTTCGGCGTGCGCGCTTGCCTTGTAGGGCCGGATAAAGAGCAGATCGATGTCCGACGAAGGGGCCAGGACTGAACGCCCATATCCGCCGGTTGCGAATACCGCCAGGCGTTCACCTTCGGTTGGGTTACGAGCGCGGAAAACGTGCGTTGTCGTGAAATCATAAAGCGCGTGGAGCACTTCGTCCTGAACTGCAGCGAGTAAGCGCGCCGTATCGAGACCGTCTGCACCTTGCTGTAGTCTCTCCTGAGCGATCAAACGGCCACGAAACAAAGCGCCGTGCAAAATATCCAGAGCTTCTTTTCGCGCGGCTTTGTCGTCGCCTTCATGGCTGAGAGCAGCGGCGCTCAATTTTACCCGCAGGGCGACGCCATCGATGATCGAACTTAGCCGCCATTTGCCCGGCGCACGACGCGTCGGGGTTCTTTTTTCAACGAGTTCTACTTCGTTCGCCATGCCGCATCCTGTAGCGCAGTTTTCCAGGGTCTGGCTAGCACTCGCGCCGCTATTGCGCAGACCGCCGCAGAGAGATCAAAGCCTGATCTAAGATGCCCTGACTTGCGGCACAGACCAATTGACCGCCGGGTTTTGCTGGATTGCCGCGCCAGTCACAGGCAAGCCCGCCGGCGCCGCGAACGACAGGGATCAATGCGGCTGCATCATAAGGCGCAAGGCCAGACTCCGCGACAAGATCAATCGTGCCAGCAGCCGCGCGCGCATAAGCATAGGCGTCGAGGCCGTATCTAATGATTTTCGCAGTATGTCGAAGATGGGTCCAAGCCCCCTGCTCCGGCGGGGTCATGATGAACGGGTCTGTGGTTGAAATCACCGCATCGCGCAGGTCCTCACAAGTCGACACTGAGATTGGCGCATCGCCCGCCGACGTCACGAGGCGACTGCCATCTGGCGTGCCGATATAGCGTTCATCAAGATTTGGCTGATCAATCACCCCGACAATCGCGTCGCCAGCCTCATCGACCAAACCGATCAACGTTGTCCAGGTTGGCAATCCGGCGACAAAGGCACGGGTTCCGTCAATCGGATCGAGGACCCACGTCCAGCCCGAGCTGCCCTGCTTGCGGCCATACTCCTCGCCGAAAATGGAATCCTCCGGGCGAAGGTCTTCCAAAACCGCTCTCATCGCGCGTTCCCCGGCCTGATCTGCCTCCGTCACGGGATCGAATTTGCCGTCAGTTTCCTTGTTATCGACCTCGGTCAAAGCTCGATAATGTGGGAGAATGGCAGAACGCGCCGCATCGGCCATGGCCTGAGCGACGCGGACAGCATCAAATTGAGTAGATTTGCTCATCTGCCGCGCTTAGCGGCTGAATCGGTTTGTGGTCAAGCAGCGCCTGACTCAGAGGCTTCCGTTTCCAGCGCCTTGGCCAGTTCCAACAGGCGCCGACGCGGGCGTTCTCCGAGACGATAGTAGGCGCGAACCAGCTCCAGGGTTTCCTTTTGACTCAGGATGTCAGCGTCCATGCGCTCGGCGTCATTCGCCGCCATGCCTTGCATGTCTTCTGTCTCCAGGCCGTCAAAGAAATACTGAACCGAAACATTCAATGCGCGAGAAAGATCATACAGACGAGAAGAGGTGACACGGTTGGCACCGCACTCATACTTCTGAATCTGTTGAAAGCGTACACCCACCATGCCGGCCAGATCTTGCTGTGTCATGCCCAGCAGCCGTCTGCGTCGTCGCAGGCGCTTGCCAACATGAAGATCCGTTTTATCCGTCATACTTTCCCTCCGGACATGTTCAGAACGCCCCCCTCGGAGTCCCGAATTGAATACTCAGGGGGACAAGAGCAATTCGCATGCCGAAATGCCGGTTTTACACCAGTGCGGAAGAAAATCTGCTGCATTTTCTGGCAGTATTTGGCGCTGCATCCCGCTCCTGCAACGCAGTTATGCCGCGATGCGACAAAAATTCAGTTGTATTTTGTGCGGTGCACAATATCTTGAGTGTCAGCACTGTGGTGCTAACGCCTACGGGCGTTTCCTCCCTTACCTGTTATAGCCGCGCACAATTTGCGCGGCTTTTTTTTAGCCATTTTCCAGGCGGGCCAGGTTCAGGATCTCTTTGCTAAGGTCGGAAAGTTGGTTGCGCAGGCTGTCAAAGCCGCTGGTTCGCTCAATCGACAGTTCATTCATGTAAAGTGCCCGATTGATTTCGATTTGAAGCACATGCACCCCGCGCCGCGGTCGACCATATCGTCGCGTTGTATAACCGCCAGCATAAGGCGCGTTTCGCGCGACGGTGAAGCCTTCGCGGCGGAAGTAACGTTCAGCCAGAGAGGTCAGTCTGGCCGAACAGCTGGACCCGAAGCGGTCGCCAAGGACGATGTCTGGCATGCTCGCGCGTCCGGGTTGGCGGGATGGCATTGAGTGACAATCGATGATGAAGACATCAGACCATTCAGCTTTCATCGCCTCAATCTCGGCGTGCAGAGCGTGATGATACGCGTCATGAATCTGCTCCAACCGCGCCAAGCCTTCCTGGCGGGTGAGCGGTTCCTGGTAGATATCGCGGCCACTAGCGCCAACCCGCGGCAGGCATCCAAGCCCGGCTTTCACGCGCGCAGAGGGCATTCCCGCCGTTCGCGGCAGTCCGTCGGCGAACATGCCGGCATCCAACTCGCGGGCATCGCGGTTCAGGTCAACATAAGTCCGCGCATGCGTCGCGCGGATGAGTGTCGCTCCCAGATCGACGACTGGCGCGTACAATTCATCAACAAATGCATCTTCGGTGCGGCGCAGGTCGGTTAGCGGAACACTCAAATTGCCCTGCATCTGCTCCGGATAGTGCGTACCACTATGGGGAGATGCGAAGATAACCGGCGCGATGGACGCGCGCGCCGGATCAATAATGAACGCCGGAATCGATGCAGTGCTGGCGCCGGTAGGAAAATCGAGAGTTGCTCGCATAGGAAGTAAGGTCTGTGTTCTGCGCTTCAGGTCAAGGCCTATTTCTGCGCTGCAAATCATCCACTTGTTCACCGAGGGTTTACGGATTTGAGGCCTATATGGCATCAATATCCATCAAGGACAGGTTTTCATGAGCAAAATATTGCTGGCAGAAGATGATGACGCCATGCGCACTTTCTTGAGCGCCTCCCTTCGCCGTGCCGGACACGATGTCCAGGATTATGAAGACGGTGAAGGCGCACTGGAAGCCCTTGAACGCGAAGTGTTTGATCTGCTGCTAACAGACATTGTGATGCCTGGTATTGATGGGATCGAGCTTGCCCGGCGGGGTGCAGAGCTCGATCCGGCGATGAAAATCGTCTTCATTACCGGCTTTGCAGCCGTTGCCCTTTCCGGTGGCGCACCAACGCCGGCGGGAGCTAAAGTCCTGTCCAAGCCATTTCACTTGCGTGAGCTGGTGGACGAAGTCGAACGGGTTATGGCCGCCTGATGCATCTGACCTGCACCCGGTTGCAGTTCAGACTTGACTAGACGCCGCCAAAAGTGGATGACCCGTCCTTCTGAAACGGATGGTCGATTAGCTCAGTGGTAGAGCACTGCATTGACATTGCAGGGGTCACTAGTTCGAACCTAGTATCGACCACCATTTTTTCTCTATAATACAGTGGCTTGCGTTACCCTCAGTTTTGGCGAATGTTTGTTCGCTTGCTGTGTCACCACCGTGTTACCACCGATTTTTTTCTTGTGGATGAATAGGTGCCGATCGGATTTTTCACTCATTGGATATCCATTTTGCCGCTTGAGATCGGAATTGTAGAAAAAAGGACTCTCTTTAGCGGGGGATGCCTTGAGAATTACTCATGAAATAAGCGGCGTCTTGAGCCGCTCTGAGCAAGCTGAATGCACAATGAATTGGCTCGCCAGTCGCATGAGCATGGATTTGGGAGTAATCCGTGCCATCATTCAAACCACAAAAAGTGAAACGTCTGCGGGAAACTCCCGAATATGAACAATCGAGGCGAGATCGAAAGAAGGTCGAGATGAGCTTCGCGCATCTGAAACGTCTGCACGGCTTACGCCGATTACGGTTGCGAGGCCCCACGGGAGCCAATGACGAATTTCTTCTCGCCGCAACAACTCAAAACCTCAGAAAACTCGCCAAATACGCCACCCAACCGTCTTCCACACTCCAAAACGCCGCTTAGAGCGGTCAACAAGAGCGAACACCTAATAGAAATAGGCCGATGTGGTTCATCGGATCCGAAGACCGTCGAAAACAGCGGCGACTTTTTCAACAGAATTGCCCCAAGTAAGACACTGAGCTTACGTCTGCTTACGACCCCAAACGGTCCTATTCGAACATGGCCGTTCGACAAATCTATCCGGGTGACTAACCTGTTGATCGAACAAAGTATCAAACTCGAACCGGGAGGTGATAATGCTCGAACAGCTCGTACAGATTGCAGAGCTTGTTGGCTTGGTCGTGA
>JABSQB010000070.1 GCA_013214545.1 Henriciella sp.
ATTGCGCAAATATAGCGGTGCGAAATGGGCGTCCTGGCGAACATCAACGTCGCCATCACGGGTCAGTTCGAGCGTGGCCGAAAAGACGCTGGCCGTGACAGAGCGCGGCGGCACATCCGGATCGACGCCAATCATCTGACGGCGAATATCATCGAGGCTCGCCCATTCGGTCAGTTTCGGGCTGAGAGACCGCAAATTGTCGCGCGCGCTTTCCAGCGGCAGCACGAACTGATTCTCAATCGTATGCGGCGCTTCTTTTGCCTTGCGCTGACGGATGCCGCCAAAGGCATGCATCAGGTGGTAGAGCGTGGTGTCATATTCAGTGGTTTTGACCACTTTCGGCTGCTCCGGCATCCCGCGCAGAAAGACATCGCGGCCAAGCACATTGCCGTTCTGCAGCGCTTCGCCTGCCTCGCGCATCGCGTCCAGGCGGCGCAGACGGAAGGCAAGCTTGCGGGCATCGTCTTCGGCAGAGGCTTCGCCCTCCCCTTCCTTTTTCGGTTTGGGCAGCAACAAGCGCGATTTCAGGTAGGCGAGCCAGGCCGCCATCAGCAGGTAATCAGCCGCCAGATCAATCCGCTTGTCCTGCGCTTCCTGAATGAAACCAAGGTACTGCGTCGCCAATTCCAGAATTGAAACGTGCAGGAGGTCGACTTTCTGCTTGCGCGACAGATCGAGCAGAAGGTGCAGCGGCCCTTCATAGCCGGACACATCTACGGTGAAGATGTCTTCGGCTTCGACATCCTCGTCCATTGTAACCAGATCGTTGGAGACCAGTTCCATAGGCTAAACCCTCGCCTCGGCGCCGGACATCAGCGCATCGAAGCGCGTCCAGGCCTGCTCTGAATCAAAATCCGTCGGCGCTTTCACCGCTTGCTCAGCGGCTTCAGCGCGGCTCAGCGCTTTACCAGCAAGCGTTCCGGCAGCGCCAGCCACCTCTTCCATCTCTCTCAGGATCGCGCCCGGCTCTTTCAGGAATCCGGAACAGTGCAGCAGCACATCACAGCCCGCGGTAAGCGCCTTGCGCCCACGGTCTGCCAGCGCCCCGCCCAGCGCATCCATGCCCAAATCATCCGTCATCAGAAGACCATCAAATCCGATTCGCTTACGAATTGTTTCCGAAATGACGGTTGGCGAGATGGTTGTCGGCAAGTGTGGGTCAAAAGCCTCAAAGATCACGTGACATGTCATGCCCATGGGCACCTGATCCGATAATGCCTTGAAAATAGACATATCGTGCAGCAGCGCATCGGCATCAGCGCCGACCGAAGGCAATTCGTAGTGCGTGTCCATCGTCGCCCGGCCCTGGCCCGGCATATGTTTCACAACGCCCGCGACACCGGCCTCAGACAATCCCTTAAGCGCCGCTTCGGTCAGCGTAATCACCGCCTCGGCGGAATAGCCAAATGCGCGGTCCCCGATCGCGTCATGCGTATCGCTCTGGCGCAGGTCACAGCAGGGCGCGCAATCAGCGTGGATGCCTAGCTCGGCAAGCTCCTGCCCCATGAGCCGGTGACCGAGATAGCAGGCCTCTTCCGCAGCCTCGGGCGCTTTCTCGTACAGCTCACCATAGACGCCTGCGGCGGGGAATTTCGGCCATTCTGGCGCTTTCAGGCGCGCGACGCGGCCACCCTCCTGATCGATAAAGATCAAAGCCTCGCGACCGAGCGCATCCTTGATCTCAGCCGTCAGAGCCCGCACCTGCGCTTTGTCCACGCAAGACCGGCCCATCAGGATCACACCCCAAGGCTGGGCCTCACGCAAAAAGGCCCGTTCCTCCGCAAGGAGAACCGGGCCCGAAACGCTGGTGATGCAGGCAGATACGCTCATCCACTGGCCTTCGCGACTACCATACAGTCTTTACCCGCGGCTTTGACATCGGCGCAAAAGCCTTTTGCAGCCGCGCGGTCAGCAAATGTCCCGATGCGCAGGCGATAGAACACGCCGCGCGCGCCGAGATCTGCGCGCTGGATATCAAGCTTGGCACCGGCAAACAGCTCCGGCGCGCTGTCGAGCATGCCGGTCCACGCCGTCTGAGCAGCAGATTCGCTGCGCGAAGCTGCCAGCTGGACCTGGTAAGACCCGGTGGCTGAAAAGCGCGAAACGGTTGGCGCGCTGATCTCCGGCGCGGGCGGCAGCGCGCTTTGCGTCACAGGCTGCACAGCGGCAATGGTGATCGGCTCTTCGACAACGGGGTCCAGTGCCGTATCCGCTTCAGCATAGACAATTCTGGACGGCTCTTCGGTCTCTTCAATCGGTGGCAGCGGCCCGCCATCAAGGGCTGGCGCCGCGCGGCGACGAATATCGATCGGCTCGCGCGCAGCAGCTTGCTGCATCGCCGGATCGCCAAGGCCGTCCATGGAATCGTAATACCCCTTGTCCTGCCCTGCGACTTCAAGCCCGCCGCGCTCATCCGGAGAGCGCTTGTATGGGGCATCATCGGAGGCAATCACTGGCAGTCCGCCCTCGGCCGGTCGAACGCCTTGCCGATACGTGTTCCAGACCACACCGGCGAAAATCAGAAGCACACCGAGCGCGAGGATCAGAATCAACGGGCCGCGTCCAGACTCATCATCGCGAATCTCGAAGCCTCTATATTCATCTTCATATGGGCCAAAATCATAGTCGGGCCCGTTCTGTGCACGGCTCATAAAAGCACCCCTGCCATTATTCGTTTCGTTAACAGCTAGGCCTGTTTTGTTAACGATGCCTAAATTCCGCGACCGAAATGAGGCCGTAAAGATTACAGTTTCAGGGGGTCTGAGTACCCGTCAGAGCATGCTTTCCATGCTGAACAGGCGGCGGTGGAGATCGATCGCATAATTGTCGGTCATACCGGCAAGATAGTCACAGACCAGTCGTGCCCGGCGGGTTTTCGTGGACTGCTCTGCATCGCGCCGCCAAAGATCCGGCAAGGTCTCAGGCTCATCCATGAACAGCTCGAACAATTCGCTCAAAATGCGTTTCGCCTGAGAGCGCATACGATTGACCTTATAGTGCTTGTACATGCGCTCATACAGAAAGGCCCGCAACGCGCGCTGATCGCGCTCAAGCTCTTCTGAAAAGGCCACCAATGGCTCCGGCAGGGCCCGGACATCTGCTGCGCTTTGCGGTTTGTGGTTTGCCACACGGCGGCGAGTTTCAGCGATCAGATCATCGATCCAGTGCCCGATCAGGCGACGAACCGCCTCATACACCACTTTTTTCTTGTCGAGCGCCGGAAAATCCTCGCGCACCGATCTGAAAATATCACCAATCAGCGGCAGATCGAGCAAATCCTCAATGCTGAACAGACCAGCTGCGATCCCGTCATCAATATCGTGATTATTGTAGGCAATGTCATCGGCGAGCGCCGCAACCTGAGCTTCTGGCCCCGCGAATTGATCGAGCTCCAGCTGCTCCAGCCATGGAAAATCCCGAAATGCTGCTGGCAGATCCGCTATCGAGTTGTCCGCAGTGATCAGCGGTCCATTGTGCTTGACCAGCCCTTCAAGCATTTCCCAGGTCAGATTGAGGCCCTGAAAATCAGGATAGCGATCTTCCAATCGGGTTACCACGCGCAGGGTCTGGGCGTTATGGTCGAAGCCTTCATAGCCCTGCATACATTCATCAAGCTGGTCCTCGCCCGCATGTCCGAAGGGCGGATGGCCAAGATCATGGGCCAGCGCCATGGCTTCGGCGAGATCCTCATCAAGGCCGAGTGTGCGCGCCACCGAGCGGGCAATCTGCGCCACTTCCACCGAATGAGTCAGGCGAGTCCGGTAATGGTCGCCTTCATGGGCTACGAAAACCTGCGTTTTCTGCTTCAGCCGCCGAAAAGCCGAGGCGTGAATAATGCGGTCGCGATCGCGCTGAAATGGCGTGCGCGTCGCAGAATGCGGCTCTTCCATGAAGCGCCCGCGCGACTCTTCCCAGCGGGTTGCGAACACTGCCCTCTTTTCAGGAATGTCCGGCGTCACTATCTTCTTGCTCATGAGCAATATTACCCTGTCTGAGTCGGCTGCGAAGCGCATTAAAGCGATTCTGGAGAAACAACCGGAAATGTCCTACTTAAGGGTTTCCGTCGAAGGTGGCGGCTGCTCTGGATTCTCATACAAGTTCGATCTCGATGATACTGCCAATTCTGACGACCTTGTTGTGACGCGGGACGGCGTCAGTGTGCTGGTCGATGAAATGAGCCTGGAATTCATGTCCGGATCAGAGATTGACTTCTCCACCGAGCTCATCGGCGCGGCGTTCAAGATCAATAATCCGAACGCCACTGCGGGCTGCGGTTGCGGCACCAGCTTCTCGATCTAACCGTCGCTGTCAGCCGCCTCTGCGAGCGTAGCAAATTCCGAAATCTCCTCACGCACCTGGCGCGGCAAGAGCGTTTCAGGTCCGCTGGCCATGCCTGACCAAATCACCTCTCCGGTGGCGACGGATTCTGCATGGATCGACATAGACGGATGCCCATCCCAGAGGATCAGCTTGCCGCTGACAATGACGGAGGCATCCGATCGGGTGGAGACTCTGATCGCCTCGTGCCGCGCCAGTTCCACTGAAAGCAGCTCCGTCACTGACGCAGTGAGAGGATCATATTGCGCGTCCCCGGTCTCGTTCGTGGCGGCGCTGACGCTGACGCTGAGCACTTCTGCGACCGGAGATTGAGCCTCGTAAAACTGCCCCAGAACGTAAACCAGAACCGCAATCAGCGGCAGCGCCAGCAAGGCGAGCACCGGCACGCTCCGGACCTGCGCCGCGAGTTCAGATCCGTCAGCAGCGCCGGCCGCATCCGGCGAGGCGGCAATCAAACGGTACCCTCGTTTTGGGAGAGTCTCGACGAATTTCGGCGCCTTTGGATCATCGCCGAGCGCGCGGCGAATGTCGGAGATCACCACTGCAACGCTGTTCGGGCTGACCGAGCGTCCATCCCAGACCTTGTCGATGATCTCACCGTGAGATACCAGCTGCCCCGGCACCCGCGCGAGCAGTTCAAGCAAGGCGGCCGCGCGATGCTCAAGACGGGTCGATTGAACGCCGTTTTCCAGCACGCCGGTGTCTGGGGCAAAGGTCCAATTCGCGATTTTGATCGTGGCCGACATATTTGGGGGTCCGGGTTTTACGCAGGATTCAGCCGCCATCAGGGCGCCTGTAGCTTCCTTAGCTTTTCTTTATTTGCCTCGTTTCTCGCAGCTGAACAACTGGGCATGTTACAAAGGAGACCTGCCCCCGTGTTCACATCATTTCTGAAGTCCGCGTCTGTCGCCGCCTGTCTGGCGCTTTCCGCCCCCGCTTTCGCTGAAACCATCGAGATCGATTTCGAAGGCGAGACTTGGCTCGCAAGTGAAGGCGAGAACAGCGACTTTCGCGCTGAGGACTATCTTGGCCGTCCGGCGCTTTTTCTCCGCCGCAATGTCGCGGCGCTCGACACAGAAGATCTCGGCGACATGGTGATCGAGTATGAGTATGCCGCGACGCATCCGTCCGGCTTTATCGGCGTGAATTTCCGGGCCGATGGCGAAACCGGCAATCTTGAGCAGTTCTACACCCGCCCGCATCAATCCGGCCATCCAGATGCGACGCAATACATGGTCGCGACCAATGGCTCGGCGACCTGGCAGCTACATGCCGGTCCGAACGAAGCGGTCGCCACCGACCTGCCGGCTGAGACCTGGATCAAAGTCCGGATCGTCGCGATCGGCGACCAAGCCGACTTTTTTGTAGGTGACATGGAGACCCCGCTCATCCATGTATCGGATCTGCGTAGCACCATCAGTTCAGGCCAGGTTGGCCTGTATGCGTCTGACCGCCCGTGGATGCTGGAGACCGGCGCCTACTTCTCCAATATCACGATCCGCGCTGCAACGGCCGACGACAAGATCATCGGAACACCGAACGAGACCGAGCCGCAACCTGAGGGCCTGATTGAGCGCTTTGAGGTCTCCTCGCCCTTCAAAGAAGAGCAGATCACCGACGTCTATCAGCTCTCCGATCTCAGCGTGGAGCCGGAAAGCTGGACGGAATTGGAGGTCGAAAATGACGGCGTCGCCAATCTCGCGCGGGTCGCGCCGATCCAGGATGGGAACAATACAGCTTTGGTGCGGATGACCTTCGACGCCGATGCAGCAGAGACCCGCATGCTGACGTTCGGCTATTCGGATCGCGTCCGGCTCTATGTCGATGGCAAGCTTGTCTATACCGGAAACGCCCAGTGGCGCGCCCGCGATCACCGTTTCCTGGGCACGATTGCCCTGGTCGACAGCATCGCCCTGCACCTCGACCCCGGTGAGACTGAGGTGATCGCAGCGGTGTCTGAATCCTTTGGCGGCTGGGGCTTCAAAGCGGCCCTGGCGGACTGATCGCCTCCCGTTAACGTCCCCCGTAACGCGCCCCTGTAACGCACCCCCGTAACGCTAAAGTGAAAAAGCCGCCCCGGATTTTGGGGCGGCTTTCTTCATTTGTTTCAGGGATTTCGCCTTAAGCGGGTTTGACCTTGAGAATATTTCCTTCGGTCGCCTCGACGATGACAGCCGCGCCGCTGGCGAGATTGGCGCCGTCAACGCTTTGCGCTGACCAGACCGTATCGCCCAATTTTACGCGACCGATGCCGCCGCTGAAATCGTCTGCAACCACCCCGCGCTGGCCGAGCGTTCCGGCCATTCGCTTGTTCAGGGTCGGGTGCTCTTCGACGTTCTCGCGCATTCGGCGGAACACGGTGCGTCCCAGAATGAACAAGGCGGTCGAGGCAATGGCAAAGAAGACCAGTTGCGACTGCCAACCTGCAATCCCGTCCGGCGCGATCGCCGTGAAGGCTGAGGTGAGACCGGCGGCGATCGAGACCCAGAGCAGGTCAAACGTGCCCAGCATCATCTCCAGCGAGAGGAGGATGAGCCCGACAGCCAGCCAATGCCAGGCTGTCGGGGGCCAAAGAACGAAGTCTAATCCTTCCATGGCTCTACCCTAGTCTCTATTACCCGCGGGCGGAACAGCGGTGCGTCCGCGGCCGCCACTATCCTTGGCCGCATCGGTCAGGCCACGAATGCCCTCAATGGTGCCAATGATCGAGCTGAACTCAGCCGGAATGATGACGGTCTTATTGCCGCCTGCCGAGGCCAGCTTCTCAAAGGCCGTGACATATTGCTGACCAAGGAAGTAGTTGATGGCGTTGACGTCACCCTTGGCGATCGCCTCGGAAACAAAGGCGGTCGCCTTCGCTTCAGCTTCACCTTCCCGCTCGCGCGCTTCAGCGTCACGGAACGCGGCTTCCCGGCGGCCTTCCGCCTCGAGGATTTGCGACTGTTTGAGGCCCTCCGCCTTCAGAATAGCAGACTGTTTGTCACCTTCGGCGGTCAGAATTTCCGCCCGCTTGAGACGTTCAGCCTTCATCTGGCGCGCCATGGCTTCGGTAATGTCAGCCGGCGGTGACAGGTCTGCGATTTCGATCCGGGTGACTTTCACGCCCCACGGATTGGTCGCAGCGTCGACCACGGACAGAAGCCGCGCATTGATATCGTCGCGATTGGACAGAACCTCGTCGAGGTCCATGGAACCAACCACGGTACGAATATTGGTCAAAGCCAGATTGGTGATGGCGTTTTCGAGATTGTTCACCTCGTACGCCGCCGATACCGGGTCTACGACCTGGATAAACACAACCGCATCACAGGAGACTTGCGCGTTGTCGCGCGTAATCACTTCCTGCGTCGGAATGTCGAGCACGGTTTCCATCATGTTCATCTTGCGCCCAACGCGCTGATAGAATGGCATGATGAAGTGCAATCCCGGCCCAAGTGTGCGGGTATAGCGCCCGAAATTCTCGACTGTGTAATTGAAGCCCTGAGGCACGACTTTGACGGCTGATGTAATCAGCACCAAACCCGCAATTGCCAAAAGGCCAAGTACGATAAGATTAGTTTCCATTTGTTGGTCCTCCCTGATCTGAACCACAGTTCACATGGGAAGGATTTCGTCGTTTTTCAATAATAATTCATCGAAAAACGGCGCATTTCCCATGGAAAGATAATTCTGCCCACGGAGACACCAATGGTCCCGTGGTTCCTAGAACTCAGCCTTTCAGTCTCCATGCAACAGTCACATACACTGGAGATAATTTGGTGAATCAAACGTCTACAAATCGCACGGCGCGGGTCTTTCCGTTCGCGACTGCGACCCTACTGGCGGCGACTATCCTAGCAGCCATCTTTGGGGCCTCAGGCTCCTTAGTAACCCTATGGCCGACCTCGCCAGTCCTCGCGCTCATCTTGGCGGGTGTGTTCGTGGCAGCTCCCCTGCTGGCCACCGGCATCGCCTCAGCGTTCACGCATATGAGCAAAACCGCCAAGCCTATGGCATTCGCCGCCATTCTCGCACTGGTCGCGCTCGACTCAGCCGCCAATGTCCGTTCGTGGAGCGTGCTTCAAGACTTCGCCCTTGAGCAGCAAGCAAATACCGAGCGCACAGCGCACCTAGAGAACCTGGAGCAGGCCCAGAGCCGCCTTAAGGCAGCCCAAGACAAGTTGAACTCAGTTCCCCTACCCGACGCCGAAGGCTCAATCCGTCGTGTGTCTACATACGAAACCA
>JABSQB010000071.1 GCA_013214545.1 Henriciella sp.
CGCTGAACCTTGCCTTGCAAGCCTCAGGGCTGGGCCAGATCAAAGTCAGACACCGGCCTCGTATCCTTTCGGACAATGGGCCGTCTTACGTATCTGAACAATTTGCCGACTGGCTTGCCGAAGAAGGCTTCACCCACACGCGTGGAGCGCCTTACCATCCGCAAACCCAGGGCAAGATCGAGCGCTGGCACCAGACGCTCAAAAACCGCATCCTACTGGAAAACTATTTCCTGCCCGGTGACCTGACCCATGAGATCGATGCCTTTGTCGATCACTACAATCATCGCCGCTACCACGAGAGCCTGAACAATCTCACGCCCGCAGATGTCTACTTCGGCCGCGGCGACGAAATCCTGCAGCAACGTGTCAAAACCAAACGGAGGACCATGCAACTACGCCGCTTGCATCACGCAAGATCTACTGATTAAACCAAAACAGATGAGCCAATCTCTCCTGATCCAAAAGTATCAGAGTGTCTCAACCGTTTGAAAACGGACAGTCGCCCAACAAAATGTATACGCCTGTGCGCCTGGCTTCTGGACGTTTTAGTGCGTTCGCTAGTTGTGTTCGGGGGGCCATAAGGATGTGCCCGGTCCAATTGAAAACTTCTGCGGTCAAAAGACCATCCGGTTTACCGTCGATAAAATAGAGTTCCAGAGATCGGCCAGCGAAGTTTTGTGTATCAGATGACACTGAGTGGTTTCCTCCGTTCAGCTCCAAAATGTAGCGAGATTCTGTGTCCCAAAAACCGCTAGGTTCACTCGTTCGAGGCTCGCTCTTGGTTGATATCGAAAAGTCGACTTAGTATCGTTTCATCAGTCAGCTTTCCTTCACTGAATTCTTCCTTCCATCCATATGCATCAGCAACAGCGCGATCGAGATTGTAATGAGCGTCCACAAGCCAGGATGGGCGTTCGTTGTATAGGTTGGTCAGCGTACGAGGCTTCAGTGCATTCGCTGCCGCTTCGTCCTTGGGTTCCAATTGGTTAGGGAACCCAGAAATGAGCGCAGGAACCTGTCTTACCAAGTCGGGCGGATTAAGCCAGTTCTCACGCAATTCGTTAAGTCTCTTAGCGGCGCGGCCAATCTCCTGGGCTTGCTCATGGGTTGCTAGGTCATTTGCCCCAATATCGGGAGTGAGACCCTCTGGAAACGGAAACGTTTCGAAACAGCTATTGGCGTTGTACGTCGGGTCGTTGCCCGCGCCGTGCCAAGAACATGTAGCGAGCGTCCAAATTTCGTGGAACTTTGAGGAAAGCACTCCGAAGTTGTAATCATCATCGCGCGCAATTACGACCAAACGACTATCCGGAATAGTATTTTTGATCGCCCAAACGAAAAACCGGTGCTTTGCCACGCGTGGAGTGACAATAAAGCGTGTTTTGTCGACTAATTTGGACCTCATTCCGGGGCGCGCCTCTCCGTGTATCCACCAACGTTCCCTATGGTTTTGACGCCGCAAGCCATCCCGTAGTGGCTTCACATTCTCGCGCACAAATTCGAACGGCGCTTCGTAAAGTGCTGCGTCTTCCCTAGACATATGTGGTCCAAAATCGATTATCCACTTTCCGGATGGCCGCCTCGCTACGTCCATTCCATTAAGCCATGGCTTGAGAACGTCTGTATTGGGCCGTCCATTGGGATTGAGAGGAAGAGCTATGAGTTCAGCTGCTTCCGCTCTCTCGAGCTCGAATGGGCCACTTTTTTGTACTCCTATGAAAGCAGTTCCCGAGTTTTGAAGCATCACAGCAGTGCTGGAGGCATCAAACCCGCCTGCAAAACCGCGAAGATCCGACGCGATTGCGTCGATCTCCTCTCCATCCAAGCGAACCTGATGGCGAAGCTCATTCCTATCGAAACAAACTAGCGAAACTCTGACCGCGGCACCATCAACTACCCAAGGTTCGTCTGCCCATGCGTGGAAAATTCGTCCATTTTCAACAATCGTTTGAAGCGCGCTGCGATTTGCCCCCGCACGGATGGAGTTTGTTGTTACCAGGCCGGCGCGTTCCACTCGATTGGTCGATAGCATAGTCCATGCTTTTGCTACCCAATAAGTGACGAAATCTACGCCTCTCGGAACATCTGGCCAAGCGTTCCGAAGAGAGACCGTATAAACTTCGCCAAGTCCATCGATCATTTTTTTGTTTCCAAGGAACGGAGGATTTCCAACAATGACGTCGGCGTCCGGCCAATCTGCTGCAGTGCCGTCTTGGTTTAGTACCGCATCGCGACACTCGATATTGTTAAGTGGTTTGAGTATCGGATTGGTCGCGGCAGCGAAACCATTGGCTCGCATCCATTGAATTTCACCAATCCATATTGAAACTCGTGCTAGCTCTGCTGCATACGAATTGATCTCAATACCTTGGACTGCCTCGGGCCCGACCCTTGGGAAGCCGCGAGGCAAACCTTCTGCCTCAGCTTCAACATTGGCTTTATGCTCAATATCTTTGAGGGCCTTAAGAGATAAGTATAGAAAATTCCCAGAGCCGCATGCGGGGTCTAAAACGCGAAAGTTAGCCAAGCGCTCAATGAAGCTACTATGCGCTCGTAGAGCCCGATTATATGCCTGTGTCTTCGCACTCGCTGACTTCGCAGTGCGCGACTTCTCCATCTCATCAGATACTGTTGCGCGGACTTCCGTCCATTCTGCCTCCAAGGGGTCTACAATGACGGGGTTCAAAATCATCATGATTTTTTCCCGATCGGTATAGTGTGCGCCGAGTTGCGAACGTTTGGATGGATCTAGACCGCGCTCGAATAGGGTTCCCAGTATAGAGGGATCGATGTCAGCCCAATATAGCTTTGCTGCCTTATAGACGATCTCTGCGTCGTGGCGGTCGAGCGGTAGCGCTTCGTCGTCGTCAAATAGTCCGCCGTTGAACCAAGGCACGGTTTCAAATCCTACGGCCCCTCCAGAATTCATCGCGGCGAATAGAGTTCTTAAAAACTCTTGAGCCTTATCTGGTTCTTTGAGCGAGTGTTCGATCGCTCTCTCGAACATCTTGTTGGGCAGTAGGCCAACGTCTTCTGCGAACATGCAGAAAACAAGTCGGTTTACAAAATGCGCAACGGTCTCCGCCTCGTATCCCTTATCTCTGAGGCGCTGAGCCAGAATAGAAAATTCGTCCGCCGCTTCCTTGGTTAAGTCATCTCGCGTGCGCTTCGGTTTGAGAGCGCCTGGGTTTTCAAAACAGCTCCGAAGTAGATCCCTTAATTTTGCATCGACGAGGTCCTTCAGCTCGATTGTATGGGTCTCGCTGACAGTGTTTGTCCAATTTGTTCGAACAACGATCGTTTTCGTATCGGACACAATTAGGAGGGGAGGGTTCTCCAGTGCAATGGCGTAGCGTTGAAGCTGAGTATACGCGGCGTTCAGATCAGCTTTTGGACCTTTGTATTCCCAGCCAAAGCATCCCTTCTTCCATACGTCCGCAAATCCGTTGCCACCGGTCGATTTGGTTGCACCTTTTTCGAAGCAATATGTGTCACCGATCGCGTCAGCATCTGTAGGTTTTTGAACACCCACTAGTTCGCACAAATCATTGAAGTGTGATTGCGAAGCTGCGCTCTCTTTGAGCTCCGATCGCTCCCACTTTGCGATGAAGTCTTTTACATCCAATTTTCGTCACTTCCTGAATCTGGCTGGTCTTTAACCATATCCGGTTACATTCAAAGAGTTGAGAGGTAAGTCAAAGCAAAGCGGGCTTTTATTTTTTCCGTAACTTTCGCGCTCTCGCTTTCTCTGCTCGTCTTTCTTTTCGGTTCTTGTTGGACGTGTGGGGTTCAGCGAACATAGAGCTCATGGGGTCTTCTCCGAATGGTGGATCCAACAAAGTAATAATCTCATCACCTATTCGAACTTGGAGAAAATCGTCATCTGGAAACTCCTGGGCGTGATATCGATGCTCTTGGTGGCTTCCTTGTAGGATGCCGATGGCTTTGCAATCAGTTTCAACTTCTGCTCGTAACTCATTCGTCCATTCTTGCTGCTCAATTAGCACCAAGTCTTCGGACCCACCGTCGCTGCCTGGTGGCTCTACTACGATTCCGACCACGCGCTTGAGGTTCGATCGATCCATGAGAGTCTTTCGCCCATATAGAGCCGCAAGCGACGCTCTTTTCGCGCGGTAATCGTTATAACCGCCGCTCTCCTTCATGAAGTCTAGGTACTTCACAGTGAGCGCAAAGTAGGCCGTTTCTGCAACGTCTGGATCTGCGGCAGAAAACATTAGTCGAAAAAAGCGGTCTGTATCTTTTCCCTTCTCCAGCGCACCAAGAAGGGCGCTTCCTAATACCCTCCTCGAAAGTCGAGACTCCAGCGCGAGGTAACGTAAGCCCTTTTCGCTGTTTTGGAGATCAAAGTCGAAACCGAGAAGACTAAGCGAAGTTCCACCCAATACGTGTCTGGTGAATACCTGAATGATTTTGTCCCAGGCATACGACTCTTCGTCAGCCGCCTTCTTTGCTATGTAGCGAGGGTCATTGCTATATTCATTGTATAGGCCCGCCTTGATCTCAATTGGGCCCGACTCTTCCCATGTCTTTCCGTCAGTTGGGACGAAATCGTGTTCCCCAGATTGGTCGGTGTGGGTCGCGTAATAAGCTAAGATGTCTTCTTCTGCTTCGGCCTTCTTTAGATTTCGAGAGCGAACAAATACCTCTTTGCGCGTTAGGTAGTCTGTGAAGTCCTTCACCGTATCGAGTTCGGTGAGAATTATTTCCAACGATGACTCATCGAGCACATGAACGAAGTTTTGTTCGGGATCCATATCTCCAATGCAAAAGGGGGCGAACGCGGTGTTCGAGGTGTCGAAGTGAGCGGGCCCAATAACCTCAGGCTTAATGCCAAGACTTCCTGACCCGGCTTTCAATTGTTCAATTCTTGCATCAGCGGCGCCGCGGGCCACGACAACTCGATGGATTTGAGCAACGTCAGATTTAGGAAACTCCAATGGGAAAGGAGTCGCGCAAGTTTCGTCTAGAAATACCCGAGATGGGTGATTACAAATCCATCGCTCGGCGCCCCTCAATTGTTGAACAGACTCCCAGACAGCCTTCCTAAACCATCTTGCCCACGCAATATCTAAAGGCTTGTCGGGCCATTTTATCGTCTTCTCACTGAAGATTATGATGTGTGGGTGGCAAACCACCAAAAGGTCACAGATTTCTTTTCCGGTTGTTATGCCCGGTCCCTTTTGATCTCGATACGGATTGGGATAAGACCAAAGGTCCAAGAATGATCGATCTGCCAGCTTGGCTAAGTATCTCTCTGATTCTGTTAACCCGGCGGACCGGGGGACGGGCGGTCGAAGTTGCTCAAGAAATTCCGAAGTCGAGTTCGAAGCTTTGGTCATTGAATGTCCGTAGCACACCGTCGCAAAATATTAGAAAGAAAGAGCGTTGCATCGCGCTAGCGATACGATGTGTGGGTACGTGTGTGGGGTCCAGTATTTTGTCCGGATAAATATCGCAATGTATACAACGCATTAGGGGTTTTTTATGGCGGAGGAGGAGGGATTCGAACCCCCGGAACGCTCGCACGCTCAACGGTTTTCAAGACCGCCGCATTCAACCACTCTGCCACTCCTCCGCAGCAGGACGCTTCCTTTTCTACAGTCCGCACAAGATTGCAAGGCCTGTCATGAAATTGCCTGCTTTGCGCCGCGATATGGTTAATCAGGTCTTACTCGGCGAGCTCGCAAGTTTTTCTTCGCGTTCACCATACATGCAGGTTGCTATGGTAAACACTGGATCATCGAGAAAGAGCTGAATGCTCTGCCCGACCCACCGAGGGAAGGGGCCACAGAATGAGGTTTGAGATGAAGACGATTGTCACGCGAGCGGTGTGTTTGACGCTTGTAAGTGCCACAATATCCGCATGGGCATTCTCCGGCGAGGCTTATGCAGATGATCAGCGTGCGCCGATCCGATATGGCAGCCCGACGACGTCGACCGTCCCCAACCAATCCACGCCAGTTCAGCCGTCTCAGCCGCTCGTCAATGCAGAGCGTCAGATCGAATTCCTTTATCCGGGCCAAGTTCAAGCACAGACCTCAGCACCTCAACCGTCGACTCCAAGCGTCAGCGCCGCCACAACGCCGGGCAAGCTCGTCCTCAACGCGACTCCAAGCGTGACGTTCATTCCGTCACCGCGTGATGTTGCGCGCCCTGCAGAGCCGGTATTGCTCGGCGGCGTTCAAGCGGGCGTAGAGACTGCGCCAAAAGCATTGGCCGCAGCGCCTTCGCAACCCATTCGGATCGCGGCGCTTAAAACCAATAAGCCCGCGAGCACAGGCACGCCGCTGACGCTGAGCCGGGTCAAAGTCAACCGTGACGCCGAGATTGGCGAAGAGCGCGGCAAGGCCAGTATCTATACTGATGGCTTTGATGGCGCGCCGACGGCGAATGGTGAGATCTTTGACGAAACCGCAATGACTGCGGCGCATCCAAGCTTGCCACTTCCGAGCCTGGTGCAGGTGGTCAATGAAGACAATCAGCGCGAGATCGTGGTGCGTGTAAATGATCGCGGACCATTTGACGGCAAGCGTATCCTCGAATTGTCGCCGCGTGCGGGCACCGTGCTTGGCATGAGTAAAGGCAGCACGGCGAATGTGCGCGTGCGCTATCTCGGACCAGCGCCGGTCAAGCAAAACCCGGTGGCGGATCAGCCAGCGTATCCGGAAACAGAGTCTTTCGCGTCCAATCGCATCGAAGATGAGTCGCTGCCGCCCGTAACAGTCTCGGCGCCTCTGACCAGTGTTGCCGATTACGGTGAGCCGAATCTGGGCGTGCCGGACCCGGTTGAGACGGTGCAGGTTTCAGCCCCGGTCGCGACAGGCAATGTCTTTATCCAAGCCGGTGCCTTTGCAGATATTTCGAACGCTCAAAGCCTGACACGTGCCCTTGGCCGCGGACAATCGGTTCGCATCGAAGAAGCCCGGGTCAATGGCAGCGACTATTTCCGGGTCCTGATCGGTCCGTTTCCGACGACCCAGGCCGCAGAGGTTCAGCGCTCTCAATTGTCACGCGCTGGCATCGTCGATGGCTTCCTCACAACGAGATAATTACCACCACCCAAAAGATTGACCTTCGTCACGAACTGGCCCTTTTTCTTCTGCAGAAAAAGGGTCTATTTCTTTGTGATGAAAGGACAAAGCATGTCCGTCTGGCGACGATTCCTGGCGCTCACCCCGCTCATCCTGTTTCCGATGACTGCTCAGGCGCAGATCATTGGAACCGAAGCAGACTATGCGGTCATTATGGACCATGAATCCGGCGAGATTCTGTGGTCCAAGAATGGCGACACGCCGATGATCCCGGCATCGATGACAAAGATGATGACGGCCTATTTTGTGTTCGACCTGATCGAGCACGGTGAGATTACGCTTCAGGATGAAATGGTGGTCAGCGATGATGCCTGGCGACGCGGGGGCTTCCCGTCTGGGACCTCAACCATGGGGCTCAGCCCTAAAGAGCGTCCGACCGTGGAGCAGCTCCTTCACGGCGTCATCATCATGTCCGGCAATGATGCCTGTATCGTGCTTGCCGAAGGCATCGCTGGATCCGAAGCCGCGTTTGCCGCGCAGATGACAGAACGCGCGCATGAGCTGGGTCTCAGCAGCGTGAACTTCGTCAATGCAACCGGCCTAGAGGGTGAAGGGCATGTCGCTTCGGCCGCAGATCTCGCCAAACTTGCCCGGCTCATCATCAAGGACCATCCGCAATATTATGAATGGTACAGCAAGCGTGAATACACCTGGGGGCGA
>JABSQB010000072.1 GCA_013214545.1 Henriciella sp.
TAGCACCCCAACAAATGCAGGTATATGCAGATCATTGCAGACATTATCTGCATTTATGCAGGAACCTTGTCGAATGAACTGGGATGATCTGAGAGTCTTTCTGGCTGTCGCACGCCAGCCAAAACTTGAGGCTGTGGCGGCGCAATTAAACATGGACGCCACCACGATCAGTCGCCGTATCCGCAAGCTTGAATCTAAGCTGGGCGACACCTTGTTTGAGCGGACGCGCCGCGGCCATGTCCTCACTCCAGCAGGCGAACACCTGACCAAGCGCGTGGAAGAAATGGAGTCGGTGTCGCTGGATATCTCGACCGGCTCTGAAGCAAAACTGGCAGTAGGCCGCGTTCGCCTTGGCGTACCAGAGGGGCTGGGCGCCACCGTCGTTGCGCCAGCGCTTAAATCGTTTCGCGCGATTTACCCCAAGATTGATGTCGACCTGATCGCGCTGTCCGGGTTTGTCAGTGTCCCTAAACGCGAAGCCGACATGTCGCTGCTTCTGGCCCGCCCGACCTCAGGGCGTTTGAAGGTCAAGAAAATCTCCGATTACACTCTGGGACTTTATGCGACCGAGGACTATCTCGCGAGCGCGCCGCCGATCAGCTCGAAAGATGGTCTGTCTGCGCATACGCTTATTGGGTATGTCGATGACCTCATTTACTCGTCTCAGCTGCGCTATCTCGATGAACTCGTGCCTGGACTGACACCGGACCTTTGCAGCCCCAGCATTCTGGCGCAACGCGAGATGATCGCGGCCGGTGCAGGCGTGGGCATCCTGCCGAACTTCATGGCTGAGAAAACAGATCGTCTCATCCGGCTCATACCCGGACGTATCAATGTCGTGCGGACATTCTGGCTGGCTGTGCATGAAGACGTTGCCCGATTGAAGCGCAATCGACACATGATCGACTTTCTCACCGAAACGCTGGCAGACCTGCCTTGATGACGTTTTGAATCAGAGTCGGCTGAAGGCGAAGCAAGACAGAGTTACAGCGGCGTCAGCGTATGGCCGCCATCCACAACAATCGTTGAGCCGGTCATGTACGACCCGGCATCTGACGCGAGGAGCATAAGCGCGCCATCAAGTTCCCCGTACTCACCAAACCGGCGCATCGCGACGCGTTTGCGCATACGGTCACCATTCTCGCTATCGAGAAAGGTGTCATTGATCGAGGTCTTGAAATAGCCGGGCGCAATTGCATTCACGCGAATGCCATAGCGCACAAATTCCAGCGCCATGTTGCGGGTCATTTGGTCGACCCCTGCCTTTGTCGCCGCATATCCGGCGAGCATGTAAGATGGACGCAGCGCCGTGATCGAGGCGATGTTGACGATTGCGCCAGGTGTTTTGGCATCGATCATCGCTCGCCCGGCGTGTTTGGCGACGCGCCAGACACCGGTAAGATTGGTCTCAACAATTTTCGCCCATTCGTCCTCTTCAGTATCGATCAGCCAGGATTCCTGACCCACACCCGAATTGTTGATCAGAATATCGCAAGGGCCGCCCAATTGCGCATCGATCGAAGCGAACGACGCCTCGACTGAGTCTGGTTTTGTGACATCCATTTCGACCGCAACGGCTTTGCCGCCGGCTTCCTCGATGGTCGCCTTAACGGCTTCGAGCCTGTCTACCCGCCGAGCCGCGAGCACGACTTCGGCACCGTTCGCAGCGAGCGTTTTCGCGAAGTGCTCGCCTAATCCACTTGAGGCGCCGGTGACCAATGCCCGGCGTCCTGAAAGACTTAGATTTTCTGCAAGCGTCGCCATGGCTCCCTCCGCGATTGATTGATGAAGCAGTGATCAAGGTTTAAAGCGCGGCGCGCAAAACGGCACGCCGCAGGTCTAGTCCACAAATACGGGCCTGCGTTTCTCCATCGACGCTTTGACGGCTTCCATTTGATTCGGCTTGCGAATGACCCCGTCCTGTTCGGTAGATTCCGCTTGCAGCAATTCGGCATCGGTTGAGTGGCTTTGAACGGCAAACAGACGCTTGGCGCCGCGAATGGCTTGCGGGTTCTTCAGCGCGATCGTCTTGGCCAGTTCCATCGCGTCTTCATAAGGGGTCTCGGTGACATGCGTTGCAAAGCCAAGTTCAGCGGCTTCTCGGCCCGAGAATTCGCGATTGGTATAAGTCAGTTCTCGCAGGACGTCGCCACGCACATTCTCGCGCAAAAGCGGGAAACCCGCCATATCCGGCACCAGTCCCCATTTCATTTCCATCACCGCGCAGCGCGTGTCCGGGTGGATATATTTGATATCTGCGCCGGAAAGCAGTTGAAGTCCGCCGCCAAACGCGACGCCGTGCGCTGCAACGATCACAGGGACCGGAATCTCGCGCCAGCCATAAGCGACATATTGAGGATCATTGCTGATCCCTTTGGTTCGGGGAGAGAGGCGGCGCGTTGGATCTTTGGCACTGCCATTGTCTTTCGATTTCCCCAGGCTGGAGAGATCCAGTCCTGCACAAAAGGCGGGCCCGTCGCCGGACAGGACGACCACACGAAGACCGGGCGTTTCTTTCAATTGATCGATCGCCTCGGTGATCCCGCTAAACATAGCCGGGTCCAGCGCGTTCATCTTTTCACCGCGGATCAACCGCACATCCGCAATGCCATCTTCAAGCATGGTGATCGAAACGCGATCTTGCATGGCTGGCTCTCCCTCTTTTTTCGAACTGATAAGCACCCATCCGGGCTGACGCTACGTTCGTCAAGCAAGCGCCTGTTTCGCAGGTCCGTCACCTGCCAAAGTATCGATCAGAGTTCAGAAGAATATGGTGCGGCCGAGAGGACTCGAACCTCCACGGGTTGCCCCACAGCGACCTCAACGCTGCGTTTCCAGTTTTTTCGAAACATTTATTGCAATAAATTCTGCCTGTTAACTTTATCCACGCCTTGCGGAACCCTATGTGGCCATAGCAAATCAGTTACTCGAGGAGTTACTTCCATGCCCAACATCACCTCAGGTTGGATGGATCGGAAACAAGAACCAGGGCTGTATTGGGACCCACGCCATCACGGTCTAGGAGCGCGTGTTTAGAAGAACGGACACTCGAAGAGTTGGGTCTTTCAGAAAGCTGGAAGACGTCGAAAGACGCTTGGTCGATGGCCTGTGATTCAAGTGGCGGAAGCGCGTATGCTGACATCTCAAGTAGACGATCTCAACGCAGAGAACTTCTATCTCGATGAAGTCATCACAGAACTTCTGAAGATGATAACATATCTAAGCGATATGTTACGACGTCACTATCGATAGATGATCAGCCCGGTCGAAAGGCCGGGCTTTTTTTTGCCAGATCGCTTGCAAATCGGGGCGGCATTGCTCCCACATGACACGCGCGCGCGTTGAGACATTCCATATCTTCCATGTCAGCCTCTTGTGATGAGCAATAAATACTAGATCGATGGCACATACACGCGCGCGCGTTGGAACATTGCAAGTCTTGCATGTTAGCGCTCTGACACGATCCATCTGGCTATTGGGTCGCCCTTATCGGCGGCGCAGTTTTCCATGCCTTCTGCGCCCTCGTCTGCACATTCCTTTGCGACACGTCCAATGTCGACGACGGTCCACCCGGATTCCGCCATCAAGGCAGTTATCTTCTCCAGCCGCTGCTCCGGCGTCATCTCTTCATATGACGGCTCGGCTTGGTCACAGGCAGACAGCGCGATGGCAATCAAGGTTACTAAAATCGGTTTCATCTGAATTCTCCAGTCTAGTTTCCATTCTGGAACCTCAACCCTAATCCCGATCTGTTAATAAAATGTAGCCGATCAACTGTAGATGAATCGTCTACAATTTTATCCGTGTTCCGCATGGATATTCGAAAGCTTTTTGGACAGAACCTACGCGAGGCCCGACAATCGAGAGGATGGTCGCAAGAGGAACTTGGATTCCATGCTGGCTTGCACCGGACGTACATCAGCCAGGTCGAGCGCGGCGTGATCAACCCGTCGATTGTGGTCGTTGATCAGTTGGCGCGAGCGCTTGGCGTTAGGCCAACCGTGTTCTTTGCTCATTGGTCAAAATAGTCGGCAAAGCGAGCGAAAGAAGACGTCAGATTTCGGTCGAGTTCAACCCTTATCCTCGTCTATTCACTTTAGAGTATTGGCGGCCGAACCATAGGCATTGATTCCGAGATGCTCGTTCATTTTGTGCCGGCGCGCATCTCCTTTTTCATTCGTGGCCGGATCAATTGGAATGCCTGTGCTGTCCGCGATGCGGTTCATACGTTGGAAATTGGACGCGATCCCTGCCACATCGACCATGACCTCTGCGCCCATGCTTTCGACGAGGGCTTGTCTGGCCGCGGAAAGCTCATCGTCGTCTCCGTCCATAAAGGCATCACAGAAAGAGATGAGCGCTTTCGAGTTCGGAACGCCTTTCAATTCCTTGCAGTTTGGATCGGTCAGACCGGTCATGTCGATCTGCTCCGACTTGGTGAAATGGTAGCTTACGCTGAGCATCGCGGCGTGCCCAGAGGTGCAATAAAAGCACTGATTGAAAGAGGAGATCCGAGTGGCGACCGCTTCTTTTTGATACCGGTCGAGCGTGCCGCGAAACCCGCATCGAAAGTCTCCAATCTCTTCTCCTGAGAGATAGTGTATGGCGATCAGGTCGATGACCGTGCGCACCTCGTCCGGGGCGAGGCTCAGCCCGCGAAAGACGTTGAACCCAATTTTCCCATTTAAATCAGCTTCCGGCGTGTCCGATGCAATTTCAAAGGGCAGGACTTCGACCCAAGCCCCAATGTCGATTGTGTTGGCCGGTCGGTATTTGCTCGGCGCGCCCGCGACGGGCGTGGGGAGCGGGTTCAAAGGCGCACCGATCCCCCGACAAAACTCATCGATCATGAACACGTGCAATGCCGTGCCGACAATCTCGATATATTGCTCAGGCGTCAGACCCTGATCCATGAAGCTCTCAAACCAAGACTTCGTCAGACGCTTGGGATCGGTGATGACGCGATGGATGACCTCAACAATGACATCTGGAAGATCAGTGACCTTGTCATGCTCTCCACTTACCATGTTCGGAGACAATGCGGCCTTGCGATCCTGGCAGAGTTTGCAATTTGGCGCGTTGCGGACCTCTTTCGCCATGTCCACGCGTTCGGCACCGGTGAACCAATAGCCAGGCTTGGGGAGGCGCTGCCAATATCGATTATGACCTTCAGCGAAGTCAGGGCGCACCGAAAAGCCTGCACATGCATAATCAATCTCGCCCATGGGCATCCCTCCGTTTTAGTCTGTTCGCCACGCGAGAATGAGCTGCCGCGCCGTTAAAATTGCAGTTTCCGCATGCGCAGTTTCTTGGTCGACGCGGCCCACAAGGTTGGCCCCTTGAAAGAGGACCAACAGAAAAGAAGCCATCTCACGCGGTGACGGCGCCGAAGGTTTGAAGGCGAGTTGTCCGAGCGCAGTTTCCAGCGCCGCGCGAATACCGACATATTGTTGATCAATCGCGGACCGAAGGTCTGGATCGTCTTCCAATTGCGCCGCGGCGACGCCCAATAGGCACCCCATATGGGGCGTGCGGCGGTGTATTTTGACGAGCGTCTGGAAGATTTTCTCGAGCGCCTCATCCGCTGGAAGGGTCGCGATCACCTGATCGAACATGCATTTGACTTGCGTCTCGCCATAACGATCCAAAGCCGCAAGGAAGAGTTCGCGCTTGCCACCATAAGTGTCGTAAAGGCTCTTGGCGCCAAGGCCGGTCACGTCACGCAAATTGCTCATAGACGTGGCCGCGTATCCGCGTTTCCAGAACTCCACCATGGCAAGGTTTAAGACCTTGTCCGGATCGAATGATTTTGCCGGTCCTCTAGCCATGGGCCATCACCTTGTCCTGTCGCCAGGCGGCGAGGGCGGCGCCCATCTCATCAGGCGAGTCTTCCTGGACATAGTGCAGCCCGGCCACCGTCACTTCGTCCAAGTTGGACCAAGTACGCACAAAGTCACGCGCCTCACCGGTCAAGACGGCGCCGGGTTCAGCATTGATAAACAGTTTTGGAATGTCGGAGGTCGCCAACCATTCGCTATAGTCGGTCATGATCTGATGCGTGTCCGCGGGTTCGCCATCGAACGGGATCTCACGCGGCCAGGTCAAGGTCGGGCGTCGGTCCTCGCCAGCTGAGCGGAACGGGCGACGATAGGCGTTTAGCTCCGCATCGCCGAGTTTGCGCATGACCGAGGCGGGCATCATGGTCTCGACAAAGAAGTTCTTCTCCAATGCCGCCGCTTCCCCGCCTTCGGAGCGAAGCATCTTAAAGGCAGGCGCGATCATTTGAGGCCAAGTTTCCCAGGACATGGGCCGCACCAGGGCTTCGGTGAAACCGATCCCGGCAACCGCGTCACGATGTCGATTCGCCCAATCAAATCCGAGCGCCGATCCCCAATCATGAATAACGAGCGTGACATTTTCTTTGACACCAAGATGCCCCAGCAGCGCCTCAAGATAGTCGCGATGCTCAACGAACCGGTAGCTGTCCGGGCCGGGATTAGGCAGCTTGTCCGACTCGCCCATACCAATCAGATCGGGCGCGATGCATCGGCCTTGCGGCACAAGATACGGGATAATGTTGCGCCACAAATAGGATGATGTGGGGTTGCCGTGGAGAAAGACGATCGGATCACCTTCGCCTTCGTCGATGTAAGCCATTTTGAGGCCATTGATGGTCGCAGATTTGCGTTCGAAGGGATCGAGACCAGAGACGGGCGGCTTGTCGCCTGACATCGCTGCCTGGACATAAGGATCGGCGCCATCTGTGCTCTCCAGACGAATCGGGACGATGTCTCGATAGTCCGATGAGTCCCACCAATCCTTACAATGTTGGGTCGTCGGAAACTGAATGATGACATTGTGGTTTGCCATAGGCTTACCACCCTCGAGCCGCTCACCCGGGCCTGCTGCCAGGATCCAGCCTCCAAACGGTTTCATCGTTTTGACGATGCCGGTTTGATAGGCCTTGAACCGTTCGCGGTCGCGGACATTCACGCTAACGACGAAATATGCGGGCATGACGGCTTCCTCCAGTTGCTGGAGCGGTCATACTCAACATTGAACGATCGTTCAATGTTTAATTTGATAGAGGATTTCTGGTTGTGCCGCCGCTTAGCGAGCAAAAGCAGACATAAGCCAAGATGTTAGAACCAAAACATGCATGGCGTTAGCCCGATTAGAAATCGTCCCCGGTGAAACAACTCGGAATAAATTCCGCCTGCAAGCGTAGTCCCGGTGTCGCAACACTAGGAGGGAAGACATGAAACTGAAAACGCTTGGCGCTTGCGCGCTCTATGTTGCTGTGGCTGTCGGTGTGACAGCGTACTTTGCGTCGACGGCCGACGCACAATCGTCAGAAACTGTCGACATTGCGGGTCCGGCCACTATTTTATCTAATGTCTCAGATGGCTCTGATTATCCCGCGCCGCCAAATGGTGTGCCTCCTGAACTGCACCGCAAAGTCGTCCATCTTTATAAGCGTATTCACAATGCTTA
>JABSQB010000073.1 GCA_013214545.1 Henriciella sp.
CTGACAGAGACGATCAAGGCGTATCACGAAGCCTCAAAGGCAACTTACGGCGCGCCGCGGATTCATGCTGACCTTCTCGATGACGGCATCAGAGTGAGCCGCAAGAGAGTCGAACGTCTGATGAAGGCTGCAGGCTTGCGGGGCGCTAGCAAGCGCAGATATGTCAACACGACGGTCCGGGATAAACGCCAACGTCCATCGGCTGATCTGGTCGACCGGAACTTCTATGCCGATGAACCGAATGTGCTCTGGGTCGCTGACATCACCTATGTGCCGACCTGGGCAGGCTTCATTTATCTGGCCGTTGTGCTGGACGCCTTCAGTCGTCGGATTGTCGGCTGGTCAATCGGATATGAGCAGAAAGCGGATCTGGTTTTGAACGCCCTCAACATGGCCGTGCAGCAGAGAAAACCAGACAATGTCATCCATCATTCTGATCAGGGATCACAATACACATCGGTAGCCTTCGGGTTGAGATGTAAGGAAGCCGGTGTTCGACCTTCAATGGGCTCGGTCGGTGATGCCTACGACAATGCGATGTGCGAGAGTTTCTTCTCCACGCTCGAAGCCGAGCTCCTGAACCGCCGATCGTTTAAAACCAAAGCTGAAGCGAAAATGGCCGTCTTCGAGTTTATCGAGGGCTGGTACAATCCCGGTCGACGCCACTCAGCCCTGGGATATATGTCACCAATCAACTACGAAAGGAACCGACTGGACACGCTAGAATCTGCTAGCCTATAACCGTCCACAAAACCGGGGGAAGTACACCTCTAGAAAGTTTCAAACCGCGCACAAACTTATGCGCGAATCCAGCGGTGGTGACCGCTTGCGAAAAGCTGCTGACCTCATGAAACAAGCGGCTGATCTTGGTCATGCCGGTGCCGCGAACAATTTTGGTGCCATGCTACAACACGGCCGAGGCGTAGATTTGGACCTCGAAGCGTCACGCACATATTATGCAAAAGCGGCGCAATCCGGCCTTCCCGCCGGATTGTTCAATTTTGGATTCATGCTGCTTAATGGTTTGGGCGGATCAAAGGACGCAGCCGGAGCGCGCCAAGTGTTTGAGCTCGCCGCGAAGGGCGATGATATTGATGCGCTTTCACACCTGGGACGCATGGCAATGATTGGCGAAGGTGGGGATCAGGACTTCGACGGGGCACGTAGATATTGGTCCAGAGGGGCAAACCTAGGCGATGGGCGATGCGCCTTCAATCTGGGCGTGGCGAACGCTGGCGGTCACGGCGCTGTCCCAGACTTTGTAGAAGCTCACAAATGGTTCGAACGAGCCGCCTCACTTGGCAATCCGGCCGCTGCTCAGGAACTGACAAAAATAAGAAAAGTTATGACCGCGGCTGAAATTGCCGAAGCTCATGGCGCCAAACCCTAGCGATCAAGAGCTCACCCGCCGATATGTCGCGCCATTTAAACACGCAATAACCGACCGGGCTAATGTCCGCTTTGACGCCGAAAGCGGACGTTAGAATCGTCGCTGGTTAATCGCGTTTTAGTTATTCACGTCGATCTTGGGCCATCGAATTTCGCTTTATACGCGAGTCTGCTCGTGATAGAGGAGAGTTATGGGGCGCCAGATTTTCTTTTTCATTCTCGTGTGCGCAGCTTGGGCGCCTGTAATGAGTTACGCTCAATCAGACTTTTGGATCATTTGGATTGAACTGAAAGCCGCTGGAGAGGTCTCAAATGGAGACTACTATTCAACTTGGCAAAGATATTTGATCCCTTATACCGCGCTATTCGCGTTGACGATTAGTCCAGTTATAATCTGGTCATCACTAAGCTCGGTTCAGCGGTCGATTCGACGCAAGGGTAGGGCGGCTTCCCGACTCTGGCGGAGAGTTTGGTATGCATATTAGGCATTGGGAAATGACTTAAATTTGCATTGTTTTCGAAACGAGATCGTTCCACTCTTTTGCTATCGCTTCAACAACGTTCGCTTTTTCAGCTTCAAAACCATGGCGCGCGTAGATGCCAATTACACCCGATAACTTGTGTTGGGTGAGGGCTCGTATTGCGTCGAGGCTGCATGCTCGTCGCTGAGCTAAAGTGACCGCTGTTCGTCTCAAATCATGCAGACGCCAATCTACGTCGCCAAGCTCTTGTCTCAGATTCTTCATAGCCCGAGAGGTTCCCGCGAAGGGCTTTTGACCGTCAGTACCAACACCAAATACAAAAGGCCCCTTCAGCCTTGGCCAGTCCTTAAGGAGAGCGAGAGCAGGGGGACTCAGAGGGACGACATGAAGTTTGCCGGATTTCATGCTCTTGCCCGGCACCGTCCAGGACTTCCGGTTAAAGTCTAACTGATCCCAGCGCATCTCCTCGATCGAACCTTTGCGCTGCGCAGTGAGCAAGCAGAGCTTGGCAATTGTGGCAATTGTTCCCTCTGCTTTGCTGAGCGCTACGACTTCATCATCTGATAGCACGCGCTCACGCGTCTCGACGGGTCTAGGCGCTTGCAACCCGATAATCGGATTGGTTTCGATGAGTTCTCGACCCAGGCACCAGTTTAGGAAGTGGCTTATGTACAGATAAAGTTGCCGACGTGTAGCCGGCTTATCCGAAAGTCCATCAATCAAACTCGCAATTTGTCGGCGCGAAAGATCAATCAATGGCGTTGATCCGCAAGCTGGCAAAAAATGAGTTTTTATAGCGCTCCGTTTTGATCGCACGGTCTTTGAAGCGTTATTCGTTTCGCACCACGATAGATAGCGATCGATCGCGATCGCCACACTTAGGTCCCGTATCTCTACTTTCTCGGTTCTCGCTGCTTTTGGGTCGGTTCCTGCTGACGCTTGCGCGAGCATTTCGTTCGCCGTCTTTCGAGCGTCAGCAAGAGATAGACTGGGAAAACGTCCCAAAGACATCGATCGGCGTCTCTTTGAGCTAGGCAGTCGGTAGAACAGGCGCCAAGCTTTCGTGCCTCCAGGCGAAACGACGAGTTGAAGGCCCGGCACGCCGCCGACGAAGGCCGTGACGGTCAAGCGCTGCACATCTAGGGCAGTTAGAGGTTTGATGCGGCTGGCCAATCAAATGCTCCAGATTCGTGCCAAATTCGTGCCAAAAGTCGTGGATTGTAGCAAGCACTCATGAACGCGTATAAACAGAGAAACACAATAACACACTGTTATTAAGAGTTATTATAGGATGTATGTGAACTCGCTCGAACGCCGATGAATGACGTGCTTGCTAACTTTTAATCAGTAGGTCACAGGTTCGAATCCTGTTGGGCGTACCAATATTTTCAGAGGGTTATATAGAGCTGAGCCATCAGGCTCGGCTTTAGTGACTAAAAATCGTGCCACATTCGTGCCAAGTGATTCTGGTGAGGGGCTCCCCAGGAGGCAGTAAGGTCTGCAGTTCCTCAATCAAAAAGAGGGTACGTTTCATCGTAAATCGTATTCAGGGACTTGCCGTTGTAGGTCCAATAGCCGGTCGGTGCGACACTATACTCAATGCCCAATACGGTGCGAGTCGCAGCAGTCAACGAGATTGCATCGCCATTCATCAGTACTTTTTTGGGCTCGCAAACGGTGACCACTGTATCATCGGCTGTTGAATAAAGTTCCGCGCCGATCGGTATTCCCATTTCTTCGAAGTTCAGGCTCGGGCGCCGTTTGCTTGAGTATTGCTGGCCAGCTGCGGCGTCTGAGAGACTTTCTGGATCGGAGCTCGCGGCGAGTTCGTCTGTGGTTTCCTCAGTATGAAGGAGCTTTAAGATCGCAATTGCCTGGGCCGGATCAATGTCAAAGAACTCTCTCCTAGGGTTCACCCTATGGGGTGCAAACGCAACATGAAGAGCCCTCTCGACTTCGTCACAATTGACGACACGGCAGGCAAATTCGAGCTTAAACGGGAAGGGGACTGACGTGTTGAACAGTTGATTAAGCCGGGCGCGTGCCTCGCTCTGCGTGGTCTTCCCGATTTTCACAAGACCGGGCATTGCATCATTAGTCACCACATAGACTATGTTAAATTCGTCACCGTTCATTCGGTTCTCCCATCCGCGATGCCTACACGCAAACCCTACCTTTCGTTGAGTTCTGAACTGTCACCCACAACAGGCCGCGTGAGTACTAGTGGTTCGCTAAGCGGGCCGCCGATTCTAGGCCGCGAGGCTGAGCCCAGCGTAGCTGACCCGGCCAGCGACTGTCGTCCGATCGGCCCCCAACTCAGCAGCAAGCCTACTAAACGCGCGGTAGAAGGCTAGCGACGTCACCGCCTCGAGGCCGACCTCTTCGCAGCGTGCCACGTAGGCCTCGAGGGCCTGCGCAGCCGTTACTTTCCCGCGCTTCGAGACCGAAGTTGCGTTCCGGGCGAACTGGTACGGGTCTAATTTCTCGGAGTTGTTGGTGCCCATCGTGACCTTGGAAGTGAGCAGTGACGGAGCCGCTTCCCCAGCTTGGGCGGCGGCTGTCATCACTGTCGTGCTCGAGAGTGGAAGCCCCTCTGACCGGTCCGAGGCTGAGTGGTTGGAGTAGGTGGCCCACGATGGCTCATACTCGTCTGCCTGATCGCCCCAGGCTTCCCAGCCCTCTCTCGGGCCGCGGGCGAACAGCTCCAGAAACGGGCCCCAGCTACATGCTTCGATAATGTCGTAAAGCTCGTCGGGTTTGCGCGAGTGCTCCCGCTTTCTTGTCTTGATGATGTTGACCTGCCTCCGGCCAGGAGCCAGCGTTCGGGCATTCTTACCGCGCACGCCGAACAGGATGACCTCGGTTGTGTTGCGGAAGTAGAACCCGACGCCCCGGCCATCCGGCCCACCGTCTTTTCGAATCTTGTGCCAGATAATATTCGACTTGTACTGAAAGCCCCATGCCTTCATCACCTCAAGGCCCTCCGGCAGCAGCGCGTTTGGGACCCACAGGTAAAGGTGACATCTGTCGTCTGCGAGGTCCGCCACCGGCATCGACTTTATGCCTTCGAGGTCCATCGTCCCGTACCGCGAGAGGCGGCGGTGCTCAGGCGCCACCTTGCCAGTTCGGTTCTGAAACTGCCAAGGCGGGTCTGCCAGGATACACCCGAAGTGGTTGCGAGGGAGGCCCTCAAAGATGTCGTCTTCTCTCATGTCTTTGCCCATTATACCTTTATGACGCCATCTGGAATCCCGATCAACAGCAGCGGGCACGGGTTACCTACCCCGCGGCTGACGCGGTCCTCGAGCTTCCGCCAGTGCGTCGTAGCCTCGCCATACTTGTCGCTCGTGAACACATCGACCCAGGCCTGCTCGAAGGAGCCACTCCTCAACTCGCGAGTATTGATCATGTTGCGTTGGCGGTTAGTCGGATTGTAGTCGTATTTCTCCAGCCCGCTTAGGTCTGTGATGCCCTCGCGCTGTATAAACTGCCCGAGCAGCTTCTTTAGGTTGGCTTGCAAGCTATCACCGCGGGTGATGATAATGCCGATCGAGGCCATCCCCTCCGCGTGGAGCCGCTGGAAGTTCTCGAGGTCTCGGTCGAAGAACGGGTCCTTGTTATTCCACTCGATCTCGAGCAGCGCGTAATGCTCGCCGAACCGCTTTACGTGGTCTATCTCGTGCGACAGCGACTGGGTCTCGACGCTGCGATCACCGTCGTTTACGAGTTTGGTAACCGTGATGTTGCGCTTCGGCCAGCCCAGCTCGGTTAGCTCTTTTCTAAGACGCTGCGTGAACGGGGCCTCTCCGCCGCCGCCGGAGACGACTTCCTCAATGGGTATTTGCAGTCCGAGGAGCGCTGTCTCGATCTCTGCCTCGGCCCCCGGGAGGTCTTGGGTGAGGATCGCGCCGGCGTGATGCATCGCAAGGACGTTGAACCCCGCCGCCTTGAGTTTCGTGAGCATTTGACCACCTCCGGGCGACAGTGGCCCAGATTCGGTCCGGAGACGCAATGATCTCGGTCGTAGTTTTCACAGGATAGTCGGCCTGCCTCGGGAAAAGGAGGCGTGACGCAAGCGCATCAGCTGATTTTCATGTTTGTTAAATATTGAGATGCTGACACTGGCGCTACTATGGATGGGCGTTTAAGGGGCCGATGCATCAACATCTTGTGTCTAGGGCACTCGTCCCCACATGTTCATTGTCGTTTTTCTGCGTGTGTTGGAGCGGACAATGTCCAATGATCTACTCAAGGTTCTCAAAGTGTCATCGTCTAAATTGCTGATTCAATGGCTCAATGGCTTTGATCTTAATGTCGGCGTTGTTCCATATGATACCAAAGAACGCAAAAAATGGGCACATTCGGTACTGGCAGACCTAAAGCGAGAGGCGGGGGATGCGCTGGCTGGGTTGGTTTATGACGCTAAACGAATAACCCTACTGTCCGAGGCCCGATTTGATTGGGTGTTCTCGCGCTTACGGCCATACTACGGTGATGTCGAAGCCAAAGACCTCGGCGGTTTTGATCGTGCCTTGGCCTGCAGAGTCAACGACTATGAAACCTTCGAGACCATCGAGCGCCGGATCACTCATGAAAATCTCTCTCACCAGAAACGGCGTCATACCAAGTTTCAATCTGAGGTAGGTTTAGGCCCCGAACCGACTTCACAGCAGGTCGAGAGGATGGAGCTTGAGGTGCAAGAGCTTTATCGAAATCATGACGGGTCTGGCACGCACGCCGCCACCGAACTCGACAAATCCACTACACCTGCCGGAGACACGCTCCATCTCGTGACTGTCTATCTGTCACAACTCCCCGCGCCTCAGGATGAATTTTCGCATGATGGCGATCTTGATAGCCGATCTGTGCGAAAGGTTACCGAAGTTCAGGCGTCTTACGAACCAAAAACCGGGTTTGTGTTCGTAACGACATCCAGAGGCGGTTTTCCGATCAGAGAACGTGTTGCGTCAATTTTTGCGCGGGTGGTGCTCGATGTTCAAGAGGACCCGGCCGTCATTTTGAAAGAACGCTTTGAGCTTTCCGGTGCTTTAGACCCAAAAGCTTTACCCCCCTTGGAAGGGTTGCCTTTCGACGAAATCAATCTGGTTGAGACAGAATTGATGCATCCAGCTTTTGGAACTGGAACGGTGTTATCGCTGCGAGGTTCGGATGGTATTGATCCGAATGCCATTGAAGGACTTACCGGGGGTCATCCAGATATGCCGCGCGTGCTGAGTGCGACTTTTTGTATTCAGCTTTCAGCGCCGGGTTTTGACAAGCCAAAGTTCATTCGCGTCAGACTTAACGAAGATGGCAGCACATCTCTGAAAGGGGATGTGCCACACGAACAGGTCATCAGAGATAATTTACCGAAGGCTTGGCATTTGCTGAGGCAGGCGGATGATTGACCCAATCCGACTAGAATCAGCGGTAGATACGGGCCTAGAGTATCCATGGCATCTTCTTCGCGACGATCGATCGAAACTTTTAATAGAGGCAGGTGTGGTGGCCGAAATAACACCACAAAACAGCATGGTATGCCCGGACTGCTGCATTACCCATCCAGTACATCAAAATGGATCAGGCGAATTTGAACTAGC
>JABSQB010000074.1 GCA_013214545.1 Henriciella sp.
TAGGCAGATTGATCGCCGCCCAGACGGATTTGGCAAAGCCAATCAGTTCGTCTTCTGACATATGCCGGAACTGCGCGTAAAAGCTCGTCGGGTCATGCTCAGCCGCGTGCCAGAAGCGCAGAAAACGCTCCAGAAACCAGCCTTCAATATGCTCTAGCTCAGCATCAAGATAGATCAGCAGATCGGGCTCATGCGGCGCTGCGGCGGCGGCCGCCCTCGGCTCAAAGCCCAACCCTTCGAGAATGAGAATGTCCGGATCATCGATCTTGCGCGTCAGGGCTGGATCTGGATCAAAGGTGATATGGCTGTAGCCAGGAAAGTCGGTTGGCTGTGAACGAACAGATTCGATCGCAGCCTGCATCGCGGCGCGGTCGTAGGTCTCCGGAAAGCCTTTGCGCTGGAACAAGCCCTGTTCGCGCAGATAATCCGTCGGGAATAGAAACCCATCTGTCGAGACGGTGTCGACGGCAAAGCCTGGTTCCAGAGTCTGCTCAAGGTGGCGCGCCAGCGTGCTCTTGCCAGAAGCAACCGAGCCGGTCAGCGCGACAACCATATCAGGCCGCTCCGACTTGATGGCGACAAGCCGCTCAGCCACCGCCTCAATACCGACGGTCATTGGATAGACGGGTGTCTCCAAGCTGGCCTCCACGTTTATATGAGCGATATCTAATCAGAGACCTCAGGCTGTGCCAAGAAACGCCTCAAGCTGGCTCATGAAATCATCGAACTGATCATGGTGCAGCCAGTGTCCGGCCTGTTCAATTAAGCTGACGCCGGCATTCTGAAACGGTTCAATCCGGCCATCTTCGGCCGGGTTCGACGCCCAGCTGTCAGCGCCATAGACCAGCCAGGTCGGACAGGTGATCTGGGTCCATAGGTGGACAAATTCCGCATGCGGAATGTCCGCTGGCGATCGGCCCATGCCGGCGGGGTCATAGGCCCAGCTGACTGTGCCGTCCGCATTTGTCTTGATGCCCGTCTCCGTGAGATGGTGGATGAGGTCGTCCGACAGATGCGTGAAGGCCGCTTTCATGCGCGCCTTTGCAACTTCGAGAGACTCCATGACGCGCGGCGTTTTCCCTGACAGTTGCCGGCGCTGATCGACCCAATTTGTCAGGCGTTCCGTGACCGGTTGCCCCTGACGCTCCTTGAGCATTTTCGGTGACGGCCCCAGACCCTCAATTGCGATCAATTTTTCGATCTGGCTCGGATACAGGCCGGCATAGCGCAGCGTGATATTACCGCCGAGCGAATGGCCCATAAGGGTGAATTCCTCCAGCCCGAGATGATCGACCAGGCTGGCCAGGTCAAACACATGATCCATGACGCCATAGTCGCCATCGCTGACCCAGTCGCTTTCGCCATGGCCGCGCAGATCGTGCGCAAACACGCGGTAATGCCGGGCCAGACGCGCTGCGACGCGGTCCCAGCTGCGTTTCTGGTCGCGCCCGCCATGCACCAGCACCAGCGGCGGCGCCCCCGGATCGCCCCATTCAGCATAGGACAAGGTCAGGCGCTGGGAGCGAAACGTATCAATATGGCGTGGTGCAGTCATGCCGGTTAGCTAGTGTGCCTCGCGCACAATGGCGACCCCTGCTGCCGCGGAAACCTTGCAAGTCGGGCTTGGGCTTGCCACATGGCCGCCTTCCTTTCTATGGAGAGCGTGATGACGCCCACCAATGTGCCTCTGGATGATTTTGTCGCCGGGTTCAGCCCGCAGGGTCTGCCTGTGCGCGGACGAGTCATTCGCCTGTCTGAGCAGAGCATTTCGCCGATCCTGAAGCGTCATGCCTATCCTGACCACCTGGCCGAGATCCTCGGCGAGGCTGTGATGCTGTCCGCACTGGTCGGATCGGGCATGAAGTTTGAGGGCAAAGTCATGGCTCAGGCCGAGGGCGATGGCCCGGTCTCCATGCTTGTGGGCGAGTATACCAAGACTGGCGGCCTGCGCGGCTATGCCCGGCATGAGCCAGAGCGCTGGGCCTGGCTCGACAAGGTCAACAAAGGCGAGAAACCCCACATGCCGCAACTGTTCGGCGCCACCGGACGGCTGGGCCTGATCATCGTCTATGCCAATACAGACATGAAGCCGTATCAAGGCATCGTCCCGCTGGCCAAAGGATCGCTGGCCGAATGCGCGCAGGACTATTTCCGGCGCTCCGAGCAGGTCGAGACCCTCCTGCGCCTCGCCGTGCACAAGGATGAAAACGGCAACTGGCGCGCCGGCGGCATGATGATCCAGAAGATTGCTGGCGACGATGCCCGCGGCGATACGGATGAGGGCTGGCGCGAAGCCGAAGCCCTGTTCTCTACGCTGACCACTGAAGAACTGACCGACCCGGCGCTGCCAGCAACGGATCTCGTCTATCGTCTATTCCATGAAGGCGGCGTCGCGATGGATGCAGACGCCCAGCAGCTGGATGATGTCTGTACGTGCAGCCGCGAGCGCCTCGTCGGCACACTGCAAGGCATGGCGGATGAGAGCCTGCGCGAAATGGTGGAGCCTGACGGCACCCTGAAAGTGGACTGCCAGTTCTGCTCGCGCTCCTACATCATCCCGATCGAAGACGTCACCAGCGCCGCGAACTAGGCGGCGAGGGCCGAGCGCTTGAATGCGCCCAAAACGTAGGCCGACTTGAACGGCGTAGATATCGTCGTGCGCCCGCTTGGCGATGAAAACAGCGCGCTGGGGCTGTTTCCGAACTGGCGCCGAATGGCGCGATTGAAATTCGCCTGAGAGGAAAAGCCCCAATCCATTGCGGCTTGCCGCAAACTGCCCCGGATTTCGGCATTCTTTTCGATATCGAGCGTCGCCCGCGTGATACGCCGCTGCATGATATAGTTTCGAACACCGCCGACGGTCTCAAACATCCGATAAAGCGAGGCCCGGGACACGCCGAAATTTTGCAGGATAAGCTCTGTGTTCATATCCAGATCGCCCAAATTCTGTTCGATGAAGGCGAGGATTTGTTCAAATAGCGCGTCCCGCAATTGTGCGCGAACATCCCCGCGCTGCGGGTGCACACCGAGATTGACCTTTAGCAGCGCGCAGAAGCGATCCAGGAGAACGGCTAGGGCTTCCTCGGTTTCGCAGTCCAGGCACAGAAAAATATCATTCATACACGCGTGGAGGAGTGCGCTCGCCCCTTTCTGAGCGGGAATCATGCGTTCTTGCGCGTGGCAGTCTTGCGGGAGGTCGAGGTCCTTTTTGGGAATTTCCAGTTCCTGATAGACAATGCGCTCGTTTTCCCGCGCGGTGACTAAACCATCAAAGTGGCGCCCCAAATCGGTGACATAGATTGGACCAGGCACACGATGCACGGGACCATTGCCGTCAATCCCGCGCTCGCTCCCGGAGATAAAACGACACACATTCAGAACGTGCCCGACAGCCCCCAGATGTTTGTCGGTGCGTGAACGGCTGTGCGGGTTGCAGTCCCACAGGCTAACGACGTTGTCGCCAGAGATCCAAACCGACGCCTTGTTCGTGTCGACCTGACGCGGTCCATTGATCAACTGACAACTGAAATACGGCGCGGTCTGCGCCACAAATTCTTCGCCGCAAACCTCTAAAGCGAGGTCCGCCTTTATTCGAGCCTGCTGAGGTACACTGAGATCAGAATACGCCATCTTGTCCCTTCGCCTCCGGTTTCAGAAAATTTGTCCGTGCGTCTCATATGAGGCCCAAGTGGCACCAATGTCATTGACTCTACGTCTCAAAATTCGCAGCGAGGATTTTCTTCGGATTTGCCGGTTCTGGCGCAAACACGGCCGATTAGGGTCCTACAGCCATGTGTAGAACACTGTCGCTAAACCTCTGCGTTTCGCCCTAGGCAGCGAGTGATGTGCGCTCAAACCACTCGTTCAACCGCGCGGCATCAGACGAATTTACTGATTGCTGACGCGCCGTTGTCGGCGCAAACAAAGCGCTCGGGCTGTTGCCGAAATAGCGGCGAATGACACGATTGAAGTTCGCTTGCGAGGAAAAGCCCCAATAGATCGATGCCTGGCGGAGATAGCCGCGGGTCTCTGAATTCTTTTCCAGATCCAATGCCGCCCGCGTGGCCCGGCGCTGCATGATATAGTTTCGAACACCGCCAACCGTCTCGAACATCCGGTACAACGATGCCCGTGATACGCCAAAAGATTGCAGGATCAGCTCGGTTGAAAGGCCCGGCGTCGTCAGGTTGGTTTCAATGAAGGCAAGGATCTTCTCAAACAGGGCATCGCGCAATTGCGAACGCACATCGCCGCGCTGTGGGTGAACGCCGAGATTGACCTTCAACAGCGCGCAGAACCGATCCATAAGCGCGGTGATATCCGCCTGCTCGCCAGATTGCGACAGCTCATAAATCTGATCCATGCAGGCATGCAGCAACAGCCCCGGGCCGGATTGTGTGTTGATCGCCCACTCACGGGCATATGCCTCGGCTGGTAAATCGAGGTCCTGTTTCAGCACGCTGATTTCCTGGCTGTGAATGCGCTCACTGCCCTGCTGAGTGATCAGGGAGTCGGACGGTTTACCCAAGTCCGCGACATAGATCGGCCCAGGAACGCGGTGGATCACGCCGTTCCCGCCAATCCCGCGCTCACTGCCGGACAAGTACCTGATTACGTTCAACAAAAGCCCGCCGCTGTCCAAGTGGGCTTCGGTTCGACTCATCGCGTATGGATTGCAGACAATCTGGTTGATCGAACCGAGATCGGTGATCCAGGCTGATAACTGATTGGCGCTATCCCCAGTCGACGTTGTAATTGGTCGGTAGTTGTAAACGGGGGTCGCGAACGCCTCGAACCCCTCATTGCACAACTCAAATGCGACGCGGTCTGACGCTATTGTCGCATCAAGTGGCTGTTTTTCCTCATTGTCTTGCATGTTGCCCCATCAAACTGAGAGTTCGCAGAAATACTCTAAGTGTCTCAGCAGAACACCCAAACCCTGATTCGTCATTGTCATAGCGTCTCAATAGTGCACTTGGCGCCCGGGCATTCAAGGGCGCCAAAAATTTGAGGTACATTAAGAGTCTATGTGCTAATCCCTTGAATGGAGGTGGCCCAAATGACCGATAGCCCTGCGCTCAAACTGGACGGGTTTTTGCCCTATCGCCTGTCCGTCTTGTCGAATGCGGTATCAAGCAAAATCGCCGCGATCTATGAGCGCGAGTTTGAACTCTCTGTCTGGCAGTGGCGGATTATTGCCGTTCTGGGCGAGCGCGGCGGGCTAACCAGCACAGAAGTCGCGCAGCGCACTTTGATGGATAAACCTACCGTCAGCCGCGCGGCCGCCAGCCTGATCGAGCGCGGCATTCTGGAGCGCCATATCGACTCCGATGATCGCCGCCGCGCCCCGATGCAACTCACTGAGGAAGGTCAGGCCATATACGCGGCTGTAATCCCCCGCGCATTGGAGAATGAGCGGGAATTGCTCGATGCGCTCTCTCCGGAAGAGGCGGAAACGCTGCACGCTCTGCTCAGCCGTCTGTCTGCGGTTGTTTCACCTGATAACCCCCTATGGGGCGACGACTAATCCAGTAAGGGGACCGGAATGTCTGACGCACTGATGGATGCGATTTTCTCTGGAATCTCATCGCAAAGACCAGAGTTCAAGAACGCCACAAAAACCTGGGCCAATACGCTGGAGCCAGCGCTTGCAGCGCGCGAGGCCGAGCGTAAGGCGACGATTTCGAAGGCCCGCAATCGAACCGTGGGTACGGCACTGATCGTTGGCGCATTCTCTCTGATCGCCCTGTTTGCGACCAGTGGCGGCGGCTTCATGTTCATCCTGTTCGCAGCCATCGCGATCACGGCCATTGCCAGCGGCGCGTCCTGGATCCCGCTCTTTGCGATGAAGTCAGAGACCAAACAGCTGGTTGTTGGCTCCGCCGCCGAGGCGTTCGGCTTCAAATATGACACGCTCCACCCAAACGTAGACGGGGTTGATGACTGGAAAAGCGCGGGCGCCTGGATCAAGGCGCAATCCTCTGGCCAGGCAGCGGCAAAACTGTTTGGCGGGTCCAGCGACGACCCGGCCCCGACACCGGCCTTTGATATCCTGAAGAAGGCTCGCCTTCTGCCGAGCTTTGATAGCCGCAAGTTCGAAGACCTAATCGAAGGCGACCGGGCTGAGACGCATTTCTCGCTGGTGGAGTGTAAGCTGACCGAGCAGCGTGGCTCAGGCAAAAACCGGCGGACCGTGACGACGTTCCAAGGCCTGCTGTTTCATATCGAATATCCGGACCGCTTCCTCGGCCGGACGCTGATCGCGCGGCAGGGCTGGTGGAAAGGCTTTTTCGGCGACAAAGAGCTGCAAAAAGTCGATCTGGTGGCGAAGGAGTTGGAGGATAATTTCACCATCTATTCGAATGATCAGGTTGAAGCCCGCGCATTGCTGACCCCGGACCGCATGGAACGGCTCATCGCCCTGGAGCGGCATTTCAAGGGCGGCAAACTGCGCGGGATATTCGAAGGCGACCATCTGACCCTGGCCCTGGAAGCAGATGACCAGTTTGAAGCTGGCTCAATCTGGAAACCGCTCGTGGATCCAGACCGCTATATCTCGGCACTGACCGAGATCGGTCTCGTTTGCGATGTCATTGACGGCTTCCTCACCCGCGAATGGGTGAAAGACAAACTCTAGGCCGAGATCCGATCAG
>JABSQB010000075.1 GCA_013214545.1 Henriciella sp.
TAGAAATAGGCCGATGTGGATCATCGGATCGGAAGATCCGCCGAAATCAACAGCGAGTTTTTCAACAGAATTGCCCCAAGCAAGCCACTCGCGCCTTCTAAGCGGCTCCACTTAAGTGCCATCGGACACTTTCCTGTCCACCTGTTCATTGAAGTATTCCAGCCTGCGCTGTCCTAAGGCGTGAGCAATATCACGCTCACCTTCGGGAATAGGCTCTGTAATTGTCAGCCAATAATACACAAAATGCGATAGTGTCGCGTAAGTGTAAGCAAGGTCCTTCTCCATATCCGCCTGATGGCGATCAAAGGCATCCATGCGGGCAAGCAATCGCTCCTCGAGCACCGAGCGAGCTTCGGGGTCAAACCACGCTCGAAGCGCGTCTTCGACGATCGCTGTCTTGGTCACGCCCGGCTTGTCGGCAGCTTCACACAGTTGCGCATAGAGCTTTGTTGAAATCCGGATATTAACGCGCGGCTTTCCCATCCGATCAAAACCCCGGAAGGACGTCAGGATCGCCGCGATCTGCCGCTACGGCGCGTCTTACAGTTTCCAGATTTTGATCGCTGGTCGGATCAATCTCATCGTCTATGTTGGCGTCAGCACTTGGCTCGCCTACGCATTTTTCACGCGTATCATAACTCGTATGCTCAGGTTCTCGAGTTCGTTTCAGTGACACACTATCAGGTTGTTCCCTATCCTTAGCCTCCGGCTCCTTGTACGGCGGCGCTGCAACAATGGTTGTCCATTCCGCGTCACAAGTTGCACCACTCCATTCGACTGGTGCTGGCGACAAGACACGTTTCGTGAAATTTCGGTCCTTGAAGTAACGCAGCTTCTGCGCGTGCACGGGCGGCGCGCCTGACACCATGACAATTTCATCCGATGCAGCGAGCTGCATGACCTCGCCGGGCGTGATCAGGGCGCGCTGCGTTTCCTGGCGTGAGACCATCATGTGGGAAAGCCAGGGCGCAAGGCGGTGGCCGGTAAAATTCTTCTGGGAACGAAGCTCTGTTGTTGTGCCAAGAGCATCTGAGACGCGTTTGGCTGTGCGCTCGTCATTTGTCGCAAAGGCAATGCGAACATGACAGTTATCAAGGATCGAATTGTTTGGCCCGTAGGCCTTTTCAATCTGGTTCAGGGATTGAGCGATCAGATAGGCCCGAATGCCGTAGCCTGCCATGAATGCGAGCGCACTTTCAAAAAAGTCGAGCCGCCCGAGCGCTGGAAACTCATCCAGCATGAAGAGTAGTTTCCGGCGAGTCTTTTCGGGCAAGTCTTCCGTCAATCTGCGTCCAATCTGGTTCAGGATCAGACGTATGAGCGGTTTCGTCCGCGACAGGTCCGATGGCGGGACGACCAGAAAGAGCGATAGCGGGCTATCCCCTTCCACCAGGTCCTCGATGCGCCAGTCCGACCGGCTGGTGACTTCTGCGATTACGGGGTCACGATAAAGCGACAAGAAACTCATAGCCGTGGACAGAACCCCGGAGCGCTCATTCTCGGATTTGTTCAGAAGTTCGCGCGCCGCCTGCGCCACGATGGGATGAACACCTCGCTCCCCAAGGTGCGGCGTCGTCATCATGTCGCGGAGCGTTGCGGCAAAGGACTGTTCCGGGTCTGATAGAAAGCGCGCGCATCCGGAAAGCGTCTTGTCTTTCTCTGCATAAAGAACATGCAGGATCACACCGACCAGCAGGGAATGCCCGGTCTTCTCCCAGTGGTTTCGGCGTTCGAGCGAGCCTTCGGGGTCGACCAGAATGTCCGCTATGTTTTGAACATCGCGTACCTCATGCTCGCCGCGGCGCACGGCCATGAGCGGATTATACTTCGGCGAACGCCTGTCCGTCGGATCAAACCGAATGCAGCGCGAAAAACTTGAACGCCAGCCTGAGGTGAGCTCCCAGTTTTCGCCTTTGATGTCGTGGATGACGGCGCTGCCCGTCCAGGAGACCAGCGTCGGGACAACAAGTCCAACGCCCTTGCCTGAGCGTGTTGGTGCAAACGCTATGACATGTTCAGGGCCGTCATGACGCAGATAGCGCTTTTTCCAGCGCCCCAGGAACACGCCTTTATCTGCAAACAATCCGGCGCGTTTCAAATCGGGTGCGCTGGCCCATCGCGCCGATCCATAAGTTGTGACATGGCGCTCATGGCGACTGCGCAAGACAGAACCAATGATCGCGGCCACAAAGCCGAGCGCCGAACCGGAGACAGCTATCAGCCCGCCACGTGCGAACACTTCTGGCGCATAGGCTTCATAAGCGTACCACCATTGAAAGAGTCGCCAGGGTTTATAGACTGGCGTTTCGCCTGCGATGAACCAGGGCGCGCCAAGCGCTGCCTGATGGCCAAGTGCGTCAGCGGTCATTTGTGTGGCGAGCCAGATCGCCCCAATGATCAGTGCGAACACCACCATGATCTGGCCAATGAGTATCTTTGTGCCGGTCATGGCGTGCCTCCTTGAAAGAGCAATTTGTCGTCTCCCAAGAATGATTGCTGAGACTGGTCTTGGACCAGCGGGATTCTGCGCCAATTCCTGCAGCGCCTTGCAAAGCCATCCAACCGGTCTAGCGAGATAGCTCTCTGGAACGCCCCACATCCATGCTCCAGCCAACACCGGAAGCGGTGCGTTTGATGGTCAGTTCTCGCCCCATTTGCCGACCAAGGCTGCTCCGCCACGGCACGAGCGCGAATTCCTTTGCGTTGCCAATGATCGCCATACGCCCTGCCGCCAGATCAATATGGCCTTCCAGTCTGCCACCAAAACGGGCGTCTTTAGAAAGCTGAACTGCCGTTCTACCCGAGCGCGCAGCAATGGCCTCGCTTTCGCGTTTGAGTTCCAGGGCGCGCAGTCTCGCCTTCTGTTCTTCGCCGAGTGTGGATTGATCCGCTCCAAGATAGCCTTGCTCACGCAGCCAGGTCTGACGGCGCGACTTCATCTCCTGCGTGGCCTTTAAGCGTACCGCATCATTCTCTGAAAGTGAGTCGATCCAAGTCTCGCCATGGCGATCGATCTGCATCTCCGGTGAAAGCCAGGACAGCACGCTCAATTTGACGCCGCCGGATCGGCGCGCCTCATACGCTGCCGCGCGCTCCAGAAACTGTTCGCCGACGTGCCACTCACCGGTCGCAAGGCGCTCCCCAATACCCACACGTCGCAGAACTTCGAGCCGCCGCTTCAGAGTCAGATGATAGGCCGGTTTTGATCCGGGATCGTGGCGCGCATGCAATGCTTCGGACCAGATACCGCCTGTCTGCCCAGCAACCTCTGCAACGGCCTTGTCTGCGGCGCGTGCCATGGCTCTCGCGCGGGATAGCTCGACCACAGCGCCTTGCGGCGGACGCGCGTGAACATCGACCGCCGCAGACGGCACGTGCCAGATGCCGCCCTCAAAATCTTCAACAAGCAGATAGCGCGTATCGCGAAGTTCATCCTCTGGGCCATAAGCCTTCACGACCCCGCGAATGGGAGCGGCATCTTTCGCGCAGTCCTGAACAAATCGAATGTCGGGTTCACGCTCCCCGAATTCAGCGGCAAGTGTGCGGATGATATCACCGCGCCGCCCCCGGCGTTTCAGCTGCTCTTGCCAGCCCTGTTTCATTCGCCAGGAGAGCGTGCCGTCCCGTTCAGCGAGACCAAGGCTTTCCAGGTGCCTGATGCGCGCGAGGCGCAAGGACCGATCAAACCGCTCTTTGTTAGAGCTTGCATCACCTGGACTGAATGCGCCGTTCTCCAATCGCTTTTCGATCTCATGATCGAGCCCCGTCCAACGGTCCTGATCCACCTGCTTCTGGCGCGCACCTGCAATCTCCAGTGTTCGCCTGGGCCCGAGCCGTTGCGTGGCGAGGTCTTCGGCAGCTTCTCGCAAACCTTTGGTGAGATAGTCCCGCGCGATGACGACATCCTTCATCCGGGCATCGCGGCCCCGCACAACAATATGGGTATGCGGATGACCTGTATTGTGGTGATCTACGGCGACCCAATCGAGACGCCGCCCGACATCCCTTTCCATTCTCGCCATCAGTTCGCGCGTGGCCAGTTTGAGGTTCCCCATACGTGCGCCATCTTCCGGCGAGACGATGATCCGAAACTGGTGGCGGTCATGCTCGCTACGCTCCAGAAATTCGCGGGGGCTGATCCGCTCCTCGTCGCGGTTATAAAGGACGCCCCCGTCTCCCTCGCGATCGACACCGTCGCGCTGCAGATAGCTGACATGGGCGCGAAAGAGTCCCGGACCTGCGCCGCGCGCTCTTGCGATATGTACTTTGACAATGACGCGGCGCATTTGCTGGCGGGACAAATGCCTGTAGCGAGAACCGCCGGTTCGGGCCGCGCCGCCCGTGCCATAACGCGCGCCTGTAAAGGCAGACTTGCGAGAGGCTTTAGAAAGTCTCGCTCCGGTCTTATTCAACTGTCGTGATAGACGCTTGCCTGCAGGCGCGCCTTGATCGCGCATACGTCCGAGCCGCGGCGTGAAGGGTCGCTCCTCGCTCATCGAAGGTCACTCAATCCGTGCACCAAGGAATATTCAGTAATTTCAACGCGTTTCGAGAAACGCATGCACCACAATGCTGTGCAAAGGGCGCTAAAAAAAAGATGTGCAGACAAGGGGTTAGGCGCCATGTGGTGCCATAGCTTTAATCTTGCCCTACCGGGTTCGCTTGTCCTGTCCTTGCCTATGCTTGTATCGCTTTGCATACGCTTGCAGCCGTTCATCCACGAGATGTCATGAGGGGGATGGCGGCGCCATCCAGGTCTGTCTGATTTACGGGGCCGAAATATCGGCCATCGAGCGACGCCGGATGCGGCGTCAGCAAGAAAACTTCATCGCTCCGGAGCACGCTGCAGCCCTCCCAGACCGGCAGCATTCGCCCCGATGAATCAACCGGTTTTGCGATTGCAACAGGCTCACTATTGATCTGAATTTCATCGCCATCGCGGCAAATTTCATCGCCTCGCATACCTGCAACCTGCTTCAACAAGGGCCAGTCTTTTCCAACATATCCGCGTATCTCTGCCCATTCAGCTACAGCGCTCTGGCTAGAGACGACGACCCATCGGCCATGGGTGATTGGCTCGTCGCTCAGCCAGTACAGCCCTGTCGGCGCACTTGCTGTCCGGTTCCAGATCAGGCGATCAAGGGGATCGAACACCCAGCCGAAAACCAGAAGAAATATTCCCGAAAGTGTCAGCCAGAAACTGAGTTTTTTCATTTGGGATCACGCAAGCGTTCAGATGTCGAAGCATAGGAATTACGCTCTGACCAACGGATGAGATCGGGCTTTGGATAGAAGACGCGCGCGCCATGTTTGCGATAGATGGGGCCGCGCCCTTCACAGCGATAGTGATCAAGTGTGGAGCGTTTGAGGCGCAGAAACTTTGCGGCTTCTTCGACGCTTAGAAGCTCTGGCCAATTGTCTCCATGCGAATTTTTCTTGCGGTTTCCTGTCATTGAACAGTTTTCCTTTCTTCTGTTTGTTCTGGGAAAGGATTGCCCACACATGCGGGAATTTGCAGGGTTAAAATTCGCATGGTGCATTTTCTCCCCGGCCTTTAACCAAGCCCAGACACGCAAAAAACCGCCCCGGAGATGAACTCCGAGGCGGTCTTAATTCGCTTTTGGTTATGACCTAGTCGCGTGGGTTCCAGAGGATCACGTGGCGACCTTTCTTGCCTTTGACGGGCGCAAGGTTTGCGTAAATTTTGCGCGGCCCAATCTGCGGATCTGCAAGCGTGATCGAGACATATTCGCGTCCTGATGCTTTTGCTTTTCTGAGCCATCCACCGCCGATTTCGGTGGAGGTTTCTCCGGCATAGATGCGGTAATCGGGCTGTCCTTCGGCGACTTTGTCCGCGTTCTTCTCGATACGGATTGAGCTCGTTAGGTTCATCATTGCAAGAGCGCCTTCAAAGCCTGATTTGGTTTCGCTGACATATCCGAGTGCGTTAGCCATGGTGTTCTTCCTTTCGTTTCCATGTGTCGAAGAAGACCCCTTGTCCCCGTCGACGCCGGACCGTTCGGGCGGCGCAAGACGGGCCTGAACCGGAACGGGCGCAGCGGAGCGGAGCACCGGCCCGACGAAGAATTTTGCTTCGCGGTGAATGCGCGCAGCGTAGAGGAAAATTCTTCCGAAGGGCTGGTTTCAAGGCCCGGCAGGCGTCGTCCAGGTCATGCGGCATGAGACGGGAACAAGGGGCTCAAGGCGCACTTTCAGGAAACGGAAAAACACGTCTGGCTGACAGATCGGCATGTTCCCTGTGCCCAGATACAATGCGAATATTGGCGTCAAGAATAGCTAGAACCGGCGCGAGGCTCAGAATTCCGACGACAAGAAACGCGCAAAATCTCGACTGATCAGCGCATTGTTCATTCAAGCGGAACAGTCAGTGGATTGATGAAGACCTGCCAGGCATCGCGCGCGAGTGCCATCTTCCATTTGAGCGCTTGGGCGGCATTTGCCGCCAGATGGCTCCTGGTTGTTCCATCACCATAAAGGGCCGTGACGAGGTACATGTGTCCGTGCTCTGTCCGTTTTCAAACGGTTGAGACACTCTGATACTTTTGGATCAGGAGAGATTGGCTCATCTGTTTTGGTTTAATC
>JABSQB010000076.1:0-4428 GCA_013214545.1 Henriciella sp.
TCAGCGCTGGACGAAAGAGTGTGCACGAGTCCCTGCACGGTCCCGTGGGACTGCAGCCAGCCAGCGCCCGGTGCCCCCTGTATGCAGTAGGCATCTTTGGATTTGTTGAGCGTGATCAAGCGAAAGCCGTCTGGAGATATACGCAAGAATGCATGCTTGTTGATGACGGCTACCAGCACGCTCTTGTAGCCATCGACGGTCAGAGCGATAGGTGCGTCTGGTTCAGTCAGCTCACTGCCGGGGCGGGCACATGCCGGGCGGTCTTTGTAGACGTGTTCGGCGTTCCAGTCTCGGGACGCGTCGCGGGTATTCATTTGGTGATTCATGGATGTCTTCCTATGAGTTCGTGGTGGTCGTCTTCCTCAAAAGTGCTCCACACCCACGACCTCTGAGCCCAGGTAAGCAGCTAAAGGCCGTGGGGTCGTCCTATGGTCGGACGGAGCGCCTCAGGACCACAGCACGGAAGACAGAATGCTGGGGGAGGCGAAAGGGTGAGGCAGGCCCGAAGGCCCACCCCAGGCTCACCGCTGGCGTGGAAAGGTTCCCCTAGGGTTGATCCCTAGGCGAGGTGCCAGCGGCGAGGATTAGTCGTGGACGTATGGGACCCGCAGTTCAGGTCCTAAGATCAGGCCGTCATCGCCATCTGGGTACTCTATCAGCAGTGCATCTCGGTGCTCGTGCTGTTGTAAGTTTCCAAACGACTTAGCCAAGCGGCCAAGCTTCGGTGAGGCGGTTACGGCGTCGGATGCAGCGCTTGCCTCAACTTTAATGATGGGGCCTTTGTGATTGGCCCGGACGTCTAAGCCAATCTCGGCACAGCGTGCGAGTTCTTCAGCGGTCAGTTTCATGACTGCTCTTCGTCATATTCGTCGGCTGGCGTTTCGTCGGCACCTTGAAACGCAATCGCGTGGCAGAAGTTGTCGTCGATCAGGGTTACCACTTCGCGGCTTCCACCGCCCTGCGATGTGCCATCAGGGTTAGGTGCGCCGCCAGAGCGAGCGTCCACGAGGTAAGGCTTTCGGATGAGCGCCTCAGGGGTGGGTATGATTGTGTTCATTGGACTTTCCGTTGTTGATGATTGTACGTCCTCTATGATCCGTCACCTGCCAGCCTTAGAGGGCTGACAGGGACAACGGAGAGAGGGGGCGGGAATGCCCGCTAGGGTCCACTGAGCCCCGTGAAGGGCTTAGTGAATTTGGTTGACGTCATGCCTGCGAAAGAGAGCCCCAAGCGCCATGGGGACGCTGGGGTTAGTTCAATCAGATAAGGACATGAGTCCTATTGTAGTTGACAGTTGGGGGTCACGAGAAGAAGTACGTGGAATCAAGGACCTCTGTCACGTCCCAGCCGAGCTTTGGGGGGACGGCTGGGAGCTGGTCAGCAGCGTCACCCAAGGCTTCGCTGAGTTGGTCGTGCAGGTCTTGAAGCACGTGCTTATTGTGGAACATGTCCACGTACACCTCACGTAAAGCCCCAGCCATCACAGGCATGTCGCAAGCTCTAGTAGCTACACAATCGTGGATCGTAGCCAATGGGGCTCCTTGTGTTTCCTCGGCGAACCGGTAGGCCGCTGACGTGATCAAATGGCTGTCCAAGTGGTGAACGAAGTTCGGTGGAGCCTTAGCCCTATAGTCCGGCTTATGCAGCTTGTCGGAGAAGCCGATAGCCAGCTCGATACGAACAGGAACCTCCACGCCGGTTGAGCGAATGGTGTGCTTTTTCTTCTTCCCTTTCTGCCAGTACTGGAGCCGCATAACGAACCCATTTGAGCCGCGATATACGAACGGCAGGCCGTTGTTGGCCATGACTGCGGCAGCTTCGCTGAGGAAGTTCATGACCTCGAAGCAGGATTCCAGGACTCCTTTAGCTGCCCTCCACATGCCCTCAGCGAACACGTCGCCAGCAAGCTGCGCTGACGCATAGTCCATCAAACCAAGCTCAATGATGTTGTCAGCGGTGGTCTGCTTTAGGCTGTACTTCTTGGCCCCGTAAGGGAGTGTCATGACCACCGGCTTGGCCAGCGTTCGCAGTGCGTTTGGTTTGGCTTCTAGAGCCCTCAGGAGTTCTCCAGCGGCGAGCACAACTGCGCTCTTGCGTTGGCTTACGTATGCTACACGGTCTTCAATCTCCATGTTGTCCGCGTCGAAGACAGCGTACGGGGTTTCATTTAGGTTCCCGGCAGCGATACGCTTCACGAAGAGCAAGGCTTGCTCCGCAACCTGAGTATACTGGTCGCGTCGTGCGCCAGGTCTCAGGTTGACGGCCTCGGCCACAGTAGAGTCTCCGCGGATGCCAGCCATGATCTGAAGTCCTGATGACGTTGCATCCAAGGTGACCAGGCATCGGGTTTCAAAGGCTTCTCCCTCTTCCACAACGCCTTTCCACTCGAACGCTGCAGCCAGAGCTTGGAAGGGCTCCGGAGCATCTTCCCACTGGCGGTTGGTGTGGGGATCATCTGCAATGGCAAGAAGCATCTCTTGGTTCTTAGGTTGAGATGCCCACGCCACGCGTTCTTCCCAAGTCAGCTTATCGTGCCCGAAGACGGCTGAGAGGTGCACAGACAGGTACTTAATGCCTTCCTTCCCGATGGGGGCGGAATCGGCAAACTCCAGCAGTCCTTTGCCAATGTCGCCAGCATCTGCCCCTAAGTCACAGCGCTCATAGAGCCTTCCACGAGAATCGCAGAAGCGCGGAATGTAGAAGCGCTCTTGGAGAGAGTACTCCTCCGCGGTCTGCAGTATCTCTCGGCGTCGAAGGTACTTCTGTAGGTAGCGGTGATACGTCCGCATCTGCAAACGACGCTCGTTCCTAACGCTCTTGATGACTTCCTCGGGAGTGTCTTCGGGCATCCGTTTGAAGCTGGGCTCCGGGTTGACGGGTTCGGCAAGGAACAGGTCGTGGTAACGCTGCCTGCCGTGGGCCACTCCTTCCCGGATGGTGTTCAAGACCTTCCTGTTTGTCCTGAAAGCCGACGCTTGGATCGCTGAGGCACCCCCAAAGAACTCAGGGGCATCAGTACCGGACTGCTTTTTCTCGCCGCATCCTACCCACTTACTCTGCATGAAGCGCAGGAGGCAGTAAGTCGTGTTGGTCGTGTAGATTGACGACGCACCGTCGATGTTGAACGGGGGGACTAGCCGGGGACGATGGGTTGGCCGTTTGCGGGCCAGCCGTTGCCCTAAGCTGACGAAGGCTTCCAAGTAGGTGCTCGGGATACGAACGCATCTGCGCACGTGTCTGGAGCGCTGAAGTTTGATCTTATAGACTTCCAGTAAACCTACGTCCTCTAAGATCTCCCGGAGGTAATTTCCCAAGAGTTGAACGTCCTGGTCATCCAAACCTTGGGTCTCGTAGTCTTGCAGAAACTTCCGGTTGATCTCACTGCGATAGTCGGGAGACCGCGCCGCAGCGTCGTGTTGTTTCTGAAGGCGCTGGAAGTCGCGGTTTGCGTCCGAAAGGGCTTCAAGCTCCTTCAGTCGCACCTCCATATCAACACGTTTGCCTAGGTGACTGCCCAGCTGGTGGATCGTGACGTGGCTTTCAGTGTTTTTGCGTTCCTTCAGCAGGTATGTTGGGGCTTCCGCGAGTGCCACCAGGATTGCCTCGCGAGGAGTCAGTGCCTCCATGGCACTAACTCTGAGGGCACCGCGTGCTTTCCCGGACCGCTTATGAGCAAGTTCTTGTTCGTACATGCGGACTAGTTGGTCTTGGGTTTCGCTGGCGATAAACAACTGCATCACCTCAGTTTGAGATGCCCTGCCAGCTTTGAAGTCAGCTTGCAGTTTCTGTCTCACTGATTCCATGGATTGTTTGATGGTGCGGGAATCGATCTCGCGTTGCATTCGCTCTGCATCCTCTGGAGAGTTTGCAGGCGGCAAGGGATCGACCCCGAACACCGATGGTGTTGAGTTCATGTCGATTGTTCCGATTGTTTGTTGTTTGTTTTTGTGGGGTGGTCAGCGCCAGTTGCTGACCTTCTCAGCCCAATCCAAAAGCAACACTTCGTCCCGCAAGTCTTCTGCTCGCTTGTGACGATAGTGGCTTTGAATGTGGTTCATTGAATGGCCTGAGAGGATTGTGCCGGCTTCGTAGGAGACGCCCACGAGGCCTAAGCGCGTGCTGAATCCATGCCGGAAGTTGTGAAGGGAGAATGCAGCGCTCAATCCCGCATCATTGCGCCAGACACGGAAGTGCTTGTTTTGAGTGCTGTAGTTCGTATCGACAGTGGATAGGAACTCCAGGTCACTCTCGATAGCAGGGTGGACCGGGATACGGCGAACACCCGCAGCGGTCTTTGCATCGACCCCATCTTCCTGGGCAATCTCGAACAGCTTCAGCTCTCGATTGTAGTTGCCCTTGTCGATCACCTCGGAAGCCCGAGCGCCTGTGTACAGCACCACACGAACGATTGCTTTGATCACCCGAGAT
>JABSQB010000076.1:4438-6521 GCA_013214545.1 Henriciella sp.
TGGTGGCTCTACGGCGAACAGCTGTTCCACATGTTCGAGACGAATAGGCTGCTGCGGGGCAGTCTTTCGTCCGTAGATCTCCAGGCCTTCCCACACACCCAGACGCTCACCGTTACGCTTGAAGCAAGCTTTCACGATCCGTTTGGCGCGCTTGATATGCTCCCGGATAGATCCTTCAGACATGTCCTGCTTGACCATTTTGGTTAGCAGCAGGTCCACCTCGTCGGCTGTGATTGTGGACGGGGAGGGGGTGTCCATCTTGTCGAGCTTCGAAGCTGTATGACGAATATTCTTCTTAGAGCTGACGCTCATGTGAATCTTCTCGTCAATCAGCTTCTCTGCGGCCTCAGGCCACGTTAGGATGCCCTTTAGCTTGTCCAGGTCTTTGAGCGCTCGGCGCGCCCCTGGCTGCTTGTTGATCAACTCTTGACCCAACTGAGAGGCCAAGAAGTCCCCGAAGGTTTCATCCTGATAGATGGCACCACGGGCCTTCAAACTATCGTAGGCTTGGTCGAGCTTGTAGTCGGCCAGCTTGTCCAATAGGACGTCTATGAGAAGATCTCTGTGCGTGACAGGGCGACTGCGGTAGAGCCTGTCTCGGTCGAAGTCGAACACACCACGAGAGACGCTCTCAGGGATAGCTATGCTGTCCAGTTGGGTATCCGTGAGGTCATTGAGCTCTGTGGCATCCTCCAGCTCTTGCCAGCACAGGTAACGCGGGTCTTTACCGGCTTCGATTGCTTGTAGGGCCTCGATCCAGCGCGTGTTGTGCCTGACCTCCAGCTCGTCCCTGAAGTGACGTGCCTCGAAGATGCTTCGAGTACCCGTGGACTTCTGCATGTTCCGCGCTTTGGGTGCATCAGCATAGTAGGCGCGTAGGGGCTTCGGGACTGTTCGTTGATAGAGGTAGATCCCTGACTTGTGCGGTGTGAGCCATCGGTCTGGATCTCCTGCCTTCGAACGAATCTGGGTCCGCAGTTGATCTGAGGGTTTGGTGGCCATGTTCGGCTCCTCTCAGTGTCTAGTGTATCGCTTGGGCGGACTGGCGAAGGCTGCCTGCGGCTTGCAGAGCCAAACTCATTATCTGGTAAGCCAGAGCCTGCCATTCTTGTGGCGTAGTTGGGTTCAGATCTAAGTCTGCGCGGTACTCTTGGATGGACTTCAGGGTCGCTGAGATGCTGCGGATGCGTTTGGTTTTCTCGCCAGCATCCTCTAGGTCCACCAGTGCTGCCTTGGCTTTCTCGATCAAGACATCGGCCATCAAATAGGCTGATAGCTCGTCGTTCGCGTTTTCTGGCAGCGAGCTGAAGGGGCTGATCAGGCCGTCAAACAGTTTGGCCGTCTGAACGCGTTGAAGCTCCAGGGTGCGGTTGGCTTCTTCATCGCGAAGTTCTTGATTCATGGGGAAAAGTGACATTGGTTTCGTTCTCTCTCTCGTTGGGTTGGATTATTGGGGATCAGGCGAACAGGACGCGGCACGCGGCTGCGGCGTTCTTCGAATATGAAGGGTATTGGGAAGCTGGTTCTTGGATATCGGGCCTAGAATTCCCGTGTACGGTAGCTCTTGATGCCTGTTCATCGGGGTTTCCCGAGTATGGTAGCTTTTGGCGGTTCCCTAATATGCTATCTCTTACTGGGACCATTTCGTCGTCTCCTGTTGCTTCCGCACAAAAGAAGCCCCCAACAGCGCAGGCTGAGGGGGCTCCCGGGTTAATCGTTGGCTGACCTGAGCAGCTGAGTGTGGATGCGACCGCCAGAGTGGGAGGCCGTCTCGATGAGTTGTTCCAGCTCGCCGATGCGGCGCTCTTTCTTCGCACGATCACGATAGGCGTAGTGTAGGCGGCTCCGCGCGTCCTTAAGGTCGGCCTGAAGTGTCTCAATGAACTCCAGACCTTCGCCGTCTGTCTGGTCCCCGTTCACGCCTCGCGCTGAGTTCTTGCGAGCATCCGCGAGCAGCCCGAAGGCTGCCACGAGACACGCGCTGAGGCCTGAGAAGAGCACCCATGCGAGGTGGAGTGGGATGATCTCCTCGGCCTTAGGGAGCTCGTTGGCACTCAGAGTATCCACCTGTACCTTGGCTGCG
>JABSQB010000077.1 GCA_013214545.1 Henriciella sp.
TGAGCAGGCCGACTATATCGGCGTGACGACGGAAGGCCCGTTCAAGCCCGAGCACTATCGCTATTAATTTGCCCGCCGCAGGAGACTGACCATGCCGCTACAGCACCACGAATTCACGTCCGAGAGCGTTTCAGAGGGCCATCCGGATAAAGTTTCAGACCAGATTTCTGACGCCATCGTCGATCTGTTCCTGAGCAAGGACCCGACCGCGAAAGTTGCGGTGGAAACGCTGACTACGACCAATCGCGTGGTGTTGGCGGGTGAAGTGCGGACCAATAATGGCGCTGTCATCACCAAGGATGAGATGAACCAGGCGGCGCGCGATGTCGTCAAGGCGATCGGCTATGAACAGGATGGTTTTCACTGGCAAAACATGACGGTCGAAAACCATGTGCACGGCCAGTCGGCTGAGATTGCGCAAGGCGTCGAGGCGGGCCAGGGCCTGCACCAGGAAGAAGGCGCCGGCGACCAAGGCATCATGTTTGGCTATGCCACCGATGAGACACCTGAGTTGATGCCAGCCACGCTAGTCTATTCGCATCAGATCCTGCGCAAACTGGCTGAGCTTCGCCACGATGGGACGCATCCAGAGCTTGAACCTGATGCGAAAAGCCAGGTGACGCTGCAATATGACGGCTCACGTCCGGTTGGCGTCAACGCCATCGTCGTGTCGCATCAGCACAAGGAGTCGGCCTCTCTGGAGCAGCTGCGCGAAATCATTCGTCCGGTTCTGAAAGACGTTTTGCCGGAGGGCTGGTTCCCGGAAGAAGACAAATTCTACGTCAATCCAACCGGTCGTTTTGTGATTGGCGGACCAGATGGTGATGCGGGCCTGACCGGTCGCAAGATCATCGTCGATACTTATGGCGGTGCGGCGCCGCATGGCGGCGGTGCCTTTTCTGGGAAGGACCCGTCCAAAGTGGACCGCTCGGCGGCTTACGCTACCCGCTACCTCGCCAAGAACGTCGTGGCTGCGGGCCTTGCCAAACGCTGCAACATTCAGGTCAGCTATGCGATTGGCGTTGCCCAACCGCTCTCGCTTTACGTCGATACGTTTGGCACTGGCGCCGTCGGTGAAGACACGATCGCCAATAAGCTTCGCGAATTGGTCGACTTGTCGCCACGCGGGATTCGCAACCACCTGAAACTGGAAGCGCCGATCTATTCGCCATCAGCTGCATATGGACACTTTGGCCGTACGCCGAATGCAGATGGCGCATTCAGTTGGGAACGTACGGATCTGACAGGTGAACTTAGCGCACTGATCCAATAAAGATAATTGAACTGCCTAAATAGGCGGTAACAATGCTTTGCTTCTTTGACTTTCCGTCTCAATTTGGACGGGAAACGGAAAATTACTGTTGTCGCCCCGCCTGCGATGTGCATACCTTCTCACGAGAATGATTGGAGAGCGATCTTCGCGAGAGGGAGTCATTCGTGAGTAAAGTACAGCCGTTTTTTTCCGTGCTCATCGTCAACTACAATGCAGGCGATTTGCTGCAATCGGCAATAAATTCATTGAAAAAACAAAAATTTAGAGACTTTGAGGTTGTTATCGTAGATAATGACAGCCAGGATGAGTCAGCCGAAAATCTGGACATTGAGGGTTTGCCAGCGGTTCGCGTATTACGCGAAAAACAAAATCAAGGCTTCGCCCGCGGCAACAACCTCGCGGCGAAAACAGCGACGGGAAAGTGGCTGGCTTTACTTAATCCCGATGCAACGGCGTCTGAGTCCTGGCTTGGAGAGATTCACGCCGCGACGGTGCGCCATGAGTCTTGCCGCGTGTTCGCTTGCAGCCAGATCAATATGGACGAGCCGGAACTGTTGGACGGCGCGGGTGATGCTTATTTCGCCTTCGGTATTCCGTGGCGCGGCGGCTTCGAGCACCCGGTCTCGGAACTCCCAAATACCGACAGCCATTGTTTTAGCCCGTGCGGTGCAAGCGCGATCTACGAACGCGATCTCTTCCTGGAGATTGGCGGCTTTGACGAGCGCTTTTTCTGCTATTGCGAAGACGTGGACCTCGGCATGCGCCTGCAATTGAGCGACGAAAAATGCGTCTTTCTTCCCACTGCAGTGATCCACCATAAGGGGAGCGCGACGAGCGGGCGGTACAGCTATTTCACCATGTATCACGGGTTTAGAAACCGGACATGGGCCTACTTGAAGAATATGCCCTTAACGGTGCTTCTCTTGACGCTGCCGGGGCATATCGCGCTGATGATGTACATCTACTTCCGCAATACAGGGCACGCGAATCTCGAAGGCATGCGGCGCGGAATGTGGCACGGGCTCAAAGATGGTTGGGCCTTGCGATGGCAAAGCGACTACAAGGTCAAGCCGAGCCGAAAAGCGACCTGGAATCTGGTCAAATCCATGTGTTGGAACCCTGCGCAGCTTTCATCGCGCGGCGTGCATGTCTGGGCCGTTTAGGCTGCTAGCCGAGGTCCCAGACCTTTTTATGAAAATTCCAGGCAGACGACACGATCGTATCCATGTCTGAATGTTCCGGCACCCAGCCGAGTACAGATTTCGATTTCGACGTATCTGCATAAAGCGCAATCGCATCGCCTGGGCGACGAGGGCTGATCTCGACGGGGACGGGTTTGCCCACGGCGCGCTCTACAGCGTCGAGGACTTGCTTGACGGTAAAGCCATTCCCGGTGCCGAGATTGAGCTGCAAACTCTCCCCGGTCGCGTCGATATGCTCTGCCGCCAAAATGTGGGCGGAAACCAGATCGGCGATGTGGATATAGTCGCGAATACAGGTGCCGTCGGGCGTTGGGTAATCATCTCCGAACAGTTTCATGCCTTGACCCATGCCCGCCGCTGCTTTCAGCGCATTCGGGATGAGGTGCGTTTCAGGATCATGTTCCTCACCGACCTCGCCGTCGAGGTCCGCGCCGGCCGCATTAAAATAACGCAGCGCCGCGTAGCGCAGGCCTTCGGCGCGTGACATGTCTTCCAATATCGTTTCGACCATCAATTTGGAGCGCCCATAAACGCTTACAGGGCGCTTTGGCATATCCTCGACCAGCGGCAGTGATTCAGGATCGCCATAGATCGCGCAGGTCGACGAGAAGATGAAATTCTGCAAGCCAAGGTCGATCATGGCGCGCAAAACGTTCAGCGTGCCGGCGACATTGTTCTCATAAAAAGTCCCTGGCTCTTTCTCGCCCTGGCCAACCTCGATATTGGCAGCAAAGTGCATCACCGCATCTGGCCGAACGCGTTCGAGCGCAGCGCGGATCTCGTCCTCATTTCGGATGTCGCCTTCGATCAGCTCACCCCATTTCACGGCGTGGCGGTGACCGCTGGAGAGGTTATCAAATACAATCGGCTCTCGGCCGATCATTTTGATGGCTTTGCAAGCGTTTGAGCCGATATAGCCGGCGCCGCCAATGACGAGAATCTTCTTGATCACGCTCAAAACCCCTTTCTTGAGACTGTGCCAGAACAGAGCTGGACGGACGTTTTACTCCTTGTGCAATCAAGCCTCGGGCCAAACAAGCCTATTCGTCGCGCTCGCTTTGGTCGAGATTTTGTTTGGCGCGATCGGTCTCAAGTATGTCGCGGGCTTTTTCGGCTTTGGTGCGACCGAATTTAACCCGGTTTTCAGCCGCGCGCTGCTGTTTATCGGCGCGTGCCTTGGCCTTGCGAAACTTGTTGAGGTTGATCGGCTCAGCCAAGCCTAGTCTCCGCGATGGGCTTCGCGCCATTGCTCCATGGCCAACGAGATCGCGAACGTCTCGCGATATTTCGGGCTCGAGGCTGGCCGCGGAGCTTTGGCCGAAGTCAGTGCCATGATTTCGGCCAGCATATTGTGCGCCGCGCCTGCCTGGCCTGCGCCGATATAGGCATGCAGTTCGACCAGAGCGCTGGACAGCGGATCATTGGCCCGAATGACGAAATAAGGTTCATCATCGGCCAGGCGCGGCATGACATCAAATTCAGACGGGTTGGCTTTCGAGCCGACAGGCGCTGTGTTCATAGCAGGGACACTCTCTCAATTGTTCTGGTCAGACTCTACAGGGATTATCCCGATTCGGAACTAGCTTGGCCCGATCATCTTCTCTGGGCGCACAATGGCATCGAAGTCTTCTGCAGGAATGCCGTCCTTGATCGCTTCCTCGCGCAGCGTGGTGCCATTCTTGTGCGCTGTCTTGGCGATCTTGGCCGCGCGATCATAGCCGTATTTTTCTTTCAGCGGCGTCACCAGCATCAGCGAGTTTTCCAAGCCCTTCTGGATATTCTCCAGGCGCGGCTCGATGCCGACAACGCAATTGTCGGTGAACGACACCGCCGCGTCCGCAAGCAAGCGGATCGATTGCAGTAGATTGTAGCTCATCATCGGATTGAAGACGTTCAGCTCGAAGTGGCCCTGACTGCCAGCGAAGGAGATCGCAGCATTATTACCATGAATATGCGCGCAGACCTGCGTCATCGCCTCACACTGGGTCGGGTTCACCTTGCCTGGCATAATCGAAGAGCCAGGCTCATTTTCTGGCAGGGCCAGTTCACCCAAACCGGAGCGCGGGCCAGACCCAAGGAAGCGAATATCATTGGCGATCTTAAAGCAGGACATGGCCGCCGTCGTGATTGCGCCATGAGCAAATACCATCGCGTCATGGGCTGACAGTGCTTCGAACTTGTTCGGTGCGGTGGCGAAGTTGAGGCCGGTAATCTGAGCGATTTTTTCAGCGACGCCTTCCGCAAATCCGATCGGCGTGGACAGGCCCGTGCCGACCGCGGTGCCGCCTTGGGCCAGTTCGAGTAGTGCAGGCAGGCTCTGTTCGATCCGCTGGATGCCCATCTCGATCATCTTGGTGTAGCCAGAGAATTCCTGGCCGAGCGTCACTGGCGTGGCGTCCTGAGTATGCGTACGGCCGATCTTGATAATGTCTGTCCAGGCCTGCGCTTTGTCGTTCAGCGCATTGTGCAATTGTTGGAGCGCCGGAAGCAGACGAAGGGTAATCTCTTCGGCGCAGGCAATGTGCATTGCCGTCGGGAACGTATCGTTTGAGCTCTGGCTCATATTGCAATGATCATTGGGGTGGACGGGACTTTTCGAACCGATCTCGCCGCCCAGAACCTCAATCGCGCGATTGGCGATGACTTCGTTGGCGTTCATGTTTGATTGCGTGCCGGATCCGGTTTGCCAGACGACCAGAGGAAAGTGATCGTTGAGCTTGCCTTCGATCACTTCATTGGCGGCAGTGATGATCGCACCGCCAAGCTTTGAGTCGAGCTTGCCGAGCGCCATATTGGTCTCAGCCGCGGCGCGTTTGACGATGCCGAGCGCGCGGACGATGGGCAGAGGCTGCTTCTCCCAGCCAATCTTGAAGTTGCCGAGTGAACGCTGCGCCTGCGCGCCCCAATATTTGTCACCTGGAACCTCAACCGGGCCCATAGTGTCTGTCTCGGTCCGAGGGGTCGCGTCTTTGCCACCAATCGTGCTCATGCTGCGGTCTCCTTGCAGGCATAGAATAATCGTGCCCGCGAGGTAGCACGCCGCGCCGAATGCGCAAGCGTGTTCGCTTGGTTCAAACGGTCACAGAGCTATTCGTCTGAGGTTGGAGCTGACGTTTGAAGAGCCGCTGGGGCGACGTCCCAAACCTGGGTCTGGCAGATTGGGCCAATGCAGCCTTTGACCTGTAGGCGGCCGTCGCCAAGGCGCTTCAGACGCGAGGCATAGGTCTTGTCATTCTCGGGATCGTAAATGGTGCCGCCGCGCCAGTCTCTGCGCTTCTTGTCGAAGCCTTGCAGCATCAGCAAGCCCAGCACGGGGTCGCCAGCCTGGGTCACAGCAGTCTCCGGTGTTTGACCAGGCTCCATAGCGTTCGGATCAATCCACGAAACACGCCCGCAGGGGGTGCCGTCGCCGCAGTCTTCAATGGTGACAGTCGAGGTTTTGGCCTGAGTCAGAAACGTCCCATAGACATTATGGCTATCTTCGGCCTGCGCTGCTGCGCTGAACATCGCCATACATGCTGCCAATCCCACTGATCTCATCATCTGCCTCTCCCATTAAACGTGATCGCAAATTAGTTATGGCTGCATGCAGAAGATTTTCCACCTTCACAGACATTAAACCTCGTTTACCTTTGTTCTTATGATTCACATGGTGAAACTCTGTGTTGGTGCGGATGACGCGGCAGACATCGAGCGTTGGCAGCAACGCCTGATGAAATCATCACCGCTGCCTTATCACCATACCCGCATGGTTCCGAAACGCGCCGGAGAGCTCAGCGATGGCGGTTCGATCTATTGGGTGACCCGCGGGATCATCCTGGTTCGACAACGCATTATGGATGTACGCGAGATCACAGATCGCGGTGGTCGCAAGGCGTGCGAGCTGGTTTTCGATCCGGAACTGATTGTTATGGCTCTTGAAAGTGTTTCCGGCAGTATTCGTTCGAAGAAAAATCTCGCCAGTATGATTTTGTGCTCATAATAATCGTCTTCTTCTCTCTTTGAAAATGCCACTTTAAGCATTAATAACCACATATAG
>JABSQB010000078.1 GCA_013214545.1 Henriciella sp.
TTGCGGATAAAACGTTGATCGATCTTGGACCGGGCGCGCAGGTTGCAACATTTGGATTGCGCGCCTGCGCCTTCGGTCAAACCAAATGCTGTTGCCTTCTCAACATATTCAAGGATTTCTTCGGCGAAGAAAACGGCGGCCGCGTGATGGGGAGCTTTTTGCGTTTAGCAGAATGCTTGGGCAATAACGGACTACGTCAGCTGGACATCACAGTTCCTAACGCAACGCGTTTCACGCATGATGAGGCGTCCGTCCTAAGTGCAATCTCATCGATGCAGCATGGATCCTATATCCGAGCCCGCGCACACATGACTTGGCTTTTGGCGCGACCGCCGCGAACGGATGAGATCAACATCATCTGCGATTTGGCGAACTTCTTCTCGTCGTGCGACACCATCGTGCAGTCCCCCGAGTATCGTTCGATGCCGATTCGTGATGAACAGAACCAGCAACCTTCCTTGGTTTTAGTAAGCGGGTAACTGCGTGAAGTCTGCTCGGCGAGTAATACCGGTCGCCAAAAACTCAGCCCCACATGGCGCACACGTCAGATTTTTCAGGCTTCCAATATCCGCGCCAGAGCGCTGGCCCAAGCATATGCTATGGCTTTGTTTGGCAACGCAATGGCATCTCGCGTGACACAATACCCCTCGATCATGGGTAAGAGGACGGCAGCGGCTTGATTCACGCGCGCATCGGCCACTTCTTGTTTGGTCAAGGTCGCCAGCGTTTCACGGTAGAACTGATCCAGACGAGAGTAGTAGGTATCAAGGACTCGTTTGACGTCTTCCGAATGGTTTGAAGCCGCCCAGATCTCCTTATAAATCGCTGCGCATGCATCGAAGTCCGGTGTTTCTAACAGAGCGAGGAAGAGGTCTCTCATCTCGTCTTCAAATGGTCGATCTTGTTCAAAAGGCTGGGTTTCAAGTCTTTGCTGATAGGGCTCCAAGAACCGGGTCAGTAAGGCGAGAAACAAGTCCTCGCGCGTTGCGAAATGATACTGAAGATTGCCCAAACTGATGTCCGCGCGTGCCGCGACTTTGCGCATCGTCAATCCTGCATTGCCGACCTCGAGCAAGAGCGCGTGGGTCGCGTCGAGTATTTTAGCTCTTCGAGTTTCGGTTGCCATATTCACTTCGTTTGTGACGGGAATTCTATGATTTGGTCACTTGACCCAAAACCTCAAGGGCGTTACCGCAAATGCGCAATCTGGGTCAGTTGACCTAAATAAGGAATATTGCATGCTCGCGCTGCACACAACTCGCAAACAAATCTCGCTGATGAGCGATTTACCGGAGCCTGAACGAGGGCGAGGCGAAGTCAAAGTGCGCGTGCACTATGCCTCGCTCAATCCAACCGATGCTGAAATTGTCGAGGGTAAGCTCGATCTGTTCTTCCGTCTCAATCGTGTTCGCTCTGAGGTTTTGACCGGTTTGGAGTTCTCGGGGATCGTTATGGAAGGCGGTGGACGTTTTTCGGCCGGCGATCGCGTGTTTGGCTATACGCACCTCTTTAAAGGTCCTAAGACGCACCAGGACGTCGTCAGCATTCCTGAGACCTATATTGCGCACGTTCCTGACGGAATGAGCCTCGCCGAAGCGGCAGCGTTTCCGCTAGGAGCGCAGACGAGCCTTGTGGCGCTGCGGGATCTTGCAGAGTTGCAGCACGGGCAGTCAGTCTTAATCAATGGTGCCAGCGGTGGGCTTGGACTTTTGGCCATTCAAATCGCGCGCAGTCTCGGTGCTCGTGTTAATGCAATCGCAGGTCCCGCGGGACAAGACGTGATGACGGAAATGGGGGCTGAATCGGTTTTCGATTATCACCAGACTTCCTTATCCGAAATGGATGGGTCGTTTGATGTGGTGCTAGAGCTTTCCGGTCGGGCGCGATTTGAAGACTTTCGACATCTTATGACGCCGGATGGAATCTATATTCCTGCAGAACCGCAAAAGGAGCTGGTTTCTTTTTTGGGTAATCCGTTTCGGCGTCAGAAACTGGGATACCTGCTCGTCGACCGAGGCGATACTAAGCTTCTGAGCGAACTTGCGGGGCAAGTGGAGAGAGGTGAGCTCAAGACCACGCCTCCTAGGACTTTTGCTTTTTCAGATTTTTCGCAAGCGTTTGCGAGCCTCAAAAAGCCTGGGCGGATCGGGCGCATCGTTTTGCGGCTGCAATAGCTCCGCGATGCTGTAGGATACGAGGGTGTCATTGTGGTGAACACGCTATCTAAAACAGTGCAGCACTGAGAATGTGGGATCGATTTGATTGCGAGACGCCGGACAGTGGGAGCGTTCATTTGCGATCAGCGAGATAGAGACTGCTTCCATAGAGCGCTTTTCGATCTTGCTCCGGCAGCGTTGCAACGCGTAACATTTCGTTCGCCACGTCTTCCCGGCCGATAGAGGTCTTCATTTCGGAAAGTTCGGCCTTGAAAGGACACTTTTTCGAGAGATCGACGAGCACATGATAGTTGCCTTCAGCGCTATGATCTTTGAGGGACCCCGGACGAAAGGTGATATAGTCCGTGTGCGGTTGGTTTTGCTCTTCAAACAAGCGCTCACTGCGCGCCACATTGCGGAATACCGGTGCAATCCAGGCAATTGCCCAACTCATGCTGGGATAATTATCCGGCCAATAGACGTATGCGTTTGCAGGTTCGCCGCCTGCGCCAACCGAGCTGTGATAAAGGACTTCTACAGGCCTGCTTTCCGCCATGCCATCCAATATCGCGCGGATCGTATCAGTATAGAGGCGCGTGAACGGGCTCATCGCCTGGCGGGAAGAGGTGGTGCCAACAAAGCAGCAGAGGCCGTCAATCGTCTCATCGGCTGCCAACAGGTCAGCATAGGTATTGGCTTCTAGAATATTGCGGTTCGAGGCCTTGAGCTTTCCTGGACCATCTGAAGGCGGGCGCGGCGGATCGGTAATCTCCGTCTCATCTAGCACTTCGCGCATGCGGGTGAGCGCGCCGTCGTCATCGGTAGCGCGGCATAAAGCGGTCACATCGTGTCCGCTCAGAAGGGCTTACTTGATAAACAGGCGCGCGCAACGAGATGTGGCCGCCACAACCAGAAAATGCCTTTTGGGTGTCTGACTCATTGGAGCGCTCCGCTGCTCAGAAAGTGAAAACTGTGTATGGTCCTAAAGCGGCAGCCCCATGCGGTACTCAACCGGCACGCCGCCAGCGAAGGGTTTTGGGGCTTTCGTCTCTGCAAGAAGCTCGAAGCCGAGCGACCTGTAGAATCTCAGGGCAGGATTGTCGGATAGAACATCTAGCTCCACCGAACGGTGCCCGAGGGACTTAGCTTTATCGATTGCGGTTTGTACGAGCTGAAGGCCGATTTTTTGACCGCGATAGTCAGGCTTCGTCGCCACAGCATGAATGTAATAGATGCCAGGTCGAGTTTCCGGGTTCAGCCAACGTGCGGCCTCGAAGCATTCCAGCCTCTTGCTAACATCTTCTGGGCTCAGTTCTCCACTCGCCAGAAGCTCTTTCCAAAGCGGGGCGAGGTTTTCACCGCGTGGACGAAACTCAGGCGCGTGAAATGAGATCAGGAATCCTGCAACCGTGTCGCCGTCCAAAGCCAGATGACAAGCATCGTGACTAAAAAGCGTATCCGGTATGTACCAAGATTTCCGGACCACGGTGTCCAGAAGCGAACCGGTCCCGAACTGGTAGTCGTAGGATGAAGGTCCGGTCGAATGCACGAGGCCCGGAATGTCGTCCTCATGCGCCTTCGCCAGTGCCGCATCTGCTTTCACAATTTGCATTTTCAACTCCTGCATAGATCGCGGCCGCATCGCCGCGCTTGCCAATTCCGACCCATTTCTATCTTGTAGAATAGCTAGGTATTCCCTAGAAATATGTTAACGACCTAAATTGGGAAAACTATTTCAGATGAAGCAACTGACGCGCAAAGGCCATTCGACTCGCGATCGGATTTTGAATGAAACACTGACCCTGTTGCAGGAGCAGTGGTATGATGGCGTCAGTTTGCGGGAAGTTGCCAAAAGGTGTGAGATCAAGCTCGGCAATCTCCAATACTATTTTGCAACGCGAGAGGCTTTATTTTATGCGCTGGTCGAGCGCCAAGCCGATCAGGATAATGAGACCATCGCGCAATTGCTGGAGCGTGCCGAAAGCGCTGAGGCCGCTTTGGATCTGATTATTCGCGACTTATTCAGTCGCTGGCGACGACATGACGGTGCTATCTATATCGTCTTGCAATTGTTGCGGGGCAGTGCCGATCAATTCGCAGACCTTTATCGAATGGTTTATGAACGACATTACCAATCGCTCGAGCCTTTGATCGATCAATTGAATCCGGGGCTGTCTCCTGCGGAGCGGAGTTTCAAGGCGAAGCTCATCACGTCGTTGATAGATGGCGCGACGATGCAGATTGTTGATGGACCTCAACGAAACACCTTCCTCGAACGCATTGTTGAGGAAGCAACGCGATTAGCGCTTCTTACAGACGTTAAGTGAGTTCACGCGCGAGTGTGCGCCGAAAAAGACATGCCGGCTTTGATGCTTCCGTAGCTCACCTCATCAGTTGGGGGCGCAGATGCCAAAAAAATTAGTCAATGATAAAATTTTGTCGTTGACTAAATTAAAATCTATGCCATCTTTAAGGTCATGATCACCCGCATGCAAAACAAAGAGAAGCGTCGGCAACGCATTCTGTTCGAGGCAAGGCGCGTCCTGACCCGGGAGGGTTATGATGCTCTAACGACCCGTGGATTAGCGAAAGCCGCTGGCGTGACACAGCCGACTCTCTACAATTTGATCGGCACAAAAGACGATATCTTGCGCGTCCTGCTGGAAGAATCGGTTGCGCGGGTTTGGGAGCGGTTAAATCAGTTCGAAGCTGCCGATCCACTGGAAGCTATAGAAGCTGTTACCATAGAACCTCTTAAACTGTTTGAGGCCGACGAGACCTATCATCGTGCCGCAGTGATCTCGAGCGATCATCTGCATGGTGCCTTGGCAACTGGTGATGAAATAGACGAGCAGAACTTTGTTGGCCGCGAGTCAGCTCAGATGGCGACACTTGCCGCGCAAAGAGCCATCGACGCGGGGTTGCTTAGGGGCAGAATAACCGCGGCGGTCTTTGGGGAACAAATGTATATCTGCTTCCGCGGTCCGATGCGCGACTGGGCCTATGGCTTTATTTCACTTGAAGAGTTTCGGACCCGGGCGCTGCGTGGCTTCTATATGACCCTTGCGATCGACGCGACCCCAGCCTTCAAAACCGTTCTAGAGCGCAAGACTGTTGCGCTTCTAAAGAACGGTCAATCGCCGAAACAAGCCAAGAGTAGAGAAAGAGTAGGGAGGGATAAATGACGGTTATCCTGAGGCAGGTCTTTTATTTCGGGCCGATCATTTTCGCGGTGGGCTTTTTGGTTCCATTGATTACGCAGGCCTCTATTCGGTTGGGCTTTAACGCGCCGCTTGGACTATCCCCGCTTGTCTTCGGGTTCGCCTTGGCTGGGATATTAGGGCTCGTCGCCCAGGTCAGAGGGAGATGGCTATGACAAGCATCACAGACCTATCTGAACTCTCGGAAAAAGAACTGTTCCAACTGGAGCGAGAAATCGCCAATCAGCACGTTGGCAAGTTCCCTTATTTGGCAGTGATCTGGTCGCTTACGAATTTTGTCGTTTGGGTGTCTCTCTTCCCGCTCGTCATGTTCGGCCATGTTCCGGTTTGGCTTGGCTTCATCATTGCGACGGTCAATGTCACCTTGTCCTATTTGCCTAGTCATGAAGCCCAACACGATATTATTGCGAGACCGGGCGACCGGTTACGCTGGTTGAATGAACTCGTCGGATGGATCGGTTCGATACCGCTACTGATCACATATCCAGTGCTTAAGGCCACGCATCTCGAACATCACAAGCATGCAAACGATCCGGAACTCGACCCAGACTACTATTTGCATGCCGAGACGCCGCTGAAGGCTGTCTGGAGTCACATTCAGTCTCGGCAGCCACGCGGTTCCAACACGCAAGCGGACCGGTATGCGTCAACACTAAGCAGGATTGGTCGCGAGGATCTTATGGTGCCTCAAATCGGCTTGACGCTCGCTTATTTCGGCTTCCTCTTTACGATGTCTTGGTGCGGGTTTGCTCTTGAAGCAGCATTGCTTTGGTGGCTCCCTCATCAAATCGCCGTTAGCTATATCTTGTTCTTTCTGGGATGGGCACCGCACCATCCGGGCGGTTCAACAGATCGCTACCGCACAACGCGAAGCTGGCAGTCAAATCTCGGAAACCTGGGGTCCATGGGAATGCAGTTTCACATCGTGCATCACCTTCATCCACGCATCCCACTTTACCGGACGCCGCAAGCTTATTGGGAGATGAAACCCATCTTGGAAGCGCGCGGTTGCGATGTTGATGAGCTTTAGTGTCCGTTTTCAAACGGTTGAGACACTCTGATACTTTTGGATCAGGAGAGATTGGCTCATCTGTTTTGGTTTAATCA
>JABSQB010000079.1 GCA_013214545.1 Henriciella sp.
CCAAATACGCCCCGATACCGTCCACCAAACTCGCAAATGCCGCTTAGAGCGGGCGACAGCAGCGAACACCCAATAGAGATAGGCCGATGTGGATCATCGGATCGGAAGATCCGCCGAAATCAACAGCGAGTTTTTCAACAGAATTGGGCGAATTTAAGCCACTCAGCTCGCAAACTTCATTTCGCATCAATCTAGATTGATTTGGACCTCACCCCGGATAGCTTCATGGAGTCGGAAGAATGATGAACACCTCGGATTTTTCGCCCGCTACGACACTGAAGGGTAAATCAGTAGGCTGAAAATTGCGAATAGCGCGCGCGATATAATCTCCTTCAACCAAGGTGAATGTCGGCTCGGAAGACGAATAGGATGCAGCCGCTTGCCCGCCCTCGGATTTTAGGATTTGCCAGTTTACGCCGCCGATCGGGGTCCCCTCCTCATAACCAGCCATGAGGCTGACAGACCCCGCTTTTAGGTCAATTGTGTATTCCTGAGTTTCGCCTGCAATGACCGTGATCGGTGTGGAACGTTGCGCATCACCGAACTTGGCCGTGGCAAGATAGTCCCCCGCTTGAAGCGCAAAACTGCCGACCTTTTTTCCCGTACTAAAGCCAACATTATACCGTACCGACCCATCCTGTTGAGGCGTATTCACCCAAAGGTTAGGCCCTCCCAGAAGATCCTCTCCATCAAATTGACGCGCAGATATATCTACGAAGCCCATATTCATATTGAGGGTCACATCATGGTCTTGGCCCGCTTCGACCAGTAAAGTCTCAGATGCTTTGAGCTGCTGAAGTGACGCCTCGATAAAAGCCTCTCCAGCGGGAAGCCATTTTGTCGGTTTCATATCTTGCGACAAACCGGTCTCAGCGCGTGTGCCCGTCTCATTTTCGGCCCCATAGAAACGATAGAACAAGCCTTTCTCAATATCAGGGCCATCTGCGGTCTGAAATGTTTTGGCGGACACGCGTCCTGCCGGGATAACCAATGCGACGTCCGAAGCACTATCTGTGCCGACCTCTACATTGATCGGGGTCGTGAAAACCATACGGCTATCTATAAACCCTTCGACGACATATTTGCCGGGATCCAAAGCGCGAAAACCGCCTTGCGTCACGATTGTCGTAATCTTGTCTCCGATTTTCTTTCCAGCTTCGTCCGCGGCGAAAATGTTGAATGTGACAGAGACATCATTGAATGGATCACAGTTCTCACAAGGAACAGCCACAGCCCTGATCCCAATCGATCCGGCTGTCTTTGCTTCCGCGACAGTCGCCGTCATCGCCGCAGATAGTTCAGCAGCGGTGCTCGCGTTCAGGAATTGCCCGCCTGTTTCTGTCGCGATGCATTGTAGCGTAGCGAATTCCTCGTCCTTGAGGCCGAAACCTATGATGTGCGCTGTAAAGTCAGCACCACTCGCTTCAAGATCAGCGGCAAGCGCACATGGATCTGCATTGCAAGTCTCCAGGCCGTCACTGACGAGTATCACTGTGGCAGGATTTTCTGTAGAGCCCAAAGCCGATGCCGCTTGGCGCAGGCTTTCAGTTATCGGGGTTTTGCCCTTCGGATTGAGGTCATTTACGGCCGAGCGAATGATCGTTTGATTGGCCGCTCCGACAGGTACAAGCGTCTCAATGTCCGAGCAATCGCCTTCACGCCGATGGCCATAGGCCATAAGTCCGAGCTCACCTTGATCCCCCCAATCATCGAGCATGTCAGAGATCACGGATCGCGCTGTAACAATCTTATGTTCGTTTTCTAATTGGCCCCACATGCTGCCTGAAGCATCAAGAACCAACATCGTCTTCCCAGTAGATACATCAGGCGCGGAGGCATCCTCAGCAACACCTACACCTGACGCCATGAGTGAGGTAATGGCGAAAGCCCCGAGTATCCATCGTTTCATCAGTCTAACTCCTAATCGTTCTACGACCTAACTCGCTAAAGGAAGCGTCGTCTGTTTCTTACCCAGTGAAAGCTCTTTCAACGCGAATTCGAATGCAGCTTTCCACAAATTGCATGGCTTTCATTCCTCAACGCGTTCGAATGCCATACCGCCTTGCGCGAACACGCTCTGCATTGCGTTTTCATCCTCGACCGTGATTTGCATTGAACGTGTATAGATCGGTTCTCCGGGACCCGTCGTGATATATTGGGTTCCAGTGATGGTCATATCGGCGAAGTCGCCCTCCCACATGATCTGGCCCTCTAGAAAACATTTATCGCCAATGGCCTGAATCGCCGTCAGATATTCACCCTCTGCGGTCACATCATATATGATCTCTTGAACGCTTCGATCACATCCGCTGCCTGGCGGGTATCCGGCGCTTTGCCACGTTCCGACAAGATCTTCTGCTTTGAGTTCATCCTTTACGCGCCGGAATGTTATTTGGGACGTCGTGATCGTGTCGATGTCTTGCACAGTCAGGATTACGGGATCCTCGTAGAGTTGCGTCGAGGTCGTGGTCCCCGAGTACATGACGCCAGATATTTGACCGTCGGCATAATCGCCTTCCCACGTTCTTTGACCGGCATTGACGCATCTGTCGCCGATGACCTTGGTTGCGGTAATCCGCGTGCCCGCGACTGTGATCTCAAGTTCTTGGCGTGGCTCTCGCCCGTCGCAGTAATAGTCTTCGCTTTCCCACAATCCGGCTAAGTCGGGGACGATTTGCTCCTCTTCTTTCTCAACTTGTTTGCGCAAAGCAAACCGGCCCACGCTCCGCAGATTGTAGAGGCTGTCGCTGTCATTATGGCGCTCGATGAAAACAAATGTCTCCTCGTACCCCTCTCCAGATGCGTCTTCATATTTTTCAAACCCCATTTGGGATTTCTGTTCCCCTAAAATGAACCGAATTTCTGTGTCGCTCCATGAGGTCACATTCGAAACAGGCACGGCGCGCTGCAAGGCACCGCCCAGACGAACTGTACCCTTTGTTTCACCAAAATGCCGGCCGCTAAGGACAATCTCGTCTTCGTCTTCTTCGAAGCGCGCGACCATATCAATCTGAAGGGCTCCATCATCGGGCGAATAGTCGAGCACCGGGGTGCGGTTGCACCAATTGGCGATGGATTGGTTCGAGAGTTTTGTGTCAGCAGATGAATATGGAGCTTGCCCCCCTTGAGTCCCAATCGCTGCACTCCAGGGAACATATCCCGGATGCAAGCGTTGCGGCATATCAGAGGATTTCCCAAAAGAGAGCTGCGGGCGAACCAAAGAACAAACCGGCGAAACTTTCGTCTTGTCTTCGGCGAAATTGACCGATTGAAACTCACTTTGGACGCCTGAATACTCTTCCCAGGTGCCTTCATAAAGACGTTGCGCCACCAGCTGACACACATGCTGATCTGCGGGCGCTTGCGACTCTCGGATATCAAAAAGAATATCTTCGCTTTGATCGCAGACAAAGTCTGAACCGGCACGATTGAAAACGCCGAATAACCCCTCTTTGTCGCGGCCATTGGGAACCCTAACGGGCAGGTCATCTGAATTTTCAGGTTCGAAATAGGAGGCTACAAGATATTTGTCGCCAGTGCTGATAGAGCCGAACCGACCAAACCCACCCTCTGCGAGGTCGGTCCCTAAAGGGGCTTCCAAAGCACGGCGGCGAACTTTTGCGGTAAACCGCACGAGACTAGCGCGTTCAGCAGGCGTCAATCGCGCGCCAAGTTTTGCTTCTTGAGCGCCTTCAATTAGAGCATTGGCATAGGGCAGAAAAACGATGCGCGCCATCGTCGAGACAACGCCCTGTCCGATCCCGAGATCGACTAGCGCGCTGCTGAGTTCCCATCCCTGAGCAATCGCGGCATTCGTCGCGCGCGGGGTGAAGCACTTCGGAGATTGCGGTGCCAAACCAGAGGCACTCAACTGCATCCCGTCCACGCCGTATCCGCCACTTTCGTTTGTCCCAAAGGTTCGGATAATCTCGCCATAGCCCGAAGCCAAACACGACATCATCCATTCGCGTTGTGCGATCACATCAAGACGAAAATCTCGGGCAGCAATAGTTGGCGTGCCGATCGTCGGCACGATACCCGTCGTTTCGGGAGCCTGGATTTGGACCTCTGAAAGATACGTGTATTCAGCCCCAAACCCGCCATCATTCATATCTTCATAGCGATAGTCGCCAACCCCAGGGAACGTCTCAGCATTGGAGGTGCTGGTGCTATTCTCCGCAGGGAACCGCCAGTTCGGAACGACTAAGGCCCCAAAATCGAGTTCTGGTGACGACAAGGCATCTGGCAATCCGGACACTGACTCATGGCCGTGCAGAATTCCCGTCAGAACGCCTGCGAGCTTCGCTCCGCGCGGGTCATCATATACCCCGTCGACATATTCCGGAGCGCCCCAACGATCGAACATGTGCCCGATTGCCCAACGATCGGAGAGAAAATGTTGCCCAACCGCTTCATAGGCGAGCGCCAGATATTCAGCTTCTCGAATGGTGTCTTCGTGAAACTTAAGCGTCGCAGCATCCACCTTTGCCGCTTGTCTAAGGTCCGCGGCGCGCTGAGCATGAGACAAAGCAATCGCATGCATGCGCTGATAGCTTTTTGTCGCTTGCGTTCCAAAATGCGATGCATTGAGCCGCGCCGCGTGCCATCCTTCAAAAACATGGCAATTCGCTTTGTCCGGATGATCGTCTGGCAAGGCAGGACAGAATTGGTTCTTATTCGCCCAATCATACATTGTGTAACTAAAGTCAGGCAGGCCGGCGAAGTGAGGCACCGGTGGCAAAAGGCGGCGCTCCAACTCATTTTCGTCTTCCGATGAAATATACTCGCTTCGTCCCAGCCCCGCTAAGTCCTTACGGAAATAGCTCGCATTCAAATCATACGTGTAGAAATTAGTACGCCCGCCGATGAGCCACGGATTGGATGGAGATGCACGCTTGAGCGCGTCATTCGATATTTGCTCATGTTCATTCCGGGCGCAGAAGAAATGCTCGCCGTGCAGACAAATGTAAATCGACTGCCACTTACTTTTCTCGTCCGGGTCTTTTGGATGAAGTTCTTTCGTGTCCCACGCGATGAGAAAGAGAGTCGCGGCAATTGCAATCAGCGTGATCACATATCTCATTCGACCCAAGCCTCCGTCGGCAAACAGGCGGCTCGCTCTCCGAGGAAAACCGCATCGAGCGCTCTGTTCACGGTTTCTAATTCATCGCTGACCGTCGATTGATAATAGTCACGGCATTCAGTTGGGCAGGCACTCGACAGCACGCAGTCATGCATGGTAGAGTTTGTGTGACCGTCAAAATCATCCGCAGCGAGCTGCCCCTCATAGCACGACATGATAGATTGAACGCAATCACTCCACTGAGCGATGGGATCATCAATATCGGGCTTTACACCGACACGGACGCTCCCCCCATGTGAACCTCGCGGTCGATTCAAAACTTCTATGCAACCCTCGTCGCATTCTGGATCATATTCGCTCGAGGTCTCATTCCACACATGATCGAAATTTAGCGGCGCATCCGCAGAGACAGAGGGCTCGATCAGCGCCTCAGTTTCCGTTTTTGGGTTCGCGCTAATCTCGTCCTCGCCATCTCCGGATCGCAGGCCACTGATCGCCAGCCATAGAATCAATAATAGCGCCAGGATCACCGCCCCAATAATTAAGACGCGATTGTTCATTCGAGCGGCCCCCTTCATGCCAATGATTCAATTGAGATATTTCTCAAGGACATGCAAATGTTTTTTTACTGACCTGGAAGGCCTATGCAGCGGATCAAATACACTCTGCAACCGGCGTCCATTTTAGGGCGATACTGTTGAAAAACTCGGAGTCAAAACGACCGAATTCTGATTCACTGATTTTCGAGCAGATCGAGGAGATGCGCGATGATGGGACGACTGGAAGAAGACGCAGCGAAGCTCATCTATGAGTTCTCTCTAGAT
>JABSQB010000008.1 GCA_013214545.1 Henriciella sp.
GTGGTTCGGGGGAGACTTGAACTCCCGACCTCACGATTATGAGTCGTGCGCTCTAACCAGCTGAGCTACCGAACCATCAGAAGCGCGCTGCATACACTGCACATTGGCGCTCCGCAACCATTCTTGTGCGGCTAAATCAGCGCGGCCAATCCTCCGGTAACTGCGCTGAGACGAAATGCTGTTCCAGCTCCGGGCTGGCGAAGAAGAAGGTCGCTTCCGTGATCACCGCCGTGTAGTTTTGGCGGATTGTGCGAAACGCTGCCTTGGCTTCGAAATTGAGCGCGAATTGCGAGACATAAGTGAGGCCCCATTCCGGCTCCGTTTCGAGCAGATAGCTTTGTTCGAACCGGGTCAGGCGGCCGCCTTTCGGGCCGCGCACAGGGCGGGGCAGGGTGTAGTCGATGCGCATGAAACGGCCATCCATCGGCTCCATCCAGGCTTCGGCCTGCAGGCGCTGTGTGGCCCAGACATCGAGCGCATTATCGTTCGCAGACGGCGCATGGTGGAATTTTAGTCGCCAGGCCGGCCCCATATCGTCGACAAAGACGGTCTCGCCAAAACTGGCGCGCAAATCGTCCGGAAACAGGCGTCCATCCGGCGCAGCTTCGGCGCCCCAGGCGGCGGCCGCCTGGTCAAGGTCAGCATCTTCTCCGCGGGCGATGACGAGACGCCAGCGCTGGCCGTCCGGTTCGCGCGGATCGAAGGTAAAGGTGCGGCTTGCCTTGGCGCTGCTCATTTCGACGGTAAAGGCGGCGCGCAGGCTGTCCGGCGCTTCGGTGGCGCGCAGGGCCTCGTCCATCGGACCGGTGCCGACGATCAGGGGAAAAGCAAGACTGAGGGCGAAACTCATGCAAGCTGTCTCGGGTTAAATTACGTCTGGTTTAAGGCAGACAAGATTAACTCTGGAGCTTGCCGACTTAAGGTTTATGCGGCGTGAACGCTGCGTTTATCTCCATCGAATTTGCGCCTGATTTTGCTTTACAGTCGCCGCCTGCCTGTGACACGGGAGCTGTATGACGACTTTGCTCACGCCGCCCTTTGATGTCTCGGTTCTGCCGCCTGCGCTCGCAGCGATCGCCCCGCAGGTCTGGATGGGGTTCATCCTGATCAGTCTGATCCTGATCGCATATTTTGCCGGGTATCTGTTCAAGCGATTTGTCCGCGCCTTCGGCCGCCGCACCTATAAGGATTCGGACTTGTTCCTGGGGTCGAGCTGGGATCTCGCCGCGCCGCTGACGCAGCTTCTGGTGTTCCTGGCTGTGTTTACCGGCGGCGCAGAGCTGGTTGGCTTTGATTTCGGGCATGTCCTGGTGAATTTCTGGCCCAAGGCGCTGGCCGGTCTTGTGATCATTGGCGGCGCGGTGCTGCTGGCGACCTGGCTCAATCGGTCCTTGCGGGCCTATGGCGAGCCGGCCAATGCGCGCCACCGGGTCGATGATACGCTGATCAATTTCTCGGCCGCGATTATTCGCTATCTCATTCTCGGTATCGCCATCCTGATGGCGATGACCCAGTTCGGGTTTGCGCCCGGGTCGCTCATTGCCATTGTCGGTGCCGCGGGCCTTGCCATCGCGCTCGCCCTGCAAGACACGCTGAAGGCGGTTGCTGCGGGCTTCATGCTGGCCGCCTTTCGGCCGTTCAAGATTGGCGACTGGGTCGAGATTGGCGAGCGGGAGGGCGAGGTGATGAACATCACGCCCTTCAACACAGCGATCCGGCAAGTCGACAATAAAGTCATGTTGCTGACCAATGATCAGGTCTGGGGCGATGCCATCATCAATCACAATCGCTTGCCACGGCGACGTCTGAACCTGTTTTTCGGCGTTCATTACGACACTGATCTCGATCACGCGCTGGAGGTTTTGACCAGCATTGCCGACGCGCATGACCGGGTCCTGCAGAAATCAGATATCTGGGTCGGTGTGCATGAGCTCGGCGACTGGGCGATCACGCTGCGCCTGCGCGCCTGGGTGCCGGGCCGGGAATTCGTTCAGGTGCGTGCTGATATCACCAAAGCGGTCAAACAGCGCTTTGACGCGGAAGGCATCGAGATCCCTTACCCACACCAGGTCGAAATGGTGAAGGAAGGGATCGAGCTCAAACGCACGCCGGAGAAGGCGGGCGAGGATTAGGCTGTTGGCAGCTTATAGTCCTTGAAGATCTCGCGCAGCTTCAGCTTGTTGATCTTGCCTGTGGCGCCGAGTGGGATCTCGTCGATGAAAGCGACATCGTCTGGCGTCCACCATTTGGCGATCTTGCCTTCCAGTTGCGCCAGCATCTCTTCCTTGGTCGGCTCTTCGCCCGGATTGGCCTGGATGATCAGCAGAGGACGCTCATCCCATTTTGGATGGTAGATGCCGATGGCCGCAGCGTTCGCGACTTTGGCATGGCCGACTGCGATATTCTCAATATCGATCGAGCTGATCCACTCGCCGCCGGACTTGATAACGTCCTTGGCGCGGTCAGTGATCTGCATGGTGCCGTACTGGTCCATATTGGCGACGTCGCCAGTGTCGAAAAAGCCATTCTCATCGAGCACATTGCCGCCATCGCCTTTGAAATAGCCAGCCGCAATCGCTGGACCGCGCACGACCAAACGGCCGGAAGTCTCGCCGTCCCATGGCAAGTCATTGTTCTCGTCATCGACGATCTTGAGTTCGACACCGAACGGTGGGCGGCCTTGCTTCAGCTTCTGCGTCATCCGCGTGTCAATGTCCGCATCCATCAGATGCGGTGGCAGCGTGCCGAGCGTGCCCAGCGGGCTGGTCTCGGTCATGCCCCAGGCATGGATCACATCGACATCGAACTCCGTCTCGAAGGCGCGCAGGATAGCTTCCGGAACCGCCGAGCCGCCGATCACGACCTTGCGCAAGTGCGGCAGCTTGAGATTGTTCTCGCGCAGATAGCCGAGCAGGCCGAGCCAGACGGTTGGCACCGCTGCCGTGATCGTGACTTTCTCAGTATCGAGCAGCTCATAAATGCTGGCGCCGTCCATTTGTGCCCCGGGCATGACCATATTCGCGCCAGTCGCCGGGCAACCAAAGGCGAGGCCCCAGGCATTGGCGTGGAACATTGGCACAACCGGCAGGACGACATCGTCAGAGCCCATGCCCATCGCGTCTTTCGACATGGTGATCAGTGTGTGCAGGACGTTGGAGCGATGCGAGTAGAGCACGCCTTTCGGGTTACCCGTGGTGCCTGATGTGTAGCAAAGCCCGCACGCTGTCTCTTCCGGGAAATCGCCCCAGCTGGCGTTCAGCGACTTGCCGGCGACCCAGTCATCAAAGGCAACCGCGCCGACAGAGTTTTCCGGCATATCATCGGCGCCAGCGAAGATGACGAACGTTTTGATGGTTTGGAAGTGATCCTTCACTGCTTCGACAATTGGCAGGAAAGTGGTGTCGAAAATCAGCACCTTGTCTTCAGCGTGATTGGCGATCCAGGCGATTTGCTCCGGGTGCAGGCGCGGGTTGATCGTATGCAGCACAGCGCCAATGCCCATGGTGCCATACCAGGCGGCCATATGGCGGGCCGAGTTCCAACCGAGAGTCGCCACCCGGTCGCCGAGGCCAATGCCACCCTCAATCAGCGCGCCGGAGACCTGTTTGGAGAGGTCATGCAGTTCGGAATAAGTGGTGCGAACGATATCTCCGCTCACGCGGCGAGTAATGATCTCGCGGGTCGGGTTAATTCGTTTGGCGTGCTCCAGGATTTTGTTCGTGGTCAGCTGCCAGTCTTGCATGATGCCTTGCATCGGTGATCCTCCGTAAACTTCTGTTCTGTTCGCCTCTTTCGGGGCCTGATGAATGTTGTAGGTTGGCGAGCCCAGATCGGCAAGAATCGAAAGTAGAACGCGATGCGACTTATCCTCCCAGTGCTTGCTCTTGCAGCAGGCTTGAGCCTCACAGCGTGCCAACCAGAGGCTGGCGAGTTCGATCCGCCGGTTCGCGCTCAAACCGGTTCAAGTTCGGAAACCACCAGCGCGCCCGCCACCAATACAGCTCAGGTGGAGGTGGCGACCGGGGCACGCATGGATACTGGCCCGCTGCCTGACTTCTTTGATTGTGTCCGCGAAAGCGGGGGTATGTTGATTGCCTCGCATCGCGGTGGTCCGGCGCCCGGCTATCCTGAGAACGCGATCGAGACGCTGCAATATGGCCTCGACCAGGGCATATTGGTGCATGAAATCGACGTGGCCGAGAGCCGGGATGGCGTTCTGTTCCTGATGCATGACCGGACGCTCGGACGGACGACGACGGGCGGCGGCTACGTCGCGGATACGGACTGGGACACGATTGAACGTCTAAATTTAGTCGACGATGAAGGTTCCATCACCGCCTTCACAGCCCCAAAACTGAGCGAAGTCCTGCTCTGGGCCAAACGCTCCGGCGCGATTGTCGAACTCGACAAGAAGGAGACGACCAGTTTCCGTAACATCATCTCGCATGTCCGCGCTGCTGAGGCCGAACAGAATGTGATCCTGATCACTTATAATGATGACCAGGCCCGCGAAGTTGCGCGTCTGGCGCCGGGTCTGATGATGACCGCAGGCGTCGATAGCCGCAGCCATCAGGAGACGCTGGAAGCCGCGGGCGTGAATTTTGACCAGGTGATTGCCTGGATGGGTATCTCCAATCCCAATCCGCGGGCCTTCGAAGCGGTTGGCAGACGCGGGGTCGAGACGGCGTTCGGCACGCTCGGCCGTCCGGGGGAACGTCTGGATGATCAGTATTGGGCGGATGGCGACCCCAGCGAATATCAAACTCTGGCCGATGGCGGCCTGACAATGCTGGCGACTGACGCGCCTTACCGTGTGGCTGAAGCGCTGACCGCAGATGAAATTGCCTATGACAGCTGCCTCAAGCGCTAGAGCACGAAGCGGGCGCGTTCATTTGAGCTGATAAACTCGATCATCTCGTCATACGAGGCGCGTTCCAGCAGGCTCATGGCTGCGATCTTTCGGGCGTGGGTTCGCGCCGTCTCGAAGCTTTGATCGGCGTGATTGATCGCTGCGGCGTAAAATTGCATGCGGCGAGTTTCGCGCTGTGGGCGCAGGCCTTCCAGCATGGCTCGAACGCCAACGGCCAGGATGGCGAAGGCGATGGCGACTGCGCTGAGGACTGACGTGCTTTCCTTGAATGGCTCCCAAAGCGCTGCGCCGAGGGCGATAAAATTTGCGGCAAAGGCGAAGACGACCAGCAAGTAAGACAGATTGCCGAGAATATGCAGCTGCTTGGACGGGGAGGACCAGAATTTGCCCTCAGATGAGAGCACATAATTGGTGTATTGGATCTGGCCCCGGATGCGCGTTTCCTGCAGCGCGCGATAGACTTCATCCAGCCGGGCCGGATCGACGCTGTCGGATTTCATGGCGGCCTTTTTGGGCCAGGCCTCGTCGATCCAGAACGCGGTTTCGGATCGCGCGTTCGTAACGCTCTGTCCGGAATAGGATGCCGCCGAGCTCTGCGTGTACTTAGTGTACTCGCTTGAGACCTGGTCGATGAAACTACGCTTGAAGCGGCGGAAGCTGAGATCACGCTGGTCGAGCACGGCGGCAACCTTCTCCGCGCTGTCGGCGGCGGCAATGTCGATGGCATGGGCCGCAATGTGCTGGGCGTGCCATTGGCGCAGGCGCTCGGTGATCAGTCGCTTCATCAACCAGTCGCGCTTCACCTTGCCAAACCCCAGCCCAAGGTTGCCGAATATGAGCGCCAGGATGCCAAAGCACGCGCCTGCAATCGCAAGATAGCGCAGGATGGGTTCCTGCTGTTCTTCCTGGATCCAGATGCCTTTGACGATGACGTCAAACGGAAACGCCAGCAGGGACAGGGTGGCGAAGATCAGGGCGGCGCAGCCGATCCATCGGGACCGTCGTTTCGCTTCAACTGCCAGTTTATCGACGCGCTGAAACTCTTCGCGGAGTTCCGGGTGATCGAGTGCAAAGAAGACGTTTGGGAAGCTGCGTTCAGCCAGGGCGCGATCTTCATCCGAGAGCAAAAGTTCGTCATTGAATCGAAAGCTCATGCACCCGTCCCTGGTTCGTCAGCGACCGATAGGAAACACGCTCACTTCGCAGCTGGCAAGAAGTTATCGCGCTTGGCATCTGAAATGAAAAGATTTTTCGCAGAACCGGTTTTTGCAATCCGCTGCTGAAACTCCGCTTTGGATTGCAGAGATTTTGTGCAATGGCTGGAGCAAGGTCGCATTAACTATAACTCATAAGAGGACCTCGGGGACGATGGCGCACATTTTTCTATCCTATAGCAGGGCGGACCGACCGACCGCGCAAATCATCGCCGAAGCGCTTGAAGCAGAAGGGTTCTCCGTCTGGTGGGATAAGGTGCTGCGGGCAGGTCAGACCTATGATGAGGTGACCGAAAACATGCTGCGCGACTCTGCTGTGGTCGTGGTGCTGTGGTCGCAAACTTCGGTGAAATCGAAGTGGGTACGAGCCGAGGCGACGCTCGGCCAGCGCAGTTGCGAACTGGTTCCGGCGATGATCGAGGATGCCGATCGTCCGATCATGTTCGAACTGACCCAGACCGCCGATTTGATCGGCTGGGCGGGTGTTCGCAATGAAGCGCGCTGGGGAGATTTTGTCGCCGATATCAAACGCTCGCTCGACAAGCATGCGGCGGACGCTGCCGCCCCGGCGGTGGCTGCGGAAGGCGCAGCGCCCGCGCCAGCCGCCCAGAATGATGCAACGATCGAAACAGTGTTCTGGACTTCGATCAAGGATGGCGACGATCCGGCGGATTTTGAGGCCTATCTGTCTCGTTATGAGGATGGTCACTATGCAGCGCTGGCCCGAAACCGGCTTGCTGCACTGAAAGTTGGCAGCGCACCGGCAGAGCCTGCGGCGGCAGCACCTGCTGCACCGAGCCCGGCGCCGGAACCCAAGAAAGCCGCGCCTGCGCCGACACCACCGCCTGCGGCGAAAGCCAAGCCGGAAAAGAAGAAATCGAGCCCCTTGCCGCTGCTGCTCGGCGCGGCCGTCGTTCTGGGCGCTGGCGGGTGGTTTGGCCTGCAAATGATGACCTCGACGGAGCCCGTCACCGACATCGATCCGCCGCCACCGCCGCCGGTTTCGCCAAGCTGTGATGTCTGTCCGGATATGGTCGAACTGCCCGGCGGCAGTTTCATCATGGGATCGCCAGATGCCGAGCCGAACCGGTCCGGCAATGAAGGCCCGCAGCGCGAAGTCAACCTGGAACCGTTTGCCATCAGCGCGACCGAAATCACCCGCGGGCAGTGGCAATTGTGCGTCGATGCGGGCGGCTGCAACGGATCGCAAGGCCGCGCCGATAGCAGCGATCCTGTGACCCAGATCAGCTATGATGATGCGGTGGCGTATACGACCTGGCTGTCTCAGCAGGGCGAGCGTCGCTACCGTCTGCCAAGTGAGGCGCAGTGGGAGTATGCCGCGCGCGGCGGCACGCGCACACCTTATTGGTGGGGCACGAATTTCCCTGGCCCAGGCGCCGTCTCGGGTGAGCCGAGCGACACAAAAGACTTGCCAGCGAACGCCTATGGTGTGTCAGGCATGCTCGGCAATGTCCGCGAGTGGGTGGCTGATTGCTACATCAACAATTACTCAAACGCACCCGACGATGGCCGCGTGGTGCGCCAATCCGGGTGCCAGCGATTTGTTGTACGCGGTGGGTCCTGGCGGCTCGGCGCAGCAGAGCATCGCGCCGCCAATCGCGCTCGCTTTACACGGTCAGTGCAGGATCGATCCGTTGGCTTCCGGGTTGTTGCGCAACCGGCCTCTGACTAGTTCGAGAACCGTTCGATCACGACGCGGCGATTCAGCTGCTCGGCGACTTCATCGGCTGTTTCGATGGCGAGATCTTCCTCGCCATAGCCGATCGTCGTGATCACAGCGGGATCGACACCGTTCTCGATGAACCAGTCACGGATGAGGTTGGCGAAGCGAATGGTCTGAACCCGGTTCACTGCGTCGGATCCGGCCGTGTCATTGTAAGCGCTGATGGTCAGGGCTTCGATCACGCCATCATCCTGGAGCACTTGCTGCAGCACCGCTTCATACGGGCTGAGATCGAGCGATTCATAGTCTATGACATAGAATGTGGTCTCGATCGGCAGAGACTGCGCTTCGAGCATAGGCTCGGGTTCGACTTCGGGCGGCGCCGATGGCGGGGGCAGGGCGAGGCCGCGATCAGACGGCGGAGGTGGCGACTCTTCGGGAAGCGCGCCGCCGACCTCGAGCTCTGACTCCGGGAGTGCGCCCGCCGGAAATGCGGTGCGATGCAGGGTGCAGGCCTCTGTCTCAGGCTCGATCGATGAATTGACCCGGTAATATTGATCCCCATCCGGAAGACCGCCATAGCGGGCGATTTCGAGGGCGCGGTCCTGCGGCTGCGTCTCGCCAATCGTGCACATCATGTCCCAGAGAATAGTCGGATTGTCGGAATAGTAATTGTGGCCAATTCCGAACAGCTGCGTGGTCACAGCCGTAGCGTCGATGGTCTCATAATTCTGAGAGTCGCGAATATAGGGCTTGTCCGTATCTGTATCGCCGAGGCGCTTGGCCTGATTGAGCACGTTGGATGCGAACAGGGCGCGATCAGTGTCTGAAGTGTAAATCGTGACATTGGCGTCGAGATTGTCGAACATGCCATTCGCTGCCGCAAACACATCGCGCTCAACATCAGCGGCGACCAGCAGGATCCGAAACTCCAGGTCATCGCGTTCATGGCGGACGAGATAGTCGCGGGCATAGTCCTCCAGCGCCTTGGTCAGAACGCGGTTGCCCATGGAATGCGCGATAATATTGATCCGGTCGACATCGAGATCTTCTGTGATCAGGTCGAGGAATTCTTCGAGATAGGGTGCAGAATCAATCGAACGGTCGCGGTCGCCCCGATAATCCTCGATCGACACTTCGCCCGCAGATGGCCAGCTATAGAGGACCGGAATGCCGACATCATAAGCCTCATCGCGAGACAGATCGTTCGAGAGCTGAGCGGCGCGCACCAGGGCTTCGTCGAACTTCACGTTGAACCCGTGCACGAACAGCAAAATGGCGTCGGATCCGTCATAATAGATCGCGTCCTGCAGCGTCGCCATGAAGGTTTCGCGGCCGCTCGTCGTGATCCGCGTCAGGAAGACATATTCGGCCAGCCGGTCCGCGTCGCGTGGCACCTGGCCCTGCACATGCGGGGTTTCCCCGCGTTCGCGCGAACCGCCATCCTCGATCAGCTTAGGCAGCCAGACATCCGCGCGACCGAGGCGCAGCTCGCCGCTATTCTCGCCAGTGCCTTCGAAGACATCCGTCGTGTCCGCGGTCAGGGTCGCGTCGCCCATATCCAGCGTTCGGTTGGTGCCGTACCAGACGCGCACGCAATCGATCTGGCGGTTCAGATTGCTTTCAGAGACGAGCTGCGTGCAGTCCATGCCGAAACTTGGGTGCCGGATCACCAGCGGGCGATTCATCCACCACCAGGCCGCCGCGCCGCCAACGCCAATAACGATCAGAATGCCGAGAATCCACTTGAGCACGCGACACCTCCCAATACTCCACTCAAGGCTTTGTACATCAGATTTGGCGGTCAAAACAAGCTGGAGCTCAGTCGGAATGCCAGCGGCTTTCGCAATCTGCCGAAATGCGCCTATATCGCTTCGAACCCTAATCAATCAGAGCTCGCCTTATGTCCGATCTACTGCTTCTCGCCTTCATTCTCTTGTGCGCCGGAATCATTGCGGTTCCCATCGCAACCCGCCTGAAGCTGGGGTCCGTTTTGGGCTATCTGATCGCGGGAATCTGTATCAGCCCATTGCTCGGCCTATTGGATGTCGATGTCATCGCCCTGCAGCATTTTGCTGAGTTCGGCGTCGTCATGATGCTGTTCCTGGTCGGGATGGAGCTGGAGCCGAAACTGCTCTGGCAGATGCGCAATCGCCTGATGGGGCTTGGCGGCGGACAGGTCCTGATGACCATGCTTCTGGCCATGTCCGTGGCGATGGCATTCGGGCAATCCTGGAATACAGCCCTGATTATAGGCATGATTTTGTCGCTTTCCTCGACCGCAATTGTGCTGCAGACCCTGAACGAGAAGGGCCTGATGAAAAGCGATGGCGGGCAGGCGAGCTTTTCCGTGCTCCTGTTTCAGGACATCGCCTTCATTCCGATGCTGGCCATCATTCCGCTGCTCGCATTTCCTGAGGTCGCCAATCTGACGGCAGGCGGCGGCGATGAGCACAGCCTCAGCCTGGTTGAAAACCTGAATGGCTGGCAGACCATGCTGGTTACGGTCGGCGCGATTGCGGTGGTGATCCTCGGCGGAAACTACCTGACCCGGCCGCTCTTCCGGTTCGTCGCCGGGGCAAAGCTGCGGGAGCTGTTTACGGCAACGGCCCTGCTCATGGTGATCGGGATCGCGCTGCTGATGACACTCGTGGGCCTGTCGCCGGCGCTCGGCACCTTCCTCGCCGGTGTTGTGCTCGCCAATTCAGAATACAAGCACGAGCTGGAATCCGATATTGATCCGTTCCGAGGGCTCTTGCTTGGCCTGTTCTTCATCACGGTTGGCGCAGGGATCGATTTCCAGCTTCTATCTGATCAGTTTGGTCTGGTGATCACGATGACCGTCGGGCTGATGCTGCTCAAGGCGTTCGTCCTGTTCCTGCTCGGTACCGCATTCAAGATCCGTGGAGCGCAGCGCTGGTTGTTCACGCTGGGCGTGGCGCAAGCGGGCGAGTTCGGGTTCGTCCTGCTCGCCTTTACCACATCCAACGGGATTATCCCTGATGCGGTGGCCAGCCTGCTGCTGCTGGTTGTGGCGCTATCCATGCTGATCACGCCGCTGCTCTTCATTCTGTATGATCAGATTGTCGCCAGCCGCTATTCCAAGGGTCAGGAGCGCGAAGCTGACGCGATTACCGAAGACAATGGCATTATCATTGCCGGGCGCGGCCGTATTGGCGGCATTGTCGACCGCATGCTGCGGACGGCGGGCTATACCTCCACCGTGATCGATTACAGCTCGAAGCAGCTCGATATCCTGCGCGCCTACGGCATCAGCCATGCCTATTTCGGCGATGCGACCCGACCCGACCTGTTGCATGCAGCCGGGATCGACAAAGCCAAGCTGCTGATCGTTACCATTGATGACAAGCATCAGATCACCGAGCTGGTCTCCTACGCCGTACGCAATTACCCCAATCTGCACGTCATCGCGCGCGCCGTAGACCGGCATCACACGTACGAGCTGTGGGCCCATGGCTGCCGCGACATTATTCGCGAAACCTATGACAGCTCGCTCAGAATTGGTCGCTCAGCCTATGAGGCGATGGGCGTTCCCCGGGAAGCGGCGGATGAGATGAAAATGGCGTTCCACGAGATGGACCAGCAATCCATGATCGAGGTCGCAGACGTCTACGACATGGATATCCCGGCCCACGAGAACGAAGCCTATGTCAATCGCATCCGCGAGCGGGCTGAGTCCTGGGAAGCGGATCTGAACGCACGCATGATGGAGATCATGGCGGACGACGAGCCGGAAAAGGCCTGATCCACGCGCGTCAATTTTGGTTGACGATCTGAAGTCGCCCATGCCTAATTGAGGCATGGGGCTGTTTCAAAAACTTGGACAAGCTGTGACACGCAGCGGGGCGCGGGTTCTGAGCTGGCGAAAGCACCCGCGGATCGTCGCCGTATCGGCCGTGACCGCTGCGATGTTCGGAGGGCTCGGCTTTATTCTGGATGTGGCCAGCGTTTCGTCTCTGGTGTTCGGCAAGAAGGACGCCAAGGCAATTCAGAGTGCCGAACCACCCAAGACCCTGCGCGTCAATTACATGCGCACCTTTGGCGGACTGAGAACAAACGCCTTGATGCTGGCGATTCATGAAGGTGGTTTTCGAGAAGGGTCGGTCAACGAGATTTCAGGGACTCTCTCACAGAGCGGCAGTAGCATCGAGGGCGGACTGCCGAAATTCTTTGGGACCTGGGAACACAGGGATATCGCACCATTGAAAAACCCGCTCTGGGACACGCTCACGAACCTCGCTGAGAGCTTTGACAGATTCTACGTTCCTGTTTTTCCGTATGAAGACCTCGTCCAGCGGGAAAACTGCGCGCATCATCTTTATCTCTACAGTGAGGTTGATTTTCTCGGCATGGACGACTGCGGGGACTTCGAGACCATGGAGCTGAAAACGGGATTTCTATTCGCCATTTTCGACGTCCCCGGCGAAGCGGATCTGGGCAAGATTGAGCTGACCCTGATAGAAGCGGCGGGAGAAACAAATCGCGACGTCTGGTCGTCATATTCAGACGATGAACTCACCGCTTTCTGCGCCGATGCAACGACAAATCGCCTTGAGGTGCTGGGCTTCCAGGATGCGGTTATCTCCCGCAAGGTGATCCCATTTGCAGAGGCGGACGCGTCCTTCCTTTGGCCGCTGGCGGCCTATCTTGTCGACGAAAATGATCCTTTTTCAGGCGAGCTTCTGAGCGCGTATCACTTGCCGGCGTGCCTGTCCGTTGAGGGCGGCGCGCCGACCCCTATTCGCGCGCCCTTGCGGGGCGCTGCAAACACGGTCGAAATCCCCTATGGCTGGTACTATCAGTAAGGCGCGGCCAAGATTGTGGTTGACCTTCGAGCAAGAAGTCGCGTATAGCGCCGCCTCGGTTGAGGCACCGGCCGCTCGCTGAACGAATTTCGTTCGTGGTGAAGACCTCCTGGGATGTCCCAGCCTTTCGCAGACCATTTCACATCCGGTCTGGCGGCAATGCGAGCCCCGCCCTTTACAAGACCAAAAGGATTTGTGGAAGGTAACTGTGATGACACAGCACATTTATACGCGCGTGCAGGCGAAAGCCCGGGCGCGTAAATTGAAGACCGAAAGCGCCGGAGCGCTAACCTATGGCGCAGCCCTTGAGCAGGTCGCGCATGAGATGGGCTTTCGCGACTGGAACACCGCCTCTGCGCGCGTGTCGAACGAACCGGAAGCCTGCTGGCAGATCGGCGAGCGGGTGAGCGGCGCGTATCTCAAACGCCCGTTCCGCGGCCGCGTGCATGCGGTGCGCGAGCTGCAGGATGGCGCTGGTTATGAGTTGACTCTGCACTTTGACGAGCCGGTCGATGTGGTCGACTGGGACAGTTTCTCTGCGCTGCGCCAACGGGTGACCGCCTATGTCTCGCCGGAGGGCATATCCTGGACCAAAACCAGCGACGGAATCCCGCACCTGACGGTGGCGCGGGAAAGCGCTTTTATGGTTTAGATTCAGTCCCGGGGTCCCTCGTCCTTCGACAGGCTCAGGATGAGGGATCCCTTTTGGCTGATCTAGATTTCGACATTCGGCTGATCTCTGCGTAGTCACCCGTGATGAGAGCTCGCTTCTTTGCGCGTGACCAGCCCTTTAGCTGTCTCTCGCGCGCGACAGCTTCGTCATATCGCGAGAAATGCTCCGCCCAAACGAGTGCGACTGGCCTGCGGGAATAGGTCCATGCAGATTTGCGATATCCCGTATTGTGCTCCTCAACACGGACATCTAGGTCATCACCGCGATAGGAGCCCACATAAAAGGCCCCATCCGCGCATTCCAACATGTACACGAACGCCCCCTCGAGCAATCCGTTCATGCCTAGAAGTCCTCATCCTGAGCTTGTCGAAGGACGAGGGCGGGCTTGAAATATTGCAATGAAATCAGACCTTTTCAGGCTTGCCTTTGCCAGGCGTTTTTGGCTTTCGCTTGGTCGGTTTGTCCTCGACATATTTGAAGGTCAGTTCGTCCTTCTTCTTGTCGTGGCCAATCTTCACCGTGCCGCCCTTGGCGAGTTTGCCGAACAGCAGTTCCTCGGCCATCGGCTTCTTCACATGCTCGGAGATCACCCGCGCCAGCGGACGAGCGCCGAATTCGGCGTCGAAGCCGCGCTTGGCGAGCCAGTCGCGTGCCCCGGCAGCCAGCTCGATCGTGACATTGCGATCGGCGAGCTGAACTTCCAGTTGCAGGACGAACTTCTCGACCACGCGCTCGATGATCTCTGGTGTCAGGCCACCGAAAGTGATGACCGCATCCAGACGGTTTCGGAATTCCGGCGTGAACAGACGCTTCAGCGCCTCTTCCTGCTCGTCATCCTTGCGTCCGCGGCCAAAGCCAATCGAGTTTTTGGCGGCGTCAGAGGCGCCGGCATTCGTCGTCATGACCAAAATGACATTGCGGAAGTCGACTTTGCGGCCATTCGCATCGGTCAGCGTGCCATTGTCCATGACCTGAAGCAGGACATTGAACAGGTCAGGGTGGGCTTTCTCGATCTCGTCGAGCAGAACCACAGAGTGAGGATGCTGCATCACCGCATCCGTGAGCAGGCCGCCCTCATCATAGCCAACATAGCCGGGAGGCGCACCGATCAGACGAGAGATCGAGTGGCGTTCCATATATTCCGACATGTCGAAGCGGTGCAGTTCGACGCCCAGAATAGAGGCGAGTTGACGCGTGACCTCGGTCTTACCGACCCCGGTTGGACCGGTGAACAGGTAAGAGCCAATCGGCTTGTTCGGCTCACGCAGCCCGGCGCGCGACAGCTTGATCGCACTCGACAGGGCGTCGATCGCCTGATCCTGGCCATAAACAACGCGCTTGAGGTCGGCTTCGAGCGATTTGATCGCCTGCGCATCGTCCTTCGACACCTGTTTGGGGGGGATGCGGGCAATCTTGGCCACGATAGCTTCGATTTCCTTCACGCCAATGGTCTTGCGACGCTTGCTTTCCGGCACCAGCCACTGAGTTGCCCCGGCTTCATCGATCACGTCGATAGCCTTGTCCGGCAGTTTGCGGTCGGTCATGTAGCGGGCCGACAATTCAACGGCGGCGCGGATGGCGTCATTGGTGTAGCGCAGGCCGTGGAAATCCTCGAAGGTCGACTTGAGGCCGGTCAGAATCTTCACAGCGTCTTCGACATTCGGTTCGACCACATCGATTTTGCGGAACCGGCGCGACAGCGCGCGGTCTTTTTCAAAGTGCTGCTTGTATTCTTTGAACGTGGTTGAGCCCATGCAGCGGACTTCACCATTCTGAAGCGCGGGCTTGAGCAGGTTGGACGCATCCATGGCGCCGCCGGAGGTGGCGCCTGCACCGATAATGGTGTGGATCTCGTCAATGAAGAGAATGCCTTTTTCTTGCTCGCCAATTTCTTTCATGACCGCTTTCAGGCGTTCTTCGAAGTCGCCGCGATAGCGTGTGCCGGCGAGCAGGGCACCCATGTCGAGCGCCCAGATCACGGCATCGTCGAGGATTTCCGGAACTTCGCCATTGACGATCATTCGGGCGAGACCCTCTGCGATCGCGGTCTTACCCACGCCAGGGTCACCGACCAGGATCGGATTATTCTTGGCGCGGCGGCAAAGCACTTCGATGCAGCGTTCAATCTCCAGCTGGCGACCGATCAGCGGATCAATTTTGCCTTGCTTGGCTTTTTCATTGAGGTTGACGCAATAGGCATCCAGCGCCTCGCTCTGCGGGGCGTTTGGCGGGGCCTCTTCCTGTTCGGCGCCGCGCGGTGTCGTCGGGCGGTTCTGGCCCGGCACTTTAGAGACGCCGTGGCTGACATAATTGACCGCGTCATAGCGGGTCATGTCCTGTTCTTGCAGGAAGTAGGTCGCGTGGCTTTCGCGCTCTGAGAAAATCGAGATCAGGATGTTGGCACCCGACACTTCGTCTCGGCCTGAGCTTTCAACGTGCAGAACGGCGCGCTGAACCACACGCTGAAAGGCGGCGGTCGGCTGCACGCGGCCAGACGGATTATCGGTGATCAGGCTGGACAGATCTTCGTCGATATATTGCTCCAGCGCCTGCTTCAGCGAAGCGATGTCGACCTTGCAGGCGCTCATCACTTCGATGGCGTCTTCATCCTCGGTGAGGGCGAGCAGCAAATGCTCCAGTGTCGCATATTCGTGCTGACGCTCACCTGCTGCAGTCAGGGCGCGTTCCAGGGCATTTTCGAGGCTAGGGGTTAAGCTTGGCATTTTTTGTTTTCTCCTAGTCCTCTTTTTCCATCGTACATTGCAGGGGGTGTTCGTTGCGGCGGGCCATATCCATCACCTGGGCAACTTTCGTCTCGGCGACCTCATAGGTGTAGACGCCGCAAACACCGACGCCTTTCTGGTGAACATGCAGCATAATCCGAGTCGCCTGTTCGCGGCTCTTGCCGAAAAAGCGCTCCAGGATCAGGACCACGAACTCCATCGGCGTGTAGTCATCATTCAGAATCAGCACCCGATACATGCTCGGCTTCTTGGTGCGGACACGGGTTTTGGTGGCAATTCCCAGGCCACCTTCGTCTCCTCCATCAGGGCCTGAAGGGCCTTGCGGTCCTTCTGGATCTGAGAGTGTGATGCGGTCGATTCTGATAGACATAACCTAGAAGATAAGCGTTCCTTTCCGTTTGTGTAGACTGGCGCTGAGTTGCCGTAGGATCAAGCTAGAATATGCTCAATATGTGTTCACTCTTCGAATAATTTCGTTCACGCGTTTGCGATTGGCGCCGAGATCGGAATATCCAACCCGTGAGCGGGAATAGATGGCGAATGTTGCCTTGCCTTCGTCGACCGGAATGATCTCGATATCGACATCGTCCTTGAACCGCATCAGACCCGTCGTGGCGACGAACTTGATTCGATACGACTCGGCGTCAGCCTCAATGTTTCCCCACCGCCGTTCGGAGGCGATGACTTCACTCATGCGAGAGAACAAACCGCGTGCCGTCATCACCATAACCGGCGGGGCGAAATCGGGATCAGCCGCAAGGCAATGATTGTCGGGTGCGACCAGGCACGTATTCGGCTTGGGCGGGCGTTTCAGAGATTTGAATGTAATAAAGTCAGCCATAGCGCGGTCAGCTTGCCGGAAGTCGACGGCTTTGTCAGGTCATTAAAATGCAAACGAGCCAGGCATATGGCCCGGCTCGTTGGAATTCGCTGCGATCAGGGCGCAGATATCTCGACGCTTAAGCCGTCGTAGCGCTCTTGGCCGCCTTCTTGGCTTGCTTGGCGAGCGGCGCAAACGCTTCTCGCATGGTTTCCGCATACACTTCAGACAGTTCGCCGAAGCCTTTGAGGTTGTTTTCAAACGCCGATTTCACGAAGCCGGTCTGAACCGTCATGGCTTCTGAAAGGGTGCCAGCTTCGGAGAGCTTCTTTCCAGTTTCGACTGACAGCGCCATTTGTTCCTTGAGGTGATCCATCATCATCTGCCCAGCTTCCTGAAAGCCTTTTACCGACGCGCGCGTGCTGGCGGTCGAAGCTTCGACAGCGCCGCGTGCGAGGCTGCCCATCGAATCCTGGTTCGGGAAGAAGCCGGCAAAAGCGTCCGCATCGAAGGCGCGGAACGGAAAAGCGAATGGTGAAGATGAAGTGGCAGTCATGATTCAGGTCCTTATTTCCGTTAGGGAATATACGTCTCGATTACGCGATTGCAACAAAAAATTGTGCACTGCACAAAATTAGGATTGCGGTAACGGAATCTGCAAGAATCCTAACAGAAAAGCCATGTGCATTTACCTCTAGCTAACCTTATGAATTGATCCTACTGTCCTCCCGGGATGCCGGGGTAAGCTCTCAAGGAGACCCGTGCATGGCCGTCGGTTTTTCTGCGTTTTCGATTCGAGCCGCTCTCGCAGCTGGCACCATTCTCGCGCTGGGGACTCAGCCGAGCGCGACTGCAGAAAAATACGCTTCCATCGTGATTGACCTTGAAACAGATCAGGTCCTGCACGCCCGACACGCGGACGCACCGCGATATCCGGCCTCTCTGACCAAGGCGATGACGCTTTATATGCTGTTCGACGCGATGAAGAGCGGTGAGGTGAAGCTGTACGAGCGCCTGCCAGTCTCGCGCGCGGCGGCCAGTCAGCCGCCATCTTCGTTGCGCCTGCGCGCCGGATCGACGATTACCACTAAGGACGCAATCAATGCGCTGATCACCAAGTCGGCCAATGATGTCGCCGTCGTGGTCGCTGAACGGCTCGGCGGCACAGAGCAGCGTTTCGCAACCCTGATGACGGCGAAAGCAGCGTCTATGGGCATGGACAGCACCACCTTTAAGAACGCCTCCGGCCTACCCAACTCGCAGCAGCTTTCAACCGCGCGCGATATGTCCATTCTGGCCGAGCGCCTGCTTGAGGATCATGCGGACTATTACGGCTATTTCGCCAATACCAAGTTCAGCTGGGGCCGGGCCAATTACAAGAACCACAACAAGCTGATCGGCCGCGTTGTCGGGGTCGACGGCATCAAGACCGGCTACACGCGTGCGTCCGGCTTCAACCTTATGGCCAGCGCCAAACGCCGCGGCCGCCGTGTCGTCGCGATCATGTTCGGCGGATCGACGGCACGGTCGCGCGACCAGCACGTCTCGGACCTGATCGAGGCGGCCTATAAGAGTTTCGAGCAGGGCGATGAGGCCCCTGAACTGCGGATGCGCATTACGTTCAGCGATATACAGCCGCCAATTGATCCGGATGCCGCGGCGATGCCGGTTCTGAACGGGCGCATTTTCGGCGCGAACGCCGTCGTCGCCGAAGGGGATGAAGGCTCGAAGCAAGACTAGGAGGCGACGATGTTTGCAGTACGCCTGACCGGTCTGCTCTTTGCGATGCTTGCTTTGGCCATGCCGGCGCTCGCAGCTCCTGTAGATTATGACCGGCTTGACGAACGCCTGACCCGGCTCGCCCAGGAAACAGAGATTGTCGGACTCGCCGTCGCCGTCATTGAGGACGGCGAAATTACATTTGCGGAAGGCTATGGCGTCACCAAGATTGGCGGCGATGCGGTGACCGATCAGACGGTGTTCCGATGGGCCTCCTTGTCGAAGGGCGTCGCCTCGACGGCGGTCGGACAAATGGTGGCAGACGGGCAACTGGCGCTGTCAGACACAATCTCAAAGTTCAAAACATCGCTGCGCCTGCCGCTGGGCGGGGAGAAGGTTGGCACGCTGGATGATTTGCTGTCGCATCAGATCGGCATTGTTCCAAACGCTTATGATACGCGCCTGGAAGATGGCGGCGATCCTGTGCAGATCCGCAAGGCGCTGGGCAAGCTCAACCGCACCTGTGTTGTCGGCGAATGCCATACTTATCAAAATGTCGCCTTCGACGCGATTACGGAAATTGTGTCTTCGGTGCGCGGTATGGACTTCGAAGAAGTGGTCCGGATTGAGCTGTTCCAGCCGCTCGGTATGCAGGACGCCAGCTATGGTCTGGAAGCGCTGATCGGATCGTATTCCTGGGCCGAACCGCATCGCAAGCGCCGGGTTGACCCGAAGCCTGTGCGCCGAACCGTGAACCGCAACTATTACCGTGTTCCAGCTGCCGGCGGCGTCAATGGGTCGATCCGCGATCTCGCCCAGTTCGCCCGCGCGCAAATGGGTCTGGAGCCTGACGTATTGTCCGAAGAAACACTGGCTGAGCTTCACACACCGCGCGTGTACACCCGCCGTGAGCAATCCAGCATGAGCCGACGCTACGGCGGCCACTTGCGCGATGCACGCTATGCGCTCGGGTGGCGGGTCTATAAATATGGCAAGCCGGGATACCGGGTGGTCGGGCACCGAGGGGCGGTGGATGGATACCGGTCCATGATCCTGTTCGATCCGGAACTGAATGCAGGCGTCGTCGCCTTGTGGAACTCAAACTCGCGCAAGCCAGTGGGGGTTCAGTTCGAGGTCATGGACATGATCTACGGGCTGGAGTCCAAAGACTGGCTGCAACTGGATACGCCAGACAACGGTTGAGCCCGACGCGCTAACCCCAGCAAAAGTAATAATAAAATACTACTCCTCTAAGAATATTTAGATATTCAAGCAGAAGTAGATTTTTATCCAAACCTGCTAGCGTTCCAGAATGTCTGTGGGACAAGTACACTTCGAAGCTTCCAAGCTCGATATGTCGGAGCGCACCAGAATGCACGCCTATTGGGTGGGCGTCCTGGGGGTCTGCTTCGCGGCGTTCCTTTACGGACTCTACTATATTACCGGAAAAGATACCTGGCTCGCGCGCGCTGTGATTCCGTCCTATGCGATCATTTTGGGAATCATTACGCTCAGCGCGCACCGCAATTTCCACGTTAAATCGATCTTCTTCAACGGCTGCATGGCGATGTTTGCGCTGTTCTGGCTGAAGAATTTTGGCGACGGGTTTATGGGGCATTCACGCGCGTTCGATATTCCCGTGATCCTGCTCGTTCCACTGTTCTTTGTCATGACGCTGGACGTGAAACGGTTGCTGATGCTCGCACCAGTTCAGTTCATTTGCGTGTTCATCTATGTCGGCGCGTTTGCGAGTCAGAACCTGGCCGTGGAATTCTCGCAGAGGGAACAGTTCGCCTTCAATCTCGTAGTCGCGGCGTTGTCCGGGTTCTCGATCTGCCTGTTTGCGGCGGTTGCCTTTTCGCGCGAGCGCGCGGACCAGAATCTGTTCAATCTCGTCGCCGAAACCGAGCAACTAGCGGCCACCGATGGGCTGACTGGGCTGATGAACCGGCGCGCCTTTATGGACAAGCTGCGCGCGCTGTGGCCGAACCGTTCCGAGATTTGCATCGTGTTTATCGATCTCAACCACTTCAAACCGCTGAACGATCAGTATGGTCACGCGGTTGGCGACCAGGTTCTGTGCAAAGTCGCGCAGCGCATCGGCGACGTCCCGCACGTGGAACTGAGCGCGCGTCTGGGCGGTGACGAATTTGCCGTCCTGTTTGACGCGGAAGCCTGCGAAGAAACGATGGAACTGCATATCGAGACACTGCACGCCCAAATTACGCAGGATATGCGATGGGAATCCGGAGTGATCCCGATTGGCGCCTCAATCGGCTACGCTCACGGTCAGACGATCGAGCAGTCCCTATCCGGACTGCTGCGGGCTGCAGATACAGCCATGCGCCGCGCGAAGAACGCCAATACCCATTGGGCCAAGTTCAATCCGCTGGTGGACAATGATGCGATTGCCAGTTCGACGCTTGAGATTGAACTGAAATCCGCGATCAAGAATGGTCAGATCCGCGCCGCCGTGCAGCCAATCGCCAATGCCACGTCACTGGATGTCGTCGCCTACGAGCTGCTGACACGCTGGACCAATAGTGGTTTTGAGCGCGATCCGAGCCCCAAGGACTTTATCCCCATCGCTGAGAAGCTGGGCCTGCTCAACGAGATCCTGTGGGTGACGCTGGACGAAGCGCTTGAGCGCCTTGACCTGACAGAGCAAAAGCTCGCCATCAATGTCTCGCCCGCGCAGCTGGTGGCGTCGGACTTCCTGGAGTCGCTGCTGCGCATCCTTGAGCGGCACGAAGTCCGCCCACACGCCATCACCATAGAGATTACTGAAGAAGTCGCCTTCCGGAATGTGGAGCGCAACGTCGCCATTCTTAGGCAGGCGCGCGATCTTGGTTTCGCCATTGCGCTTGATGATTTCGGGACCGGTTATTCCTCACTCTCCATGCTCGACACGCTGCCGCTCGACAAATTGAAGATCGACCAGAGCTTTGTTCGCAAGTCCGACAAGAGCACGCAGAGTAAAAGCATTCTGCTCGCTGCGATCCGTCTGGCGAAACAGCTTGGCCTGGAATCCTGTGTGGAGGGGATCGAAACCGAGCAGGCGGCGCGCCGCATTGCTCTGCTCGGGGCAGACACGATTCAAGGCTATTGGCTCGGCAAACCGCGCCTCGTTCAAGAACAGCCGCGTCAGCTTAAGCTGGTTTCCTAAAACCCGGTCGGTTTATCGTCGCGCGTTGGCGCTTTCCCTGATTCCTGTTCGTGCTCGAGTTCGGCTTCAAGCTCGACATTCTCCGACTCGACTTCGCCCACACGCTCTTTGAGTTTGCGGATTTCGCGTTCGCGCAACTCGTCCGAGAAGGCACTGGCAAACACACCTGCTGGCAGCGCGACGACACCAATGCCGGCGAGTGCAATCACGGAGGCGCAGATCTTGCCGAGCGCTGTGACCGGATAGACATCGCCATAACCCACCGTGGTTAGCGTCGCCATCGCCCACCACAGCGCACGCGGGATGGAGGCAAACTCCTCGCGCGCATTCGGGCCGACGCCTTCCAGGAAGTAGAGCGCAACGGCGGAGACGTAGACAAGCGCCAGCGCCATAGCCAGCGTCGTCAGCAATTGCGTGCCCGCGCGCTCCACCGTCGCGCCCAGAACGTCAAAGGCGGGGACAAACCGCGCCAGCTTCACCAGCCGCGCCAGACGCAGCGCCCTCAACACGATCAAGACCTCATCGCCAACTCCAGCCGGGACAAGCAGAATCCAAAGCAGTTCCGGCAGAAACGCGATCAGGTCCGCGATTGCATACGGTGTCGACATGTATTTCAGCCGGCCGCCAATACCGCGATACCTGGGATCTTCCCCAGCCACCCAGAGACGGGCGACATATTCGATCGCAAAGATCGAAACGATGGCAATATTCAAATAGTCGATCGCCAGCCGCCACATCGGGCCGATCGTCTCTTCGGTTTCAAGCGCGAGGGCCAGGAAGCTGAGCAGCACCAGAGCGATGATCAGCAGGTTCAGCGCGGACAGGCCGGACTTGCCCGTCGCTTCCGGCTCAAGCTGGCTGTAAAGCCTGTGGCGCAGGCCGATTCGGGTGACGACGTGGTGGTGCGTGACCATGCGAATCTTTACCCTCCGAGCAGATTATCCCCGTAGCACACCGCCTGTTGATTTGGCGACGGCTGCGATAATTTTCTCTGAAATCGCCTCAATATCCTGATCTTTCAAGGTCTCGCCGCGTGGCTGAAGGGTGACTTCAACCGCGATCGATTTCTGGCCGGGCTCAATGCCCTGGCCCTGATAGACGTCGAACACATCGACCGCCGTGATCAGCGCTTTATCGGCGCCGGTCGCAGCCTTGACGATATCGCCTGCGGCGGTGTCTTCACCGACCACGAAAGCGAAGTCGCGGCGCACGGGCGTCAGATCCGCTTTCTCCAGAACCGGTTTGGTTTTGGTCGTCTTGGCCTTCATTTGCGGCAGGGCGTTGAGGTTGAGCTCGAACGCATAGACCGGACCTTCAACATCCAGCGCCTTCAGTACCCGTGGATGCAGCGCACCGAAATGCGCGACGGTGACTTTTGGGCCGAGCTTGAGGCTCGCCGCCTGTCCCGGATGCCAATGGGGTTGGCGCGGTTCGCCGACCTGGAAGCGGGCAGGGGGCTGCCCCAGCGCTTCCAGAACGGCATAGAGGTCAGCTTTGGCGGCATAAACATCATAGCCATCGCTGCCTTGCCAGTGGCGGTCTTTGTGCGGACGCACCAGCGCCGCCACGACAGACCGTTGATCCTTGGGACCATCGCCGAGATAGATCGGACCAGCTTCGAACAGGCGCAGACTACGCACGCCATGATCGGCGCCGCGTTGAACCGCGCTGGCAAGATTGCCGAGCACGCTTGGGCGCATCTGATTGAGCTCGCTTGCCACCGGATTGGCGACGGTCAGCACATCCTCGCCGCCGCCAAACAGGGCGGCCTCAGCTTTTGGCATGAAGCTCCAGGTCACGGTTTCCAGGAAGCCGCGCGCTGCGAGCGTGCGACGCGCCGTGCGAATGCGGTGCTGGATTGGCGTGGTGACGACACGCTTGCCGCCTTCCGGGGCAGGCAAAGACAGGGTCGGAAGCGCGTCATAGCCTTCCAGCCGGGCAATTTCTTCAACAATATCGGCGCTTTGTTCCATATCGAAGCGCCAGCTTGGCACTTTCAGGAGCCAGGTTTCACCCGTGTCTTCAATCGAAAAGCCGAGCGATTTGATCGTCTTCTTCATCGCCGCTGGTTTGACATCGAGGCCGGTCAGCCGTGCGACATCACGCTTGAAGAACTCGATCGGCGTGTCGCGTCGCGGCGCTTCCCCAGCGACCTTGATCTTGGAGGCCGTGCCGCCGCCATATTCGGTGATCAGACGCAGCGCCAGATGGACGCCTTCGACACAGGATTGCGGGTCGACCCCGCGCTCGAAGCGATAACGTGCATCCGAGATGATGCCGGTGGTGCGGCCGGTGCGTGCAGTGCGCAGCGGATCAAACCAGGCGCTCTCGATGAAAACGTCAGTGGTCTCGTCCGACACGGCCGTGCTCTCACCGCCCATGACACCGCCAAGACCGATGACACCGCTTTCGTCCGCAATGACACACATGTCGGCGGTCACGGGGTAAGTTTTCCCATCGAGGGCTTCGCATTGCTCGCCAGTTTTGCCGAGCCGGGCGCGAATGGCCCCGGTGAGCTTTGCAGCATCATAAGCATGCAAGGGTCGGGCACGGTCCAGCGAAATGTAGTTGGTGACGTCGACCAGCAGCGATTTCGGTGTGATCCCGACCGCTTTCAGACGCGCTTGCATCCAGTCCGGCGAGGGCCCGTTTTTAACGCCGCGCACAAGCGCGCCAGCAAACACTGGGCAAGCTTCCGGGTGATCAAGCTCAATCTCCACCGGGCAGTCATACGATCCGCTGACTTTGCGGGCCGGATCGTCAATGAAACCACCGGCGCCTGCGGCAGCGAGATCGCGCGCAATGCCTTTCACGCCGAGCCAGTCCGGACGGTTTGGGGTCACTTCGAAATCGATGACCGCATCATCCAGACCGAGCGCCTCTGCGGCCGGCGTGCCGAGCGGGATCGCGTCTTCAAGATCGGCAATACCGTCATGGTCTTCGCCGGCGTTCAGTTCCTTGGTTGAGCACATCATGCCCTGGCTTTCGACGCCGCGGATCTTGCGCGGTTTCTTGTCCAGGCTGAAATCGAGGCCGGGAATATAGGCACCGAGCGGGGCATAGATCGCAGTCATGCCGGTGCGTGCGTTCGGTGCTCCGCAGACAATCTGCTTCTCGCCATCGACTGTATCGACCGTGCAAACGCGCAGTTTGTCGGCGTCCGGATGCGGCTGTGCGTCTTTGACCTTGCAGACGGTAAACGCTTTCAGGTCTTCAGCCGGGTTTTCAACCTCTTCAACCTCAAGGCCGGCTTTCAGCATGTAGCCGAGAATATCCTCAAGCGAGGCCGTGGTGGCGAGATAGTCTTTGAGCCAGGATAGCGGGAACTTCATTGGGGTGCCTCTTGGTCTGGCAGGGAGTCTAATTCTGAATTCAGGTTTTCGAGACCGAGTTGTTCGAACAGGTCGATGTCCTGGATCTCGCAAGCGTCCACAGGGATTGCCCGGGAGCGGCCGATTTTCTGAGTTTTCCAGCACCGTTCGAAGACGGAGCAATAGCAAATCTCAAGGCGCCAGGTTTGGGCATCCTCGCTGATATTGCGGACGTCTTCAGTGGTCAGCGTACCCGATGGCCAGACCATATCGATCGGGGAAACCATCTGGCCTGGCGCAAGCGCGCGGCCAACGATGGCAGACCAGGACAGCTCAAACCCATCCGGAAGCGAAGTGATTTCGCGGCTCATTCGATCAGTCTTTTCGTCGCCGACGAAAAACTCCACCGACTCGATCAGTGCTGGGCCGACGCCGCTGTTTCGGACCTGGATTCCAACCGCAGTACTGTCTGAGCGATTGTTGACGTAGCCATCGACCTGCAGCACCGGGAACGCGGCTCCATGCTGTTGGGCACGCATAACGCGGCCCTGGTCCCAGGCGATATAGACCGCCATGACCGACGCCACGAGCGCGCAGATCGCCACCAGGAATTCGACTTTATTGCCGTTACCCATTTTGGCGCTCCAGATCTGTATATCCGTTGTCGATGGCTTCTCGACGTTCGGCTTTAACCGCGTCCTCAGAAGCCTCCGCGAACCCATCGTCGAGAATGCGGGTCAGCCGAAACGTCTCGAAGATGACGTCCATGTCCGGCTGCCAGGTGCCTTCACGACGAAAGTACGCTTCATGCGCGTCGCGCCAATATCGATAGGACAGGTCGCCTTCGCCTTCGAGCGCGGCCATTTCCGGCGTGACGGCGGCGAAGGGCAGGGTCTGCATGTTCACGGTCTCGATCTCACAGACCGGTTGCCCGGCGCTGTTCAGGCAGACCTGACGCTCGCCGATTTCGGCATCGGGGCCGTGCACGGCGGCCGAACAGGTGCCGGTTTTGACGCCAGCCACCACCAATGCCGCCAGACGGTCGGCCAGTTCGACACTGGCGCCGAACTTAAAGGTCTTCAGGCCCTCATATGTCGCCATCGCGCCCACTAGCTCAGACCACCGCTGACGCTGGGTGTGAGCCAGGGTTTGAACCCGTAATGACGGGTCCAGGCTGCATCGGCTTCGAAGTAAGGGCGCAGGTCCGGCATGCCATATTTCAGCATGGCCAGACGATCGATCCCCATACCAAAGGCAAAGCCCTGATACTCGTCTGGATCGATGCTGCAATTGCGCAGCACGTTCGGATGCACCATGCCGGAGCCGAGAATCTCCATCCAACGGTCACCGGCGCCAATCTCAATCGTCTCGCCCTTTTTGGTGTACTTCACGTCCATCTCAGCGCTCGGCTCGGTGAACGGGAAGAAGTGCGGGCGGAAGCGGGCATCCACTTCATCGACCTCGAAGAAGGCTTTGACGAAATCGATCAGGCAGCCTTTCAGGTGGCCCATATGGATGCCTTTCTCGATCACCAGACCTTCAACCTGATGGAACATTGGTGTGTGTGTGGCGTCCCAGTCATTGCGATAGACCCGGCCCGGCGCAATGATCCGGATCGGCGGCTTCTGATTGGTCATGGTCCGGATCTGGACTGGCGATGTATGCGTGCGCAGCACTTTTGGATCGCCGCCTTCCGGCGCGTCCATGAAGAACGTGTCGTGCGTTTCGCGCGCCGGGTGACCTTCCGGGAAGTTCAGGGCGGTGAAATTGTGCCAGTCATCTTCAATGTCCGGGCCTTCAGCGACAGCAAAGCCCATATCGCCGAAAATCGCCGCGACTTCTTCAAAGACCTGCATGACCGGATGTAGCCCGCCAACCAGTTCTGGCTTCGGCGGCAGGGTCATGTCGAGCTTTTCGGTCGCGACCTGAGCGTCGAGCGCCGCGTCTTCTAACACGACTTTGCGTGCTTCAACCGCGTCAGCGACCCGGTTTTTCAGGGCGTTCAGCTTCGGCCCCATTTCCTGACGCTCTTCCGGGCTCATTTGCCCGAGAGTCTTCATCAGGCCGGAAACGCGGCCCTTCTTGCCAAGCTCAGCCACGCGCACAGCGTCCAGCGCAGCGAGGTCGCCTGCAGCATTGATCGCGTCTAGCGCTTCAGATTCGATGAGTGATGTGTCGGACATGAAAAGCCCCGTTGGTCGATTTTCAGACAAACGGGGCCATTCCGACCCCGCTTGAAGCGGTCGGATTAGCGGAGAAAGGCGAAGGTGTGAACCGGCTTTACGCCAGGGCGGCCTTGGCTTTCTCCACCAGGGCGCCAAAAGCGGCAGGTTCTTTGATCGCCAGATCAGACATGACTTTGCGGTCCATCTCGATCCCGGCTTTGCCCAGACCGCCGATGAAACGGCTATAAGTCATGTCCGCGTCGTGCTCGCGCACTGCGGCATTGATGCGCTGGATCCACAGGCTGCGGAAGCTGCGCTTCTTAACTTTGCGGCCGACATAAGCGTACTGGCCAGCTTTCCAGACCGCAGACGTGGCGGTGCGGAACTGCTTCGAACGCGCGCCGCGATAACCTTTGGCGGCCTTCAGGATTTTCTTGTGACGTGCCTTTGCTGGCACTTTATTACGTGAACGGGCCATGGGGAGGCTCCTTCCTACAAATTCGGTTCAGATCTCTATTTCAGGCCGTTCGGCAGAAACTTTTTGATGACACGCTGGGTGTCCGCCTTGGCGACGACTTCAGTGCCGCGGTTCTGGCGAATATATTTCCCGTTGTGGCTGATCAGACGGTGGCGCTTGCCGGCCACGCCGTGCTTCAGTTTTCCAGAAGCCGTGATCTTGAACCGCTTTGCAGCGGCCTTCTTGGTCTTCATCTTCGGCATTTCGATCTCCTGTCGAGCGCGAGGCTCTTAAGTTAGTCATTAGAGCGACAAGGCATGCCGTTTTCGGCCCGGCCGCTGCGGAAGCGCGGGTTTAAGCGCAAATGGGATTGGAAATCAAGCTCTGTGAGTCAGCGTTTAACGCGGTGACATCACCATGGTCATCTGGCGGCCTTCAAGCTTCGGCTCGAGTTCGACTTTCATCTGCTCGTCAAACTCTTCTTTCACCCGGTTCAGCACTTCCATGCCGAGATGCTGGTGCGCCATTTCACGGCCGCGGAAGCGCAGCGTGATTTTGACCTTGTCGCCCTTTTCGAAGAATTCAGCGATCTTGCGCGCTTTCACTTCGTAATCGTGATTGTCGATGTTCGGGCGGAACTTGATCTCTTTCAGTTCCTGGGTCTTCTGCTTCTTCTTGGCAGCAGCTTTCTTCTTCTGCGCTTCATAGCGCATCTTGCCATAGTCAACGATCTTACAGACCGGGACCTCTTGATTTGGGGAGACTTCCACAAGGTCCATTCCGGCTTCGCGGGCAGCGTCCAGAGCTGCGTCGATGGGCATTTCGCCTTGTTTTTCGCCATTCTCGTCAATGAGAAGGACGCGTTCGGCGCGAATGTCGCGATTGGTGCGAGGGCCGGTAGGTTTGGCGCGCTCGGGGCGGCCGTATGGTCTGCGTGCTATGGCTAATCTCCTTTGGTTGCCAGTGTTTGCGCTAGTAATATGCCTCTGTTTGGCTTAATTTTCAACTGACGCCGTGTTCTGAAGCAGCCGCGCATACACGTTTATTGTCGCGGTTTGAAGCTGCTTTTTGCTGAAATGTTCGCGGACATATGCCTGACCAGCGCGTCCCATGGCGTCGCGGGCCTCGGGCCTGAGATTGGCGAGCGTGCGGATACAGGCCGTCAGAGCAGGGACGGAGCCCGGTTCTGCGCGCGTGCCTGTCTCGCCTTCAATGACGGTTTCGCGCTGCCCGCCATGGTCGGCGACAATGACGGGCTTGGCCATGGCAGAGGCTTCTGCCGCGACCCGTCCAAACGCTTCCGGACGCGTCGACGGCGCGACGACGACATCAGCGGCCAAATAAGCGGCTGGCATATCCGTCGTATGGCCGACAATTGAGACCGTACCGCCCAGCTTGTGATGGATGATCTTGTCTTCCAGCTCGGTCACATAGCCTTTGCGGCCCTGATCATCGCCGGCGAGCACCAGATGGATACGGTCGCGCTCTGCGGCGTCGAGCGCGCCCAGCGCATCGATCGCCAGTGACTGGCCTTTCCAACTCGTCAAACGCCCCGGCAGCACGAAAATCAGCCGCGCGTCGCCTGCTTCAATCTGCCAGTCGAGCTTGAGGGTCTGAACCCGTTCCTCACTCACGTTCTCAGGATCGAAAGCAGCAAAATCAACGCCGCGCGGAATCGTGATGATCTTATCCGCAGGCGTTTCGTGGATTTCCATCACATGCGCTGCTGTCCATTTGGAATTGGCGATCACCAGATCCCCGCGCGCCATCACCGAATTGTAGCGCTTCTTGAGCCCGCTGCGACCGCTATAGGCGCCGTGATAAGTCGTGACGAAGGGCGTCTCGGTTCGCTTGGCGGCGACATAGGCGCTCCAGGCCGGTGCGCGCGAACGCGCATGGATCAGGCTGACTTTTTCGTCGGCGACGATGGCCTCAATCAGGCGCGTATTCTTGCGAATGGTAAGCGGGTTCTTGCTCGCTGCGTTCATCTGGATCAGCTCGCCGCCAGCCACTTTCAAAGCGTCTTCCAGACGTCCGCCTGCGCTTGCGACCAGGGCGCGGCCACCGGCGCCAGTAATCGCTTCGGCCATTTCGACCGTCGTACGCTCCGCCCCGCCTGCACTCAGGTCAGGGATGACTTGCAGGATCGTTTGCCCGCTCAGGTCTGGCCACGCAGATTCGCTCATCTGGCGAGTGTGACTGATTTGGCGCCTTATTGAAACGAAGAAGTTGCCAGTCGCGGCGAGCAGTTGCAGTAGAGGGGCAAAGGAGCGCCAGAATGGACCATCAGGATTTCGTCTCGCCGCAAGGCCGCCGGCTCGCTTATCGCTTCTCGGCGCCGAAGACGGGGCTGACCTATGTCTGGCTGTCAGGCTTCAAGTCGGACATGACGGGCACCAAAGTCACGGTGCTGGAGGACTGGGCGAAAGCGCAAGGCCATGGCTTCCTCGCCTTTGACTATTCCGGGCACGGCGTCTCTGGCGGCGATTTTGAAGAGGGGACGATTTCTGCCTGGCGTGAGGACGCACTCGCAGCGATCGAAGGGCTCACCTCTGGCGCACTGGTGCTGGTCGGCTCCAGCATGGGCGGCTGGATGGCTTTGCTTTCTGCACTCGCCCTGAAACCCCGCGTCGCCGCCATGGTCCTGATCGCCCCGGCGCCAGACTTCACGCAAAAGCTGATGTGGCCGGAGTTCAGCGCCGAGCAACAGACTGAGATCATGGAGCAGGGGCGCACTTTGCGGCCATCAGACTATGGCGATCCATACCCGATCACGCGCGACCTGATTGAAGATGGCAAACAATGGGCCTTGCTGGATGCGCCGATTGGTCTGACCTGTCCGATCCGGATCCTGCAAGGGATGCAGGACTCGGACGTGCCCTGGCAGCACGCGTTCAAACTGGTCGACGCGTTGACCAGCGAAGACCTTGTTTTCTCCCTGATCAAGGACGGCGATCACCGCTTGTCCCGCGACCATGACATTGCGCGCCTCGTCGCGACGTGCGGAGAGCTGGCGGATTTGGTTGGGTAATGGGCGCGGGGCTGTTTGCGCATTAAAGCAGACCTAACACTCGCTTCCCTCTTAAAAATCGACACAAGCACCCCTACATATCGTTAAACGATAATTTTAGTCTAGGGACATATGATGTCAATCTCGCTAACTCTTCCACAATCCTTACTGTTACTGTCGCTGAAAGATGAGAGCGGTCGTCCTCAGGCCAGCTTCTACAAACCCGCGATCGCAGGTGCCGGTATCTCTGAACTGTTGTTGCGCGGTTCGCTTCAATTGACGGATGACAAAAAACCTAAACTCGTCGCAGCGTCTAAATCTACCAGCCAAGGTCCGTTTCTCGATCTGATATTGACGCAAATTTCCGCGGATAAAAAACAGCGCGATATGCAATCTTGGACCACAAAGCTGGCCAGCCACAAATCACTCGTTCCTGTGCTCGCCGAGGAGCTTCGTAAGCTCGGCGCTGTGACGAAACAAACATCCAAACTGTTTGGACTCTTCACGCTCACCTCATGGCCCGAAGCGTCGCCTAAACTGGAGTCTAATCTCAAGGTTCAATTGAAAGAGGCAATCGCTGGCACCGGTGAAGTTGAAGACCGTCTTAGCGTCATCATCGCGCTTGCAAAATCTGCTGACGTTTTGCGACATAACTTTGACCGGGGCTTTTTGAAATCCAACGCTCAGCGGATCAAAGCCATTGCCGATGGAGAGCTACTCGCAACAGGCGCCACCGAAGCGGCCATCAAAGCTGCGAAAGCGGCAATCACAGCCACCATCGTCGTCGCCGCTGTGGCTCCAACCGTCACCTAATCCTGGACACATTACTGACCCTCCCAATACTTCGCAGAGCATGACGAGCGAGTCCGACACGGTCTTATGTCCACTCCTGACCGAAACCAGCCCCCAATCCCCCAGCTTTTCCCGTCTCAATCCCCACCCTTCGAAACCCGCGTATACTTCGTCCCATCTCCCCTTGGTGAAGGGCTGGTCTGGAACGGCTTGGCAGGGGAGGAGAGCGGTGGTCGCGTGGCTTGGCTTGGGGAGCTGTACCCTTTGCTCGGTAGCGCGCCTGGCCGGTGCTCATAAATCCTGGTCCCCACGGCCAGGCTACGAAAGACGTAAGACAGAAGGCCCCCCAGGTGGTGCTTGGTCCAGGTGATCAAGGCCTAACGCATGACAAACAGCCGCCGCAGGCGCGTCTGATCCAGGCGCTATACGCCGTCTCGAGAGAGCGGCAGTTCCCTTCGCGTTTGTCTCAGACGCGCCTAGCCTTTCTAACGCCTCAGGGTTTCGGCTCGTGAGGGGTTTCGTGCTGCCTGCTCCCTTTAGCCTCATCCTGAGCCTGTCGAAGGACGAGGCGGGCTTGATGCAAATGCCAAGGCGCACGGCCCTCGTCCTTCGACAAGCTCAGGATGAGGCCTGAGGGAGTTTGGGGTGCTCGCGCTACCGCGCTAACGCATCCTCTATAAGCTTCGCCGTTTCTTCCACGCCGTAAAGCGCGATGAAGCCGCCAAAGCGCGGGCCCTGGCTTTGGCCGAGCAGGACTTCATAGAGCGCCTGGAACCAGCCGCGCAGATTCTCAAACGCGTGTTCCTTGCCGACGCTGAAGGTCAGCGTTTGCAGCTCGCCCTGATCGACAGGATCGTCCCAGGCGCGTAGGCGGGCGGCGAGGTCGGCCATGGCGGCGCGTTCCTGATCATCCGGGGCGCGATAGGATTTGGTCGGCTCCACGAAGTCGCGATAATAGGCCATGGCATAACCTGCCAGCCGGTCGAGCAGCGGGTGCGTCTCAGCCGATGCGCCAGGGGCGTAGCGCGAGATATAGCCCCACAGCTGCTCGCGGTTTTCAGCATTTGCGACGCTGACCAGATTGAGCAGCAGCGCAAAGCTGACCGGTGAGGTCTCCGCCGGCGGGTGGCCGCCATGAATGTGCCAGACCGGATTTTCGACCTGGCGCTTGGCTTCCTCGTCCGGGTATTTCTCAAGGAAGGTCAGATACTCGTCGACCGCTTTCGGGATGACGTCGAAATACAGCTTCTTGGCCACGCGCGGCTTCTGGAACTGGTACAACGACAGGCTCTCTTGCGGCGCATATTTCAGCCATTCCTCGACCGCGATGCCGTTGCCCTTGGTCTTGGAGATTTTGGTCCCATGCTCATCGAGGAAGAGTTCATAGACATATTGCTGCGGCGGCTGCACACCAAGGATCCGGCAGATCTTGGAATAGATCGGGGCATTGTCCTGATGGTCCTTGCCGAACATTTCAAAGTCGACGCCGAGCGCCGCCCAGCGCATGCCGAAATCCGGCTTCCATTGCAGCTTGGTATTGCCACCCGTCACTTCCATGGTGACGTCCGTGCCGTCTTCATCTTCGAACGTGATGGTCCCGGCTTTCGGGTCCGTGGCTTTCATCGGCACATAAAGCACGCGGCCGGTCGTCGGCGAGATTGGCAGGAAGGGCGAATAGGTCGCCTGTCGCTCTGCGCCCAGCGTCGGCAGCATCACGGCCATGATGTCATCGAACTTCTCCAGGGCCCGCAGCAGCATCGGATCGAACGTGCCGTTCTTGTAGCAATCCGTCGCCGAAAGGAACTCATATTCAAACCCAAAACTGTCCAGGAAGGCGCACAGCCGCGCCCCCATATGGGCGCCATAACTGTCATGAGTCCCGAACGGATCTGGCACGTCGGTCAGTGGCTTTTGCAGGTATTCTTCGAGGCTTTCCGGATTAGGCACTGTCGGCGGCACTTTGCGCATGCCGTCCATATCATCAGAGATGCAGATCAGCTTGGTTTCATAGTCGCCGCCGGTCAGCGCTTCGAAAGCGGTCTTGACCATGGTCGTGCGCACGACTTCGCCAAACGTGCCGATATGCGGCAGGCCGGACGGGCCATAGCCGGTCTCGAAGACGATGGGCCCCTGTTTCGGTTTGCCCTGTTTCTCCATATTGCGCAGGCGTTTCAGCAAGGCGCGCGCTTGTTCAAACGGCCAGGCTTTTGCGGTTTCTGCGAGAGATTGGAGATCGCTCATCGGTTCAGGGCTCCTTGTTCAAGGGCCGGGAGGTATCACTCTCAAAGCTGCTGTCAAAGGGCGATTGGCGGAAGGGTGTAGATTTTTGTTAAAAATATTTGACATGTCAAAAATGTTTTACTACATGCGCTGTGTACAAGATTTTTGACATTCAGGAGATCTGTTTTGACATTTCATGAGAAGCTCGCATGGGTGATGATGGCGGTGACCGGCTTGGTTGGGTTCTGGTACGGCCAGGACGTCATCACCGCATCGCGGGATATTGAAGGCACGGTAGGGCCGGATATCGCGCTGATATCCTTTTCGACGATTGTCCTCGTCGGGGCCGCGATTGTTTCATCGATTGTTTTCGCGGCCTTGGACGAGACGACGGATCCCGGCCTGGAAGACGAACGCGATCGCGCCGTATTTTCCAGAGCCGGCAACATATCCGGGTGGGTGCTCAGTGTCTGCGCCATTGGCGGGCTGTGGCACTACTATTTCCACGCGGATGGCAACGCGCTGTTCCATATGGTGGTCGGGGCCATGTTTGTCGCAACCATTGTCGATTTTGCCCTGCAGATTGCGTTCTACCGCCGGGGAGGCTGATCCATGGCCAAGCGTCCCCCCATCACCAATCGTGTGAAAGAGCTGCGTGAAGCGATGGATCAAATGAGTCAGTCAGCGCTGGCCAAGGAAATTGGCGTCACGCGCCAGACGGTGATTGCGATTGAGCAAGGCAAATATTCGCCAAGCCTGGAAAGCGCGTTTCGCATTGCGCGCGTCTTCGGGGTCGGTCTCGAAGACGTGTTCGGATGGGAAGGGGATTAAAGCCCGGCGGGATGGCTCTCGCTCAGCGCCAGACGGCGGCGGCGATCTTCCAGTTCGCGGGTGAGCTTCACCGTAATCGGATCTCCATGATCCAGAATGGTCGGCTCACGGGCCTCTTCAGTTTCCGTGTTCGATTCGCGCCGAAGAATTCGGACAGTCTTTAAGCGTTTCATTTTGCGTCCCCTGGGGATTACCCCGAAACAGGTAAGCAAAACTCGCGCCATAGGAGAATAGTCTACGGCTAAGTTTGTTGCGTTTTCGTAATGAGCTGTGACGGAAAAACCGCAACTGGCGCTCTAAGGCGTCACTGTGTTGAACCAGAAATCCGGCTGATCGAGCGAGTCGAACATGGCCGAGACAGCGCTTCGCTTGCCGTCAATCTTCATCCTGCCGCTGGTGACGAGGGCCAAAGGCGCTGCTTCGCGCAAGATCAGGCGATCAAAATCGCTGCGATTGATGGTCACCGTCGCTGCTGCGTTCTCGATGGCACCCAAGCGTGGAACGATGACAGAAGTTTCCACCAGCAGGCTGATCGTCTCATCGCGGTCGGGGAATTCGAATACGATGGCGAATGGGTCGCGTTTCATCTTCGCCGGATTGTAGCGCGCCGCCAGCGCGTCAAACAGATCCAGTGACGGAACCACCTTTAAGAAGTCAGCATTGCCGAGATTGGGGTCACCCACATTTGGCACCCCGCGTCTGAGCTCTGCCGCTCCAGTGAGGTAATAGCTGCGCCAGGCCCCGCTTTCCGCCTGGAATCCGGGCTGCTCATAAGTCGCTGACAACCAATCGCGACCTTCCTGGTTGTCAGGCTCTGCGAATACTAGATGATTGAAGACTTCTGCGGCCCAGCGATAATCTCCGCTTTCAAACGCTGTGCGTCCAATATCCAGAACGCGCTCGGTCTCGCCCATCGCCTCGACATAGCGCGCAGCGGTCACTTCATGAGGGAGCCGGTTATACTCGGCCGGAACGCCGCCCCACCAACCAAAATAGTGCTGATATACGGCTTTGGCATTGTGATTGAGGGTGCCGTAATAGCCGCGCGTGGTGAAATCCGCGCCTTGAAAGGCGGGTTCTTCAACGGCTTCCGCGGCCTCAACCATGGTCGCGCCGGCATTCGCGTTGCGCAGGGTCTGGTCATGCACGTAGCGATAGATATCACGTTGGCTGGCGAGGAAATCGACGACATTCTCCTGGCCCCAGGTCGGCCAGTGGTGAGAGGCAAAGACGACGTCGCTGCGCTCGCCATACTCGGCTAGAACGTAATCAATCACTCGGCTCCATTTCAGCGCGTCACGCACTTTCGCCCCGCGGGGTGTGAGCACATTGTGGAAGGTCGCGGTCGCTACCTCAGCTGTGCAGAGTGCCCGCTTTTCCGGGAGATAGAACATGAACTCAGCCGGCGCTTCAGTGCCTGCAGCGTCGATGAACTCAAACGTGACCCCATCGATGACTCGCACGGTGCCGCGGCCTTCTATCTCTTCGGTCGGCAAGAGCAGGCTGACCGTGCCATTTGGAAGTCCCGGACCAAGGCCGGAACCCACATGCGTGCTGACGCCGCGCGGCAAGGTGTTGCCGAACATCAGCGTTGCCCGGCGGCTCATCTGGTTACCGGCGATCAAGTTTTCAGACACCGCGTTTTCAGAAAAGCCGATGGGAGCGAGCACTGAGACACCCGCTGCCACATCTTCATCGCTGATGACACCCCGAGCACCGCCAAAATGGTCGGCATGAGAATGGGTATAGAGCACACCCGTCACAGGGCGCTCTCCGAGCGTGTCATTGACGAGTTTCAGCGATGCTGCGGCTGTCTCGGTCGCCGTCAGCGGGTCAACCAGGATCCAGCCCGTGTCGCCCTCAATTACGCTCATGACCGAGAGGTCGTACCCTCGCACCTGATAGATACCCTCTGAGACCTTGAACAGGCCGTGGTGCGCGGCGAGCTGGGATTGCCGCCATAGCGACGGGTTCACCGTCTCCGGCGCATCGCCGTCGAGGAAATCGAATTGCGGAATCGACCAGACGAGTTCTCCATCCGCATTCAAGATCGCTTCGTCTTCGATAAATGCGAGCCGGTCTCTGCGGGCATCTTCGCCGTCTGAGCCGAGCGACAGATCAAGCCGCGCGGCGAGATCAGCATTGGCTTGCTTCGTGAATGCGGTTGCCGTTCCGGGCGCTGGTAGACCTGCTTCAATCGCTGCCGCAGACGGTTCAGGTGGCGGGGGCTCTTGTTGTCCGCACGCTGACAAAAGCGCCAATCCCAATCCGGCGATAACGATCCGCATGCTCTCCTCCCGCAGTTTCGGACAAGGAGTGACGCAAATTCAGGGGTTCAACAAGATCGCGCTGGGGAAGCCTTAATAGCGGTCGAGCCGGGTTGGCAGGCCATATTCCACTAGCCGTGTACACGCCCATTCAAATTCATCTGCGCAGGATTCCTGCAGCAATCGTACGGCCGTGGGTCGGTCCCGCGTGCCGCCGAGACCCATATACATCATGTTGCCAAGGCCTGCGCAGCCGCGTGGATCATCAAGGCCGCAAGCCTGAACATAAAGCGCTCTCGCGTGATCGAGATCGATGGAGCCGTCATTTTCCTTCTGGGAAATGTAGGCCTGCTGGTTGCAGGCTTCTGCATGGCGCCCTTCGAAGCACGCAGCATCGTATTGGATTTTGGCTTCGGCATAATCCTGTTCTGTGCCCGACCCACGCCGGTGCATTTCGCCCAGTGCGTAGCAATTTCGCGCCCATTGATCTCGTGGCAGCGTGCGATCTGCGCATAGTCGCTCATAGATCGCGAATGCCTCTTCCATGCGCGCCTCGGCGCGGGCGAGATCAACGCCGTCTTCGTCCTTAATGACCTCGCGGCCCTCGACACCAAAGGTCAGCCGAGCAGCATCGCGCATCGCGCGTTCAGCAAAATACTCGTCGGCATTTTTTGGGGTCGGTTGCGGTTTGCCAAACTGGGCTGAAGCGGTCGCTGCGAGTGCAAGCGCACAACAAAGTGAGGCGAACAGGCGAACAATCATAAAGGGCTCCACAAAGCGTTCATTGTGTAACCTTGTAACTAGGAATGCGGCGCTTTTCTGTCGAGTCTTGCCAGACAGTGTTTCGGCTGCCACCGTAATTGAAATCGGAGGAATTCATGGCAGCAGAAAATCAGAAACCCATTGGCTCAGGCTTTGGGGCAAAAACCCCTGCGGCGGAGGTCGTGAAGGGCATGGACCTCAACGGCAAGAACGTCATTGTTACGGGCGGTTATAGCGGGATCGGGATTGAAGAGGTTCGCGCTCTGGCAGGGGTGGGCGCAAAAGTGACCGTCCCAGCGCGGCGACCGGACGCTGCCCAAGAAGCGCTCGGCGCTGTCGACGGCGATATTGAGATTGCGACGATGGATCTCGGCGATCTGACCAGCGTGAAGAAGTTCGCAGAGGATTATGTCGCCACCGGCCGCCAGCTCGATGTTTTAATTAACAATGCCGGGATCATGGCGTGTCCGCTGGCGCGGGTCGGACCGGGCTGGGAAAGTCAGTTTGGTGTCAATCATCTCGGCCATATGGCGCTCGCGCAGACTCTGCTGCCCGCCTTGCAAAAAGCCGACACCTCGCGCGTGGTCGCTTTGTCTTCGACCGCGCACATTCGCGGCGATGTGAACTGGGATGACCCGCACTATGAGCGCAGCGAGTATGAAAAGTGGGACGCTTATGCGCAGGCCAAGTCCGCCAATGCCTTGTTTGCCCTCGGCGCAGACCAGCGCTGGGATGAGTTCGGCGTCACCGCCTTTGGCGTGCATCCGGGCGGTATCTTTACGCCGCTGCAGCGTCACCTGTCAGTTGAAGAGATGGCGGCTATGGGCTGGATGAACCCGGATGGCACCATTCCGGATGCCATCCAGGCCATGTTCAAGACGCCGGAGCAGGGAGCATCGACGGCGACCTGGGCGGCAACGTCGCCTCAACTCGAAGGGCGCGGCGGAGAGTATTGCGAGGACTGCGATATTGCCCAACTTGCAGGCCCAGACAGCCAGCGCTGGCAACACGCACGCGAATGGATTTGCGACGACGAAAAGGCCGATCGCCTCTGGTCAATGAGCGAGGAAATGCTGGCCAACGCTTGATATTCAACTTTTTGGTTGAATAAAATCCAGATCCGTGTATATTCATCCGTATGGTTGAATATAACGACACCCTGAACCAAACGTTCAAAGCGCTCTCTGATCCGACTCGGCGAGCGATGCTTGAGAGCCTGCGCACCGGTCCAAAAACGATCGGCGCGCTGGCCGAGCCGCTTGCAATCAGCTTTGCGGCGACCTCCAAACATATTGGCATTCTGGAAGATGCCGCCTTGATCCGACGTGAGAAACGTGGGCGAGAGCGGATCTGCCACTTGCAGCGCGGACAACTCGATGAAGCACAAGCCTGGCTCGACCGCCACGCCGCCTTCTGGAGCGGCGCGCTGGATGCCCTCGAAACAGCTTTAAAAGAAGAGGATGAGCGTGATGAGTGATCAAGTAACCTATCCAAACCCGACTGTGCTGGAGATCTTTCGCGATCTGCCAGGCCCGATCGAGCGTGTTTGGGACTATCTGACCAAATCCGAGCTGCGTCAGAAATGGCTCTGCGCCGGTGATGTCTCACCCGAAGTGGGCGGCCCAATCGTCTTCGATTTCGATCATACGCGTCTTTCGGCGCGGCCAACTCCGGACACGCATAAAGGCGGCGGCGATCACCATATGGTTGGCGAGATCCGTGCCTATGATCCGCCGCACCATCTGGCCTTCTCCTGGCCATCCGGTGAAAACGAAGCGCCGACGGAAGTCGTGATCAGATTGACGGAAACAGAAACCGGCGTGCGGCTTCATCTGCGGCATGAAAAGCTGATGACCAACGAATACAAGTCAGGCGCATCGGCTGGCTGGCATACGCATCTCGACATCCTTGGCGATCTTTTGAACGACCGCCCAGGGCGAGACTTCTGGGATCACTTTCTGCCGCTTGAGCAGGACTATAAAGCGATGTTAGACGAGGCCTGATGCCTGAACAGACGCATGGATACTCCGACAAACCGCTTTACCAAAAGCTTGGACTGAAACCTGGCATGACGTGTCTGCCGGTTCGTCCGCCGGAGCATTATGGACAGTTGATCAGCGGCGCCGAAGGCGTGAGGTTTATCAAACGCGCGGCGCCGTCAGACTGTGTGCATGTGTTTTGTCGCCGAAAACGTCTAGTGCCGCCGCTATTCTCGCGGGCATTGAGATCGGTGAAAGAGGGCGGCATGATCTGGGTCTCGTGGCCGAAAAAAAGCTCGCCGCTCTATAACGACCTGACGGAGCAAGATTTCCGCGATCATATTTTACCACTCGGATGGGTCGATGTGAAAGTTTGCGCGGTTGACGATGACTGGTCTGCTCTGAAATTCCTCAAACGCAAAAGCTGAGACCTCGGCAGCGATCCCTGATACACTTGCTTGACCTCACTCAACTCTGAGAGCAGGGACGTTTTATGCAAAGCGACACACCAGAAACCTCAGCGCCGCGCCGCGGCCCAAAGCTCGGCCTGTGGGTCGGCATCGGCCTGTTGGCGCTGCTGGTGGTTCTGTTTCTTTTCGGACGTTACACCGAGTTCCTGAACCTGGACGCCTTGCAACGCGCGATTGGTGAGTTTGCAGATGGGCCATGGGGTGTCCCAGCGATTATTCTGACCTTCTGCCTTTGTGCTTTTATTGGCGTGCCGCAATTCTTGCTGATTGGCATAGCGGTTTATGCCTTTGGGCCAATGTGGGGCGCGGTCTGGGCCTGGGTCGCGACCCTGTGTTCCGGCACAGTTACTTTTTGGCTCGGGCGCGTTTTCAACGAGGCGACCCTGAACCGACTCGGCCAAGGACGGATTAAGCGGTTTACCGAATTCGTCGCCCGCAATGCGTTTGCTGCGAGTGCGATCGTGCGAAACTTTCCGACTGGGCCATTTCTCGTAGTGAACATGGTGTTCGGGGCGATTGGCGCGAAGTTTTGGCACTATTTCGGCGGCATGGCGCTGGGCGTTATCCCCAAGATCGCGCTCGTGGCGTTTGGTCTGCAAGCCATCCAGGCAGCGCTTGAAGGGAATTTCTGGACCGCCCTAGCCGCGGCAGTGGCTGCGCTCGCGGTTTTCCTGGGTGGTTTCTTCTATGTGCGGCACAGACGCCGCAAAGGGGAAAATATTGCGCTGAGCGCAGATTAGGCTGTTGACACTGTCGCCCCCAAACAGCATTGCAATGGTCATGCGCAAGAATTTGCCCCTTTTGAGCCTACTTCTCCTTACTGGCCCCTGGCCGGTAGCGGCGGTGCATTAGCGCATCTGTCCACGGCCAGGGGATCGCACTTTAAAAGTTTCACGACATCAACTGGCCAAACCGATGACCGACACGACAGATATTATAATTTTTGACACCACGATGCGCGATGGCGAACAGTCGCCTGGCGCCTCTATGACGCATAATGAAAAGCTGGCCCTTGGCGAATTGCTCGAAACCATGGGCGTGCATGTGATTGAAGCCGGCTTTCCAGCCGCTTCTATCGGCGATTTTGAAGCGGTGCGAGAGATTGCTAAACGCTCCAAGAATGCCACGATCTGCGGGCTCGCACGCTCTACACCGAGCGATATTGATCGCTGCGCAGAAGCCGTGCGTCACGCCGCCAAGCCGCGTATTCACACGTTTATTTCCACCAGCCCTGTGCATATGAAGCACAAGCTGAAAATGGGCGCCAATGCGGTACTTGAAGCCGTTGGGCGATCTGTGGCGCAGGCACGTAACCTCGTCGCCGACGTGGAGTGGAGCCCGGAAGATGCAACGCGCACGGAGTTTGACTTCCTGTGCAAGTGCATCGACGCGGCGATTACTAGCGGCGCAACCACGATCAATATTCCCGACACGGTGGGGTATTCCCATCCTGAAGAATACGGCAACCTGATCCGCCGCCTGCGCGAGAACATTCCAGACAGCGATAAAGTGATCTGGTCGACGCATTGTCACAATGATCTTGGCCTCGCCGTCGCGAACTCAATTGCCGGCGTGCAGAATGGTGCGCGGCAGGTTGAATGTACGATCAACGGCCTCGGCGAGCGCGCGGGCAATGCCGCGCTTGAGGAAGTTGTCATGGCGTTCAATACACGGCGAGATGATTTGCCGTTCACGACTGGCCTCGATACGACCAAACTCGCGACAGCGAGCCATATGGTCAGCCGGATTACGGGTTTTCCGGTCCAATTCAACAAGGCCATCGTTGGCAAGAACGCGTTCGCACATGAAAGCGGCATCCACCAGGATGGCATGCTGAAGAATGCCGAAACCTATGAGATCATGAAGCCGGAAGACGTCGGCGTCTCCAAGACCAGTCTGGTGATGGGCAAGCACTCTGGCCGTCACGCATTCAGAGACAAGCTGGAAAGCCTTGGATATGAACTCGACAAGGATAGCCTGAACGAGGCGTTTAAGCGGTTCAAAGACCTTGCTGACAAGAAGAAGCATGTCTTCGATGATGACCTGATGGCGCTGGTCGATGACCAATTGTCTGCCGTGGGCGAGCGAATTTCCTTTGAAAAACTGCGGGTTGTGGCAGGGTCTGAAGGTCCGCAGACCGCGGATTTGGTGGTTCTGGTGGATGGTGAAAGCCATGCGGTCAGTTCAGAAGGAAACGGGCCGGTCGATGCAGTATTCAATGCCATCCGCAAGATCGTTCCGCATGAGGGTAAGCTTGACCTGTTCCAGGTTAGCGCTGTGACCGGCGGCACCGACGCCCAGGCGGACGTGCATGTGCGCCTCAAGGGCGAGGGCATCATGGCGACAGGTCGATCCTCCGACCCGGACACGCTGGTAGCGGCGGCAAAAGCCTATATCCATGCGCTCAATAAGCTTGAGGCCCGGCGCCTGAAGCGCATGGCCGCCTAAAACCCTAACAAACGAAGCGTTTGTATTAAGCCTGTCCCATAATGGGGCAGGTTTTTCTTTTCTCAGTGTCTATTGGGGTGGTAGCTAGGTGTACGCATCGTACACATAGAATCAGAATGCAGACTTGCTTTAATTAAATCTAAACGGCATGAGGGTATAAGGGCTGATAGAAGAAACGAAGCTGCACGCGCCGGGGACGGCCGGGCAAGAATGAGAATCGGCGCGGAAAAATGATTGGATCCCTACTCGGAGTTCTTTCCACAGACATGGCAATCGACCTGGGGACGGCGAATACGCTCGTCTATGTGAAGGGTCAGGGTATCAAACTGGATGAGCCGTCGGTGGTGGCTTACATGAACCAGGGCGGCCGCAAAATGGTCTACGCGGTCGGCGATGATGCTAAGAAGATGCTGGGTAAGACCCCGCTCAATATGGAAGCCATCCGCCCGATGCGCGACGGCGTGATCGCTGATTTCGAAGTCGCTGAGGAAATGATCAAGCACTTTATCCGCAAAGTGCATAATCGCCGCGCCTTCGTCTCTCCGCTCATCATTATCTGTGTGCCAAGCTCTGCGACGAATGTTGAGCGCCGCGCGATTCACCAGTCCGCTCTTGCTGCTGGCGCCCGCGAAGTCCACTTGATCGATGAGCCTCTGGCCGCTGCGATTGGTGCCGGGCTGCCGATCGAGGAGCCTGCCGGGTCCATGGTGGTCGACATTGGTGGCGGCACGACCGAGGTGGCTGTTCTGTCGCTTGGCGGTCAGGTCTATTCGCGCTCTGTCCGGGTCGGCGGCGACAAGATGGACGAAGCCATCATGAGCTATCTGCGCAAGAACCAAGGCATCCTGGTCGGCGAAATGTCTGCCGAGCGCATCAAAAAGCAAATCGGTACAGCCATGGCGCCAGAGAATGGCGATGGCATGACCGTAACCGTTCGCGGCCGCGCCACTGGCGACGGCGTACCGAACGAAGTTGAAATCAACGAGAAGATGATGGCTGAAGCCCTTGCTGATCCGGTTGGTGAGATTGTTGAAGCCGTTCGCATCGCGCTTGAGGCGATGCCGCCTGAATTGTCTGCTGACATTGTCGATCGCGGCATTGTCTTGACTGGCGGTGGCGCGCTGCTGCGAAATCTCGACGTTGTACTGCGTGAACAAGCTCGTTTGCCGGTGATGATCGCCGAAGACCCATTGAAATGTGTCGCGAACGGGTGTGGATTCGTTCTTGAGAACCTCTCGCGCATGAAGAACGTGCTGTCGCCAGAAGTTTGACACGATTGCGGGCTAAAACGCCTGCGATCTAGCAAGAAGGATCCGCCCCATGCCTCGCTTAAGCGGCAAGGGATATAAACAGCGCCCGCTCCGGCGGTACGGATTCTTCGTGGCTGTTGCTGGTCTGTTGGCCCTTTTATTACTGCAAACGTCGCCGCGCCTAAGCCAGGGCGTTGAGCCGGTTCGGACCGCTGCGTCGGATCAGCTCTTCCATGTCACCCGTCCGAGCCTGATCGACCGGATCAGCGGCGCATCCGCCAAAGAGCGTCGGATTCTGGAGCTGGAAGCGCGCGTGCGCGAGCTCGCGCAGTACAAGGCGCTTGCCCTGACCATGGCAGAGCGCCTCGAGGTCTACGAAGACATTCTCAATATGCAGGGTGAACCCGGCGGCGCTGAAGTCACCGCGCGGATTATGGCCGAGACCAATGGCCCATTTGCCGAGGCGCTGCTGGCCAATGCCGGCGCGACCAATGGTGTTCTGGAAGGCTATTTTGCAGAGAATGACCGCGGGCTGGTTGGCCGCGTGGTGCAGGTGGGACAGCGCTCGTCGCGTATTCTCAAGATTACAGATTTCAACAGCCGCGTGCCGGTCATGGGCGAAGCCAGTGGGCTGCGCGCGATCATGTATGGCGGACGCGATGGCCTCGGGCGTTTGACGGATCTACCAGAACAAGGCGATTTCCTGCCAAATGAGCGGATCCTGACGTCAGGCGAGGGCGGATTGTTCCCGCGCGGCGTGGTCATCGGGCATGTGCGCGATGCGGAAGGGAAGGAGATCCGCGTCGATCTCGCTATGCTGAATGGTCAGCTCTCCTATGTCCGCCTGAAGCCGATCATGTCGATTCCCGAGCCCGAAACATTTCCCGTCGAAACCGAGATCGCGGAACTCAGCGAAGAGGATGGCTCGTGAACTGGCTAAGCTCGATCGCTGATACACTGGCGCTTCGATGGGAAGCCGCGCGCCCTCGGGGGCGTTTATTCATTGGGGCGGTCGTTGTCGTCCTAATCGGACTGGTTGGGCTGACACCGAAGTCCCTATTCGGAGTACCGCTGGCATGGCCATATGTCGGTTTGATTGCCGCGGTCGGTTGGGGCCGTTCCGGGATTGGATTTGGACCCATGCTATTGTTGCTCCTGTTCGGCTTCGCTCAGGACGCGTCGCAGGCGCCATGGGGCAGTCACGGCCTCGCTAATCTGCTGACCTACGGCCTGTCCGCCATGGTCCATCAAATGTTCGACACAGAGCGAACTCCGTTCCTGAGCTTTATTCTCCCGGTTGTAACTTTGTTCTCCGGGATCACGCTCGTATGGATTGTTGCAAGTGTTTCATCCGGACACTTTGTACGCGTGACGCCAATGCTGACGGCCTATTTTGCCACTTTGGTCGTGCACATGCTGATCACGCCGCTGTTTGATCTCGGCATCCGCCGGACGGTGCCAAATGGGGGCAGTACATGAGCGGGAAACGACCCATAGATGGCTTGTTCAACCGGCGTGCTCTGATTGCCGCGGGTGGCGGCGGTGCCGTCTTTGGCGGCCTGATTGCGCGGCTGTTCCAATTGCAGATCATGGAGCATGAGCGGTTTGAGGTCGCGGCGGCTGAGAATGGTGTACGCCTCGATCTGGCACCGCCGCAGCGCGGTCGCATTCTCGATCGCTTCGGGCGCCCACTCGCGGCGCATCGCCAGGCGGGACGCGTGTCGATTGTGCGCGAACAGACCAATGACCTGCCGGGCTTGATGGCGGAGCTCTCCAGACATCTGGATATTTCTCCCGAGCGCCAGACCCGTCTGATCAGCGATGCCCGGCGCCAGGCCAGCTTCCAGCCGGTCACTGTCAAAAGTGAGCTGTCTTACGAAGACTTCTCACGTCTGTCCGTGCTGGCGCCAAGCTTGCCGGGTCTGCAAGTCGAAATGGCCTCGACTCGGTCTTATCCGCGCGGGCGGGATTTCGCCCACGTGCTTGGCTATGTGGCCAAGGCCAGCGAAATGGATCTCGAACGCCTCAGCGAAGGGGCCAATGCGCAAGAGCGTGCGGCGGTTCGGCGCCTGTTCAAGCATCCGGACATGCGCACAGGCCGCTCAGGCGTAGAACGCTCGGCGGAAGACTGGCTGCGCGGCGAAGCCGGATTCCGCAAACTGGAAACCAATGCCGCCGGGCGCATCATTCGCGAGTTTGACGATCCGACCCTTGCGCCAAAACCCGGGCGAGATCTCTATCTGACCGTCGACGCAGAATTGCAGAAATTCGCCATCGATCGCTTCGGTGTAGAAAGCGGCGCTGCCGTCGTGCTCGACATCGAGACGGGTGATATTCTCGCCTTTGTCTCAACGCCCGCTTTTGATCCCAATGATTTCGTCAACGGCATTTCTTCGGCCGATTATGCGGTGCTGCGCGATGATGTTGAGTATTCGCCGCTCTATCACAAGGCTTATGACGGAACCTACCCGCCGGGGTCGACTTTCAAAATGGTGGTCGCGGCCGCGGCGCTCGAAGCTGGCGTGATCGATCCAAATGAGCGGATTTACTGTCCTGGCCACTACCGGTTCGGCAATAATACCTGGCATTGCTGGAAGAAGCGCGGACATGGCTCAGTCAATATGCACTGGGCGCTGAAGGGCTCGTGCGATGTCTATTTCTACGAAATCGCCCGGCGGATGGGCATCGAAACGCTTGCCGATATGGGTAAGCGGTTTGGCTTCGGTCAGCGCTGGGAGCTTGGCCTGACCGGCGGTCGCAGCGGGGTCATGCCGAATGATGCCTGGAAACGAGCTGCGCGCGGTGAGCCCTGGTATGAAGGCGAGACGCTGAACATTGGCATCGGACAGGGGCAGGTCGCGTCCACACCCCTGCAGCTGGCGGTGATGAGCGCTCGCATCGCCGCAGAAGGCAAGATCATTACGCCTCGCATTATCGGCGAAGGTCCGCGCCCGGACAGCGACATTCCATTCGATGCGCCGCTGGACGCTGCGATTATGCAGCGGATGAAAGCCGCGATGTACGGCGTGACCTCAGAAGCCGGGGGCACTGCGCTGCGTTCCGGCGATCTCGGGCTCGGCGGCCCGCGCCTCGCGGGAAAGACCGGGACCTCGCAAGTGCGACGGATTTCGGCCGCGGAACGTGCGACCGGCATTCTGAAAGGCGAGAATATTGATCGCCGCCTGCGCGATCACGCTTTGTTTGTCGCTTATGCGCCGCACGACGATCCGAAATATGCAATCTCGGTTGTTGTCGAGCATGGCGAAGGCGGTTCCAAAGCGGCCGCGCCCGTGGCGAGAGACATCATGGCTGAAGCGATGCGTATCGATGCCCGCCGCACGCCATCTTACATTCGCACCGCGGCCACAGGTGGCGGTACCAGCGGTGGAGCGCGCTAGGCATGGCGACGACGATGCGTGCCAGCTCACTCGACTTCTCGAGGCGCTCCCTTTGGACGCAGCTTGGCGCGCTCCCGTGGGGGTTGATCTTGTTGATCTGTGCGATGGCGATGATTGGCGTCGCCATTCTGCATTCAGCGACCTTCACCAATCCGGAAGAAGCCGGTCTGCCTATCCGACACGCGACCCGGTTCGGTGTTGCTCTCGGCGTCTTGCTCGTTGCTGGGTTGGTGCCGCTGAAATGGTGGTTCTGGGCGGCTTGGCCGAGTTATCTTGCCACGCTGGTCTTATTAGTCGCGGTGGAGTTTTTCGGCTTTACCGGCGGCGGCGCGCAGCGCTGGGTGCAGATCGGGCCGGTCGGCGTGCAGCCATCTGAATTCATGAAGGTGACACTGACGCTTGCTTTGGCAGCTTATTATCACAAACGGTGGAACGACTTTTCAGGCGGCTTTGTCATTCATCTGCCAGCATTGGCCCTTATCGCTTTGCCCGCGGCGTTGATTTTCCGGCAGCCTGATTTCGGAACGACGCTGGCCCTGTTTGCTTCCGGCGGCATGATGATCTTCCTGGCTGGTCTATGGTGGCGAGTGATTATGGCGATCGGCGTCGCAGCTGTGGCCAGTATTCCGGCCATCTATTTCTTTGTGCTGCAGGATTATCAGCGCGAGCGCGTCGATACTTATGTGGCGCAGCTGACGGGGCAGTCGGTGAATGTCATGGACGACGGCTATCAGATCGAACAGGCCAAGATCGCAATTGGTTCCGGCGGATGGACCGGCAAGGGCTATATGGAAGGAACCCAGTCGCAGCTCGATTACATTCCCGAACAGCACACAGATTTCATCCTCACCGTCCTCGCGGAAGAGTTCGGATTCCTGGTGACGAGCGGGGTTTTGATCCTCTGGATGGTGATCCTGGGCCTCGGACTGGCGATCGCTTTAAGGGCGGCGAGCCTGTTTGCGAGATTTGCAGCGGCCGGGGCTGTAGCAACGGTCGCGTTCTATATTTTATTCAATGTTGCCATGGTGTTAGGGCTGGTTCCTGTGGTCGGGGTTCCATTGCCACTGCTATCCTATGGCGGCACAGTGATGATCACGACGGCTGGATGTTTCGGCCTCATCTGCGCAGCGCATCTAGGCCGCAACGAGCCGCTCAATACAGGCGCATAACCCCGCCCCTCCTATTCCGGTTGAATCGTCCCTCAAAAGCCAGCGATTGCGTTGATTTTTGCTCGCCCTTGGCTAGTGTCGCGCCAAAATCATTCCCTGGGAGGAGAGTTTAATGGCAGCGATCGGTCGTAAGACAGATACGTGGGGTTCGCGATTTGGGTTCATCATGGCCGCGGTGGGATCGTCCGTCGGCTTGGGCAATTTCTGGCGTTTTCCTTTTACAGCCGGCGAGAATGGAGGCGGCGCCTTCATCGTTATTTATCTCGCCTGTGTGGTCCTTTTCGGATTGCCGGTGCTGATGGCGGAGTACGGCATGGGCCGAAAGTCGGGCATGTCGGCGATTGAAGGTGTGCACTCGCTCGCCCGCGCCGAGAGCAAAAGCGCCAACTGGGGCTTTGTTGGCTGGGTTGGTTCGCTTGCAGCCTTCTTCATCCTGACCTTCTATATGGTCATCTCCGCTTGGGTGATTGCGTTTATTCCTCAGGCGTTCTCAGGCGGATTCGAAGGATTTACCGCTGAATCCTCGGGCGCCAACTTTGGCGAAACCATCGGCAACCGTGGCTTGATCCTGTGGTGTCTCGGTAGCTTCATTGCGGTCAACACATTCATTGTTGCCCGCGGTGTCAAAGGCGGGATTGAGCGCGCGGCGACAATCCTGATGCCGCTTTTCTTCATTCTGCTTTTGGGCATAGTTGGCTTCGCCCTGACCAATGGCGATGCGGCCAAGACAGCCGCGTTTCTGTTGCAACCTGACTTCAGCAAAGTGACGTTCAGTACTTTCCTGGCGGCAGTTGGGCAGGCCTTCTTCTCGATCGGGGTCGGTTCCTGTCTGATGATCACTTACGGTGCCTACCTATCGCAGGACACGAATATTCCGCGCTCGTCCGCAATCGTGGCCAGCGCCGATACAATGGTTGCCCTGATCGCGGGCTTCGCGATCTTCCCGATCGTGTTTGCCTTTGGTGCAGACCCGGCGGGCGGCCCAAGCCTGTTCTTCGTGTCTCTGCCAATTGCGTTTGGATCTGATGCAATGCCTATGGGCAATCTGATCGGCGGCGCGTTCTTCACGCTGGCGCTGTTTGCAGCGCTCACCTCGTCCATCTCACTCATGGAAGTTGGCGTGTCGTGGTTGGAAGAACGGCAGGGCGTCAATCGCTGGGGCGCCGCACTGGGTGTTGGCTTTGTCCTGTTTATGATTGGCGCGGGTTACGTCTATTCAGCCGACTATATCGACTTTGCCGACATGATTACCGGTACGGTGATGCTACCACTTTGTGGCCTGCTCGTAGCGGTCTTCTCCGGCTGGGTGCTCAGCCGTGACATGCTGACCTCCGAGTTCGGTGAAGGGGTAGTGATGAATCTCTGGCGCTTCGCTGTTCGCTGGGTCGTGCCACCGGCCATCGGTATTATCTTGGTGTTTGGCATCTGGGATAAGTTCTAGAGGCCTGCACATCCTGAAAAAAACCCCGCCTGTCGCTAAGGCGGGGTTTTTTTATTGTTCTGAACTGAGGCGCTCTAGTCGGTTCTGAACCGGCGACCGAATTCGCGGGTGGCCCGGATCAGCTTGTCGACGATGCCTGGCTCAAGGCTGGAATGCCCAGCGTTTCCGATGATGTGCAGATCGGCTTCCGGCCAGGCTTTCTTAAGCGCCCAAGCTGTGGAGAGCGGCGTGACCACATCATATCGACCATGCACAATGATGCCTGGGATACTGCTGAGCTTCTCCTGCACTTGTTCGAGTAGCCAGCCATCCTTCTCGAAGAAGCCCTTGTGATAGAAATAGTGGCACTCGATACGGGCGAAAGCGTCGGCGAAATCTGCTTCCTCAAAACGCTTGGGCCGGCTTGTCGGGCCCTGAATGGTAATCGTCTCACCTTCCCAGCACGCCCAGGCCGTGGCTGCGGCGCGTCGTTCGGCTTTGTCGGTGCCGGTCAGGCGTTTGTGGAACGCGTTCAAAAGGTCGCCGCGTTCATCCTCTGGGATGGGCGCCACGTATCGGTCATAGGCATCTGGGAACAGGCGACTGGCGCCTTCTTGATAGAACCATCGGACTTCGCGCTCCGTGAGCAGGAAGATACCGCGCAGGATAAGGCCGATCACGCGCTGCGTATGTGTGACCGCATAAGTGAGGGCCAGCGTCGACCCCCAAGAGCCGCCAAACAGAACCCATTTTTCAATTCCGAGATGCTCCCGCACGGCTTCAATGTCTTCAACCAGGCTCCATGTGTCATTCTCGCGCAGCTCAGAACGGGGCGTAGATTTACCGCAGCCGCGCTGATCCATCAGTATGATGCGGTAGATGCTCGGATCGAAAAAGCGTCTCATTTCGGGACTGGATCCACCCCCCGGACCGCCATGGATTCCGAGGACGGGTAAGCCATTGGGATTGCCTGATTCTTCCCAGTATATCTCGTGCAGGTCGCTGACGCGAAGAAAGCCAGATCGCCGCGCTTCGACAGGTGCATAAAGTTTCAGCATTTTGTGCCCTTGTTCACCACCTCTTCACCTATCGATTGTTAACTTCTGAATAAAGGGTATGGACGGCGATTTTCTCATCTGTATGTGTCATTACAGGTGAGGGTTTAAATTTGTTAGGTGTACGGCCCCATGCGTAGTGTTCTTCTATCGGTCCTTCTGGCATCCAGCCTTGGCGCGTGTGCGACCGTTTCGATGGTATCGTCCGAAGCTGTTGTGGAAACAGGCCTGGGATCGGAACAAAGCAGCCTTCGGGAAGTATCTGATGCCTATACGGACATGGCTGAACGCAAACACTGGGTCGCCAAAAGCGGCGGATTGCTCGGGTTTGCCCGCGTGCTGATGGACGGTGCATCGGGCGACGATCAGACACCTGAGATGAAATATACGTCACAATTGCAATCCGATCGCACCTCGCGCGCCGAACAGGTTTTGCAATTGCAGGACGATATTACCAGCGCCACGCACGGCCTGAACGTCGCCACCATGGAAGCCGAAAAACTCTATGGCTCGGATGCGTCGGCAAGACGGTTGCGCGCGGATCTGGTCAGCTATGAAAGCGCTCTGGTGACAGCCAAAAAGGCCCGCCGAACGTTTGTCAGCGCCCTGACCGAGTATGAACCTGAAGAGCTCGAAGGTACGTCCGACGCGCTGTCAGAGTTTGATCTCAGCATTGCGAGTGCCAGCGTTGCAGCAGACAAGCTAGCAGACTACGCCGCTGACCGCCGCAACACTGAAGCGACTTCATAGCGCCCGGCGCGGCGAGTTACCGCCCCTACAATTTCATAAACGCACGATTGAGCTGCCAGGCATCTTCCATGATTTTGGCCAAGTGTTCGGTGCGCGTGCGCACCACTTCTGGCGTCCATGCGACCTTGTCCTTGATATCGCGGGTGAGCGCGAATTCAGGCTCGCCATTGGCAAAGTAGAGCGCTTTTTTCTCTTCAAATGAGAGATTGTCGGCCTTCTGATTGGTGGATTGGGATAGCAAAGCGAAGTTGCCAATCGTATCAACTAGGTCGCGGTGAACTGCCGGATTCGGCCAAGCATTGTGCCAGGGAGAGTTCTCCGGAATGTTTCTCGGCAACACGTGCTCTACGGTGGCGCCGTCATCCGGGCCGAGTGCTTTACCGCCTTCGATTTCTGCATTTAAACGCAGCGCAATGGCACGGCGCTGGGCAAATGCGCCAAACCGGCTGCGCAAGCGGCTGGACACCTCGCGGCGCTCTTCCCGCGACAGAGCGAGGGGGCCGCTATCGGATAATAGCGCGCGGGGGTTTTCCGCATTATCCGCAATCTTCTGATACCGCCTTTGCCGGCTGCGCTGATCTGTGATTGCCATCATCGAAGCGTAAGCGAACCGCTCCAGGCTCTTGAAGAAGATGTACGCGTTCTCTGGGCTGTTATTGTGATTGACCAGAAACTTCAGCGCGGGGGCGCGCCACAATTGATGGTCGATCAGCCGCAAATGGTTGAGACATTCCGTGACTTGCTGCGTCATGTTTCCAAACTGCCCCTGACCCGTGGAGATGGTGACATAGGCGTCGACATAGGCGGGCAGTTCTTTTGAGAGGAACTCCCGTGTACCGCCAGAAGACCGATTGATTACTGCCTTGCGAAACTCGCTCGCACCTTTCTTGGTCTTGCGGGCGTAGAGCGTGGAGATCTGATTGAGCAGATCATCAAAACCGGACCCGCTGAGGCGAGATTCATGTTCTGACCATTCGCGCGAGAAGGCGTCAGCTTCTTCCTGAGACAAGGACGCGTTCTCGAGTAAGTCGGTTTTGATGATGTCATGACTGTTGGGGGCTTTGCCGCGCGTATTTAACACGCGGAACACATTGTAACCGCCGTCCCAGTCCTCAACCACGACTTTGACCAGCAGGACGCGGTTTCGGATCGTGTCGGCGAGATCGCGCTGGGCCTCCGGTGACATGTTACGGACAGTGTTGATGAAGCTGTCCAGATTGCGCGTCATCCGGCGCTGACTCTCACTATCATTCGGTTCGACATCCCGGCTCAGGGAAGCGCCATTGTTCTGGATTGCTTCGCGCAAATACGGTCCATCAATGTGGTTGAGCGAAATGCGCCAGGTTGGTGCCGTGCCTCCAAGATCATCGGCGATGAGCGAGTGGATCTCATTCTTGCGGGCGGCATCGGTCTCCATATCGCGCAACACGGACAGCAGGATTGTGAGAGTTGTCAGACGTTGCTGGCCATCAACAATGAGGTAGCGACCGGATTCCTCCCGCACCAGAACGATCGCCCCGATGAAATGATTCTCGGAGTTTTCGCTGGCGTCTCGTAGATCGCTCAGCAGAGCATCAGCTTCAGAATGCTCCCACGAGTAGCTGCGCTGATACGGCGGCATGGCCATTTCTGTGCCATTGCACAAAAGGTCTGCTAGCGTACTTTCCTGAGCACGAAGGCCTTGTGTCATTTATTCTAAACTTTCTGCTGTCCCACCAACCCAAAACACAGCACTAGTCTTGCGACACCAGACCAGCAATTGAAACCGACAGCGATTCTGTCCGGTTTCGTACAATCGTAGCGAAGAGGTCACACGAACAATGAAATGGGCGACAGTGAGACACGATGAGCGCACGCACGCTGGATTGTTGCGCGGTGATGAAATTCATTTGTTGCAGGAAAAGGATCTCAGTCTCGTCCTTCACGATCTCTCCGGCGCCGCTGAACGCGCTGGAGAATCGGGGATCTGTGAGTTGGACAAAGTCGAGTTCCTGGCCCCGATACCGCGGCCGCGCAAAATCCTGGGCATCGGCGTGAACTATGCCGCGCACGCCAAGGAATCGGTGACGTTCATCAAGAACCCGACCTCTAACGTCCAGAAATGGTTCAACAAGCAAGCCACGGGCGCCAATGGAGCCTATAGCGATGTGCACCTGCCCGTCGTGTCCGATCAGCTCGACTATGAGGCCGAGCTGGTTGTGATCGTCGGCAAGACCGGTCGGCATGTGCCGGAAGCGCGGGCGATGGAAATGGTTGCGGGGTTTTGCTGTGGCTGTGATTTTTCCGTGCGTGACTGGCAACGCGCCAGCCCGACTATGATTATGGGGAAGGGCTTTGACACCCACGCGCCGTTCGGACCGTTCCTCGTTACCCCTGATGAAGTCAATGATCTGCAAGGCTTGCAGGTGAGGGGCTTCGTCAATGGAGAATTGCGTCAGACTGGCCATGTTCGCGATATGACGTTTTCAATCGCGCAGCAGATTGCTCATCTAACCGCAGCGTTCACGCTGGAGCCGGGCGACGTCATCTTTACAGGGACGCCAGCTGGCGTTGGCGCTGGTTTCGATCCACCGAAATGGCTCAAAGCGGGAGACACGGTGCGGATCGAGATCGATCAGCTTGGTCATTCAGAGCACCGGATCGTGGCCGAGAAAAAGGTGACTGTGCTGGACTGAAGAGTCCGGCTAAGAATTCACGCATGCCGTCTAACCATCACCTGAGATCAATTTGGATCGCGGCTTGCCTCGCAGCTTGCGGCGGACCTCCCGTTGCGGAGGCGCCCGCTTCGCTCGACATAGCGCCGCAGGATTTTGTGCTCCTTCCTTGTGGTGTTGAGACTCCCGATCATCCTTGCGCGCTGGCAATTGCAGGTGGAAAGCGAGTTTTGTTCGGAGCCCCTACGGGCGCAATCGATGGCATACGGCGAGAAGATCTGAGCCAGCTTGATGCTGTGATCGTCTTTTCGCTGCGCGCTGGTGATCTGGAAGGACTTGATGAGGTTCGCAATGCGAGTTGGAAAGCAGGGCGGCAGGCGCCGCTTCTGGTGATCGGTCCGAATGGGATTGAGATTGTCGCGGCCGCGCTGAACACGGCGTATGAACAGGCCGATGCACTGTTTGTCGTGGAAGAGGGGGCGCCGCCCGGCGGCTACGACGCTGCGCTCCTGATCTCGCGGGCCTATTCCGGCGAAGGCGAAGTGTTCGACACTGGTGACGTGGTCGTGGAATCGACCAGCTACGGTTACCGGATGACATATGATCAGCGCGGCATGGCCCACTTTCACGCGTGCGATGCAGCACCGGCAAATCAGGAAGTTCGAATTGGTGAGATGGTATGGGAGCGTTTGTCCTGTACCGCATCAGACCCGGACCGCCGGTGGCCGTTGCGCGCGCCGTTGTTCATTTTGCGGAACCAGGTTTCTGAATAAGCAACGGGGTTCCGTTTGCACGGAACCCCGGTCTCCCCCGAGACGCCCCCATCCGGTCAAAAGGTGACCGTGGACCGTGGGTGTTTCGGGATCTGGACTCCTGAGTAGAAAGCGTGGGCGGAGCTGTCAAACCTGCTTCTGAAAGAAAAGTCATTAAATCCAAAAAGGCTGACCCAGTGTGGCAGCGACGTCACGCTCGGGCTTGACGAGAGAACGCTCCTATTATAGTTAGGAAACTAACTAATGATATGGAGTCAGTACAATGATCTCAAGACGCGCAATTCTGACAACGGCAGGGGCGAGTGCTGTGGTGCTCGGCGCAGGAGCAGGTGGCGCCGCAATTTATGCGCACGGACCAGGCCTCGCGAAGGCCCGAGCGCCGTGGTCAGAGGCGGGCAAGAGCTTTGGCGATCCGCGTATCGATGCGCTGGCTTACGCCATTCTGGCGCCAAACCCGCACAACCGGCAGCCCTGGATGTTTGAGCTGATTGGCGATGATCAGATCGACGTTCATATCGATCTCGACAAGCGCTTGCCGCATACTGATCCTTTCGACCGGCAGATCACCATCGGTTTCGGGTGCATGCTGGAACTCTTGCGCATGGCCGCAGCAGAGAAGGGCTTCCGCGCCGAGATCATCCCGTTCCCGGATGGCGAGCCTCAACCGCGTCTTTCGTCCTCTAGAATCGCGCAAGTCACTTTCCTCCCAGATGACCGCCTTGCAAGGGACCCCTTGTTCGAGAGTGTTCTCACCCGGCGCTCAACCAAAGAACCTTATGACCGCGCCAGACCGGTTGATGATACCGCATTGGGTCAGGTGCTGTCAGTCGGGATTGGCAGCGCCACGCTGGACGGGACGACGGATCCCGATCGCGTCAAAGACCTAATCAATCTCGCCTGGCTCGGCTGGATGATCGAGTATGAGACCGATATCACCCGCAAGGAGAGCATCGATCTGATGCGCATCGGCAACCGTCAGGTGGTCAAGAATCCTGACGGAATCGATATGGGCGGGGTCCAGATGGGCCTATTCAAAATGACCGGGATTGTCAGCCATGAAGGGCTGAACGAGAAGGGCAGTCAGGCATACAATATCGGTATCGACATGTATCGGGAGATCATCGACTCAGCGATGGGCTTTGCCTGGATCAAAGCGGACGAAAATACGCGTCTCAGTCAGATTGATGCGGGGCGGAACTGGGTGCGTGTGAACCTCGCGGCGCAGCAGATCGGGCTCTGTATCCACCCACTCAGCCAGATCCTGCAAGAATTTCCGGAAATGCGTGAACCATATCAGGCAATCCACACCAAGCTTGGGGCAGAGATAGGCGTCGTCCATATGCTCGGCCGACTGGGCTATACCAAGTATCCGGCGGCCAGCCCGCGTTGGCCGGTTGAGAGCAAGCTGATAAACAGCTGAGCATGACAGATTCGCGTTCTCGATTGTCGCCTGACGCCGTGGTGTTCCAGCTTTTCAATGAGATCGGCATCATCGATCAATTGGCAACAGCAAGGTTCGCACGGGTTCTGGCGCCCGATTTGAACCCTTCCGAATTTGGTGTGCTCAATCACTTTGTTCGTTTGCCTGGTGAAAAGTCACCAACGCGCCTGGCAAAAGCTTTCCAGATGACCAAGCCGTCTATGACCGCGATACTGACCAAGCTGGAGCGCAAAGGCTATGTCGAAATCAAAGGCAGCGAAGAAGATCGCCGTCGCAAGATTGTGACCATTACGGCGTCTGGGAAGGCTGCGCGGGAGAGGGGTGTCAGAGCTATCGGACCCCTGGCCAAGGTCGTCATGCAGAATCAGGACATCGCGCAATTGGAGAAAATTCTGCCGACGCTGCAAGCGTTGCGCGAATTCCTCGATGCCGAAAGAAATGCAGTGGATGGATTAACCTGATCCCTTGGCAGGGGCCGCAAATCAGCGCTTATGCTACCAATTCGTTAACGTTTGATGCGTAATTGTTAAGATTATCGCGTCTTTCTGGGGCTGGAATTGATGGTTGCCGTGTTTTTTATGATCTATGCTGCGATTGGCGCAGGCGCCGGGTGGGGCCTGTTTACCTATGCAGGCATTGAGCTGAATCTCGCCATTGGCGCAGGGGCTATTGTCACCGCTCTGATTGGCCAGGTGCATCTGTTTGCGACCCGTTCAGGTGGCAGCGCTGAACTCAAGACTCGCATTGAAACGGTTGAGACGGCGCAAAAAGACGTCCGCGACCGGATCGATACCGTCGAAGCGCGCGCGACGTCGATCGAAACGACTGTCAAACAAGAGCTGACGGAACGCCGTGACGCCCTGGTCAGTGAGATGCGCCAGCTCGAAACACTGATTGAACGCTTGTCCCGCAGCTTCGAAACCAAGCTCGCCGACGCGGAAACCACGGGCGAAGTTGCGCCGCAGGAAGACGCATTGCTGCGGGCTGTGAAAGAAGCGCTTCAAGATGGCCGAGTGGACCTGCACTTGCAGCCCATCGTTTCGCTCCCGCAGCGCCGCGTTTCGTTCTATGAAGGTTATACGCGTCTGCGCGGACCAGATGGATCGCTGATCCTGCCAGCTGATTTCCTTGATGCGGCCCGACGCGCCAATTTGCTCGGCGTGATCGACAATATGATGCTGTATCGCTCGGTTGAGGTGGTTCGCCGACTTGCTGCGCGCGACCGCCGGGTTGGGGTGTTTTGTAATGTCTCTTCATATTCACTCGAAGACCCGCATTTCTTCCCATTCTTCCTCAGCCATATGGAGCAGAACCGCGATCTCGCCGGTGCGCTGATCTTTGAGATTCGGGCCAGCCGGTTTGAGCACCGCTCGCGTCAGATGCGCGAAGCCATGGAGCGCCTGACCGCACTCGGTTTCCGCTTCTCGATCGACCACGCCGAGACCATCGATATTGATCTGCCACGGCTACAAGATGCCGGGATCCGTTTTGTGAAGTTCAATGGCGGCGAACTGATCGAGCAGCTACGCAACCCGTTTGGACCGCGTCCTCTGTCTTCGGTCGACCGCAAAGTCTCTGGTGAAGAAGTCGCGGCCGTCTGTTCTCGCTATGGCGTCACCCTGATTGCCGAGAAGATCGAAGAAGAAGTCAGCGTCGTGGAGATCCTCGAGTTTGGCATTCCATACGGCCAGGGCCACATTTTCGGGGCGCCGCGTCCGATCAAGTCATCCTTGATGGAAGAAACCAAACCGCCGGCCGAACTCGTTCGCCAGTTGACGGCGCGCGCCTCTTAATCGCTTTCCTCGCATTGACGGCGCTAGCGGTGCTGCCTACGTCGCAGGCATGACTCAACCACAGTTTCCGGGCGGTCTCGCCACCATCGCTGATCAGTATGACATCATCCTGTGTGATGTCTGGGGCGTCGTTCATAATGGCCGCATCGCGTTTGAAGAGGCCTGCGAAGCGCTGGTGCGATTTCGCGAACAGGGCGGGGCGGTTTGCCTGATCACCAACGCACCGGTGCCGAAAGAGCATGCGATCCGGCACTTCGATCCGCTGGGTGTACCGCCGGAGGCGTTTGATGATTGCGTGACCTCTGGCGATGCCACCCGCGAAGTGCTGGGCGCGCGCGCTGGCGAGCTGTTCTACCGGATGGCGCCGAGCGAAGGCTGGGAGCATGACCGCTATCTCTATCAAGGCCTCGACCTGCAATTTGGCGATGAGAAGTCCTCCGACACCATCCTCTGCATCGGTTTGGAAGACCAAATGGATGAGCACCCAGACGATTATCGCGATCGCCTGGCGGAGTCCGCTGATCGCGGTATGGAGATGATTTGCGCCAATCCCGACATCCGGGTGCGGATTGGTGATCAATTGTTCTGGTGCGCCGGCGCTTTGGCGCAGATTTTTGAAGAAGAGGGCGGCAAGGTCATTTATCCCGGCAAACCGCATGATCCGATTTATGATCTGGCCCTGACCAAACTCTCAGATCTCGGCGTTGAAACCTCGCCTTCGCGCACGCTCTGCATCGGTGACAGCCCGGCTACGGATATGAAAGGCGCGCTCTCCCGCGGCTTTGATGGCCTCTATGTCGGCACCGGCCTGAAAGAGCATGGCGCGAACTTTGAGCAGGAAGTCGCAGACCTGCTGACAGAGTATGCGGTGACCGCAAAATGGGCTTTGCCGAAACTCACATGGTGACGAAACCTGAAACACATTGTAACAGGCCGTGAACGAAACACGGAGATTGATCCGAAATGACTTACAAAGACGGCTATAAGTTCGAAGATCTGTCGGTGGGCATGACCCATCAGACCGAGCATGTCATTACTGAAAAAGACATTGAACTCTTCGCCGAAGTGTCTGGCGACCGCAATCCGCTGCACATGGACGAAGAGTTTGCCAAGCAGACAGCGTTCGGCCAGCGCATCGCGCACGGCGCGCTGACGGCGAGCTACATTTCCGGCATCCTGGGCAATGATCTGCCTGGACCTGGTTCAATTTTCGTCGGTCTGAACATGCGCTTTCGCCGTCCGGTCTATATCGGCTCGCATGTGACGGTGAAAGTTGAAGTCACCGAGATGAAAGAGCGCGGCAATCGCGTTACTTTGAAAGTCTCATGTAACGTCGATGGCAAAGCCGCGATCTCTGGCGAAGCCATGGTCATGGTGCCGAGCCGGGACGCCTAAATGACCGTCATTGCCCATTATAAAGACGTTCCGGAGGCCGCGCGCGGCTTCTCCATCGCTTTGGGCAATTTTGACGGCGTGCATGCCGGCCACCGCGCTGTGATTGAGGGCGCGGTTGCGGCTGGTGGATCGCTGGGTGTCGCGACGTTTGAACCACCGCCGAGACAATTCTTCCGCCCCGATGACCCGCCGTTTCGCATCTATCGCCCGGCTCGGCGCAATGCCCGCTTGATGGAGCTTGGTGCCAAGGCAGTTTATGAGCTGCCCTTCAATGCCGATATGGCCGCAATGACGGATGAGGATTTCGCCCGGCAGGTCCTGAAAGATGGGATCGGGGCCTCGCATGTTACGGTCGGATTCGATTTCCGCTTCGGACGTGGACGGATGGGCGATGCTGGACGACTGTCATCGCTTGGCCGTGCACTGGGTTTTGGCGTGACTGTGATCGAGAAAATTGAAGCGCTCGGCACAAAAGCCTCATCCACAGCCATTCGCGAAGCGCTGATCGCGGGTGAACCTGAGAAAGCTGCTGAAATTCTCGGTCATGACTGGATTGTCGATGGCGTTGTCGAACATGGCGAGAAGCGCGGACGCACGATCGGCTTTCCGACCGCCAACCTGCATCTCGGCGACCTCATTCATCCGCGCCACGGTGTCTATGCCGTCCGCGCCCGTGTGGCTGGCGGGGAAGCCTGGCGCGACGGTGTTGCGAATTTCGGGCGGACGCCCACGACCGGCATTCGCGATCCATTGCTCGAGACCTTCATTTTCGATTTTGACGGCGACATTTACGGCCAGCAATTGGAAGTCGCGCTGGTATCTTTCCTCCGGCCTGAACTGAAATTCGAGTCGCTCGACGATATGGTCGTACAGATGCAACAGGATGTGACGGACGCGAAATCCGTGCTAAGCGCAAAGAACTAGGGGGCGACTGAATCGAATTTCAACTGTGACACAGAGTTCGATGAAGGAGCCGATAAATGCTGACCCGATGGATCGCCGCTGCGGCGGTGTTCACCCTTTCAATCCCCTCTAATACATTTGCCCAACCTGTGTCGTCGTCTGAAATCCCCGGCGAACGTGTAATTACAGCGATCAATATGCCCGCGATGCGCGCGCTTCTGGCGAGCTTTGGGCACACCGTGATAGAGGAAATGCCCGAGCAAAACGGGCTGACTTTGCGAATGCCCAATGGGTTTGAATACATCCTGTTGCTCAAACGCTGTGATGAGCGCGATGTTTGTACCGGCGTTTTGATCGGGACACTTCATGCGATTCCCGTCGGCACGACCTGGGAGTTGTTGAACACAGTCGAGGGCCAAATTGACCTGGTCGGGCTCTATATCATGAATGACCGCCTGATCATGGACCGCTACATTGCCCTGCAGGGCGGGGTTCGCCTCGATCATGTTCGTCACGAGATTGCGACGCTGGCGCAAACCGTTCCGCCCTTGCTGCAAGAGATTACCCAGCAGGCCGCGCAGTCGGGAGAATAGCAAGGCCGGTTTCTGCGTCTCAAGCGCCACAGGCCAAGGCGCGACTCCTAAAGGCGAGTGACAGGGCCCGCGAGCCCTGCTAAGCGAGCGTCATGAACAGGGCAGCAATCATATCCATTATTCGAATTAGCGGCCCGGTCGCCCGCTCACGCTAGAGCTCGCGGCCGGGGATCTATTGCTTAGCCCTTTCTTCACACGCTGATCCGAAGACGTCCAAATGGCCGATACTGACAAACCGAAAAAACAAGAAAACCCGTACAAGGACACTTTGTTCCTTCCCACGACTGATTTCCCGATGCGCGGGGGCTTGCCGAAAGCCGAGCCGAAATGGATCGAGAAATGGGATGAGATGAAGCTGTATGAGCGCTTCCGTGCCGATGCAAAATCGCGCAACGCCGAGCCGTTCATCCTGCATGATGGTCCACCCTACGCCAATGGTCCGATCCATCTCGGTACCGCGATGAACAAGATCATCAAGGATATCATTGTCCGCAATCACCAGATGCGGGGCTTCGATGCGTCTTATCTGCCGGGCTGGGACTGTCACGGCCTGCCGATCGAGTGGAAAGTCGAAGAGCAGTTCCGTTCCAAGGGCCGCACTAAGGATGACGTCCCGGGTGACGAGTTCCGCCGCGCTTGCCGTGAATACGCGGCTGAGTGGATCGAGGTTCAAAAAGCTGGCTTCCGTCGCTGCGGCGTCGAAGGCGAGTGGGACGATCCTTATCTGACCATGAACTTTGAGTCCGAAGCCGCCACCGTGCGCGAGTTCCTCGCCGTCGCCATGGGCGGACGTCTGGTCCGCGGCGCCAAGCCGGTCATGTGGTCGCCAGTGGAACGCACAGCTCTGGCCGAGGCGGAAGTCGAGTATCATGACCGCAAGGTGCCGGTGATCTGGGTGAAGTTTCCGGTGAACGTCAGCAGAACTTACAAAGACCCCACCTCGATAGACACCTCAGGACACTACGATGGCGTTGAGCATGCGAGCGTTGTGATCTGGACCACCACGCCATGGACGATCCCGGCCAACCAGGCTGTGAGCTTTAGTTCCGGCATTCAATATTCATTGTATGAGGTCGAAGAAGTCATGTCGGCTGAGGAGCTTGGGTTCGCACCTTATGTGAAAGAAGGGGAGCTCCTAATCATCGCTGATGCCCGCGTGGAGGAGGTGATGAACGGTGCGAAAGCGACCAAGTATCGTCAAGTTATCGACCTTCCTGTGGAAGAAATCGTCCAACATCTTGTTTTGACGCATCCGCTCGCAGAACTCGATCCTTTCTTCCAACACGACATCCCACTGCTCGCAGGTGATCACGTCACCGACGATGCCGGGACAGGATTCGTCCACACGGCGCCCGCGCACGGTGAAGATGACTTCAATGTTTGGGTCGAGTCAGGCCGCACGACGCAGCAGATCCGCCAGATCGTCGATCCCGACGGCTGCTATACCGATGACGTGCCCGAAGCTCTGCGCGGGCTCGATATCATCCGCACGTCTGGGAAGAAGCGTGGGCAGCCCGGCAAAGCCAATCCGGAAGTCATTCGTCTGCTCGCCGAGAGCGGCAATCTACTCGCGCGCGGCATGACAGAGATTCGGGATGCCCATTCCTGGCGCTCCAAAGCCCCAGTGATCCGGCGCGCGACCCCGCAATGGTTCATCGCCATGGACACGCCCGGCAAGGATGGTTCGCGCCCGCTTCGTGAAATGGCGCTCGAAGGCATTGAACAAACCAAATTCGTGCCGCCGACCGGCTATAACCGACTGAAAGCCATGGTCGCCGATCGCCCCGACTGGCTGATTTCCCGCCAGCGCAATTGGGGCGTGCCGATCACGCTGCTGGTCAATGAAAAAGGCGAACCGCACACCGCCGCGCTGCCAGAAGACCAGGCCAAGGCCGTCAATCAGCGCATCCTCGACAAGATTCGCCAGGAAGGCGTCGAAGGCTGGTTCTCAGCTGAGGTCAGCGACTTCCTCGATGATCCGACCGGTTGGGAGAAGGTCAATGACGTACTCGACGTCTGGTTCGATTCCGGCACCACGCATGCCTTTGCGCTCCGCGATCGCGGCATCATCGATGATGCAACCGGGGTGGCCGATGTCTACATGGAAGGCTCTGACCAGCATCGCGGCTGGTTCCAGTCTTCCTTGCTGGAAAGCTGCGCGACCCGCGGTATGGCGCCGTTCAAACAGGTCGTCACGCACGGCATGATTGTCGACGGCGAAGGTAAGAAAATGTCCAAGTCGATCGGCAACACGATCGATCCTAAGGATTTTGCCAATCAGTATGGCATCGAAATCCTGCGCCTATGGACCGCGAGCGCTGACTATACCGAGGACCTGCGTATCTCCGATGAGATCATCAAAGGCGCGGTCGAGAATTATCGCCGCCTGCGCAACACCATGCGTTACCTTCTCGGAGCGCTCGACGGTTACTCCGCTGATGAATCAGTGCTGCCGGTTGAAATGCCGAGCCTGGAGACCTGGGTGCTGCATCGCTTGGCGGAGCTCGATGACCTGGTGCGCAAAGCCTATGAAGAGCATGATTTCAAACGGATCATGGCCGCATTGCTCAACTTCTGCTCGGTAGACTTGTCGGCTGTCTATTTCGATATTCGCAAGGACAGCCTTTACTGCGACGCCCCGAGCGACATTCGTCGTCGGTCCGCCCGCACTGTGATGGCAGCAATCCTGGAGCGACTGGTCGCGTGGCTGGCCCCGATCATGCCGTTCACCACGGAGGAGACCTTCCTGATGAGCCCGTTTGCGGATCGTGCCGACAGCGTACATTTGCTGCAATTCCCGGAAACGCCGCTGGATTGGAAGGATGACGATCTCGCTGAGCGCTGGGACAAGATCTTCCGCGTCCGCCGCGTGGTGACCGGCGCAATCGAGATTGAACGCCGCGAGAAGCGGATCGGTTCTTCGCTGGAAGCAGCGCCGAAAGTCTTCATCGACGATCCGGACCTGTTGGCGGCGTATGAAGGCGAAGTGGCCGAAGATATCTTCATCACCTCGCAAGCCGAACTGGTCGCTGGCCCAGCACCCGCGGAGGCCTTCCGCTTGCCTGACGAAGCCAGCGTTGCTGCGCTGCCCGGACAGGCAGAGGGGATCAAGTGCGCGCGAAGCTGGAAGTATTTCGATCCGGCGACCGCGGATCCGGAGTTTCCGGATGTGACCCCGCGCGATGCCGCTGCTATCCGCGAGGTCAGAGGATAGTATGACTGAGCGCTTGCGTTTCGCCTTCTTTTTCATGGTTCCGGTCATCGTGATCCTGGACCAATGGTCGAAAGCGGCTGTGCTGAACGAACCTAGATTCAATGCGCTTGGATGCCTCGATCAGACCCAGAGGTGCGGCCAGATCGAGGTCTTGTCCTTTTTTGACCTGACCATGGTCTGGAACCGCGGGGTCAGTTTCGGGATCGGGCAATCAGAAGGCATTATGCGCTGGCTGCTGGTCGCTTTGACGACGGCGATCGCGATTGGCTTTTCGATTTGGCTCTATCGCGCGGCGCGCCGGTTTACCGGGCTCGCGCTCGCTTTGGTGATTGGCGGCGCTTTTGGCAATGTCATAGATCGCGTTCGGTTTGGCGCCGTTGTCGACTTTCTCGACTTTAGCGGCATCTTCCGGCCATATTTTTTCAATTATGTGTTCAACGTTGCCGACGCGGCGATTTCTGTAGGAGCAGTCTTGCTCTTTGTGGATCAGTTCCTAATGTCGCGACAAGAGAAAGCGGCTGGGGCCGTAAATGAGGATTAGGCGAGGACGCCATGAAGAAAACAGCTCTGATCATTTCAACCGGTCTGGCGCTGACCCTGGTAACAGGATGCGCGAGCCTTGGCGGCACCAACACGCCTGACGAGTTTCGGGTCGTGAAGAAAGCACCGCTGGTGGTGCCACCAGAATACAGCCTGCGTCCGCCGCAAGCCGGTCAGTCTGAACCCTTTGAAGTCGACGCCGAACGGGCAGGCACCGCTTCGGCTTTCGGCACCGATATTGGCCAGGATGCGAGCGCGGTTGAGCGCGCACTGGTGGCCGCTGCAGGTGCCAATGCCGTCAGTCCGGTTATTCGCCAGCGGGTCGATTGGGAACAAGCCAAGACCATTCGCAAATCACCAAGCATCGCCGATCGCGTCTTGTTCTGGAATAGCGATGAAGAGGTACCAGCCGACAGCGCAACAGGCGGCGAAGACGTCACAATTGAGCGCGGCAGCGGCGAACGTCTGAAGCTACCGGGCACGTAAGTCCACACATTATGAAAAACGACAGCACGCGGAGATGAACATGAAACATTGGATATCCGGCGGGCTGACCGCTGCGATTGCGCTCAGCGGCGCTGCATACGCAGACGACACGTCTGACGCCTGGGCGCCTGAGACCTTTACCCTCGAAAACGGCATGGATGTCGTCGTGCTTCCTGACCACCGCGCACCAGTAGTCACGCACATGGTCTGGTACAAAGTCGGCGCAGCGGATGAAGATCCTGGCAAATCAGGCATCGCGCACCTGTTTGAGCATGTCATGTTCAAAGAGACCGATGACATTGCCGATGGCGAGTTCGACTCCATCATTTCCAGGCTTGGCGGGCAGCTCAACGCGTTCACCAGCTGGGATTATACCGCCTATTATGAGCGTGTGGCGAAGCAGCATCTTGGCAAGATGATGGAATTGGAAGCCGAGCGGATGACCGATCTCATCATCGATGAGGACCCAGAAGGCAGCTTCATCACTGAGCGCGATGTTGTGCGCGAAGAACGCCGCCAGACGCTTGAAAACAGCCCGAACGCGGTCTTGCGTGAAAAAGTCTTGGCTGAGTTTTGGAAGGGTCACCCTTACGAAATCACTGTGATCGGCCGGATGGATGAAGTCGAAGCGTTGTCGCCGCAGGACGGGATTGATTTCTACAAGAAGTTCTACTCGCCAGAGAATGCCATTCTCGTGGTTGCTGGAGACGTGACAGGCGAAGAAGTGAAAACCCTGGCCGAGCAGCACTATGGCCAAATCCAGCCGTCAGGCCTCGTCGATGGCACCCGCAAATGGACCGATGTTGCGCCGCTCAGCGAAACTATGGAAATCACGCATAGCGACCCGAAAGTTCGGCAGCCGGTCTGGTATCGATACTTCAATGGCACCAGCCAGAAACGCGACAAGGAGTTCGCCCTCGCGCTTGAAGTCGGGCTCGAGGTGCTGGGTGGCGGCAATACCAGCCTGCTCTATGTGGCGCTCGTGGAAGACCAGAAGATTGCCGTAAATGCCGGGACCTTCGCCTGGACCGGTCTGCATGATGAAGGCCCTGCAGTGCTTTACGCGACACCGAGCCCCGGCGTCTCCATGGAGGATATGGAAGCGGCCGTGACGGCGGAGCTTTCCAGCTTGCTTGAAGCGGGCTTTGCTGACGAAGATGTCGAGCGGGTTCGTAATTCGCTGGCCGCAGAAGCGATCTACGCACGCGACAGCCAGCAAAGCATGGCCAACCTGTTCGGCAGCTGGCTCGCCATAGGCGGCGATATTGAAGACCTGCTCAGTTATCCAGACGACGTCAGGTCGGTCACTACTGAACAGGCGCTGGCCGCAGTCCGTAAAGTGTTCGCCGAGGATAATCACTATATCGAGGCGCAGTTGCTGCCCGCACAAGGGGAGCTTTAATCATGAAGTCGACCATGTTCTTGAGCGGCGCGGCGCTGGCATTGATGCTGTCCGCGTGCACGACTGCGATCATCGATCAGCCTTCCGCTGATCCGGTTGTCAGCGAAACTGGAGAAGCCGTCAGCGAAGCCCCTGACGCACTCGCTGTGACAGTCCACGATGGCGAGTTCGCGACGATCCAGCAATTCGTCACGCCGGGTGGGATCTCCGTCTGGCTGGTCGAAGAGCCGTCTATCCCGATCCTGTCGCTGCGTATGGCCTGGCAGGCTGGGCGCACCAACGATCCTGAGGGTATGGAAGGCCTGTCCAATGCGATGGTCTATCACATGAATGAAGGCGCCGGCGACCTCGATGCGCAAGCCTTTTTCAAGCGTATGGAAGAGCTGAATATGAGCTTCTCCTGTGGCACCTCGAACGAAAGCACCTACTGCAACTCGTCCATGCTGACCGACAATGCGGCCGGCTCCTTCGAAATGATCGCGCTTGCCTTTGCCGAACCGCGCTTCGATGACGGCCCGTTCGAGCGTTATCAGCGCGAACAGGAGGTCAGCCTGCAGACGCGCGAGACCAATGCTCAATATCTCGCACGTCGCGCACGGATTGATGCGCTTTATCCGGACCATCCCTATGCCCGCAATACCAGCGCGGAAAGCCTGGCTGCCATCACGCAGGACGCGATGCGCGCGCAAAAGGACCTGCTCATGGTTCGCGAAGGGATGTTGGTAACAGCGGTCGGCGCCATCTCTCCGCAGGAATTGGCCCCTTTGATCGACGCAGCGGTCGCCGGTCTGCCGGAACGCAGTGAGACACCTGAACCTGACACCGTCGCGCTGGGCGAGGCGGTCGCTGATCCGCTGATTGTCAGCCTGCCCCAGCCGCAGAGCCTTGTGACCTTTGCTGCGCCTGCCATGACCCGCGAAGATCCGGATTTCTATACCGCCGTGGTCCTCAATTACACATTTGGCGGTGGCGGATTTGAGAGCCGACTGATGCAGGATCTGCGCGTCGAGAAGGGCCTGACCTATGGCGTCTACACTTCCGTCAGCGCGGGCGACAAACTGCAGCTCTGGACCGGTGGTGGCCAGACCAAGAATGAAAGCGCAGGCGAATTTATCGCTGGTATTAAAGCCAATATGACCAAGATGGTCGAAGAGGGGATGACCGAGCAAGAACTCGCCGATGCCAAATCCTACCTGACTGGATCGTATCCACTGGGTTTTGATTCCAACGCCAAGATTGCCGGCAACATGATGGGCGTTCGCCTGGATGGGTTACCGGTCGACTTCTTCGACAAGCGTAATGCCATGGTCGAGGCGGTAACGCTGGAAGACGTCAATCGCGTCGCACAAGAGTTTTTGAGCCCGGACAATTTTACCTTCGTCATCGTTGGTGAGCCAGAAGGCCTGGACGGGTAGATCTTGGCTGACCTGATCCAACAGATAAGGGCGCGCGAAACATCGCTGCGCCCTTTCGTCATTTTTGCTCCCATGTCGATTTTCATTGCTGCGGCAGTGATGAGCCTGATCGATCTGGACGGATTTTTTGCGTTTGCCAAACTTCTGAACGACTGGATTCTGGCGACTTTCTCCAGCGTCATTTCCTGGGCCGTGTTCGGCTTCGTCCTGACCAGTTTTGGCGTCATGATCTCACCGCTCGGCAAGGTCACGATTGGTGGAGCAGGGGCACAGCGGACGCTACAGCCCTGGAGCTGGTTTTCGATCACGCTGTGCACCACGATCGCCATCGGAATCCTGTTCTGGGCGATGGCGGAGCCGATGTATCATCTATACGAACCGGGCGCCGCAGAGCGTGGCATCGCGGCAGGCAGCGCGGAGGCGAAAGCGTTCAGCCTGGTAACCCTGTTTATGAACTGGGCGATTTCGCCTTACGCGATTTACACGGTCGCGGCGCTGACTTTCGCACTCGCTTATCACAATCTGGGCAAGCCTTATTCGGTGTCAGGCCCCTTCGTAGCCTTGCTCGGTCGACCACTACCGGCAGCGCTTGCCGCCTTTCTGGACGCTGCCATTCTTTTAGCGCTGATCATGGGCATGGCCGCTTCGCTGGGCGCGGGCATGCTGCTCCTTTCGGGCGGCGTGGCGGATCTGACGGGCCTGCAAAACGGGCCGGTTTTGCTAGCGCTGGTGGCTTTGGCGATCGGCGTGATCGTCCTGATCAGCTCGCTTACCGGGCTGATGCGGGGCATTCGCGTCCTGTCCGTGGTGAACACGTGGTTCTTCTTTGTTTTTGTCACCGTGATCATCATCTTCGGCCCGACGCGAGAGATTTTCGCTCAGGGCAGTCAGGCGGCCCTGTCTTATGCGGGAGAGTTTCTGGATCGGTCCCTGATCATCGGCGCAGCGAGTGACGATGGCGAGTGGGCGAAGAGCTGGACGACATTTTACTTTGCCAATTGGCTCGCCTGGGCGCCAGTGACGGCCATGTTCCTCGGGCGGATTGCGCGCGGTTATACCGTGCGGGCCTTTGTGCTGGTCAATCTCATCCTGCCGGCGCTGTTCTCAATGCTCTGGATGAGCGTGTTTGGCGTATTCGCGATGGAAACCGATCTGGCTCAAGACGGCGTCTTGAAGACGACGCTGGATACGGTTGGACCGGAAGGCGTCATGTTCCGCGCGCTCGACTATATACCGCTGACGGGATTGCTGATCCCGGTGGTGCTGATCCTCTCCTTCATTTCCTATGTTACGGCGGCCGACAGCAATACCGAGGCGATCTCGCAGATCTGCAAGACGCATGATCAGCCGATGACCGAAGCGGACGAAACTGAGCCGAGTGCGCCGCGTCTGAAAATCATCTGGGTCATTCTGCTTTGCCTCATGGCCTGGATCATGGTCGCCTTCAGCGGTATTGACGGCGTACGAATGCTATCGAATGTCGGCGGGCTGCCGGCGCTGTTTGTGGTGTTGGGACTGCAGGTCTGCCTGATCCGCATGGTGTTTCAGGCATCTGCCTTAAATTCGCCGCGTGAAGTCTCGCCGCCAGAGTGATAGGGTGCGCCCCATGGAGGACGCATTATGAAACACACACTTATTGCATTGAGTCTGGCTGGACTGGCTTTGACGAGCTGTCACCACAGCGAGCCGGCGCCGACTGTCTTGCAGGACTATTCGGCGATGGAGCAGTTTGCAATTGGCGCCGTTTATGACGCCAGACCGACGCGGGCGCTTGTCGACAAAGTCGAGATTGTCCCGTCGGAGAGCGCCAACACCGTATTTCGTATTGAAATGACCGGCGCGCCGAGCGCCCGCGGTATTTTCAATGTTGAAGTCGCGGAGAATGTTGGGACGTTCGAGCTGGTGCAGTTAGACACGCTGCAATAGGTCAGGCGTCGATCAGGTGTTTCAGCTCTGCGGCGATGCCTTTCAGCGTTTCGCGCATACGTTTCAAGCCGCCGCCGCGGCCATTGTGAATAACGAGCTGTTTCCACGGCGCGGCCTCGGGCTCCGGTGTCTTCACGTTGAGATGTCCGGACCGGGGCAGAGCCGAGCTCAGCAAGGCACCGTCGAGATCAAACCCGGCCTGCGCATTGAACGCGCCATTGCGGGCATCCGCTTCAAAATTTGACTGCTCCGAGCGTCCGACGGCATTGAACAGGATTGAGAGATCCGGTCGTTTCTCATCGCTGATCTGTTCCTTCATGACCTGATTCAACAGTTTCACGCCGCGCAGTGAGTAGACATCTGCATGCATCGGCGCCAGCACCCGGTCCGCTGCTTCCAGAGCGCAACGGGTGAGGAAGGTGGCATTGGGATTGGTATCGAAGATGATCAGATCGTATTCGCTGCGATAATAGTCGATCATGCGGCGGAAGTTCGAGCCGACCAGCGCGAGGGCTTCCGGTCCTTTGGCAAAGGCATATTTTGAGATCTCAAACTGCCCGGAGATCAGATCAAATCGTCCGCCCGGCGCGTTCTCGCCTGACAGAATATCGTGGGTGATCACTTCGCGTTCAGCAGGTTCAAAGGGGTCTGTATTGATCTCTGACCAGCTCTCAGATGGTGAAATCGTATCGTAAGCGTGCAGGCGCGAACGCTCAAACAGCGAGATCACTGATTTGTCGCGCGCAGAGCTGGCGTCCGCATGCTCCATATCGAAGAAGGTTTGGGTGAGATTGTATTGCGGATCGAGATCAATCAGCAGTGTGCGGCCGCCAAGGCTGGACTGCCAGGTGCCGAACACCTGACTGCTGACCGTCGTTTTGCCCACGCCGCCCTTGAGATTCATCACCGAGATGACCGGGCAGCGCCGCTCGTAACGATCCTTCACCTGCTGCACCAGTCGATCGAGGGCGCCTTCATCATTCAGGGAGTCGGTCAGCTGATCTGCCAGAATGGTTTTGAACTGTTTGGACAGGCGGGCATTATCAGCTCGGATTGGGAACAGTTTGAGCCCCCGCTCATGCGCGATTTGCAGCTGCTCCTGGACCGCTTTTGAGCGGATCGAGGAGGCTGAGACCAGCACCACCATGCCGAACGCGTCATCAATCGCGGCTCTGACGGAGTCCGGCTCGAAATCCTTGCTGCCAGCGGGCGTATACCAAGTCGGCACCGAGGCTCTGCGCATCGCTTCGTGCACTTGCAGAAGCGGATCTACATCGCGATGGCCGTGGGCAATAAAAAGTTGCGACATTTACGAAGCATCCAGCTGGGAGGTTTTCTGCGCTACTATCCGTATTCTTTGAAGGCCACAATTTCATGTCATATCGGCAGGGTAAAGCTTGATTGTGTGACATTGCCTGTGCATAAAGCGCGACCTTAAGGAGATACCCATGACCTGGACGCCCAGCAGCTGGCGCTCACGCCCGGCAAAGCACATTCCGGAAGACTATCCGGACCTCGACCACCTGAAAGATGTCGAGCAGCGTCTGGCTGCGTTTCCGCCGCTTGTTTTTGCGGGCGAGGTTCGCACGCTGAAGCAGCGTCTGGCGAGCGTTGCCGCGGGTGATGCGTTTCTGCTCCAAGGCGGTGATTGCGCTGAGAGCTTCAAGGAATTCAGCGCGGACAATATCCGCGATACGCTTCGAGTCCTGCTGCAAATGGCGGTTGTGCTGACCTATGCGGCGTCCAAGCCCGTGGTCAAAGTCGGCCGTCTGGCCGGCCAATTCGGTAAGCCGCGCTCATCGCCTGTTGAAGAGATCGATGGCGTTACGCTGCCGTCTTATCGCGGTGACAATATCAACGGCATGGCCTTCACGGAAGAAGACCGCATGCCGGATCCGGAGCGCTTGATCAGAGCCTACTCCCAGTCGGCTTCGACTCTGAACCTGGTTCGCGCGTTTTCTCGCGGCGGTTATGCCGACCTCGCCAATGTGCACCAATGGATGCTTGGCTTTGTCGATCGCTCGCCGCTCGGCGAACGGTATCGCGAAATGGCGGACAAGATCAGCGATGCGCTCGATTTCATGCGCGCTTGCGGCGTGACTTCGCAGGAAGTCCCGCAAATGGCGCAGGTAGAGGTGTTCACTTCACACGAAGCGCTCCTGCTTGGCTATGAAGAGGCAATGACCCGGATCGATTCCACCTCGGGCGATTGGTACGACACCTCCGCGCACATGCTGTGGATCGGTCACCGCACGCGTCAGGTCGATCATGCCCATGTTGAATTCTGCAAAGGCGTGAAAAACCCGATCGGCATGAAATGCGGGCCGGGCCTCGAAGCAGACGAGTTGCTGCGCATCATCGAGACACTGAACCCAGAGAACGAAGCCGGGCGGATTACCTTGATTTCCCGCTTTGGCGCCGATGGCGTTGCTGACGGCCTTGTGCCTCTGGCGCGGGCGGTGAAAGAGAGCGGACATACCGTTGTCTGGTCGTGCGATCCGATGCACGGCAACACGCTGAAAACGGACTCTGGATACAAGACGCGGCCAGTGGACCGCATCCTGACCGAAGTTCGTGGCTTCATCGATGTGCTCAATGCGGAGGGCTGTGTCCCGGGCGGCGTTCATTTTGAAATGACCGGCCAGGATGTCACCGAATGTATTGGCGGCGCGCAGGCCATCTCGGAAGCAGACCTGTCATCCAGATACCACACTCATTGCGATCCTCGCCTAAATGGCGAACAAGCACTTGAACTTGCTTTCCTGATCGCCGAGAAGCTCCTGGAGTTTAAGGACGTTTCCCCCATGCCATCTCGCGTAGCTGGATAATCAGGACGTTTAACCATGACCCAGCGGGCATGGCCCGCCTGGGCGCGGGCCTCTGAAATTCTAGACCTCTTGCGGCTGTCAGGGCCGATCGCGATCTCACGCTTGTCGTGGATGTTGATGGGCCTGACGGATGCGATCGTGCTCGGCCAGGTGAAAGGTCAGGAGCATGAGCTGGCCTTCATCCTGAATTCCTGGCTCCCGATCGGCGTGACGCTCGGATTTGGGATGGGCATCCTGCTCGGGGTGCAAGTCCTGACCTCGGAACTGGTTGGCCGCGGCGAAGAACACCTGTCCGGCCGGATCTTCCGGCGCGGCATGGGCTGGGCCGTGCTGATCGGGCTCGCCGTATCAGCGATCGTGTATCTGGTGGCCTCGCCGCTGTTTCACTTGCTGTTTGTTGAGCTCAACCCGAATGAGAATATCAGCGCGTCCATGACGCCTGAGGAGTTTGCGGCGGAAACGGCGCTGATCACGCAGATCCTGTCGCTGAGCCTGCTGGGATTCATGATGTCGACGGTTTGTTCTTATTATCTGGAAGCGCTGCGGCGGCCGCTGATTGTAACGATCACGTCTTATTTGGGAGTGGGCGTCAATCTGATCATCGACCTCGCTCTGGTGCTCGGTTGGTGGGGTATGCCGCAAATGGGCGGGGAGGGCGTCGCCTTCGCAACGGTTGGCTCGCGCTGGGCGATTACTCTGGCTTTGATCGGTTTTGTGATCTGGCTGACGCCAGCGCTGAAACCTTCTGAACCAGGCCCGGCAGATGAGGGCAAACGCCAGATGACAGTGGGCGGCGGTACCGCCATCTCTAACGTTGCAGAATGGGGCGGGTTTAACCTCACCTATACGATTGCCGCTTTTGTGACCGTCGCGGTCAACGCGATCTATGGCTACTCCGTTCAGGTCATGGGCTTTACGTTCATGTTCTTCCTCGGCATCGGCACCGCGACCAGTGTACGCGTGGCTGAACATGTCGGGCGCGGTGATTTCGAGGGCGTAAAGGATGCCTCCAGGTTGGGTGTGGCGGCGACCTTTGTCCTCGGCACATTCCTCGCGGTTCTGATTTACGTGTTCAAAGACGGTGTTGCTCTGCTGCTCGTCAATTCGGAAGCGAGCATTGACGGCACGATGCTGGCGCCGGCGATTGCCGCTATGTTGATCTATGCCGCCTTGGCGACGACCTTCGATGGGTTGCAGGCAACGGCGTCTATGGCACTCAGAGCACAAGGGATCGTCTGGATCCCCTCGGCCATCCACCTTGTTTCATTCTTCGTTTTGATGATTCCGCTTTGCTACGTCATGGCGGTCGATATGGGACGCGGCGCTCAAGGGATGATGGAGGCGATCACGATCACGCTGTTTATCGTGGGGGTCCTGCAATGGGGACTGCTGGAATGGAAAACGGCGCGCCGCGAAGTGCGACACGCCGTTTAAAAGGATCGCTTTCGCGAGTGACCTTAGATGTCTTTCAGAGCCGAAGCTGGTCTGAAAGCAGCAGAGGTTTTTTCTTTGATCTGGATGGTTTCGCCAGTCGCTGGGTTGCGACCTTCACGAGCGCCGCGAGTTTTCGCAACGAAAGTACCGAAACCGGCAATTGCTACAGAGTCACGGCTCTTCACCGCGCCTGAGATTGAATCAAAGACAGCGTCCACAGCACGGCCAGCATCGGCCTGAGACATGTCTGCTGCTTCTGCAACTGCTTTGGTCAGTTCACCCTTGTTCATTGGGCTCTCCCTTAGTTCAACGGCCCTAGTTGCCGTTGAGGGTCATTGTTCATGATTCGAATGGGCCGTGAATCCCGTAAACCCAATAAATACGGGCGATTCAGCGTTATTTTGCCAAAATCCACCCTTCTTCGGCGATTATTTTGTGAATTTCTCCATCAGAAATTGAATCCGGGAAATCGAAGGTGCCACCGAGGATTCCGGCCGAATCGAGCGATTCGAGGTGTTTGGAGAGCGTTTTGACCTGTGCCTGATCGAGGATTTCTCCAGTTTCAGGCATGATAGAAACGGTGCTTGGATAGATCTCAGCCAGCAAGCACGAGGTGTTTTCGAGGCGTTGTTTCGTCATTGTTCCGGGCCCCGTTTCGAACGGCCAGAGCCTTGCGCCCGATATTTTCTCGCGCAGCCAGGCGACAGTCGCGATCCCGAGCAGCGATTGTGAGCCGACGGCGCCCGCGCCGAGGAGCTGCCAGACCGTCTTCGGATTGGCCTTGAAGTTCGACCGGATCCAGCGTTCGGCAAGCCGGTGCTCGGGCAAGGAGTCTGCGCGCGTGAAATCGCCCTTCTTGGTGTTCAGCGTCGAGCAGGCTTTTGCCGGTGGTGCGCCCCAGAACGGATGCGCCCCACCCGAGATTGCCGCATTCATGTCCGCGGCGAGCGCGAAGCGATCATTATGATTGTCCTCGTGCTCAATCACATGCGCCGCGAGATAATCGTGGATGGCGCGCCAGGGCGCCGCTTCTTTTAAATCGAGCCCGAGGGCGCGGGCCGTGCCTGATGGATAGCCGAGGGCAAAGTCAAACCCGATCAAGATCCGCTGACCGCGAAGGATGAACTCATTTGCTAGCGTGAGAATTTGATGCCGCGCCTCAAGACGGGTAGGCGGATTGAAGGTCGCAACGGTTTGCTCGCCGCGGGTCAGTACCCCGATCCAGATTGAGTTCGCGTCGGTTGCGGGTTTAGCCGCGGCGCTCCAGTCGACAATGATGTAAGCATCAAAGAGCGCGGTCATGTGTCAAACATGACGCCAGCCAGGGGTTCCAGTCGTTTGCAAATCGCTTCGGTCTTGGCGTGCTCGGCGATGATGGCATTCAGCGCGCCCTCGCGCGTTTCGCGCTTTCGTTCCAACTCCTCTTCGAGAATGGACCGTTTCATTTCGCTGAGTGCCTCGGCGTGCTTCAACTCTTTTTCTATCGCTGCGATGTCCCCGGAGTCTTCGTTCAGGGCGACCAGCGGCACCATTTCGGTCAGGAAATGGATGTGAATATCGGTGCGCAGATCCATATCGCGAAGCTCGAACAGGCGCTCGCGATTGCGTTCATAGATCGCCGCTTCATTGAGGGCCGTTCGAAACAGCCGCAATGTCACGTCGCCCCAGCGTTCGCCCAATTCCATCGAGGCAATCGCGCGGTCGAGAATGCGATCAACTGAAGATAGGATTTCTCCGAAAAAGCGGGCGGCATCCCGTTCTTTACGCTTCTGGCCGAGCCGGTCCTGGACCAGCTCGGCAATCATCGCGCCGCCCGTTGCCAGGACCGCACCGATAATCACCGCCAGCAAAGTGTCGAGATTATCGATGAAGTCGAAAACGGACTGGCGCATAAGCGTCTGGCTTTCTAATGGTTCGGTCTTAGCTCAGCTTGACCAGCATCTTGCCCTTATTCTGACCTGAAAACAGCCCCATAAACGCGTTTGGCGCGTTTTCGATGCCTTCCATCACGGTCTCTTCGAACTTCATTTGCCCGCCAAGGATCCAGCCGGCCATGTCGCGCTGGAAGTCTGGCAGCATGTCCGCATGGGTCGAAACGATGAAGCCGCGGATTTGCAGTTGCTTACCGACAATCTGGATCATGTTGCGCGGACCCGGGCGTGGCTCCGTGTCATTATACTGGGAAATCATGCCGCAAATGGCCATACGTCCCATTGGTCGCGAACATTCGATGGCAGCTTCCAGATGGTCACCGCCAACATTGTCGAAATAGACGTCGATGCCTTTTGGCGCAGCCGCTTTCAGCGCGGCGAGCAGGCCGTCATAGCCTCCGGCAGCGCGGTAATCGATGCACTCATCGGCGCCGAGCGATTTGACCAGCGCGCACTTTTCAGCGCCGCCCGCTGATCCGATCACGGTGCAGCCTTTGATCTTGGCGATCTGGACGACAGCCGAACCGACCGCGCCGGCTGCGCCAGAGACGAACACAACGTCGCCTTCCTTCAGCTCAGCCACACGCAGAATACCGGCATAAGCGGTGAGGCCCGGCATACCGACAATGCCGAGAAAGGCGCTATCCGGCAGGCCGGTGTCGCCGGGCAGCTTCTGGGCCATCACGGCTTCCGGGGTAGCGGTCCATGCTTCGCGCCAGCCCGCCATGGATTGTACCAGATCACCTTCGGCATAATCCGGGTGGTTAGACGCCGTGACGCGCCCGACGGCACCGCCTTGCAGCACTTCGCCTATCTGGAACGGCGGAACATAGCTTTCGCTATCATACATCCGGCCGCGCATATAAGGGTCGACGGACATCCAGGAGTTACGCACCTGAATCTCGCCCGCAGCTGGGGTAGGGGCTTCGTTTGAAACCATAGCAAAATCGTCGGCTTGCGGTTCGCCAACAGGGCGTTTGGCAAGGGTCCAGTCATTTGATGTGAGGGTCGACATTGATGAGTCCTTCTCTGCTCTTTGTCCTCATATTTGGATGCTTCCGCGTGGGAAGCAAAGAGGGGCGTTGTAAGAATTCGCAATGCCTTTTGATGGCTGCAGCAGACATGTTCAGTTGCATGTGAAGGACGGGAAATGCGATGAGCGGCTCAAGAGTGGAGTGGACACATGGCAAATTTGAAGACCGGCCTGATCGGTGCTGGCGTCTTTGGCGGCTATCATGCCGGCAAGATTGCTGCGTCCGACCGAACCGAGTTTGTGGGTCTGTTTGATCCGGATCAGGGCCGGTGTGTCGAACTTGCCGATAAGCATGGCGTCGAGGCGTTTTCCGATCAGGCGGCCTTGTTTGCAGCTGTCGACGCCGTCATCGTGGCCTGCCCAGCGACCTATCATGAAGCCGTGGTCCGCAGCGCGCTGCACGCCGGATGCCATGTCATGGTCGAGAAGCCGCTCGCCTTAACTGGCCATGCCGCCGATGAACTCGCCGCGCTCGCCGACGATAAGGGCGTCGTCCTGCAAGTCGGTCATCAGGAACGGTTCGTGATGGAGGCGATGGGTCTGTTCGATATTCCCGAAGCACCCACAAGGATCGAAGCCTGGCGCATGGGTCCACCGGCGCCGGATGGCCGCGCAGGGGACGTGTCTGTCATCTGGGATCTGATGACCCATGACCTCGATTTGGTCGGCAAGCTGATGGGCCCCGCCGTCAGCGTCGAGGCTACTGGCCGCAGCGCTCACACCGATCATATCGACGAATCTACCGCCCAACTTAACTTCGCCTTCGGTCAAGCCGAAGTCACGGCCAGCCGCTGTCACAGCGAGCGCGACCGCCGGATGGTTCTGACCTATCCGTCCGGCACATTGGCGATCAATTTCCTGACCCGCGAGATCGACAACTCAACCCCGTTTGAGATCAAGCTCGACGTGTCCGAAACCCTTCCCGACCCGCTCGGCGCCGCTGATGAGGCCTTCTTTGCCGCTGCGCTTGGTGAGCGCGCGTGCGCTGTCCCGGGCCGCGAAGCTGCGCTTGCGGTCCACATGGCCGAGCAGGCCGAACTTTCTGCCCTTCACACGATTGGAGCCTAATCCATGGCCTATGCCCCGTCTCAGTCCGCCGCCCTGATCGAGCTTCCCGAAGACGCGCCCATTCAGCTCTTCGATTTGAAGACCCAGCAAGCTTCAATCCGACCGGCCCTGGAACAGCGCTGGATCGACATTCTCGATCATGGCCGTTTCATCGGTGGGCCCGAAGTGACCGAGTGCGAGGAAAAGCTGGCGGCCTTCACTGGCGCTGCGGATGTCGTCGCCGTTGGCTCCGGCACACAGGCTCTGGTCATGCCGCTTCTCGCCATGGGGATTGCGGAAGGCGACGCCGTCTTCATTCCTGGCTTCACCTATAATGCAACCGCCAATGCGGTGCTGCTCTCGGGGGGGTATCCGGTCATCGTCGATATCGATCCGCGCACGTTCAACATGGACCCGGTCGATCTGTCGCGCAAAATTGACGCCGTGAAAACCGAAAGCCGCCTGACGCCGCGCGCAGTCATGCCCGTCGATCTCTATGGCCTGCCAGCGGATTACACGGCCATTCAGGCTGTCGCCGATGCGCATGATTTGCGTGTGATCGCGGACGGCGCTCAGGCCTTTGGCGGCAAGGATAATGGTCGCTGGGTCGGCAATATCGCCGAGATTACCGCAACCAGTTTCTACCCGACCAAGACTCTTGGCGGCTATGGCGACGGCGGCGCGATCCTTTGCCAGGACGCTGATTTTGCTGACCGAATGCGCTCGATCCGCTGGCACGGCACCGGCGACAATCGCAAGGAATCCATCCGCGTCGGCATCAATGGCCGTTGCGACTCGATCCAGTGCGCTGTTGTGGCTGAAAAGCTTGGTCTATTCGAGGAAGAACGCGGACGCCGCATCGCCGCTGCTGAGATTTACAATCAGCGTCTCGGCAATGTCGTTGGGCTGCAGGAAGCGCTCGAAGGCCAGGAAAATGGCTATGGTCTGTACACCGTGCGTGTGCCGAACCGCGACGCGGTCCGGGCCAAGCTGTCAGAGCAGGGCGTGCCGAGCGGCATCTATTACGACATGGCGATCCACCAGATGCCGGCCTTCGCGCATTTGGCCGAAGCGGGCAGCCTGCCGGAGTGCGAAAAAGCAGCCGAGGAGTCGCTCAGTTTGCCGATGCATCCTTATTTGTCAGAAGCGCAGGTTCATAAGGTCTGCGATGTTTTGACTGAGGCAGTAACAAGCTAGAGCCTAGACCTCTTCAATCAGCTCCGGACCCTGATTGCGCACGTTTCCGACCGTCGGCGCAACGGCCCAGGCATGCATGGCATCTGTGGGAAACGGCTCATACAGATCCTCAACATCGCGGCTCGATGTGTCGAGCCAGCGCTCATAGTCGGCAGGATCAAGAATGACCGGCATCCGCGAGTGCAATCCGGCCATGAGATCATTCGGGGTGGTTGTCAGAATGGTGAAACTGTCAATTTCTGACCCATCGATTGTGGCGCGGTCCCAGAGCCCGGCAAAACAGAACCAGCGGCGATTGCGCAGCCCGATCGCGAACGGCGTCTTGCTGCCTTTCTGGCCTGTCCATTCATAGAACCCACTGGCCGGGACGAGGCAGCGCTTATGCCTGAACGCGCCGCGAAACGTATTCGATGTGGCAATCGTTTCGCTGCGCGCATTGAAGGTCGAGAACTTCTTTTCTTTGAGAGGCTTGCGCCACCAACTCGGCACCAGGCCCCACATCGCGGGCGCCATATGCCGCTCGCCTGCTGGAACCGGTTCGTCTTCGCCGGCGATCCGGATGATCGGTGCGATCTGGGTTGGCGCTATATTGTAAGCGGGCTCGGGCGGATCGATCCCGGCATATTCGAACAGGTTGAGATAGGAGCTATACTCCTCCCAACTCACACCATGCCTGAAGAACCGTCCGCACACGCTTGGTCGCCCCCATCCTACGCAGGCGGAGAGTGTGACCTAAAATGTGCGGATCGCCTAGTCTCTGCTCGGCAGGTTGAGAGGCTTAATCCAGGCTCACAACCCGGTTGGGGTTCATGATCCGGTCGGGATCGAGCGCCGCCTTGATGGCTTTCATCGTGGCGGTCGCTGCCGCAGGGCGGATGGTTTCCAGCTCATCGCGTTTCAGGCGTCCAACCCCGTGTTCGGCGCTGATTGAGCCGCCAAACGCCATTGCTTCCTCGTGCACAATTCGGGTGATCTCAGCCGCATGGTTGCTGAGGATTGGCGCAGTGGCCTCCTTCGGCTCGCAGGCGGAGTAATGGAGATTGCCGTCTCCGACATGGCCAAAAGCAATGATCTCGGCACTTGGTGAGACTTCGTGAATGGCCTGTTCGGCGCGGTCTAGAAAACCGGGGATTTGAGACACTGGAACTGAGATATCGTGATTGATCGCGGTGCCATAGGCGCGCTTGCAAAGCGGAATGCTCTCGCGAATGGTCCAGAAGGATTTCGCCTGCGTGAGGCTTTCCGCGATGACTGCGTCGGCGGCGAGCCCGGCTTCGAACGCTGATTGCAAGGCGGTTTCCATCACGTCGCGGGCGTGCGCTTCACTGGCCATGGAGATTTCACACAGGACGCGCCAGGGCAGGTCAGACGGCTGCGGATCGCGCACGTCCGGCATTTCCGACTGCACCATCGTGATGGCATTGGCCGGAATGATCTCGAAACTGGTCACGGTATCGCCGGCATGATCACGGGTCAGCGCCAGTAGCTCGACCACGGCGCCCGCGCTTTCACAGCTGATCCAGGCCGTGCTTTTGGCGACTTTCGGAAAGAGTTTCAGGGTCGCGGCAGTGATGATGCCCAGCGTGCCCTCTGCGCCCGCAAACAGATGTTTGAGATCATAGCCGGTATTGTTTTTTCGAAGCCCCGAGAGCCCGTCCCAGATCTCCCCGGTTGGCAGGACGACTTCCAGCCCCAGGATCAGATCCCGCATCATGCCATAGCGAAGCACCGCAACGCCGCCTGCATTGGTGGAAATCAAACCGCCAATCGTCGCGGTGCCTTCTGATCCAAGCGAGAGCGGGAACAGGCGGCGCACCTGGTCTGCTGCTTCCTGGGCTTTGACCAGCGGTGCGCCAGCTTCGATGGTGAGTGAGTTGTTGAACGGATCGACCGCGCGCACGGTCTGCATCCGGCGCAGGGACAAGACGATCTCGCCATGCGGCGTGCCCGCGTCAACGAGGCCGGTATTGCCGCCTTGTGGTGTGATCGCGACCTTGTGCGTCCGGCACAGTTTAACGAGGTCCGCGACCTGCTGCGTTGAGGCGGGCAGGGCGAGAAAAGGCGTGTGGCCCTGAAAGGTGCCGCGCCAAGGCGTGGCGACATCTTCCAGGCTCTCTGCGTCCATGCGCCAGCCCTTGTCCCCCAACAGGGCTTTCGCGTCGGAGAGAAATTCAGCAGGTAGGGTCATAGCGCTCTTTTACGCCTATTTTGCCGCACGCGTAAGGCGGTCATTGATCGCTTCACCCAGGCCATGCTCAGGGATCGGCGCGACAGCAATTTCATCATAGGTCTGATCGAGCGTGCGGAGCATGCGAAACAGGTTTGCTGCCGCCTCAGTCAGGTCGCCTGTTTCAGACAGGTTTAGCGTCGCTTTGCCGGGTCCGAAACCAAGATAGGCTTCGCCGGGTGCGGCGGCGTCGGCGTTCAGTCTGAGACGCGCCCGCGGCGCGTAATGGCGCAGCAGCTGTCCCGGGGATTGCGGCGCTTCGGGATCAAGGTCGGGGCGTATCAGGCCGGGCCAAATTCGTTCGATCTCTGAAGGGTCGAGGCTCCCCGGACGGAGCAGAGCTGGGCGCTCCCCGCGGGCATCAATGATGGTCGATTCCAGACCGGATGTGCAGGCGCCGCCATCGAGGACGAGGTCAACGTGCTCGCCCATATCATCTGCGACATGCTGCGCTTCGGTGGGACTGATCTGACCACTCGGATTGGCGGACGGCGCAACGAGCGGGCCACCAAACGCTGTTAGCAGCGCGCGCGCGACCGGATGATGTGGCATCCGTAAAGCGAGGCTGGGCAAGCCAGCGCGCGCAAGGTCGGACACGGTTCCCGTGGGTGCGACATCGACCACCAATGTCAGCGGGCCGGGCCAGAAAGCCTGAACCAAATCCAGCGCCTTTGGACTGAACACGCCTTCCTTCTGCGCCAGATCGAGGCTCGCAACATGCGCAATCAGAGGATTGAAACTCGGTCGACCTTTGGCGGCATATAAGCGCGCGATTGAGTCGGCTTTCGTTGCATCTGCAGCCAGTCCGTAGACGGTTTCCGTTGGCATTGCGACCAGGCCTCCGCCGCGCAGAATCTCTGCGGCACGTGCGATCGAGGCGTCAGACGCAGGCAGAAAAGGGGCGCTCATCCCGCGCTCTTATGGTGCCAGCGCTCAAACAGCAACGCCCTTGTTCATTCGGGAGTGTCCTAGTCTGACCGCGTTGCGGTTACCACGACATCGACGGTCACATCTTCTGAAACCCAGTCTGCATTGGGGTCCGAAGCCTGACCAAGATCGAGCGCTTTCCGCTGAAACACGGCCTGCCCGGTCATTTCGGCATTGTCGCCATCCAACTGCAACTGGAAGGCAAACGGTGCATCGACCGTCAGTTCTTTCAGGGTCAGCCGCGCGACGGAGGTGAAGGAACCGGCACTCGTCTCATCAATGTTCAGAATCTCAACGCTGGCACTCGGAAAGGCCGAGACATTGAACCATTCCGGAGATTTCAGGCTGTCCGTGTAGAGTTTCTGATTGGCTTCAGCGCTACCGGTCGCCACAGAAACGCGCACCTCGCCGATACTGGGGCTTGCCGGATCGAACTGAATAGCCGCGTCCCAATTGCTGAATGTGCCTGAAAAGACATTCCCATCATGTGTGCCAGAGAACGTGATCGAGGACGCGTCGAAATCCACTGTCCACTTCGGTTCAAACTCGGCCTCTGCCGTGACCGCTGCGCCAGAGCCTGTCAGCGCACCCAGTACCGGGGAAGCGCTGGTGACCACGACCAGGCTGGCCAATGCGGCCCCGAATGCCGTCAGCGCGCCGCGGCTCGGGGCTTGCGGTGCATCCGCTTTTCCGAACAGGCCCGGGATCATGCGTTTCAAAACGCCTTCTTCAGCGCTGAATTCGTGTTTCAAAGCGCCAGCCACATGCAGAGCAAGCAGAGCGAGGGCAACCCAGGCGAGTTTGGAGTGGATGAAGTTCACGACCCCGCTGGCGGCTTCGGTCTTGAGCCCTTCAACGAATGGCACGTCCGGCCAACTTAGAACGCCATAAAGCACCGTCGGAACGTCCAGCTTGACGCTGACCGAGCTATAGAGCCAACCCGTGAGGGGCAGAGCGATCATCAACCCGTAAAACCCGACATGAACCAGATGGCTGGCTGTTTTTTCCAGGCCGTTCATGTCGTCGGGCAGAGGTGGCGGCGGGTTCATGACCCGCCAGATGATGCGCGCAATGGTCAGGAGCAGGATCGTGATCCCGACTGACTTGTGCATCTGGTACAGGAAGTACTGCCCAGGTGCACCGTCTGGCAGGTCTGACATGTACCAGCCGCCAAAAATCATCCCGACTATCGCAAACGCGATCAGCCAGTGCAGCGTGATAGCCACACTTGTATACCGCTCCGACGAGGTGCTCATGATCTATTCGTCCTGCAGAAATTCGCCTGAGAATTCGACTGTCACTTCATCGCCGATATTCGGGATATAGGCCGCCATGCCAAACTCAGAGCGATTGAGCTTGGTGCTGGCATTGAAGCCGATCACATCGCGCTCACCGAACCAAGGCGGGTTGGCGAGACCATTGTAAGTGACGTCCAATGTCACCGGTTTGGTCACGCCGAGAAGCGTCAGATCGCCCGTGACGGTGCCCGCAAGATCGCTCGTGCGGCTGGCGCCGGTCGAAACAAAGGTGATCTCAGGATGCTCATCCGAGTTCAGCCATTTGGCATCGCGCGAAACGTCTTCGTTCCAGCTTGACCATTGGCTGTCCGCATGTCCGGCTGCGTAGTCGCCCGGATAATTGGTCTCAACCGCTGCAGGATTGATCGAGAATGAGATACTTGAGGCTTCCGGATCGGCCGGATCGAACGCCAGATCAGCGTCGAAATCTGTGAAGCTGATCCGATACTGTGTGATCCCTCCATTATGACCGACTTTGACCGTCATGAAGGCATGGTTCTTCTCAAGCGAATAGTTGGCGGCCGCCACATCTTTGAGCAACGGATGCAGCTCTGCCGCGACTGGCGGTGTCTCCGCCGCTTCAATGCTCGGCGCATCCGCGCCGCCACCACAAGCCGTCACAGCGAAAGCTGCGGCGCCGGCAAACAGATAAGACTTACGTGTCATTTGATGATTCCCTCTCACTTGTATTGCCGCTGCTGATTATTCTTCAGCTTGCAGGAATTCGCCAGAAAACTCGATTTCGACTTCGTCGGAAATGATTCCAGCCATGGATGTTTGTCCAAACTCTGATCGCGTTACGGTCGTCGTCGCGGTGAAGCCGATGACGTCACGCTGTCCGAACCAAGGCGGATTGGCGACGCCGCCATAGGACACGTCCAGCGTAACCGGCTGGGTCACGCCCAAGAATGTAAGGTCGCCAGTGACGGTGCCTTCAAACTCGCCGGTGGTTTCGACAGCGGTTGAGGTGAAGGTGATGGTCGGGAACTCGCCTGCGTTCATGAATCGCGGATCGGTGCCGAGCTCAGCTTCCCATTCGGCTTTTTTCACCGGATCAGGATAGTTTGTGTTCATCGCGGTTGGGTTGATGCTGACCGAGAGCTGAGAGTTTTCAGGGTTCTCGGCATCAAAGACCAGGTCGGCCTCAAAGTCGGTGAAGTTCACGATATAATCGGAAATCCCGTTATGCTTGACTGACCAGGTCAGGAAAGCGTGCGTCTTTTCCAGATTGTACAGGCCTGAGGCAACCCCTTCGAGGGTCGGATTGGCCTGAGCTGGGAGGGCGATGGCCAAAAGGCCGGCGGCAACTGCGAGTTTTTTCATCGGTAGAATCCATTTCCTGAATCAATTTAACCTGCGCCAAAAGGTAGCGTAGGATTTCATCTTGGCCAGTCACGTTATATGAGGCGGGTGTTATAACAATTATGTCGGAGTTGCATGACCATGCCGTATAATCCGCCAGTATCGGAACTGACCTTTGCCCTGACCAAGTTGGCGGGCCTGCCGCATTTCGAAGGCCATCCGGCGTTTGAAAGTTATGATCCAGATCTGATCGAGCCCATACTGAATGAAGCGGGAAAACTGGCGCGCGATGTACTGGCACCGCTCAACCAGTCAGGCGACAAGGCCGGCTCCCAGCTGACAGAGACTGGGGTGAAATCTGCGCCGGGCTTCGCTGATGCGTATGAAGCGTTTCGTGAAGGCGGCTGGATGGGTGTGTCAGCACCAGAAGAGTGGGGCGGTATGGGGCTGCCAAAAGTGCTCGGGCTTGCCGTGATGGAAATGTTTCACGGGGCCAATATGGCTTTCGCGCTGTGCCCGATGCTGAGTTTCGGCGCGATTGAAGCCTTGCTCGAGCATGGCACGGACGCGCAAAAGGCCATGTACCTGCCGCAACTGGTCAGCGGCGAGTGGACGGGCACGATGAATCTCACCGAACCGCAGGCAGGTTCAGACGTCGGCGCGCTGAAAACGAAAGCTGTTCCAAACGGCGATGGCTCCTTCGCGATTACCGGCCAGAAAATCTACATCACCTGGGGCGATCATGATGTTGCGGATAACATCATTCACCTCGTTCTGGCGCGGACCCCGGATGCGCCGGCAGGCTCGCGCGGTGTCTCCCTGTTCATTGTTCCCAAGCGGATCGTAAATGAGGATGGCAGCCTCGGCGCTGAGAACGGGGTCAAGTGTATCGGGCTTGAAGAAAAAGTCGGCATCCACGCCTCACCAACCTGCGTCATGGAGTATGATGGCGCCACCGGCTGGTTGATTGGCGAAGAGAATAAAGGCCTTGCCTGCATGTTCACGATGATGAACTCGGCGCGCCTGAATGTCGGACTTGAAGGCGTCGCGGTCGGCGAAGCCGCCTGGCAGACCGCGTTTGATTACGCGCAAGAGCGCAAACAAGGCAAAGCCGCTGGGGTCGATGGCGCCGCGCCAATCCTGCACCATGCCGACGTTCGCCGGATGCTGACCACGATGCGCGCCAAGGTCATGGCAGCTCGGGCGATTTGCTATGCAACCGGCGTTGCTGCCGACCTCGCCAATGTCGCCGAGACGCCCGAGGCGCGCGAACAGGCACGGCTCCGCGAAGAATTGCTCACACCGATCGCCAAGGCCTGGTCGACCGATATGGGCGTCGAGGTGGCGAGCCTTGGGGTTCAGGTCCATGGCGGCATGGGCTTTATGAACGAGACCCTGGCGGCCCAGCTCTATCGCGATGCCCGGATCGCACCCATTTATGAAGGCACCAATGGCATCCAGGCGATCGATCTGGTCGGGCGCAAACTGTCCATGGCTGACGGCGCAGCGATGACGGCGATGCTCGCAGATATCGAACAAACGGCTCGCAATGCGCGCGAAACCAATGATCCAAACCTGGTCCAAATCGCAGATCGCCTGATCGAGGCCAATGCAGCACTATCCGACGCCACCGACTGGATGGTGCGCACGATGAAAGAAGATCGCGATGTCGCCCTGGCCGGCGCCACGGCTTATCTTGCCTTGGCGGGCGACGTGATTGGCGGACACTTCCTCACCCGAGGCGCCGTCGAGGCTCGCGGTGAGAGCGGACCGATGCGCGGCCGGATGACAGCTTTGGCTGGCTTTTTTGCTGAGACGTCACTTGCCAGCGCGCGCGGCGCGGTGGCCAGTATCACACAAGGCGGACAGGCGATGCTGGCGGAAAGCGACGCGCTTTTCGGGATCGATTAGGACGCGGCGCTGATATCGGCGAGCGTACGCAAAAGTAGCTCGACATCTTCAATTCGTGTGCGGTGATTGGTGATATTCACCCGAATTGCCAAGCGCCCATTGATCCTGGTGGAGGAAGGCGCCGCTGTGCCAGCCATCTGGATCTTCGCGATCAAGCTTTCGTTCAACTCATCAAGTTCTGACTCTGACAAGCCGGGACGTACATAACGAAAGCAACAAATGTTTAGTGTGACCGCGGCCAGCAATTCAAAGTCCGGGTGGGCGTCGACCAATGCACCAAGATGTGCTGCTTGTTCGCAATTGCGGGCAATCGCCTCACCGATCTTCTCGGTGCCATGCTCCTGCAGGTGGGCCCACACTTTTAGCGCTCGGAACCCACGAGATAGCTCAGGCCCGAAATCCACGGGCCAGGGTTCACCGCCTGCGAGGGCTTGCCCGTCAGCGGCGAGATAATCCGGGCGATTGGCAAAGGCTTTGCGGTGAGCAGCCGCATCGCGGATCAGGACGCAGCCCGCGTCATAATTCACGTGCATCCATTTGTGAAAATCAAACGCCAAGGAGTCGGCGCGTTCAATCCCGCGCAGGCGCGGCGCAATGTTCTGGGCGGTGATCGCGCAGGCGCCAAACGCGCCGTCGACATGGAACCATAATTGTTCGTCCGCAGCGAATTTGGCGAGTGCGGAGAGATCGTCGATCGCGCCTGTGTTCACTGTGCCTGCCGTCCCGGCGAGGAAGAAGGGTTGCAGACCGTCTGCGCGATCGCGGGCGACCTGCTGGCGCAGATCATCGAGGTCGATCTGGAAGTCTGGCATCACTGCTACTTTGCGCAGGGCGTCTGTGCCAAGGCCGATCATATCGAAGGCTCGCGCTAGGCAGGCATGTGCCTCTGCCGAGGTGTAACCAACCAGTCGAGCGCCGCTGACGCCTTGCTGACGAGATTCGTAGTCGAGCGCGCGATCGCGCGCGGTTTTGGCTGCGATAATGGTCGCCATGGACGTGCCGGACACAATCAAGCCGCTGGCAGATTGCGGAAAGGCAAAGAGTGTTCTGCACCAATCGACCACCTGGCGTTCGATATAAATGCCGACATGGTCACGCCCGCCGCAATTGGCGTTCAGAGCAGCCGCGGCGATCTCGGCGATAAGATTTCCGGGACTACCAGCGCCATGCACCCAGCCAAAGAAACGCGGATGCGTATTGCCGACGCCATAAGGCAACAACTCGATCAGCTGTTTGGTGATCGTGTCGAGACCGCCCGGCTGCGCTGGGAGATCGCGTGCCAATCTCGCCTTCAGCGCGCCCGGCGTAGGCGTCCAAACCCGACCTTCGCGAGCCAACTGAAACTTTTCGATTGAGGCATCCAGCATGGTGTTTGCTGCCGTTCGGAAGGCGTCCCAATCCTCGGGATCGAGCGTTGACATGGTCAGGCTTGCCAGCGCTGGATTTTCGTCGCCGGGTCAGGGCGCATCCGTTCCAGCGGTGTGTCTTTGGCAGTGCCGAGATAGATGTAGGCCGCGATCCGTTCGTGCTCAGTCAGGCCAAGCAGAGTGTTGATGCCCGGGCTGAAGGCAATCCATTCCGACAGCCAGCAGGCTGCCCAACCGCTGGCATTGGCCGCGAGCAACAGGTTCTGGCAAAGCGCGCCGCAAGACAGCTCTTGCTCCCAGACGGGGGTCTTATGCGTCGGGTCAGGCGAAGAGATCACCGCCACCACCACGGGCGAGCGCGTGAAATAGCTTGCCGTATCCGCCAGCATGGTCTCGGTCGCCGCTGGGTCTTCCTGTTTCTGGATCTCGACGGCGCGCTGGTTAAAAGCGTCGCGCGCGTCGCCTTCGAACACCAAAAATCGCCAAGGCGCCAGTCGGCGGTGATCCGGAACCCGGGTTGCCACCGTAAGGAGTTCATCAAGCGTCTGCTTATCTGGCCCTGGTTCGGTCAGACTGCGCTTGCTGATCGAACGACGCAAGGCGATCAATTTGCGGGCGTCAGCGCTGGGTCGGGTCGGAAGCATTGGCGTTCCGAGCGGCGGAGCAGGCGGAAAAAGTGCGGTCATCACACGCACTTAGGCGATGCCCCGGCAAATGCTAGAAAGATAATGTTAGTGAACAGTGTTTACTTTCTGAACGTGCGTACTATCTGTGGTCGAAAGGGTCCGCAAGATGACTGTAGCAACTTCCTCCCCGGCCGAGCGCCGACGAAACAAGATCCGCGCGCGAATACTCTCTGCCGCAGAGACCGTATTTGCGCGCGAAGGCGCCGAAGGACTGTCGATCCGCCGCCTGGCGGAGAACATCGATTACTCTCCGGCCGCGATCTACAAGTATTTCAGTTCCAAGGATGAGCTGGTTGATGAGCTCAAAGAGAGTTTCTTCGAACTGATCCTCGAAAATGTTCACCGGATTGCCGACACGTCGACACCGTTTGCGGATCGCGCGCGTGATTGCCTGTCGACTTATATTCGGGTCGCTGTCGCCAAACCGCACCATTATGCCGCCGCCTTCGCGGGAGAATCCGGTGGAACCGGCCCGGTTGATAATGAGCCTGGCTTTGATCAGAGCAAAAAAGGGCGGGCCTTCAACGTCTTGCGCGGCATGATTGCCGAAGGTGTTGAGATTGGCGCCTTCCGGTCAGATCTCGATCCGTCGTTGGCGGCCAAGTCAGCTTGGGCCTCCATGCATGGCCTGGCCATGATGATCGCCCACATTCCAACTTATCCTGCGTTGAAAGATGGCCAAAAAACAATGGCCCGCGAAGCGTTTATTGATTTTCATGTGGACCAAGTGGTCCGCGGCATGGAGGCCCACGATGAGTGAGCACATTCAGGATTATGAAGCCGAGACCCGCGCGGTCAAACCAACAGCAGGCAAAGGCTTCCTGTTCGTTCTGGTCATAATCGCGATTGTCGCGGCGCTTGGGTTTTTCGTGCTCCAGAACCGCTCCGCTGAAGGGCCTCTGGTGCCAACGGCAACACCGATCCCGATCTCGGTTGAGACGATCAATGTGAAACTGGAAGAGGCGTTTACGGCCGAAGAGAAGTTCACGGGCATCGTCACGCCGCGCCGCTCAAGCCAGCTTGGCTTCTCCAATGGTGGCCGCATTGCCAGCCTGTCCTCGGACATTGGTGACAAGGTCAAAGCCGGACAAACGCTCGGGGCGCTTGATACCCGCAGCCTGCGCGCTCAGCTGCAAGCGGCCAATGCTGTCGTGAGCGAAGCGCAAGCGTCTTATGACCTCGCCGACTCGACGGTCGCTCGTCAGATTGCCCTGCTAGAGAAGGGCCACGTTTCCAGCCAACGCGTCGACGAAGCACGGGCGCAAGCGAACACAGCGCTGGCACGAATCCGCGCGGCAAGCGCGAATGCTGACGCGCTTCGCGTTCAAATCGACCTTGCTCGCATCCAGGCACCATTTGATGGCACGATCACAGCCCGAATGGCTGATGAAGGTGCCATTGCAGGCCCGGCGCAGCCCGTGTTCGAATTGGTCGAGACTGGAAGCCTCGAAGCGCGCTTGGGACTGACCGCGAAACTGGCAGACCGACTTGAAGTAGGCGAAGTCTATGAGCTGAGCTCTGATCAGGGCCCGGTTCTGGCGGAGCTGCGTTCGGTCACCGGCGTGATTGATGCCAACAACCGGACCGTTACGACGCTGTTCGATATTCAGAACGCAGACTCTGTCGCCGCCGGTGCGGTCGTTCGGCTCGCAATGGAGCGCGATATTGACGAGCCGGGACTGTGGCTTCCAGTGTCCGCCCTGACTGAATCGGACCGTGGGTTATGGTCCGTCTATATAGCCCGCCGGATGGGCAATGGCTGGCGCGCCGAGCCGGGTATTGTTGAAATCGTGCACCAGTCTGGTGAACGTGTTTATGTTCGCGGCGCTGTCCGCGACGGTGACCGCGTGATCGTCGATGGCTTGCAGCGCATAACGCCCGGCCAGCCGGTGACTCCGGTCGAGGTCAGCGCGAGCGGCCTTGCAGCTGGAAACGGATAAGACGATGACGACCCTGTTCTACAGGCTTCCTCGCCTCACGCTTCTGGCCGTTTTTGTTGTCCTGATCAGTGGATTCTTTGCGATCCTGACGCTCGGACGACAAGAAGACCCGACGCTGACAGAGCGCTATGGTTATGTCCTGACCTCCCTTCCAGGCGCCGATGCAGAGCGCATGGAAGCAACGGTAACCGAGCCGATTGAGCGACGGTTGCTGGAATTGCCGGAGATCAATGAGCTGATCTCCAGCTCGCGCGCCAATGTTTCGCAAATCTCGATTGATATCAGTGAGGATTTAAGCGCCGCCGAAGTCGATAATGCCTGGACTCTTATTCGGCAGCAGGTTCAGCTCGCCGAGGCAGAGCTGCCAGCCGGGGCCTCCAAACCGTTCGTGAAACGCGTTTTCGTCGGCGCAGCTACGATGACCGTTGCGATTGCCTGGGAAGGTGAGGGCGATCCACAGCTTGCCGTGATGGGGCGCCTTTCGGAAGTGCTGGCAGATCGATTTCGTGGTCTGAACGCAACCGATGAAACAGAGATTATGGGTCTGTCGGTTGAGGAGGTGCGGGTCATCGCGGACCCAGAAGCGCTCGCCGCGGCCGGACTATCGCTCAATGACGCGGCCGGATTGATCGCGGCAGCCGACGCCAAAGCACCAGCCGGAGAGGTGCGCGGCGATCGCAGTAATGTTGGCCTGGAGATCGGCGGCGAGTTTGATGGCATCGCGCGAATTCGCTCTGTTCCATTGGTCCAGCGCGGCGATGGCACCGCATTACGCGTGGGTGACGTAGCCGATGTCGTCAAAAGGATCGAAGACCCGCCAACCAAGATGGCATTCAGCAATGGCAAACGCGCCATCTTCGTCACGGCTTATATCCAGTCTAATCAACGCGTGGACGTTTGGGCGAAATCGGCGCGTGAACTGGTCGCCGAGTTCGCTGAAACGGTACCGGAAGATATCAGCGTCACGCCGATCTTTGATCAAAGCAAGTATACAGAATCGCGCCTCAACGGCCTGGCGCAGAACCTGCTCGTCTCGGCCGGGTTGGTGTTTGCTGTCCTGTTCTTCGTGATGGGCTGGCGCGCTGCCATTGTGGTCGGCATGGCGTTGCCGCTGACCGTGGCCTTGGTCCTGACCCTATTCCAGTTCTTCAGCTTTCCACTCCACCAGATGTCGGTGACTGGCCTCGTTATCTCCCTTGGTCTCCTGATCGATAACGCGATCGTTGTGGTCGACGAATACGATCAGGAACGTCTCAACGGGCGAAAGGTGCTCGACGCGATCGATCATTCGCTGAAAAAGCTGTTCGGACCGCTGCTTGCGTCAACACTGACGACGGCCTTGGCTTTCACACCGATCGCCGCCATGCCGGGCGCTGCGGGTGAGTTTATCGGCATGATCGGCACATCCGTGATCTTCGCGGTTGTAATGTCGTTCCTGGTCGCGATGACCATCATTCCGGCACTGGCCGGGATGCTGGATCGCCCCAGAAAGCCTGGAGAACGCAGCTGGTTCTGGCGCGACGGGATCAAGGTTCACTTCATCACCGATGGCTATCGCTGGAGCGTTGAGCGTGTCCTGCGCAATCCTCTGCTTGGGATTCTCATGGGTGTGGTCCCGGTCACGATCGGGTTCTATCTTGGCGGGCAGCTGCCAAGCCAGTTCTTCCCGCAGACGGAGCGAGATCAGTTCCAGCTGGAAATCACGCTCAATCCGCAAGCGACGATCTATGAGGCGCAAGAGACCGCCCAGACTGTAGCCACTTTCCTGCGTGACAATTACCCCGACATTGAGGGAATCCATTTTGTCGTCGGCGAACCAGGTCCGCGGGTCTATTATAACAGCATCAACAACACGCAGGGTTTTTCGGGCTTTGCCAGCGGCTTTGTTCAACTCGGCAATAATGAAACCACGCGCATCCTTGTCAGTGACGTTCAGGCGACCTTGCGGCGCACCTTTCCGCAAGCACAGATTCTTGCCACGCCATTTGAGCAGGGCCCCCCTGTGCCGGCACCCATCGCATTTTACCTTCGCGGCGAAAACCTCGCGGCGCTGAATGATTATGGCAATCAGGCGCGGCAGGTCCTGTCCCAGACGCCGGGCGTGACCTTCACCATGGCACGCATGAAAACTGGTGCGCCGATTGTGACCCTGGATGCCGACGAAACGGCGACGGCGATGTCAGGCCTGCGCCTGACCGGTCTGGCGGGTGATATTCGCGCTGAACTGGAAGGCGTGCCCGCGGGCTCCATTCTTGAAGGGATTGAAGAATTACCGGTCCGCGTGATCGCGCCGGAAGCGCGGCGGACAGAACTCGCAGACCTGAGATCCAAGACGATCGGCAATGCGCGTCCGGGACTCGGCACACCATTGTCGGCGCTCGGGGAGCTCACTCTATCGCCGCAAACGGCAGAGATTATCCGCCTCGACGGGCGCCGGGTGAACGAGATTTTCGCCTATATCGAACCATACGCCTTACCGGGCCCGATCAATGAGAAGTTCAAACAGAATCTCGAAGCGGCTGGCTTTCAATTGCCGCCGGGATTTGACTGGATCGAAGGCGGCACGGCGAGCAACCAGTCCGAAGCCATGACCAATCTGCTTTCATTGGCAGTGCCCCTGACGCTCGTCATGCTCGGGGCGGTGGCGTTGGTGTTCAACTCCTTCCGCATGGCGTTTCTGGTCATGGGCGTTGGGATCATGTCGATCGGACTGGCTTTTGCCGGCGTCTGGATGTTCAACCTGCCGCTAGGGTTCAACGCCATCTTGGGCGGTCTCGGCCTGCTAGGGATCTCGATCAACGGAACAATCGTTGTGCTGGCCTTGCTCAATAATAATGAAGCGGCCAAGGCAGACGATGTCATCGCCCAGCGCGAAGTTGTGGTCGCTGCGACCCGCCATATCGTGGCAACGACGCTGACGACGATGGGCGGTTTCGTTCCGATTATCCTGCAAGGCGATGTCTTCTGGATGCCATTGGCGACCGGCATTGCGGGTGGCGTCGCCGGATCAGCGATCCTGGCGCTCTATTTCACGCCAGCCGTATTCCGGATCATGACCATGAAGCCGTTCCGGCGCCTGCTCCGACTTGTCACGGGGCGCGGCTGGGCCCATCCGGCGCGCGTACCAGCAGAATAAACAAGAAAAGCCCCGCAGAAAAAACGCTGCGGGGCTTTTTGGTTTTCGATGCTTGCTACGAGGCTTAGAAGTCGTAGCGGAACTCAATACCGAAGGTCTGTGGTTCGTTGACGAACCCGGTCAGTGTGGTGAAGTCGATCCCGCCGGTCAGTGCATCCTCATCCAGAATGTTGCGACCGAAAAGCGAGACCTCATAATTGTGATCGGATTTATAGCCGATGCGAAGGCCGCCTTCCCAATAGCCTTCCTGGAAGAATTCAACGCTCTCATACAGGAAGAAGTTGGTGTCGCCTTTATAGGCCCAGTCTGTGTAAGCATAGAGCTCGCCGCTCTCGACCGGAATCGAATAGCGTGCGGTGAAGTTTGCGATCCATTCTGGCGCGTTCGGGAAGGAATTGCCTGAAATGTTGAAACGATCCACACCGTTTACGACCACGATCGGGTCCGTCACGGTACAGATTGAGCCGCCGCCGCAGCCTTCAACCAACAGAACGTCGTCTTTGATTTCTGTCTTGTTGTAAGACAGGCCCGCGGTGACCAAGAGGTTTTCCGTGGCCACGGCTTCTACATCTACCTCGACCCCATAAGCTTCGCCTTTGTCGGCATTGAACAACGAAACATCGTTGGTGGCTCCGCCGACCGCGGTGAGTTGCTGATCGGAAACTTCATAATAGAAAACACTGGAGTTCAAACGAACGCGGCGATCGAGCAGCTCTGATTTAACCCCGGCTTCATATGACAGAACGGTTTCGCTATCGGCCTGCGATGGCGCGCCAAACCGCTGTTGGATCGTGGGCCCGCGGAAGCCTTTTGCGACCTTTGCATATGCATTGACGTCGTCGTTCACAGCATAAGTTGCTGAGACGTCCCAGCTGAGCTGTTCGTCGCCCAATTCGCGATCATCACCGGCAGCGCTGAACTGTTTCTCGTCTTCGGTCCAGCGTAAACCGCCTGAAACGGTCAGTTGGTCAGAGACGTCATAAGATAGCGACCCAAAAATACCCAACGCATCTGTTTGAATGGAGCGCGTGGCGGATTGGAGGGGGACATTGTTCACGAAACGGCGTGACGTGATGGTCACCTCTTCGTCGAAGATGAACACGCCCGCCTGGCCGCGCAGACGGCCGCCATCATCAAAAGCGAGACGCGCTTCATGAGTGATCTGGTCGAGCTCATCGATGCCGCCCTGGGTATCGCTCGGGAAGCGAAACGGACCATCTGGAATGATCCCGTTCGGTCCTATTGCGCCGCCATCAATATCGCCGCGGGATGAGGTTTCTGTGGTTTCGTGTCCGAAGATGTAGGTCAGGTCCCAGCCATTCCCGAAATCCTTGGTGGCCTTGAAATTGATCCCGGCTGAGTCTTGCGTCAGCGGGTTGCCGCCACCGCCATCGAAGAACACGTTTTCGCGATCGAAATTGCTGCCCAGACCGCGCTCACCAACATCAAAAATGTTCGCTCGGAATACGCGCGCGCTGCCATCATTGGACAATGCGTGGATGTTCAGGAGGAGATCGAACGTATCAGTAGGCTCGAACAGGAACTGAAGGCGGCCAGAAGCGACTTCAAAGCCTTCGAACAGGTCATCCTGTCCGGTGAAGGCATTGTTCACATAATCATCGCGCGATTGGTACAGCACCGAAATGCGCGTCGAGAGCTTGTCCGTAATCGGGCCGCCGACTGCGCCTTCAACGTCGAACGTGTTGAATGTGCCGTAAGAGCCGCGTGCATAAGCGTTGAAATCCTGGCTCGGTTTGACGCTGTCAAACTTGATGATCCCGCCCGGTGTGTTGCGTCCGAACAGCGTTCCCTGTGGACCGCGAAGGACTTCGACAGATTCCATGTCGAACACCGGATAGCCCTTCAGAATCGGGTTCTCGTAAGGAATGTCATCATAGACCAGCGAAACGGGCTGGGTTGAATTCAGGTCGAAGTCTGTATTGCCGTAACCGCGAATGTAGAAGCGCGGGAAGGCGCGTCCGAAAGAACTTTCGGCGATGACGCTCGGCACGCGGGCTGACAGGAAGCGGACATCGGCGCCGCTGGCTTTCAGATTGTCGAGTTTCTCATCAGACACGGTGGTGATGGAGATTGGCACATCCTGCGCATCTTGTTCTACTCGTTGCGCCGTGGTGACCACCGGATCGAGACGGCGGGCGTCTGCATCGTCGGCGTCCTGGGCCAGAGCAGGGGCAGCCCCGAGCGTGGTCAGCAGGGTCGCGGCGATGGAGTATTTCAGGGAGGTTTTGACAGACATCAGTAGGTCACTTTCAGTCACTTTTGCGAACGCCTTCCATAAGGCGCTTTCGAACCCGACCTAACTCAAGCGAGGGGCAGGGCAAGCCTGATTTGATCCCGCCGAGGTCGCGCGAGTGTAAATATCTTTACACTGAGTCGGCATGGCCACAAAAAACAGCGAAAAGGCGCGCCGTTGGCACGCCTTTGCTTAAACCTTGGGCAGTTTAGACTGAAATCAATCCCATGGATTGAAGCGTGTTCTCGGCTTCAGAATATCGCCGTCTTCGCTTTCTTCTGTATCTGCTTCACTGTTATTGGACTCATTGTCGGATTTACCGAAACTGATTTCGGAAACGGCTGCTTCCATTTGCTCGACATTCAGGTTGCCTTCCAATTCCGGCAACACATCTTCTGTCGCATCGATCACGATTTTTTCCGGTTCAGGCGTGCCCAAAGAGCTCGGGCCTGGGATGCCGCTCGCTTCTGTTTTCGCAGATAGCGCGCCCAATCCGAAGCCAGCGCCGATACCGCTCAGACTGTATGTCTTGGGCGCTTCAGGTGCCGCCAGGACGGGCTCTGCTTCGCTTTCAGGCTCGGTTTCCGTTTCGGATTCAATGCCTGCGCTGGAGTCAGCGGCGTCATCTGACGCGGCAACAGGCTCGACCGGCGTGGCTTCGGTCAACTCAGTCTCTGGTTCCGCAGTGGTTTCCAGCGGCGGCTCTTCTGAGGTTTCCGGTTCCAATTCTGCGACTGTGGACTCGGCAGCGGGCGCCATTTCCACAACTGTCGAGGCAGGCTCCACTTCGATTTGCGGCTCTTCTTCAGGTTCCACCAGTGGTGGCAGCTCGGTGCTCGCCATCACTTCCGGTTCTGAGCTTGAAAGCTTGGGCTCCGCCTCTGTTGCGGGCGCTGCTTCGAACGTAGCGACCGGCTCAGTCGGTGCAGGCTCAACCGGTTCAGGCTCAGAGGCCTCAAATGCGGCCGCTGGTGCCGGTGTTTCAGGGCTCCCTTCAAGACCGAACGGGATATAAGGCACGGCCGAAATGCTCTCAACTGGCTCCGCCGGTTCAGCGGCCACGACCGCTTCAGGCTCTTCGTCAGATTCCACAGATGGTTCTGATACGGCTTCCGGTTCATCGTCCTGATCTAGACCCGCCGCCGATGCGACTGCGCCGACTGCAGCCGCTGCAGCGACGCCAACAGGGGAGGCGGTTTCAGTTTCCTCGGAGGTCTCATCGCGATTATTGACTTCGTCGGCTAGGCGCGCGACGGCCTCTGTGACATCAGACTCGGTGTCGATCTCGTCAGCCACAGTCTCGGCCTCGGCGCTTGTTTCCGGCTCGGGCTTAGTATCGAGGCCTGCGACTTCTACGGTGCTCTCTTCTTCAGTTTCAGAGAACGCGGTGACTTCGACAGTATTCTCTTCTTCGACCTGATCGATGCTCGCATCCGCTTCGTCCTCTGAGGAAGTCTCGTTCTCAACTGGCGCTACGGCAATCGTTTCTTCGACAGCTTCCGATTCTTGTTCAGGCTCAGCAGTCACCTGCGGCTCGGGCTCTACTTCCGGTTTTGTCTTCAGTTCGTGGTTGGCGATGCCTTCTGACGCCATCGCTGCGGCCTCGTCGCCTGGGTCCTCTGGGCCTTCGTCCGCAAGCTCGGTTGCGTCTTCCTCGGCAACTGGTGCAGGCTCTTCCATGCCCGCCAGAATGCTGGAGATTGCGGTTTCTGTGCCGCGAGCAATACGGGCCGCTTCCGCGCCCATGTCGGCGACGATCTGGCTGTAAGCTGTGCCTTGCTCAGACGTCGTCGCGCTCAGGGCTTCCGCGCTTGCCCGCTCCAGCTCTTTGCCATCAATGCTCTGGATGACGATTTCGCTGGCGCCATCTGGCAGGCAAACGCTGTAGCCTTCAGTCGAATAGACCAGGCTTCCATTCTCGCCCTCGGTCCAATCAAGCTTGCCGAGTTCCGTCATCTCAGCGAGGCGATCGATCAGTTTTTGCGTCGAAGGGTGCAGCATATCAGGTCCACCTTATGAATTTTGCTATTGCGCTCTTAATACAGGTTCAGGGACCGGCATTGATAGGGTTCAAAGGCAAGATTCTGATGAAATTACGGTTATATCTGCCGTAATATCAGGAGTTTCCGGACAGCTGTACGACGCTCGAACACGCCGTGTTTGAATCGCGTGTTTACCCGGCGCGAATTGCGCCCATCTCGAGCCGCGGCAGGCGCCCGTGATTCTCTGCGTTTATTCCGCCGACCAATCCCGGCGCGTGCGGGAAATGTCCTGCACAAAGGTCTTCACGGCGTCATCGCCGGCATCGGCAAGCCCGGTTCGAAAGCCCTGGACTGTCAAGTCCGGGGCGACGAGCAGGTAAGTCGGTGTCCATCTGATTTTCAGCGTGTCGCGGATCGCTGCGTCTTCATCGATGACGGTGAGGACGCTCCAGCCTTTTTCGTCAAACCATGTAGACACAGAGTCGTACCCGCGCAGCGCGCGGTGAGCATTGCGAACGTTCTTTGGTGTGTGAATCGACATGAAATCGACATCCGGATCTTGCGCCAGGGCGCTCGCCAAGGCGGCCGCATAAGGTGCATCGCGGCGGCTATCGTGGCACCAGATGCCCCACACTTCGATCACGGTCCAGCGGCCCTCCAGCATCTGCGACGCGAACGTGGTCTGGTCGGTGGTCTCGCCGATAAAGTCCGGCAGCACAGCGCCGAGCCCTTCATACGTGTAAGGGCGACCGTAATCGTCGCGCGGAACATCGCCGCGGCTGAGATCAGCGCCGTCCGGGATCGTCGCACCGGGTCGATAGAATCCGGTTGCTGAGTCTTCGCTTACGTTATGAGGATCATCTGCGAAGGCGCAGGCTGCGAGTCCGATCGTAGCAAGAGAAGCAATCAAGGCACGCAGCATGGCAAGGATCTTTCTGATTCACATATTTGACGCTCAGGCGCCCGGAATACGCAACACCTGACCCGGATAGATTTTGTCCGGATGCTTCAGCATCGGCGTATTGGCATCGAATATGTCTGGATACCGCATCGCGTCGCCATAGTACTTTTTGGCGATTTTCGACAAGGTGTCACCTGACTTTACCGTGTGAAAGACAGACTCGCCGACCTTGGCCTTTGACCTGACCTTGAGCGAGTCATCGACTTCTCCGATGCCGCTGACATTCCCGGCGGCCAGGATCAGTTTCTCCCGTGTCGCTTGGTCCGGGACTTTGCCCTCCAGTTTAACCTGTTTTCCTTCGACGGTGACCTTGAAGTCATTGCCGAGATCGTCGTCGAGGCCGAGATCCTCGACCTCTTTGCGGATGGCTTTCTCGGCCACTTTGTTGCGCTCGGCAATAATCTCTTTGCCTTTGCCCAATGCGAATTTGAATATGCCCATGTTCGTGGTCTCCCCTTTATATACCCCCACGCTAGGCAGGAATCGCGCTTTCGTGAAGAGGTTTCCGCGACGTCGTTCCACTTTACGTCAACGTTACCCCTAGTCGGGGCGCAATCGCTTCTCTAGGGTGCGGTGCAACATAGACCAATCACGGGAGATAATCGTTATGCGCGAAGCAGTCATCGTATCCTATGCCCGCACGGGGCTTGCCAAAACCGGTCGCGGGTCGCTCAACGACACGCACGGCATCACCATGGCGGGACACGCCATTAAGAGCGCCCTGGAGCGTGCGAATGTTGAGCCGGAAGCGGTCGAAGATGTGTATCTCGGCTCAGCCCAGCCAGAAGGCGCTACCGGTCATAACATTGCGCGTAACGCGGCGCTTTGGGCCGGTTGCCCAAGCTCGACCTCAGGCGCGACCATCAACCGGTTCTGTTCGTCAGGTCTGCAGGCCATCGCCAACGCTGCCCACACCGTGATCAATGAAGGCGCCCCTGTCGCCATTGGCGGCGGCGTAGAGAGCCTGTCTCTGGTCTCTCGCTCAGGCCACATGAACACACACCGCTATGTCGAAGACGAGCTGATGCAGAAATGGCCAGCGATCTGGATGACCATGATCGAGACGGCTGAAATCGTTGCCGATCGCTATGGCATCAGCCGCGAGTATCAGGACGAGTATTCTGCTGAGTCTCAGCGCCGCACGGCTGAGTTCCAGAAGAATGGCTACATGGCTGAAGAAATTGCACCGCTGAAGACCCGCATGAAGCTGGTCAACAAAGAAACTGGCGAAGAGACTTATCAGGACGTTGTCGTCGATCGCGATGAGTGTAATCGTCCAGGCACCACAGCCGAAGCGCTTGCGGGTCTGCCGCCTGTGTTCCGCGGCGGCCAGCAAGTTGCTGAAGGTAAGTATATCACGGCCGGTAACGCGTCTCAGCTCTCTGATGGCGCTGCTGCCGTTGTCGTGATGGAAGCAGAAGAAGCCGCGCGTCGCGGTCTGTCGCCAATGGGTCGTTTCATGGGCTTCAATGTTGGCGGTGTTGATCCGGACGAGATGGGCATCGGCCCGGTTAAAGCGGTTCCGCGTCTGCTCGAGCGCCACGGTCTGAAAGTCGATGATATCGACCTGTGGGAACTGAACGAGGCGTTCGCGTCTCAGTGCCTCTATTGCCGTGACGAGCTGGGCATCGATCCAGAGAAATACAATGTAAATGGCGGCTCGATCTCAATCGGTCACCCATTCGGCATGACCGGCGCACGTTGCACCGGCTCAATCCTGATGGAAGGCCAGCGCCGCAAAGCGAAATACGGCGTCGTCACCATGTGTATCGGCGGCGGCATGGGCGCTGCAGGTCTGTTCGAGTTCCTGCACTAAGGCATTCGCCACCAAGATAAAAAAAAGCCCCGATCATCTGATCGGGGCTTTTTTGATTTGTGTGGTTGCCGACGAGTTCCTACTCGCCCGCTTCGGCCTTGCCGACGGCGTTCAATGCGAACGCATATTCCAGAGCCGTCTCTTTCAGGCCCTCGAAACGACCGGAGGCGCCGCCATGGCCAGCTTCCATATTGATGCGGAGATAATAAGGGCCAGCGCCAGGCGCTTCGTGGCGCAGTTTAGCGGCCCATTTGCTCGGCTCCCAGTAAGTCACACGCGGGTCGCTGAGACCGCCTGTGATCAGCATGGCCGGGTAGGGCTTGTCTGTAACCTGATCATACGGACTGTAAGCCATGATCGTGTCATAGTCCTCAGCGCTGGTGATCGGATTACCCCATTCAGGCCATTCCGGCGGGGTCAGCGGCAGGCTGTCGTCCGACATGGTGTTGATCACGTCTACGAATGGCACCGCAGCTATGATTCCGGCAAACATTTCCGGATCCTGGTTGGCCACAGCGCCCATTAGCAAACCACCTGCTGAGCCGCCCATTCCGACGACATTTCCGCGTGAAGAATAGCCTTCCGAAATCAGGAAATTACCCGCATCGACATAGTCGTTGAACGTGTTGACCTTCTTCTCCAGCTTGCCATCCAGATACCACTGATACCCTTTGGCCATCGAACCGCGCGGGTGCACAATGGCGTAGACCATACCGCGATCGGCAAGCGCCAGAGGCGTTGTGCGGAAGCGAGCCGAAATGGTGATTCCGTAGGAGCCATAGCCATAAAGCAGCATTGGCGCGCTGCCATCGATTGGCGTGTCCTTGTGGTAGAGGATCGTGACCGGAACCGTCTCACCATCGCGGGCCGGCGCCATCACGCGCTTGACCTTATAGTCATCCGCATTGTGGCCGGACGGCACTTCCTGTTCTTTACGCAGGACACGTTCTTTTGAGGCGAGGTCATAGTCAAAGACCTGCGCCGGTGTGGAAGGCGACGAGTAATTGATCCGGATTTGTGTGGTGTCATATTCATAACCCACAGACGTTCCGAGCGCGTAAGCTTCCTCGTCAAAGGCAATCGTCTCTTCTTCGCCGCTGGTGCGGTCACGCACGACAATGCGCGGCAAGCCCTGATGGCGCTCCAGCCGGATGAAATGGTCTTTCAGGACGTCCATGCCGAGGATCAGTGTTCCCGCTTCATGAGGAACCAGATCTGTCCAATTGTCCCGGCCAGGGGCATCTGTGGGCGCGGTGACAATCTTGAAGTCAACGGCGCCGTCCGCATTGGTAGAAATCACGAACTGATCGCCCCAATGCTCGACGCTGTATTCAACATCGGTTTCGCGCGAGGAAATGGTCTTGAGCTCTGGCGTATCCGCACCCGCTTCGAAATAGTGCACTTCCGAGGTGGTGTGACTGCCAGCGCCGATGAATATGTATTCGCCGGATTGGGATTCGCTCACAGAGAGGAAGAAGCCTGGATCTTGTTCGCGATAAATCTCGGTCGAACCTTCACCGCCAAGCGTGTACATATGGACGGCGGCTGGGCGGCCTTCATCATTCCGCTCAATCCAGTAAACGCGATCTGAATTGGCGCCCCAGACGAAAGAGCCATACGTGTTCTCGATCACGTCCGGCAGATATTCACCGGTCTCAAGATTCTTGAACTTGATATCGTAGAACTCGCTGCCCTGCGTATCGGCGGCATAGGCGATGAGTTTGTGGTTCGGGCTGTGCTCAACATCATTAAACGCGAAATAGGCTTGGCCTTCGCCCATTGCGTCGCCATCGAGCAGGATCTCGTCTTCAGCCTCTTTATTGTAAATATCCGCCGCTGCCTTGCGGGCGATGATCGGATACTCGCCGCCGGTGCGGAAGCGGGTCAGGTAGGCATAAGGGCCGTCGACGGAAGGCAGCGAGCTGTCATCTTCCTTGATCCGACCGCGCATCTCGGTGAATAATTCTTCCTTGAGGCCTTCAAGCGGCTCTTCAAGCTTCGTTTTCGTGTAGGCGTTCTCTGCTTCGAGATACTCACGGATATCAGCGCGCAGGACTGTCGGATCCTGCATCACATCCTGCCAGTTCTCATCCTTCATCCAATTATACGGATCGACGCGGGTCCGTCCGACCTGTTCGATCGTCTTCAGTTCGCGTTTGGCAACGGGTGTGGAGAGCGTCACAGATGAGTCCTCGACTTCAGTTTGAACGGGCGGTGTGTCGACCACAACCGGTTCGGTTTCAATGTTCGCTGTTGACGCACACCCGGCCAAAAGGGCGGTGCCCGCGGCTCCAGCTAAGAGGTAGGAAAGACGCATGACAAGCTCCGTTATTATCGAATAACGGCAAACTACTCATGCTGAAGCGTTTGTCCAGTGTGGGCCTACGACCCGGCCACCCGGAAGTTCAGAACGACGCCATTGATACACCATCTCTCGCCAGTTGGCGGCGGGCCATCCTTGAAGACATGTCCCATATGCAGTCCGCACGTGGCGCAGTGGCATTCTGTACGGGGGTAAATCAGTTTGAAGTCGGTCTTGGTCGCTACCGCTCTCTCGCGGATGGGTTGCCAGAAGCTTGGCCAGCCCGTGCCGGAGTCAAACTTGTGCTCGGAGGACCAGAGCGGTGTGTCACAGCCAACGCAGTGATAAATCCCGTCGCGTTTTTCGCTTTCAAAATTGCCCGGCGAGAAGGCGCGCTCAGTGCCATCCTTGACGCCAACGCGATATTGCTCGGGCGTCAGCAGTTCGCGCCATTCCTTATCGGATCGTTTGATCCGCTGAATGTTCGGCATGGGTTTGGGCGGCAGCATGGACAGGCCTCCTTTTTATCAGACGCCTGTCCAACATAGGACGGATTTAGCCATAGAGAACGGTAATCGTCTCGGCGACACAGGCCGGACGCTCCTGCCCTTCAATCTCGATCGTGCATTCAGAGATCATCTGCTTGCCGCCAGCTTTTTCGTTCACTTCCTTTACGGTCTGGGTCATGCGCAGCTTCGAGTTGACCGGAACCATGTTTGTGAAGCGGACTTTATTGGCACCGTAATTAATGCCTCGGGTTACGCCTTCGACGCGCAGCACTTGCGGGCCGAACATTGGGATCAGTGATAGGGTGAGATAGCCATGCGCGATGGTCGATCCGAGCATCTGCTTGGCCATTTCCTCATTCACGTGGATCCATTGATGGTCGCCTGTCGCATCGGCGAATGTGTTGATGCGCGATTGATCAACCTCGAACCAGTCTGACGGGCCGAGCGTTTGACCGACCAGGCTCTCAAGGTCGGCATATTGAACGGATTTTGGATCTGCCATGAATTCCTCCTGAAGATATGTTTCTGTAATGATTAGTGACGGTTAGAGTGGATAAGTGCAAGCACTTCCTTAGACGATGCGGCTGTCCTTATTGCCCCAGTAGCGATCGCGGACGAGACGCTTGTAGAGCTTGCCTGTCGGGTGGCGCGGTAGGGCTGGATCAAAATCCACCGAGCGCGGGCATTTGACCTTGGCGAGGCGTTCCAGACAGTAAGCCAGCAATTCGTCAGCAAGCTCGTCTGTGCCCTCGACCCCATCCATTGGTTGGACGACGGCTTTGACTTCCTCGCCGAACTCCTCGTTCGGGACACCTATGACAGCCACGTCAGCCACAGCCGGGTGGGTGATCAGGATGTTTTCGGCCTCTTGTGGATACACGTTCACGCCGCCGGTAATGATCATGAACGCCTTGCGATCAGTGAGATAGAGATAGCCATCCTCATCGATCTTGCCGACATCGCCGAGAGAGGACCAATCTGCATGGTCGGGGTGAAGCGCGCCTTTGGTTTTCTCCGGATCATTGTGATAATTGGGCGGCGCGGTGCCGCCAAAATAGATCTGCCCTTCTTCGCCCACCGCGACTTCATTTCCGTCCTCATCGCAAATGTGAAGCTCACCGAAGATCGGAATCCCGACTGTGCCTTTGTGCGCCAGCCATTGTTCAGAATTGGCCCAGGTCATGCCATTGCCCTCTGAGCCTGCATAATACTCTTCGATTACCGGTCCCCACCATTCGATCATCTGTTCCTTGACCGGGATCGGGCAGGGGGCGGCCGCATGTACAGCTGCCGTCAGGCTGGACACATCATACTTGGTCCGCACCTCTTCCGGCAGTTTCAGCATTTTGACGAACATGGTCGGCACAGTTTGCGTGTGCGTGATTTTGTACTTTTCGACCAGCGCCAGATACTGCTCCGGATCAAATTTCTCCATGATGACCAGTGTCATGCCAAACTTGGTCATCGACATGCACCAGCGCAGCGGCGCGGCATGATAGAGCGGAGCGGGCGACAGATAAGTCCCGTTTGGATCGGTTCGGAACAGGGCCTGAGCGATCATGGTCAGTGCATTGGTGCCATCAATGGCAGGATCTTCCGGCAGCGGCGGACGAATGCCTTTCGGGCGACCCGTGGTGCCGGAGGAGTAGAGCATGTCAGAGCCAGCCCGTTCGTCGGCGATTGGCGTCTCGGGCATACCCGCGCGGACGCCTTCCAGTGGTTCGTATCCGCCAATCTGGCCATCAATGGACCAATACGCATCGAGATCGGTTACGCCGGTGACATCTTCAGCCACGGCTTTGAGGCCCGCAGATGCTATCAACAGCCGTGCGCCGCTGTCTTTTACGATATACTCGACTTCCGGCGTGGTCAGGCGTGAGGAAATGCAAACAAAGTAGAGGCCCGCTCGCTGCGCTGACCAGCAGATTTCAAAATAGCGCGGACTGTTTTCAGCGAAGATGGCCAGCGTATCACCATGCTGTAAGCCGAGCGTGCGAAACGCGTGGGCGATCTGGTTGGACCGGCTTTCGAGTTCGGCGAAAGTAACGGTCTCACCGCTGCCGCCCATAATGTAGGCAGGCTTGTTCGGATCGGTCTTGGCGTGATGCGACGGGTGCATAAGCGGGCTCCTCCAATGGCTATCTGTAAGCCTTGTTCTGACTGCAGATTAGACCGCATACGCCTCCTGTCTATTGTTGACTTAGGGGGAGCCCGGAACCAGGTCCCGATAGGCGCGCCAGGTCGCCAATCCGATCAGCGGATAGACCAGGATCAGCCCAAAAAAGACAGTCGCTATTCCGATGGCGGTCAGCACCACGATCAACAGGCCCCAGACCAGCATTGGCAGGAAGTTCTTCGTCACGCAGCGCACGCTGGTAATCGTTGCAATGAAGACGTCAGACTTGGCGCTGAGCAACATTGGCGCGGAGATAACTACCAGCGAGAAGGCGAGAAACGCGATCGCGCCGCCGACCAGCGTGCCAGTCAGCGCCATGCTGAACCCGTCCTGGGTCGTGAACATGAAGGTCAGAAACTCCGCGGGTGTCTTGTGCATCACTGGCGTCGACAGCGCATAGACAATCTGCGCGATGCGCGTCCAGAACATGTAGATCAGAAAAAGCGCCAGCCCGAGATAAGCGAGGTCCAGCCGCACGGCCTCGCGCACCAGAACGATGTCGGTCAGTCCCGGCGATTGCCCCTGTTCCAGCATTCGCCCGCCTTCATACAAACCCATGGCGAGGATGGGCGCGACGAGAAAGAATCCGCCCGCCAGCACGAACACCCAGGCAAAAGCACCGCTGAAGACCAGCGCCCAGGCAATCATCGCGCTGATGGCTGACAGGATGATGCCATAGATCATGAAAGGCAGCGGCGCGCTCAAATAGTCCTGCCAGGCGCCGCTGAGCCATTTAAACGGCGCCGTCACCGAGATCGTTGCCACGTGCGGCAAGCTGTGGGTCTGCTCAGTCATATTCCTCCCTCGGGACTCATTTCGTCAGAGTCTCTCCCCGGCAGAATCAGGGCGAATTCAGCTCCAAGGAAATAGGTATTCTCCCATAGGCGGGAGCTTAGGCGCCGTAAGCATCAATCGATTTCGCGGTCCGGTGGAACCGCAGCCGGGCGGCATAGTCGAGCGGGTCTTTCGGTTTGACCAGCGCATCCTGCGGCGTCTCGGTCCAGTCGACGAGGCGGGTCAAGAAGAAGCGGAGGGCGGCGCCGCGACAGAGCAACGGAAACGCATTGCGCTCGGCGGCCTCCAGCGGGCGAACGCTTTCATATCCGGCAATCAGATTGGCGCCTTTTGAGAAGTTGAACGCCCCATCGGTCTCAAACGCCCAGGCATTCATGCAGACCGCAAGATCGTAGGCCAGCGCGTCCGTGCAAGCGAAATAGAAGTCGATCGCGCCGGTGAACTGATCGCCCAGAAAGAAGGCATTGTCCGGGAACAGGTCAGCGTGGATCGTGCCGCGCGGCAGGTCCTGGCTCAGCGCTTTCGCGGCTTCGATATCGGTAAGATCCCCGTCAATCTTGCTGGCCAGATCGGGTTGCAAGCTTTCCGCTTCTTGTTCCCGGCCGTGCCAGAGCTTTGGCCAGCTTGCCGGGCCGAGATCGTTTTCTCTAACCCTATCAAAATTGGCGGATGCCTGATGCAGCCTGGCGAGGCCGGCGCCAAGTTCGCGGCACTGTTTCGCGTTCGGTACCCGGGGCGATAGGCCTTGCAAGAAGGTCACGATCACTGCGGGCCGGCCGGCAAGGGTGCGCAGCGCCTTTCCGTCCTTTGCTGCGACCGGCAGTGGGCAAGAGAATCCTTGCGCGGACAAATGCTGCTTCAGGGCGATAAAATAGGGCAGGTCTTCGGGGTTCGCGCGCTTCTCGAACAGGGTGAGAATGTAGCGCCCTTTTGTGGTCTCGAGATAATAGTTCGAGTTCTCCACGCCCTCGGCAATGCCTTTAAACGCCACAGCCTCGCCGAGATCATACTCAGCGAGGAAAGATGCCAGCGCATCGTCCGAAACCGTGGTGTAGACAGCCATGAATCAGGCTGTAGCGGGCTCTTCTTCAGGCGTCCACAGGTCGCGCTGCATGGTGCGACCCATCAAATAGAAGTGCAGCGCCGCCCAGAGCAGGAACAAGGATCCAACTGTAACGCCAACGCGATTGCCGATAGCGCGGGCTGGCTTGCAGAAATTGTCGTTGTTCGCTGTGGCTTCTTCTAGCGCCGCGCCGGACAGCGCATTGTCGCGTCCCTTGCGGGTGGCCAGCAAGGAGGCTTCAATCCGGCCGCAATCTGCAGCGCTCACCGGAGACTCCAATTGCGCCAGCTGATACTTCGTTCCCTGGTCAGAGAACCAGCCGACAGCTGGCGGGCCGAGGCCATAGCCAATAATGTTGACGACGAAGAGCAACAGCGCCGCGGCAGTCGCCCGCATGCGCGGCTCGACCAGCTTCTGGGTCACCGCAAACATTGGTGCCAGATACGAGTAGCGAAGGATCGCCGCGACGACCAAAACCGGTATGGCGAGCCAGATCGCCGTCGCTCCGGACGAGAAGCCAACTGTGTTGTAGCCAAAGATCATTAGCGGCACGCAAAGCGACATGCCGAGGGCTGGCAACCAGCTGTCCGAATTCGGGTGACGGCTGCGCACGCGGTCTGCCACAATGCCGGAGCCGAACGTTCCAATTCCCGCCGCGACGCCAAGCACACCGCCATAGATCAAGGCGGCGTTCATCAGGTCGAGGCCATGCGCCCGCATCCAGAACGGGGCAATGAACTGGCCAATGCCGTAACCGGCAAAGGAGGCCATCGCACCGCCCATTGAGACATGCCAAAAGGTCGGCTTGTTGAAGACGACGCTGAACACTTTGAATGGCGAAGGCATTCTGCGCGCTGCCGCCGCTGCCGCGCCGCCCGGATCGGAATAGCCGCGCGGGGGTTCTTTGACGGTCATCTTGAACAGGATTGCGCCGAGAATTCCGGGCAGGCCCATCCAGATAAAGGCATCGCGCCAGTCGAGGCCGCCACGGGTTGCGATATAAGCGCCGCCAAGCGCGGCGAGCATCGAGCCGATTGGGATACCGAGCGCAAAAATGCCGAGCGCTGAAGACCGTTTCTCGGGCGGGAAATAGTCTGAGATCAGCGAGTGTGACGGCGGTGAGCAACCGGCTTCGCCGATGCCGACGCCAATTCGGGCGAGGGCAAATTGCATCGTGTTCTGCGCCATGCCGCAAGCGACGGTCATGGCGCTCCAGGCGGCCATAGCGATGGCGATAATGGAGGTCCGGTTCTTGCGCTCCGCCAGCATGGCAAACGGGATGCCGAGCAGGGTGTAGAGCACTGCGAAAGCGAGCCCCGACAGGATTCCGATCATGAAATCCGAGAGCCCGAACGTCTCCCGGATCTGCTCCCCGAGGACGCCGATCAGCGTACGGTCAATAAAGTTGAACGTGTAGACAACGATCAGCGCGAACAGGACATAGGCGCGATAGCCGGAGCTGCCATAGCCTTCAGTGCTTTGTTCCTCGGCGACGGCTTCGGCAGTCCCCTCAGCCATTACGCGGCCTCCACTTTAGCGACCATGTCTTTCTCAAGATGGCGAGACGACATGTAGAAACAGAACGCAGCAACAATGAACCAGAGCGTGGTGACCGAAATCGATTGTTTCAAACCGGCTGAGCGGCCTTCGGCGCAGCTCGCAAGCTGGGCTTCTGTCAGGCCGTCATTGGCAGCGCATATCGAGGCGCTCAGCCCTTCACCGCTGAGATTAGCGCCAGTGAAGACGTCGCTCATGATGCCGACAAATTGCGGCCCGATGCCGTTGCCGATGATCGAGACGATGATCAGCAAGATCGCAATCGCTGTCGCGCGCGACCGGACCGAGACCACGCCCTGTCCGATATTGTACTGCGCGCCGAGATAAGCGTAGTGGCAAATCGCGGCGAGGCCCCAGACAACGAACACAACCGTCAGGCTAGAGGCGTAGAAGGCGAAGATATAAAGCGGCACGGCCAGCAGCAGGCCAATTGCCGGGATTATCGCAACTGCCGTCTTGAAGCGGTTGGAGAAACGGTCAGTCAGATATCCGCCGAGGAAGGTTCCGACAGCAGCTAGCGCAGACAATGGCGCACCGAAATTGATCGAGGCTTCCCGCACGCCGAGCCCATGTTCGCGGATCAGGAATGGGATCTGGAAGGTGAACAGGCCATAGCCAACAAAGGCGACCAGTGCGGCACCCGCTGACATCCACCAGAAGCTCGGCTTTGAAGCGAGTTCCTGCAGCGTTTCCTTGGTCGAGGCTTTTTCGACTTTCTGTGCGTTCGGCGGGTCGGAATAGCCGCGCGGCGGTTCTTTCACCGTGAACCAGAGCAGCGCCCCGATAAGGACGCCCGGCAGTCCGATAACCACAAAAGCGATGCGCCAGCCTTCAACATTCTGCCAGTCGATGCCTGTGAATAGGCCACCGACGCCGATGCCGTCGAGCCAGGCCCCGAAGGCAGGTCCGCTGAGCTCTGCCAAAGGGCCGCCAAAAAGATAAGCGAGCACGCCGCCCAGTGTAACGCCCATGGAGTAAATCCCGAGCGCCGTGGCGCGGTGCTTGGCAGGGTAATAGTCACCAATGATGGAGTTGGCGGGCGGCGTACAACCGGCTTCGCCCACTGCTACGCCGATCCGGAACAGCATCAGCGTAATGAAACCCGCAGCGATGCCGCACAGCGCGGTCATCACGGACCAGAGAACGATACAGATGACGATAATATTGACCCGATTGAACCGATCGGCCGCCATCGCAATCGGCAGGCCCATCACGGCGTAGAAAATCGCGAACGGCCAGCTGGCGAGCAGGCCGAACTGGGTATCGCTGAGGCTGAATGTGGTGATGATCGGTTCGGCCAGGACGCCGATCAGGTTCCGGTCAATGAAGTTCAGGGTGTAGACCACCATGAGCATCAACAACACATAAGTGCGATAATTCTTAGAGCCGTAGCCGGTTTCGTGTCCTGCACCGGCAGCTCCAGCACCGGCCGCCGCGGTTGCGGTGTCGCTCATTCAAAGCCTCCCAAGCTACGCCTTGAATGGCGCATTTCATTTTTTATTGTGGTTACGGTAACTTGCCCGCTCCACCGCGCAAGCCTTTTCGCAGGGACAGGTTGTGCAAACCGCATCCAAAGGCAGCGGGTGGTTGCTAAATCAGCCCCTCGGATTTGAAGCTGGTGACCCCGTGTTTGGCGGCAATCAGGTGATCGTGGACGCGGATTTCAAAGGGCGCGAGCGCGTCGACAATCTCTCTTGTAATGTCGATGTCTGAGCGCGAAGGCGTTGGGTCGCCGGAGGGGTGATTATGGACCAGGATCAGGGCCGAGGCGGAGAGCTCCAGCGCCCGCCGCGCAATTTCACGCGGATAGACTGGGGCGTGATCGACGGTGCCCTGGCCCATCAATTCATCGGCGATCAACTGGTTCTTCCGGTCCAGGAACAGGACACGGAACTGCTCGCGCGTTTCATGTTGCAGCTGTCCGCGAACATAGGCGAGCAGGGCCGACCAGCTGGAGATGATCGAGCGTCCGGCAATCTCCTCGCGATGGGTGCGGGCACCAATCTCTCGGGTGGCTCTGATATAGGCCGCGACCGTTTCGCCGACACCTGGCACCTTGATGAGTTCTGAGGGGTCTGCCGCCAACACCCCGGATAGCGATCCGAAGCGTCGAAGCAGCGTCTTGGCGACCGGTTTGACATCTCGTCTTGGAATGAAAGCGAATAAGAGCGTCTCCAGCAGCTCATAATCATCAAGCGCGCTGGCACCTCGCTGGATCAGCTTTCCACGCAGTCTGTCTCTGTGCCCCTGCCAATGTGGCCGCGCGGCTTTGTCAGTCAATCGCTTACCGTGTGAGGGGTGTGGTAATTCTTCGGAGAGGCCGTGAAGATCTCGCAGCCATCCTTGGTGACACCGACAGAGTGTTCGAACTGGGCTGAGAGCTTGCGGTCGCGCGTCACAGCGGTCCAGCCATCACTCAATATGGCGGCGTCCTTTCGGCCAACATTGAGCATTGGCTCAATCGTGAAGAACATGCCTTCTTTCAGCTCCGGACCCGTTCCGGCGCGGGCGCTGTGGACGACATTTGGTTCGTCATGGAACAGCTGGCCGAGGCCGTGGCCACAGAAATCCTCGACCACGGAGAACCGGTTCTTGCGCGCGACTTCAGAAATCGCCGCGCCAATATCGCCGAAGCGATTGCCGGGTTTGACGGCAGCGATGCCAGCCATCAGGGACTCGTACGTGACGTCCATCAGGCGCGTTGCGATGCGTTTCGGTTCACCGGCCGCGTACATGCGTGAATGGTCGCCATGCCAGCCATCGACGATGACCGTGACATCGATATTGGCAATGTCGCCATCCTTGAACGCGCGATCGCCTGGAATGCCATGGCAGATGACATGATTGAGTGAGATACAGGAGGCGTGGCGATAGCCGCGATAACCAATCGTTGCGGACTGAGCGCCATGATCATAGACAAACTCGCGAATAAGGTCGTCGATATGGGCCGTCGTGACGCCAGGTTGCACCTTCCCGACCAGCATATCCAGGCATTCTGCAACCAGCCGACCGGCTTTTCGCATGCCTTCAATCCCCGCTTCGTCGTGAATGCGGATTTCGCCTGTGCGCATCGGCAACATGATGTCAGCTTCGGCCATGCCGGATGTTCTCTCTAATCAGTTCAAATGATGGAGTTCTATATGGCAGCGATAGGCAAAAACTTCCAGCACTGAAATGACCACACGTCTCGCGGCGTTTTTAACCATCTGACAACACGCCCGGCTTGTATGCGATTGCGATTGCCCGGGGCTCGGCTAAGCCGGGGGTCGGAGTATATTATGTATCGACTTGTCTATGTCAGCACCGCGAAGACGGATTTGAGCGCCGAAGATATCGGGCGCATCCTCGACGTGTCGCAGTCGAACAATCATGAGCGATACATTACCGGTTTCTTGGCCCATAATGGGCGCCACTTCATGCAGGCTCTGGAGGGCGCGTATGAGGAGGTTAGAGAGATTTACGATCGCATCCTTGCCGATGACCGGCACGAAGGGGTCGTCCAGATTCTAGGCGAAAAAATCGAACAGCGGGCCTTCCCGGAATGGGCGATGAACTATTTCCGCGTCGATGATCGCTCGCATGGGGCGATGGTGATTCAGCGCGATGATCCTGTCGATAGCCTGCTACCAAAGGATATGCCGCGAGAATTGCTGCATTTATTCGCGCGATTCATGCGAATTGAGCCTTTGACCGTGTAAACGCATTGGCAACTGCTTCTTGATACCGTCTGGGTTGAATTTGAAGCGAGGCCCTGATGGATCAGGAAACCCAGATCATAATGGCGCGTGTGGCGAAGGTCGGCGAAATGACCGAATCCGAGGCGCACCGTATCGTCAATGAAATCTACTCCGATGGAATTGTCAGCCGCGGCGAAGCCGAAACGCTGTTCCGGCTGAACGAGACTTTGTCCGCCACCAACCCGGAATGGGGCAGCCGGTTTCGCGAAGCGCTGACCGATTTCCTCATCACCCGCGAAGCGCCGGAAGGCTGGGTCACCGATGAGGAAGCCGACTGGCTGCTCGATCAGGTGCACCATGATGGCGAGTTTCCGTGTCTCGAAGAGATTGATTTGCTGATCGCCGTCTTGCGCAAAGCTGACGGTGTTCCGGAAAAGCTTGCCCACTACACTCTGGATGCTGTGATGCACCGGATCGTCGAAGCGGGCAAAGCCACCCAGGCGATGGTCGAGCGCGCCCGATTCGCTCTGTTTGCAGGTGCTGGTGATGGTGGCCTTTGGGTCAGCCAGCACGAGGCCAGCGCGCTGTTCGCCACAAACGATACGATTGCCAATGCGGATAATGATCCAAGTTGGAACGATCTGTTCGCGCGGGCTGTCGGCAATCACCTGATGGCACGAGCGCACCCTGAGCCAAAATCAATCGAAGATGCCTTCGAGCGCGAAGCCTGGTTGAAGGATACCAGCGTCAATCCCGGCGGGCTGTTTGCTCGCATGGGTGCATCCTTCTTCAGCGGCAACTGGTTCGCCTCGGTGACCCACAATCCGCGCAAGGCCGAGCAGGCCCGGATGGCGGCGGCTGAGGCGGCCACGCGTGAAGCCGAAAAAGTCACCAGTGAAGAAACCGACTGGGTCCTTGCCGGCATTGAGGGCGACGGTAAGATCAGTCCGGCTGAGCAGGCGCTGATCGACTTTCTGCGCGCTGAAGCGCCTGGATTTGCCGAAGGGCTTACCTTAGCAGCCTGATCAGGGTTCCAAGCGGCGTTCGGCCACATTTGTGCAAGCCTTTGCGGGACTTCCGCAGGCTTGTGCACCTCCAAAATCCTGGTTTTACCAAGCGGAAATCTCGACAAGCGGTTTCTGGCGCTCTAATCCCGGCGTCTGAAAACCAGATGTAGATTCAGCGGGGCTGACAAATGTTCAAAAAGATCCTGATTGCCAACCGGGGTGAAATCGCCGTTCGTGTGATCAAGACGTGCCGCCGACTTGGGGTCAAGACGGTCGTTGTTTACTCCGATGCTGATGCAGGATCCATGGCTGTGGAAATGGCTGACGAAGCCGTACATATTGGCCCTTCGCCTGCGGCTGAGTCTTATCTCGTCATGGACAAGATCGTCGATGCGGTGAAGCAAACCGGCGCCGAAGCGGTGCATCCGGGTTTTGGCTTCCTGTCGGAAAACCCGGCCTTCGCGAAGCGCCTGGAAAAAGAAAAAATCGTCTTCATTGGCCCCAACGCCCACGCCATCGAAGCGATGGGCGACAAGATCAGTTCCAAGAAACTCGCCGCAGATGCTGGCGTCTCCACCGTGCCCGGCCATATGGGTCTGATCGACAACACCAAGGAAGCGGTCAAAATCTCTAAGGAGATTGGCTATCCGGTGATGATCAAGGCGTCAGCGGGTGGCGGCGGTAAAGGTATTCGGATCGCCTACGACGATAAGGATGTCGAAGAGGGCTATCCGGCCGTGAAGGCGGAAGCTACGGCTTCGTTCGGCGACGACCGGATCTTCATCGAGAAGTTCATCCTCGAGCCGCGCCATGTCGAGATCCAGGTCATGGGCGATAAGCATGGCAATTGCGTCTATCTGTTTGAACGCGAATGCTCGATCCAGCGTCGCAACCAGAAAGTGCTCGAAGAGGCACCATCGCCTCTACTCGACGAAGCCACTCGCAAGAAAATGGGCGAACAAGCTGTCGCTCTGGCCAAGGCTGTCGACTATGATAGCGCCGGCACTGTCGAGTTTGTCGCCTCGGGCAAGGATAAGAGCTTCTACTTCCTCGAAATGAACACCCGCCTGCAGGTGGAACACCCGGTGACTGAAATGATCACGGGCGTCGACCTCGTCGAACAAATGCTGCGCTCGGCTTATGGCGAGAAGCTGAATCTCGATCAGAAGAAACTCAAGATCAATGGCTGGGCGATCGAGAGCCGGGTCTATGCCGAAGACCCTTATCGCAACTTCCTGCCATCCATCGGCCGTTTGAAGCGCTTCATTCCGCCCGCTGAAGGTAGCCTCAGCGGCGGCACGGTGCGGATGGATAGCGGCGTGCGCGAAGGCGACGAGATCTCGATGTTCTACGATCCGATGATCGCCAAGCTGGTCACGCATGGCAAGGATCGTGACCATGCTCTGGATGTCCAGGCTGAGGCGCTCGATCGGTTCCATATTGAGGGGATCCAGGACAATATGCCGTTCTGTGCCGCGGTGATGGACGAAAAACGATTCCGCTCCGGCAATATTACCACTGCCTACATCAAGGACGAGTTCCCGGACGGGTTTCAGGGCACCGCGCCGACCAAGGCTCAGACCGCCATGCTGACCGTGGTTGCCGCCTATGTTCACGGCGTGAATGCGCGCCGCGCCAGCCAAATCACGGGCCGCATGTCGCCAATTGAACCGCTTCGAGATGACTGGGTGGTCGTGCTTGGTGACGACTATATCCCGGTCAAACTGGAACTGGGTGAAGGCGAAGCGACAGTCAAAATCGGCAAGAAATCACATACGTTCGTGACCGATTGGGTGCCAGGGCAGCCGCTGGTCGAGGGTGTGCTCGATGGCCAGGCCATCGCCGTCAAAGTGGCCAATCAGACAGAAGGCTATCTGGTGCGCCATCGCGGCGTTCGCGTGCATGCGTTGGTCTGCACGCCCGTCGCTGCGGATATGCACAAGCGCCTGCCGGAAAAGGAAAAACCGGACCTGTCCAAACTGATCATTTCGCCGATGCCGGGCCTTGTGGTCTCGGTCGATGTTGAAGTCGGTCAGGAGGTTCAGGAAGGCGAGGCGGTCTGTATCGTTGAAGCGATGAAAATGCAGAACATCATCCGCGCCGAGGCCGATGGCACAGTCCAGGCGATCAATGTCGGTGCCGGAGATAGCGTCGCTGCAGACGAGATCATGGTCGAATTCGAGTAAGTCGCGCAGCTGCGAGAGTTGCCACACGTTCGAATTCCGCTAGCCTCGCGTCAAAAGCAGGAGGACAGCATGGGCGGTCTATTGTTCAGTCCGAACGGTCGCATCGGTCGAAATAGATTTTGGCAAGGGATGGTGGTTCTGACGGTTGCCAGTGTGCTGGTTGCGGCCGGCGCTGTTATGCTCGGAACGCTGGTGAGCTTGATCAGCTATCTGCTGATCTATCCCTATATTTGTGTGTACGGCAAACGCCTCCACGATGCCGGCCTCACCGCCTGGTGGGTGATTGGCGTCTGGTTTGGAACCATGGTGTTCAACTTCATCCTCAGCCTGTTTCTCACGCCAATCTTCATGGGTGAGGAAGAGATGGCGATCCAGGAAGAGATGACTGAGCGCATGATGTCAGGCGACTTTGCCGGGATGATGGAAGGCGCGGAAATTCTCGCCGCAGAACTGTTGCCTCTGACGATCTTTCTGACTGTGGTGACCAATCTCGTCGCTGCGATTGTCGTCGGCCTGCTGCCGACCCAACCTCGAGAAAACAAGCATGGTCCTGTGCCGGGAAGCGGCGCGGCCGACACGTTCGGATAATTCTTGCCTGTCGATAAAGTTTTATCGTTTATTGATAAATCGATCTAAGTGTGTATAAGCGTCGTACTTAAGATAACTGCTTAAAGGACGTTTGCGCTATGAGCGACGCCATTTCCTCCCAGGCTCCGATCGATCCGGAGCGCCCGTGGATCACAGAAGAAGACGGGGATCCGGCCAAAATGAACTGGCTGGACACGTTTCTGAACCCAGCGGGCGAATCGCCGAAGCTGCATTTCACGCGGGCCTGGACGATCCTGTTCTTCGCTGGCGTTCTGGCCTGGCCGGGGTTTGGGCTGGCCAGCTTTATCGCCGGTGCAGCAGGGATGGACACATCCGGCCTGTCGGCATTCCACGGCTATCTGATCGCTGTCGTACTCGGCGTCTCGTCGATCCTGTCATTCGTGATTCACTCGCGCCGTCTCAATCATGCCGGCAAGACCTCGCTCTGGGCGATTTTGATACTGATCCCTCTGGCGTTGGGTTCCCTCGCTTTCATGGGTGGGATCAGCGGCAAGGCCGCAGAATATCAGGAACTGTATGACAAACGCGCAGTGTATCTTGAAGATCCTGCCGCATGGCGCGAAGCCCGGCTGGAAGAGCAACGCAAAGCGCAGGCGGAAGCGGAACAGGCGCGACTGGAAGCCGAAGCCGCGCGCGCTGCGGGTGAAGAGCCAAGCGAAGAGGGCGCCCAGAATCGCGGTCAGCGCGGCGGCCCTCCAGGAGGTTTTGGCGGCGGTCCAAGTCCAGAAAACCCACTGCCGACCAAGGAAGCCTTCATCGTTCGCCCAAATCTGATGTCCTTCTTCGGTCCCATCTTCCTGATCAGCATTCCGATCATGATCTGGAGCCTGACCTGGGTCGCCCGCAAACCGGGCAAGCATGCATCAGCAGGTGCCGGTATGGGGTATGGCGAGCAGCAGACCGGGGCGTTCAGCTAGGCCAGCGGTTCGCCGGGCGAGGTATCAGACACAAACACTTTCTCGAAGGCCTGTCGCAGCGCCTCATCGGCTTCATCCATGCCAACCGGTAATCCGAGATCGACGAGGCTCGTCACCCCGAAATGTGGGTCATCGATGCCGCACGGGGTAATGCCTGAGAAGTGTTCAAGCTCGGGCTCAACATTCAGGCTGATCCCATGAAAGCTCACCCAGCGGCGCAGCCTGACCCCGATGGCGGCAATCTTGTCTTCGCGCAATTGCCCGCCCGGCTGGGTCCGATCGACCCAAACACCGACCCGGCCTTCGCGCACATCGGCATCAACATTAAACGCCTTCAACGCTTCGATGATCCAGCGTTCCAGATTGGCGACAAAGGCCCGCACATCGCGCCCACGCGCGGCGAGATCTAGAAGCACATAGGCAACCCGCTGACCGGGGCCGTGATACGTGTATTGACCGCCGCGGCCCGCATCGAAAACGGGAAACCGCGTCGGATCGCGCAAGTCATCCGGCTTGGCGCTGGTGCCCGCGGTGTACAGCGGCGGGTGCTCAAGAAGCCAGATCATTTCTGGTGCGCCATCTTCGCGGATCGCGCGTGCATAGTCCTGCATTGCTGCGTGCGCGGCCTCGTATGAGACCGGCGATGGGCTGATGGCCCAAAGCACTTGCGGGGCTTCTGACATCTGACTGCATATAGCGAAGACTTTTCGCTTCACAATCTCCGCGCTGCCGCGTATATGGCGCGCTCTACCCGGCGTGCGGCCGTGGCGGAACTGGTAGACGCGCAGCGTTGAGGTCGCTGTGGGGCAACCCGTGGAGGTTCGAGTCCTCTCGGCCGCACCATATTGAAAATAAATAGCTTTTCTCCATTGGCTCTAATGCGATAATTCGTGAGAAGTAACTTCGAAGTAACTCTATTTGCGAGTTTTGAGGGAACAATTTCAATTCTCATTGTGCTCCATATCCTAACCCAAACATTTTAAGCCCCACTTGAGTGGGGCGGGAATCATTTCCAATAACGTTCATCGATTCCAAATACCGGACATCAGCGATAGAGCTGCTAGTTCCTAAAAGCGGACATAACGAGGTTGGCTTTTAACCCGGAAGGCGACGCAAAGCTAAATGCTCTGAACAGAATATTATTCAAAAACCAAAAGTAGTCTTTGGATACCGTGCGACTTTCACTACGTTATTCAAATGACGAGCTCGAGAAAGCAGGCTCGAAACCATCATTGGGTTTCTCAATGCTACCTGAAGTGGTTCGCTACTCCAGTCAGCAAACACGGTATGCTATGGGTATACGACTTTGCACGGGACAAGAGCTTTAAGTCGAAGCCCAGAGGCGTCGGAGCGCAAAAGGACTTCAACCGAATTGATATTCCTGGCTATCCAGGTGACGCGGTTGAGACTGCAATGTCATCATTCGAAAACGAAGTGGAAACGGGCATCAAGAACGTGGTGAGAACTGACGGCTTCTTCGAAACGAATGACGACTTTAACATCATTTTGAATTTCATAGCTTTGCTGTCGGTACGAAATCCTATGTTTCGCGAGCAACGACGGGCGTTTCGTCAGAGGGTGAGCGAGCAAATAATGGATGTCGTTCTTTCATCGCCCGAAAGATACGAATCTGAGATGAAGCGAGCCTTCGAAAAAGGAGCAATCGAACAAATATTGCCCTACGAGCAAATGAAGGATTTCCATCGTCGAAAGGAGTACACTTTTGAAGTGGCACGAGAAGGACAAATTCGACAAGAGTTTGAACTTCAAGACACTGTCTTAAAGACCTTAGGCAATCGTCCTTGGACGATTATTAGAAGTAATCCTGATGCTGGTGAGTTTATAACCTGCGATCACCCGGTTATGCTTCGTTCCAGCGGTCCGGAAGCTGCTGGAAAACCCTTGGGTTTCGGTCTGAAAATGGCTTCAGTGATTTTTCCACTTTCTAAGTACGTTTGCTTGATCAGTGACTTTGAAATCGAGCAACGAGTCATTCAAGCCGATAAAGTTCTTGTGGGCGGCCTAAATCGCGAAGTCGTTTTAGCAGCTGAACCTCAACTATATGCTTCGAACGACAATTTCCGGTTCTTTGATCCCATCTCAGATCTACCCAAAACAGGCGCTGATTTGTCCTCGGCGTGTCGATAGCTACTTAATGTGCAGCAGCGGTGTCTTCTTTTGCTCGCTTATCGGGCGCAAATTCAAGGTGCCGATAGCATAAATCGACGCAACCCAGACGAGCCACGGAGTGCCAAGAGTACAAGTTCAACGGCCTGGGAACTGAGCCTGTCCAGCAGAATATGCAACCGTCTCGAATGATAGGTTCAGCTCGCCCAAGCCAAACTTGTCGTCGCGACCGATTTCACCCCGATCGATAATCGCATGTCCCGCTTGATCGAAGTTTGGGCCACTGGCTGCGATCCAGGCAGTTACAACGGGTGCCGCGAACGACGTTCCAGACAATGATGCGTCTATACCGATTTGCGAGGCATCCACGTTCACGCCGTGCGCAGCTATATCAACATGTGCGCCATGGCTCGCCAGCGCATACAGTTCGCCGCGCGCGTCCACGGCCGTAACCCCAACTACACCCTCATAAGCAGCCGGAAAAATATTGCGACTAAGCGGACCGCCATTGCCGGCCGCGGCGACCAGGGTGCCGCCGCTGGAAACAAAACGATCGACACTCCAGGCCACGATAGCATTGTGCGGACCGGCGAGGCTCGCATTGACCAAGTCTACGCCTTGTCCGATTTGCCAGTTGAGTGCGGCGGCGACGGCTTCGGCGGTGATTGCCTCTTTAGATCCGGACAAAAAGACATCGGCGGCGCACACCGAAATAGTGTCAGCGTGTCCAAGCTGCCCGGCCGTGTGGATTAATCGAAAGGCGACGGTCGTTCCATGCACTGAATCAGCGGCGGGCCCAGTCTCGAACCGCTGGCTGCGCGTGATCGCTGAACGAAACGTCTCGGGTAAGCCATGAATGGGCCCGTCAATCAGTCCCACATTGCACGCGTCTTTAATTGGTGGCGGGAGGATGTTTTCTGCGCCCATAGTAACGGTCTCAGATTCACCATTCGGGTCGAAGACGTGATTGGGCGTGTATAGTCCAACCGGATCAATTGTCTGCAACACGTCCAGCAACTCCGTCAAATTTGCCGGCCCCGTGCTTCTAAACAAATACAGGATCGCGCTTTCAGAAAGTGGCCTTTGGCGTACCTCACGTAGGTTTCGGCGCGACAGCTCCGCTAATGCTTCTGCGGATGGATTGAGCGCCAGCACCTCCCCCCGCCTCACCCGATCGCCAAACGGATCGAGAATAATCGGAGCTGTTTCAGTATTATCCGATCCATCTCTGATTTCAGATGCAGTCTCTTCTTGGATTTCCCGAACGGGTTCGTCCGCCACATCGCGCGCAATAGCGTCTGTCACCGCTCGCTCGCGCACGCGATCACTCGCGGGTCGATTGGCAATCCGGTCGCGCGCAGCGACACGGTCATGGACTCGGTCGAGGCGATCAAGCCTTTGCGCACGATCTGCTCGCTGTGCCTCCATGATGGGGGCAATCATTAACAGTCCTAAGAGCAGAATCCCCGGTCTGAACATTCAAAATCCTTCGCGTTGCGAGACGACTACGTTGGTGATGAGTGTATCATTCCACACAAAATGAATAAAATCGGGAAGAAAATCACGACTCAGACGTAGTATCCTCGTGAATATGGCGAGTAGCCCCGAACGTTTGGTCCGCGAAGGCCTGGTCCGACATCTGCCGAAGTTTCGGCGGTTCGCCCTGTCGCTCGCGCGCAATCAGGCCGATGCGGATGACCTCGTCCAGGCAGGATTTGAGCGCGCTCTGGCGAAAGCAAAGTCTTACAATTCGGCCTACAAGATTGAAACTTGGGTGTTCAAGATCATCCAAAATTACTGGACCGATCAGATGCGAAAACAAGCGAGACGCGGAACGACTGTCGATATCGATGAAGCTCACGCCCTCATGGGAGAGGACGGTCGACATTCGGCTGAAACCCGCGACCTCTCATTCAAGGCGCGGCTTGCCATAGAGCAATTGCCGGAGGATCATCGAAGCGTCGTGGCTTTGGTTCTGGTCAACGGTGAGAGCTATAAGGATGCAGCCGAGATCCTGGGCGTCCCCGTTGGCACGATTATGAGCCGGCTCTACAGGGCACGGCAAACCTTGATGCAACAATTAGGGAACGATCAAAATCTGGGAGGTCAGGCATGACCCCAGATGATTTTGAACTCATGGCTTTTGTCGATGGCGAGCTGGATGCACAGACCAGCAAACGCGTCGCTGAAGCAGTTGAGGCCGATCCCGCCTTGCGCGCAAAAGTCGACGCGTTGATTGAAAGCCGCGATGTCGCACGCGCCGCCTACGCCCCCGCTGAGGACGCGCCATTGTCGCCGGCGTTGAAAGAAATGATGGACGGGTTGCAAGCCGATCTCGACGCGCCGGAGCCAGTTCGAGCCTGGCAAGGCGTCAGCGATGGCATGGGCAGCGGCGCAGGTGTCCTGTCTCGGACCCGATATCGATTGGCCGCGATGACAAGCGTGGGCGTCGCGCTGGGTGCTGCGGCCGTTTGGATGCTTTTCCAACAAGCTCAACCGCAATCGCTTCTAATCCTATCCGAGGCCGGTGAATTGGCGCTTTCCGATCGAGCACAGCGGATTCTGGACGAGACACCGAGTGGACACAATGCGCATGAGTTCAGCGTCCAGGCGAGCTTCGTGTCAGAGAATGGTGCGGCGTGCCGCCAGTTCGAGGTCACAGATAAAGCCGGCATCGCATGCCTCGACCAGCAGGACTGGAAATTGGTCGTCCTGACAGATCTACCGGATGAAGGCCTGTATCAAGCTGCGGGTGGCACGGATGTGCTCGCCGTGGCAACAGCCGAACTTGGCGTTGCGAAAGTACTCACAAAAGAAGAAGAGGCTGCCCGCATCGCAAATGACTGGCAGCCTCGGATAGATTAAAGCGTCAGCACCATACGTGCACCACCGCCATAGTCCGGGCCACCATCACTAAGCCCCGTGAGACCGTAGAGTTGCAATCGAACGTCGCTGGTCAAACCGAAACTCAGCCAGGTCGATAGTTCGTGCGCGTCGTCGACGCCGTCACTGGCGGCCTGACTGTAATCATACGCCACGCCCCAACTTGATCCAGCTTGCGTGTAACGCACCGCGCCCAGTGATCCAAAGGCGATGTCATTCAAATCGCGGCCCTCAGGATCACCATTCACCCGGTAGCCGCCACCAGCGAACCAGCTCCATGCGCCGACATTGCGGATGAGGTCAGCACTCGCCGCATAATCCGTTTCACCGGTGCCTAAACCATCCATATTATCAGCGGTCGGCAGTTTCACACGCCCGGTAAGATCAAGCTCCCACTTACCTTCTGCGTCGAGACGTGTGGTTTTGGTGATACGCAGGCTGAGATCACCAAATCCCGATATCTCCTCATTCGCCATCCGCACCGGCGCGGCGACATCACGAACCAGCGGCAAGTCCTCTCCAAGAAACACGCCTGGACCGGAGAGCTCAAGATAAGGGATTGACGCACGGATCGACCATTCGCCGCTATCCAAGCCGAGGGCGATCGGCGCATAAAAAACGTCCGTGTCCGCACCGCCGCCATAATCTCCTGTTGTGAATTCCGCTCCGGTGGAAATTGAGAAAGTCTGAGCTTGTACCGGCAAGGCAGTGTAAAGTGCTCCCACCCCGAGCATCACTGTGAGTGTCTTCATGAGGTCCCTCCTTCAAATAACATAGCGCATGCGGAGAAGGTCTGCGAACCTTCTCCGCATGCGTTGCGTGCGCCCAACTTAATTGCGGCCCGGACGATCTCGGAGAGGGCGATCTCGAACCGGACGGTCCCGTAACGGGCGTTCGATTCGCAAGACCCGATCGCTAACTCGG
>JABSQB010000080.1 GCA_013214545.1 Henriciella sp.
TGTGGGATGAGAGAAGCGCCCGCCATTTTGCAGCGCTTTCAGGCTTCATGCGGTATCCGCGACCCCAGATGGTCTCGATCTCGATGCCGTAAGGTTTGAGCGCTTGGCGGATGCGGACCATATGAACTTTCAAGGTGTTCGGGTGCATCGGTTCCTCAAGAACGCTGGGATTGATCGCGACGCAGAGCCCCTCATACAAGACAATGTTAGGCGCACGATTGGCCATCAAATTGACCATGCGAAACTTGACGCCGTTCAAGGCCGGGACAGGGTTCACCAAGTCCGTTGCAAGCAATTCTGATAGCTGCCAGCGTAGCATTTCGTTTTCTTCAAGTAGCTGTTCGTAAGTCATGCCGCCCACCCCTTGCCGCTCGTAAACGACCAATCGGACTCTTCGATAAGTAGTTCTGGAAAATCAGCCTTCACCATGTTCACGAAATGATCTTTTTTCCACAGGGTCGGTTTTCCGTGGATCAGGTTCAGCGACTTGCCATCGTGGCCATGAGCCCGCCTGAGCCCGTAAAGAACGCTTGTATGATTTTTAAGCTGAAGCGCCTTAGCAATCTGCGGGAGGGAATATCGCCCCGTGGCATGCATGTACGCCATCACAAACCATCTGGGCTGCGAGTGAAATGGTGACTGCGACTTCGAGCGAAGTGATTCAACCGTGACCAAGCGGTCGAACTCAACGCTCGCTCGCTTGGCGGCTTGCTTCAGTGTGTTTCTGTAAAATGTCATGCTGCGAACAGTGCCTCCACGTTTCTTGAATCGATTGAACGGAGGCGACCGCACAGCGGGTCATATCGCATGTAGAATGTGCCGTTGCGCCCCATCTCTTGCCGCTTTGTTTTCCAGACCGTGATTGAAACCACGTCCTCATGCGCTGTGCGGTGCAGCGTAATTCCGTTGAACGCCTTATTGGCGAAGTGAGCAGAGCCGCTAATATCGTAACCCGTAGGCACTTTAGCGTCTGAGCCGTCCACGGTCGGCTTGCGCGGATGCGCCACGACCATGATGTGAATATTATAGAACCGGGCCGCAGCCTTAAGCTCGTTTAAGCCCCGTTCGATGTGATCGATAACGTTCTCGCGGCGGTCTTTGATGATTTCCGTCCAAGGATCGATGACCACGAAGTCAGACCGATAGCGATTAGCCGCAATCTCGATCCGTTCGAGCAACCAAGGCATAGTTGGCAACTCATCAGTTTCGTCATTCGAAATAAACACGAACCGCTCTTGATAGAGCTTTTCAAACTCTTCACGCTGATCAGGACGAACGCGGGTTTCATGCTCGCCCGTGTGGATCTTGAGCATGTCCAACTTGTAGTTTCGGGAAATATCATCCTCGAACGCACAAACCGCGATATTCTCGCCCTGCTTGGCGAGGTTCATCAGCACGTTTTTGACAAGCTGAGACTTTCCCATATTGGCGTAGCCCGTCCAAACGCTGATTTGTTTCTTGCAGAGCCCGATATGGCGATCAAACTCGTCACCAAGGTAAGCCTTGTGAACGCGGCCTAGCCCTAAGTCTGGCACTTCGTCCGGCTTATACAGGCCGGAGACAGGAACCAGCTTTGCGCCTGTGATGACAGAATGCACCGCGTCTTCGCCATGCTTGAGCAGAACGTCATTCAGGTCTTTGCAGCCTGCCGGATACTCCACGAACTGACACTTGGCCTTACCGATAACGCGAACCAAGTCTTCAAACAGAGCAGAGCCCGGCCCGTCATTATCAACCGCTAGGATTATCCGCTCGGCAGCCGCGAGAATGTTCGCAGCGTCATCAAGAGCAGGATAAGCCTTTTTCCCGGTTTCGCTTGGTGCGCCTTCCGGTATCGACATGACGCCAGAGAACCCGGCGGTCATCGCAGCGAGAGCGTCAAACTCGCCCTCTGTGATAATGATTTGCTCGCAACCTTCGCACAGGTCACGCAAAAACATAGTCTTGTTGCCGCCTGCGGTTTGGAACCAATCGCCTGTTTCAAGGTTGCGATATTTCTCGCCCTTGGCATACGGCAAGACTACAAACTCGCCATTAGGATCTGGCGTTAAACCTCGGTCGATGCGCTTGGCGCTGTAAAGACCTGCCTTCTGCGCGGCTTCCAGGTCTATTCCACGAGCTTCGAGATACTTCGCTAGCTTGTTTCCGATTGTCTTTGTCTGCGTCATATCCAAACCCCCAATTACAGTGATGACAGTAGGCGAGCGTCTTCGAGCCCTCGCGGGTCACGCTCAAACATTTCAAGTGTTTCTTCTTGCGGCTGTGACTGCACTCCGGGCAGGTCCGCTGATGCGTCCCCGTTTTGCCGGATGCCCATCTCAGCACTTCGCGCACGCTCGGCGTCACGCTTTGCGAGTAGTTCATCAATCGTCTCCTTTTGCCCCATCGGGACAACTGACGCTTGCGGCAGCGCCCCGACTTGATTGTTTGGATTGGTCAGCTTGTCGAAATGCTTCGCGAACGTTCCTGCGCGACAGACATATTCGAGATTGTCAGTCGGAAACTTGCCATTTGTTGCCCATGATTGACGAGACAGAGCGTCAATAAATGAAATCACGTCTTCGCCAGAATGCTCGTTAATGCGAGCGTTGATCATGTCGCGGAATTTGCGGGTTAGCTTGCGGTGCACCGTCCAAGCTTTGATGCCCTTGGCTTTCTCGTTCCAAAACTCAAAAACCGCATCAGCGTTTATATCTGTGTTTATATCTGTTTGTTTATTATCTGGTAATGGTTCGGGATTTTTCCCAACTGCATTTGGGATTTCTACCAAATCACATTTGGCACCATTCCCATTTGCATTTGGGATTTTTCCCAAATGGGCGTCATCGAAGGAAACACCGCAATAACTGTACCATTTCGTCCGGTCGCGTCCGTCCCTGTTGAAACTGCCCGAAACGATGATTTCAGCTGTTTCAAGCTTCTTAAGCGCCGTGCGGATTTGATCGATCGACAAATAAGGAAACTGCTTCTCAAACGCGGTGACGCTGTTAAAGGTCCAGTATCGACCTTCGTGATAATGCAACTCGCTTTGGTTTGCCTTGTTCTTCAAGCACCAGTGCTGAATATTCGCCGCAATGACAGCAGGAACCACACCCACCTTTTTAGCAACAGCAACATTAAAATAATGCGTTAGGGATGCGTCTACAGTCATGCGGCCCGCTCCTTCTCTTGAGCGTCAGCCGCTACGATTTGATCAACCTGCTCTACCTCTAGGCCCGTCTTGCGAGCGACTTCGAGCGCACCCGCGCCATGCTGTAAAAGCAAGCGCGCCAGCTCAAAACGCAGGCCATGACGAGCAAGGCTCTCAGCGCTTAGTTTTTGCTTTCGGTGTGTCATCGCTTTTGCCCCGGCGCTTGACTGTTTCAATTTGCTTTTCCAGGTCCGCTAAGACTTGGTTCGCGACTTTTCCGACGAGCCGGAAATTGTCGCCGCGTTCAGGCGGTTTCTTCATTTCTTGCGGCCCTGTTTGAATCGTGAATGGTGTTCGGGATTATCCATCGCCCGTGCATGTGCCTCAGGCGGGCGCTTGCCCTCTTCTCGGATCAATCGACGGTATTCGGCCCAGCCCTTGGAATTGAGCGTAATCATGCCGCCACCTCGCGCCCTTGGTCCGTCGCGATGTAACGCCCGCAGGGGTTGCCACGGTCAGACCGGCCTTTGCGGTCATGAGTGCGAACCAGACCTTTCTTGATCAGCTCGCTTAAGCGTGGGCTTCCATAATCAGGATCGAATCCAGCTTTGCGGCTCGCCTCTTCTGCTGTCATCGGCTCATTGAGAATCGTTCTCAGCATGACTTTGCGAGCATCAGCGGCCTTGCTTCCGCTGAGAAGGTTCGCCATGTCTTCTGACGCGCCGCCCTTGTGGCCTATGCCGCTTTCAGTCTGGCGTGTGTAAGGCCCCTTCTGTAGGACGCGGTTGGATTGATCCATCGCGTCCGAGTAACAGCGGTCACACGCATATGTTGGCTCACCGCCAAACAGTGAACGATAAACTTTAGTGGCTTTAACGTTGCGGCGTCCGTGAAGGTCGCAATTTTGGCAAATGCGATCCTTAGTCATGACTACGCAGCCTCGCTTGTGCGATTATCAAGCCGGTCTGTAAGCTGCGTGGCTGTAACCGCTCCTGCGGTTTTGGCCTCAATAATCAGTGCGTGATGAAGCTGTATGGGTGACAATCCGCGCATCAACTTTGAGACATGCGCCTGGCTGACGCCAAGCCACTTCGCTATTTCACCCTGACGAACACCGTTCTCCTTTAGCCAGCCTTTCAGCTCGTCCAATCGCTTTGGCCCCTTGCTCGTGTAAACAAGCCTTGGCTGCTTTTGCCGCTCTGGCGGCGGAAACTGATGATCTATAGCCTCTACAAGCTCGCGAGCTGGCCAAAACCACTCAGAACGCTTTCTGTATTTTGAATAGCAGTTATGCCAGCGGGCCTCTAAGGACTTATCCGCGTCCGGCAAAACTCCGAGCAAATACAAATTCTCGCTGTTACCGATCTGCAAATTGTCGCGTCGGCGATGCGGGCAATTGGTCGTCCAGCCAATCTTAATCGGTCCAGTCTTGCCTTCTTGAATGAAGTAAACGACGCCATCCATCACGCGGCCTCAATTTTTTTTGGCGATTCAAGGCCCAGCAAGCCAAGCGCGGTGACTTTTCCGCCCGTTGCCAGCTCTATCTTTTTTGCCAGCTCTATCGATGGTCTGCGGTTTGGGTCATTGCACAAATCGTGCAGGTAACCCTTGCTCGTGCCGAGCTGCTCAGCCAATCGCGTGAGCCCACCTCGACCTTGTGCTATGATGTATTCTGAGAGTGTCATGAAATACCGTTCGCACATCGCGAACGCTTTTGCAAGAAAAAATGTTCGCCATTTGCGTAACTACTTAAAGTTCGCCCTATGCGAAATTAGGATTTTGCCATGCGATATATAGGACATGACTAATCGACACCCCTTCTATCTAAAGCAATGGCGGCTTCACCGAGGGCTAAGCCAGCAACAGCTAGCCGACCGCTTGGAAAGCTCTAAGGGCTACATCTCAGACTTAGAAAGGGGCGTCAGGCGCTACAATCAGGACTTATTGGAGGCATTAGCTTATGCCTTGATGTGCGAGCCTGCCGATCTGCTAATGCGAGACCCGACCAAAGAGGACGCTATTTGGTCTATATGGGAATCAGTGCCCGAAACAGACCGCCCTAAAGTCATTGAAATGATCAAAGTTTTCTCAGGTAAAAAGACCGGAACCTAAAAAAGTTCGCGTTTCGCGTACTTTTGTTGTTGCAATGTGGTTCGCGTTATGCGAACGTGTCTTCACACCAAGTGGGAGCACACAATGCCAACACAAGCTTATATCGAACGCCACGAGCTTTATGCCGCTTATCAGGCTGTATGCCTGTCACGCGCTGGAATCGCAGAGCTTAAAACCCTCGCCTACTATGACGTAGACGCGACTGAAGATGACGCTGAAGAGCGTATCCTTGAGATTATCGAAGACGAGTGCGCACATGAGCAGGCTGACTTTCAGCGGAAAGTGGCGGCGTGATGGGCAAGGTCAAAAACCTTATCTGGGATGAGATCGAACACGATCAAGAAGAGCCTATCAAGCTTTACCCTGAAACATCGCCGCGCTGGCTTGGCGCTCCTATTACAGAGCCAACACTAGGCGACAAAATCCGAGGCTGTCGAAAGCTCATCGAGAAGCTGAGAGAAAAGCGCGATGAGGCTGATCAAGAGTTAGCATTCATGGGTGCTCAGCGGGAAGCTATTGAGGCGCACCTGACTGAGGCCGAAACGCGGCTGACCTTCCTCG
>JABSQB010000081.1 GCA_013214545.1 Henriciella sp.
TTGGGTCAGTTACGATGAGCCAAAAATCCTCCTTAAGCAAAACAACCAAAGTGCCTCACGGTCGCTGAACCGCTACACTGGGGCCAATGACGAATTTCTCCTCGCCGCAACAACTCAAAACCTTAGAAAACTCGCCAAATACGCCACCAAACCGTCTCTCCCTATCCAAAACGCCGCTTAGAACGGGCAACAGGAGCGAACACCCTGCAGATACAGGCCACCCAGGAACGTCGGATCAGGAAGTGGATGAGATCAGCGGCGACTTTTTCAACAGAATTGCCCTACTTAAGACACTCAGGTCTGGCTCCCTCTGAAACGGAACAAGATATCAATTCTTCGTCCCTTAACCACCTTGGGACAAGGGTATAAACGGCTCAATCTCTGGATCAGTCGATAACCCAAGTGCTGACATAACGCCTCAACGGCGTCTCACCGGGGGAGTAAACGCTTGCATTCACGTAGCTCATTCCTCGATCCGATGGTAATTTTAAACCAGAGAACACCGCTTCGAACTTCGTTTTTACGGGTATTGGATCTTTCAATATGAACGTTAATCCCGTTCCGAATATAGTCGGTTCGACAGAAGCCACCTCGAAAACCTCGCCGTCAAGGCGTTGGAATGTAGTTTCCGCAAGGCGTATACTTCCTGAATAAGATTCCGGAATTACGACGTTTATACGATCAATAGCACTCGATTGTTGGCCAACTCGGAGTCGATAACGATCATTCAAGTCCTTCGGCTTTTCGTACTCCAACACATAGTTCAACTGTTGTTTCTTAGATGGTCCGTCTCCGCCCCAAATGATACTGAAGCCTGGATTGCGGTCCTCGGCGACGGCAGCGTCGACCGCAGATCTCGAGAGCGTTTGATCCCCGGTTTCGTTTGAAGATTCCGCCTGAGAATCCTCGTCGGTCGCATCAGGTTGGTTCGATTTCGCTTCTTGGCTGTTAGCTGTGTCCGTTGAGGAAGAAACTGCGACTCTCTCACCGGCTATGGATGTGCTCGCCGCTCCGTTGGCTTCGACGGATGTGCTCGTAGATACAAAGCTTGAACAGCCGTTGTTTTGGAGCACGTCAAATGCTTCACTCGCAGCCCAAACAGCCTCCTCGCCGACACGTTCAGTGATCGCCACAGCTTCATCATCCCGCAATACCATGCCGAAACCGTTCGCCAAAAGCGCATCTACGCTGTGAGTTGCGAGCAGTTGATCAACGATGCAGGTACATTTTGGCGGATCAATGCCATGCGCACCGCATGCATCACTATAGACCTGCCGAACGTCAGTAGCAGAATACGCACTCTCGTCCGCGCCGCTTGTCCCAGTGAAGGCTACGCCGACAAAAACCAGCAGTGTCGTTCTAAACCATAAGCTAATAGAGGTTCCCTTTTCTGCATCCCCAGCGCCTAAAGGGTCTATCTAACACAGATTTCGCTACTTTGGGCTCACTTAGCTCATTTGAACTACCCCTGCCTGATGAGGGTCAGGCGCGATTGCGCGCTTGCGTCGATTGCGAATGGCTGAGCGGCTTAAAATCGCCCCACAACAGCCTCTGAAGCAATGTCGCAAAGCGCCCCAAGTAGGATGGAGAAGATGGCTCCTGCTCCCCGGCGTCAAATTGCGCCATACTACGCAGTCACCGTCCAATGTGCTGAAACCAAGAGGGGCCACCCACATGCACTTTACTCCTGGCGAGTAAGAGAACGTTGGGTGTCTATTGTTTGCGACAATGTGATATTGCGTTGGTTTTCAGCGTGTTTATACTTCACTGCCACGAGCTCGACCGGAATATGAGGGATTCAAAAAGATGAGATCGGCTATAACTTCCGCACTTTTTGGTGCGATGATGTTGAACTGCAGCGCTGTGGCTCAGGAAACGCAAGACGCTGCAAAGGACGCAGAAGCGCTCGCGGACGCGATGTTCGGTCCAGGCGGACCAATCGAACAAGCTACAACCGAAGCACAAACTTATATCGATGAGCAAAATACTATTCGAGAAGAATCCCTGAAATCTCAAGATGAAGCGGCCGCCACTGCAAAAACCGGCGACGCAGAATTTGTCATGCCGACCATAGAAAATCCAACGATTTCGGAGTGGACTAAAAACTCTTATCCAGAATGCGTAAGTGATGAACGATATAGCGTTGCTTGGTGTCAGTGCGCTGCAGTTGCGTTTGCTGATGGGGCAAACGCGGGCTCTTGGGATCATCTTGCTATACACTCATACAATGACGTTCGTGTAAGGGCCGCATTTATGAGCCCGAATTCCTGTTCACAGTATAGGCAATAGACTGCTTACGTTAGCTCGCTCACTTTACTAGATGGGGCATATTAGGCAGGTACTCTAGTTTCTTAGCCGCTTAACTCACTAGGTTAGTCGTGTTCGGCAAAGACTAATCCGCAAGGTTTGTAGTGTCATAAACCGGCAACACGAGCGATCGATTTAGTGTGACTTAAGCCGCTTGGTTCCGAAGTTCTAGTGGGGCAACGACGATACGCCCGATTTCACCACGTTAGGCGCCGTTAGGCCGCTTCGATTCCGATAAACACACATTATTTACAATGTTTTATCGAATTTTCAGACCTTCCCAGAGTCGGTAGTGCTAGAAACACTACACAGAATCTGGCTGCACCATAGGGAGCGAGTTAGCTCAATCGCAATCTACGGAACAAGATTGCAAAGCGATTCACTTAATGATCCGGCTCACTTTCGATGGTGTTTAAATCGTCTTGAAGCGGTAGATCGTCCAGCCAACTTTTAACATCCCCTAAAGAATCGTCTGGAGTAAATTTTGTTTCTTTACCCGCGAGCGGGTTTTCACAGTATGGACGCGTATCGTACCCCTCGAAGCCGGTGCACCTAAAATCGTCCCCGGGATACAAGAGTGAACCACAATATTCGTAACGTTCCTTAAGATAATAGGGGATACAATCTCGGTCACTTTCCGACTGAGAACTTGCAGAACCCAATAATGAAACTGCGGGTATCATCAAAAATACAATGCGCATGCTATCCCCATTTAACAATGGCGAACTGTCTTTCACGAATAGGGGATTGTCAAATTCAGAATTGTGCGCATCAATCCTCATTATTGCTCCCAGACCAAGTGTTTTAGGAGCACGCTGAGCTTGATAAAAGGGGGAGCGGATGCGAATTAAAAAAATGACACCATTTTTACTGGCGGTCACGTCTACTTTATTTGCGGTGAATAGTGCCAGCGCGGAAGAGTCTATTCGTGAGGCATTGGTCACATACCCAGAAGGGATCATGCGCGCCGATATGAAGGCGGAGCAAGATCTCTATGCTATTATTCCTGGGGTCGCACTTTTGCACTGCGACACGGTCCAAGATCCAGATAGTCTATATGGAGGCTATAGTCAGTTCGTAGGCTATCTCGGTACGACATCTACTGAAGAAGTCGTCAAAGGGCCATATTACAGTTATTTCTGCAATGAGATATCCGTCTCTGAGAATGGTCGTTCAGTAAAGTCGAGACTGGGATATCCCGGCAAGATTGTTGTCTCGGGACTTTGGAGAGTAACGGATGCGGCAATAGAAATAGGCGCGAAGATTAGGTTTAGAGGTGGCCCTCGTGGAGCGATGTATCTGGACCAAGGCATTTCAGGAGAGTTGGAAGAATTGCGCGGTGGTACTGTCTGGATGCCGGTACACAAATCCAATGAAGACAGGGAGAAAAATCCTGTTATTTTCGCCAAAACCAACCGTCTAGCACAGCAAGTTTTTGCTCGTACAAATCAATAGCGGTTTGGCGGCGCCCACCGAACTGATCTGTTATGGATCTGTCGCGCTTGCCATCACATTTGAGGGTGTTTCATGCTTCGATATCTTTTGATGCTTGTCATTATGTTTTGTTGGCTCGAAGCGGCAAATGGCGAACCAATCATTTCCAGCAAAGACATCGCACAGTCAGAGTTCATTACGTCCAGCGGTGAAAGATTCGGGGCGCTAATCGTTGAAACGCCCGAGTACTCAGCGTTCGAGTTTGCAGACACTGCAGCGAGGTCGTTTTGCCCTTCTGAAGGCGTCAGCCCTACAGCTCATATGATGATCTCGATTAAGAACCCGTACTTTGAGCTTAGTGAAGATTCGCTCGTGAGCATCGCAAAGCAAATGCGGGCCGTGTACAAGGCAAATTGCCCCAAAACACCGCGAGTCCACACGCTTCATGCGCAGTTCTTTTTAGATAGATTCATGTTCAATGGGAGCGGAAGGCTATCCACCGTGGAAGGACGTGGCCAACAACATCAAAAAGACCGCCCCCTCGTTACCCTCACGATACTGTACAATGGCAGAAGAGCCCGCAGCACGGGCATCAAAGGGATGTATACTGGGAAGCAGTACCTGGGTTCGGGTTCTGCAACTATGGAAACTATGATCTCTAAAGAAGAAAATCAGCGACTTTTGAGAAGCGAAATCACAGCAAACAAACAAGCGATCGCTCGCGCTGAACGAGAAGCTCAGGAGGAAATAGAGCTACAAAAAAGAAGGGCGCAACGTTCGCAGATGCTTGCGCAGTCAAGAAGCGAACCTCAATCCATCACCGTCGATGGGGTACAGTTTCAGCGAAGCAAAGCGGGCGCCAGCAATCTGTATATTCACACATTAAATGATCGGTCGGGGCTCCCATCCGTGAGTATAGAGGAAATGTTCGAGTTTGTAGATCGAAACCATAAATCGCGGCCCATACTTATAGATTACTCGTACAACATGTCATACGCGAGCACGCGGGATTATGCCATGTGCGATTTGATGAACATGGACATCGGATACGCCACATTTCGTTCAACCGGGTATGAGCGCCCATTGCTTGTTTTCGACACCAGATTTGTTTCTCGAGATACTCTAAGGCAGTTTAACGACTTCATGATCTCTGCATCGAAAGTCTCCCGCAATTTGAGGCCGACTGCAAAGGGTCGGTACACTTCCCCTAGCGATTTTCAGAATGGTGGGTTTCAGATTGATGAGAGTTCATTCTTGATTGGTTATGCTCCGGATGGCACTCAAATTCCGATAAGTACCTGGGGCGACAAAAACGACATCTCTTTGGAACTAGCGGAAGCGCTATCAGAGCGCTCCTACGTGGGAAGGCAAATCGTATCGCAAAACCAAGGTGTGCTGAGTGAAGGCGTTACCGTCACACGTCGAACTGGGTTCGATCAGTATCCTGAATATTCCATGCTAAAGTTCTACAGTGGTTTGCTCGTATTCTATTCCAAATGGGGCTTCAGCGGACGACCCAGTCAAAATGCGCTCGCGCCGTATCTTTATGCGACGGACGGCGAAGAGAATACTTTAGAAAGGTACTTTGGAGCATTAGGCGCAAGCAAGACTCAATGCTACGGTGTCCGCGGCGGACTAATCAACGAGCGCAAGGCCGATGAAATTCGTCTCAGAGAAGAACGACTAAGACAAGAAAGTATCCAAAACTTTATGAGTCTGTTTGAGGGGCAAGCATGCGCCACGGACACTGTTTTGGAGATTTACGGAGCTGCAAATCCCTGCTGGGGGGAGTGAAGCGCGGTTCGGTCTATCGACGTCCTGACTCAGCCCGTGATTTACAAAATTACCTCGCAGAGTTCCGTAAAACGTAGATTTACTACTCACCTATGGCCTCTGAGCCAAAAGACGGCTGAGACTCAGTCACAAACAGGCTGATCTATCTCCCTTCTATTGATCCGCGTCTTCGGAAGTTTTGAGGTCGTATGACCTGAGACCCTTGGGTCCCTCACTCATAATGAGAGTCTGGCCTTTCCATAGTTCATTGTTTGAGGCTTGGCGAG
>JABSQB010000082.1 GCA_013214545.1 Henriciella sp.
GGGCGATGGAGGAGCGCATTGGAGGTCACAAAAGGAGAGAGCAGGGAGCTGTCCTGATTGTCTGCCGGCAGGACCACACGCTCGCCCTTGTCTGAGTAAGAAAGCCGCCCGCGCAGGAAGGATTCGCGGCCACCATTGGCGCTGACCGGCGCCAGCAAGCTCGCCCGAACGGTGGGCTGAAGATCATCACTGCCGAGCAGGCGGGCGATTAAGGGTCTCAGAAATAAATGCGCGCAGACCAGCGCCGAGGCCGGGTTGCCTGGCAGGCCAAGAACCAACCGGTCTTCGTTTCGCGACATCCAGGTCGGCTTGCCGGGGCGCACAGCGACCTTGGAAAAGATCGGTTGAAATCCAAGTTCAGCGAAGACGGTTTTCATGTGATCATGATCGCCCACAGATGCGCCGCCGACCGGCACGAAAACATCCGCCGTGTCTGCCGCTTCAATGCGGGCGCGAATTTTAGCTGGATCATCGGGCGCGATCCCCAAATTGAGCACTTCGCCGCCCCAGGCTTCCACCAAAGCGGTGAGCGAGTATTCGTTCGACGCAATGATCTGCCCAGGCGCGAGCTTTGAACCGGGCGGGCGCAGCTCGTCGCCATTTGCGAGCAGGGCGATCTTCGGGGCGCGGCGGACTTCGATCTCTGCGAAGTTTGCCGCGGCGCAGATTGAGAGCTGTCTCGCCGCAAGGCGAAAGTCTTCCGGAATCAAGACGTCACCCGCTTTGAAGTCGATCCCGGCTGCGCGGATGTTTCGCGCTGCGCCTTGCGCATCGACGATTGTGATCGTCTGCCCGTGCCGGTCGGCATCTTCCTGGATGACGACATGGTCGGCGCCGCTGGGAATGACTGAGCCGGTGAACACCCGCACGGCTTGGCCTGGTTTAACTTCGCCTGAGAATGGATGCCCGGCTGCGGCTTCGCCTATGACGGTCAGCGATTGATCCAGCGCGCAATCAGCGATGCGAACGGCATAGCCATCCATGGCAGACATGCGATCTGGCGGCTGTGTATGCTGTGCAATGACGGGTTTCGCCAATGTGCGTCCAACGCCATTCTGGATGGCGACCGACACGGTGCCTGTCATTTGCGGGATCGCCGCGATATGGGCCAGAGCCTCTGCTCGTGAAATCACTTATGATCCTCCAAACGCGCGCAGCAGCAGGCGCACTGAGACGAAAAGTATGAGCGCCGCCGTGACGCCTTTGATCAGGCGTTCCGGGAACACGCCCAGCATGAATTTGTGACCGATCCAGCTGCCGATCAATACGCTTGGGATAAGCGGCCAGTATGCGACCAGGAGAGAGAGGTCACTGGTTGCTGACAGCGCGATCGTTTTTCCGGCGAGCCCGGCAATCGAATTCGCGGCGATATAAGCGGTTGCGAGCGCCGCAATCTTGCGCGGGCTGTTCCAGCTCAACAGGTGCAGGACGGGCGCAAGAAAGATGCCGCCACCGATCCCAACCAAGCCGGACAAATAACCAATGCCCGCCCCAATCACCGGCGCGATCCCGCGCGGGCGCTCGACCGATAGCTCAGCGTCACCGGAGCGAGCCAAAAGCGACGTCCAGCCAAGATGCGCCGCTGCAAACAGGAGGGACAGGCCAAGGAGGATGATCAGGCTGCGATCATCGATCGGCGTCAGCCCGCCCAAAAAAGCGGCCGGAACCGAACAGGCGAGGATCGGCCATACCCCTGAGTCCTTGTACAGGCCCGCGCGCTGCGCCTTCCAGGTGCCGGTGCTGGTGACGGTCAGATTACACGCGAGCGAGAGGATCGGGACCAAGCTGATTTGCAAGCCCGAAAAGACCAGCAGCGCAGTATAGGTTGAGCCGCCGCCAAAACCGACACTGGAATAGAGGAGGGCCGTCACCAGAAATGTGACGGTCAGCCACACTGGGATCATAGGAACCGCCCTATATGACTCATGCGATGCGCCCTGTCTAAGATATGGCCAAGTCGAAACGGAGACACTAGCAATAGTGCACTGAAACTAAAGACTATCAGGACACAAACATGACGGATCTGCCAGATTTACCAGCGCCTGCCGGACGGCTTGACCCGGAGCTGGCGTTCCAGTCGCTGAACATTGCCGTTCTGACGGTTTCTGACACCCGGACGCTGGAGACGGATACGTCGGGGCAGTTACTTGCTGACCGGATCGCCGCTGCCGGTCACACACTGATCAGCCGCAACCTGGTGCGCGATGAAATTGAGGCCGTACGGGCGCAGGTCCAAGCCTGGATCGAAGATGCAACTGTCGATGCCGTCATCACGACCGGCGGCACAGGCCTGACGGGACGCGACATCACTTATGAAGCGGTAACGCCCCTGTTTGAGAAACGGATCGAAGGATTCGACACGGTCTGGCACATGGTCAGCTATCAGAGTGTTGGCCTCTCGACCCTTCTGTCGCGCGCCTGCGCCGGAGTTTCGCAAGGTACGGTGATCTTCTGCCTGCCGGGGTCCAATGGCGCCTGTAAGGATGGCTGGGACAATATCATCCGCTGGCAGCTCGATAGCCGCCACCGGCCTTGTAATCTGGTCGATCTCATGCCGCGACTGACGGAGGTCTGAGATGGCGACCGGCAGCAAACTCACGCATTTAGATTCCGAGGGCCGGGCGCGGATGGTCGACGTCGGCGATAAACCGCATTCAGAGCGGACCGCGCGGGCCGAGGCGCGCTTGCTCGCGTCCTCTGAAACCCTGGACCTAGTGCGCACCGGGCAGGCCAAGAAAGGCGACGTCATCACCGTCGCCGAAATTGCTGGCGTGATGGGCGGGAAGAAGACAGCGGACCTCATTCCGCTTTGCCATCCTTTGCCGCTCAGCAAGATCAATGTGAAGATTACGCTTGAAGAAGACGCGCTGCGCGTTGTCACGGAGACACGAACGACTGGTCAGACGGGTGTGGAAATGGAAGCGCTGACGGCGGCCGGAATAGCGGCGCTCACGCTCTATGACATGCTGAAAGCGGTCGATAAATCGATGACCATAACCGGGCTGCGCCTGCTTGAGAAAACCGGCGGTGTTTCCGGCGATTACAAGCGCGACGAATAGCGGCTCATCTGGTGACTTGCCCAACCGAAACCGCAGGAGTAAGCGATCGGCATGACTGATACGCCTTTGACCGTCGCTGGACGGACATTCAACTCGCGCCTGATTGTCGGCACCGGCAAATATGCGTCCTATGCCCAGAATGCGGAAGCGGCACGCGCCGCAGGCGCGGAGATGGTGACGGTGGCGCTGCGCCGCGTAAACCTCTCCAATCCGGATGAAGATCGATTGCAAGACCATGTCTCGCCCGACGAGTTCACCTATCTGCCGAACACAGCTGGCTGCTTCACCGCCGACGATGCGGTGCGGACCTTGCGCCTGGCGCGCGAAGCGGGCGGTTGGGATCTGGTCAAACTGGAAGTCCTGTCGGATCAAAAGACGCTTTATCCGGACATGGAAGAGACGCTGAAAGCCGCTAAGGATCTGATCTCAGATGGGTTTGAGGTGATGGTCTATTGCTCTGATGACCCGGTTTATGCGCGCAAGCTCGAGGATGTCGGCTGCGCTGCGATCATGCCGCTTGGCAGTTTGATCGGATCCGGCCTTGGTATTCAGAACCCGCTCAACATCCGGCTGATTGTCGAGCAGTCGCGGGTGCCTGTGATCGTCGATGCCGGCGTTGGTACAGCATCTGATGCGGCGCAAGCCATGGAGCTTGGCTGTGACGGCGTTCTGATGAATACGGCGATCGCAGAAGCCAAGGATCCGATCCGTATGGCAACGGCGATGAAGCATGCGGTGATTGCGGGACGCGAAGCTTATCTGGCCGGGCGCATGGGCCGCAAACGCTATGCCGACCCATCCTCGCCTTTGGCCGGATTGATTTAGCTGTCGGCGAGCGCCGTCTGGATCAAGGCTTCGACTTGCGTGATATCAGCGCTGCCCACAAAAGCAGAGCCGATGACAAAGTTCGGTGTGCCACTAATGCCGAGTGTGCGTGCCAGGCTTTTGGAATCAGCGACCGTCTTCTGAACTTCAACAGACTTCATGTCAGCGCGCATCTTGGCGACATCGACGCCAATCGATTCAGCGGCCGCATCAATGACGTCCGGCCCGAACCCGGTGCTATTGTCCAGCTCCATTAGGGCCATGTGCATTTCGACATATTTTCCCTGCTTGCCGGCGGCGATCGCGGCGAGTGCAGCCTTTTCGCTCTCCGCCGACAGGATGGGCAGTTCCTTGAACACGACCCGGACCTGATTGTCATACTTTTCAGGCAGCCCGGTGGCCCAGCTGGCGGAGCGTTTGCAGTAGCCGCAGCGATAATCAAAGAACTCAACCACGGTGACTTTTGCGTCGGCCGGGCCGATCGAATAGTCGGCTGAATTGTTGACCAGCTTGTCCTGGTTCTCAGCGATGGCGTCGCGGACTTTCTGATCTTCTTCAAATTGCCGTTTCTGGCTGAGAGCGATCAGAGCCTCTTCGATGACCTCCGGGTTCTCGAGGAGATAATCATAAACGACCTGCTCAATCGCTTCGCGGCTGCTGGTATCAACCTGCTCCTGCGCGCAAGCGGGGGTAAGGGCGATCGCGGTGGCGGCTACGGCCATGCTGAAGGTGCGGGTCATAAAACGGTCCTGAAATACAAATCCATATCAATGTTTGACGCAGATGATTTATTTGCCGTGAATAGCAAGAAGCAAATAGTGACAATCGCGTGACCGGGTCAACGGCGACGGCGCCAGAAAACCTCATTCTCTGGCAGGGCAGGGTCTGTGGCGTTGCGGATGTCGCTGGCTTGTCGGAAGGCGGGCGTGTTGGGCGTCAGCTCCCGGATGGCGCGCTGCGCGAACGAATAGGCCCGCGGGTAATTGCCGATATTGTAGGCGGCTTCAGCCGTGGCAACCTGCGCCATGGGGCGATTGTCCTGCTTTTCAAAAACGATGGCCAGCTGTGTCCAGGCGAAGGCATTGTTAGGTTCCTGGATCAGGGCATCGCGCAGGGCGTCCTCGGCGAGGTCAATATCACCGTCCTCATTGCGCTCCAGCAGGGACCTTGCGAGCGCCACCTCGATCAATGGATTGCCTTCCAACAACCGGTTTGCCTCCAAAAGCGGCTCGACTGACTCGATCGGGCGGCCGGTTTCGAACAGGATTTGTCCTTTCAGCTCGTGGAAGAACGGGTTTTCAGGCTGTTCGGCGATCAGGGAGTCAATCTCTCGCAGAGCCGTCGTCAAATCTGCCGCTTTCATCGCAGAGATCGACCGAGCATAGCGCGCGGGGGCCGACGTATCGGTGGGTGGATAATCCCGGAAAACGCGTGCTGGCGGCTCCAGGAAACCGACCAGTTTGGCTTTCATCATCTCGAACTGGATGACGACTTCCGGATCCTCTGGCTTGTCCGCAAGGCCGGATTCTTCGGCAAGCGTTCGGGTCGTGCGCACGCGCTGAGACGACAGCGGGTGAGAACGGAAATATGGATATCGCCGGGATTCTGACAGGACTTCCTGATATCGGAATTTTTCAAAGAACTCGACAATGCCCATCGGCGATTGTTCGAGCTCCACCATGTACTGAACCGCGCGCGTATCCGCCATTGCTTCTTCGGCGCGGGTATGGACGAAGAAATTCAGGGCCGCGAATTGCTGCGAACTGGCAATCAAGGCAGCGCCGGCATCAGGTGCGCCGGCGGCAATCGCCAATACGCCGAGGCCGATCGATACCAAAGCAGGCCGCGAAGCGACGCTGGCGGCTCTGGTCCGCGTGACGG
>JABSQB010000083.1 GCA_013214545.1 Henriciella sp.
TGAGGCGCGCTACATGCTGTCTCCAGGTGCGATCCTTTCGGTCGAAGAAGGGGACGAGGTCAAAGTCGGTGAATCCATGGCCCGTGTCGCAACTGGCGGCGCCAAGACCAAGGACATTACCGGCGGTCTGCCACGCGTGGCTGAACTGTTCGAAGCCCGCCGTCCGAAGGATCACGCTGTGATCGCTGAAATGGATGGCCGCATTCAGTTTGTTCGCGAGTACAAGCAGAAGCGCAAAATCGCGATCGTACCGGAAGAAGAGGGCAAGGACGCTATCGAATTCCTGGTGCCGAAGGCGCGTCGTCTCGACGTTCAGGATGGCGACTATGTGAAGCGCGGTGACTACATCATCGACGGCAACCCTGCGCCGCAGGATATTCTGGCGACGCTCGGGATTGAGGCTCTGGCCGAATATCTCGTCGACGAAGTCCAGAAGGTTTACCGCCTGCAGGGCGTGCCGATCAACGACAAGCACATCGAGGTGATTGTTCGCCAGATGCTGCAAAAGTTCGAGATCACCGATGCCGGGACAACCACGCTGATCAAGGGCGAGCATGTCGATGCGATCGAACTTGAAGAAGCCAATGCTGCTGTGCGCAAGTCGAAGAAAGCCGACCAGCGCGAAGCGGTTGGGGTTCCGGTTCTGCTCGGTATCACCAAAGCTTCTCTGCAGACCCGAAGCTTCATCTCGGCCGCCTCGTTCCAGGAAACGACCCGCGTGCTGACCGAAGCTGCCCTGCAAGGCAAAGTGGATACGCTGGAAGGCCTGAAAGAGAACGTCATTGTCGGACGTCTCATCCCGGCCGGTACCGGCGGCGGTATGCGCGAAATGCGCAAGGTTGCTGCTCAGCGCGACCAACAGCTGCGCAACAAGCGCGAAGCGGCAGCGAAAGAAGCCGCAGCGTCTTTGCCAGCCCCGGAAGCGGCTGAATAAGCCAACGATTAACTGAACACCTCAAAGCGCCGCCTTCTGACTTGAGGGCGGCGCTTTTTTCTTGCACAGGGAAGGCTCACTCATCGCCAGAGTCCTGTTCCGGAGCCTGAATGCCGTCAAAACCCCCGTCATTGCCAGATGTCCCGCTGATCGAAAGTGATGTGGCGGCGCTTGAGTCTTTGATTGCAGAATACCCGGCGCACGCGGACATCGCACGATCCTTGCACGAAAAAGGCTTCGCGGTTTTTGATCCAGGCTTTGCGGCTGAAGACCTTGATGCGGCCGAGGCGTTCTGCCGTTCTAAGCTGAAAGGCAAAGGGCGCATCCAGGATGGTTGGATTTCTGATTCTGTGATCGGGCGTCTTGCCGTCCATCCGCCAATTCTGGAAATACTATCCAGCCTTTACGGGCGCCGCGCGTTTCCGTTTCAGACGTTGAATTTCGAGTTCGGAACCCAGCAGATGCCGCACTCCGATACGTATCACTTTGACTCGACTCCCGGGCGGTTCATGTGCGGCGTCTGGGTGGCTCTGGAAAACATCTCGTCGGACGCTGGTCCGCTTGTTTATTACCCGGGAAGTCATAGGCTTCCGATCCTCAAACGAGACGAGATTGGCGGCGAGAAAACCTACCAGGATTACGAAAAGCAGATCCAATCTCTCATTGAAGAGCACGGACTACAACCCGAGTACGGCCTGCTCAAGCGCGGGCAGGCGCTGATCTGGGCAGCGAATCTCATTCATGGCGGATCTATTCACGCCGATTCCGCAAAAACCCGGCTGAGCCAGGTTACGCATTACTATTTCGCGGATTGCGCTTATCACACCCCTCAGTCTTACGATTTAGCGCAGGGGCGGGCGTTCGTGCGCCAGCCCTTTGACCTATCAAAGCGCCGCCATGTCTTGAGCAATCGCGCCTACCTGAACCAGCAATTGAGCCTATACGACATTCTTGCGCAAAGATGGCACTTGTGGCGGCAAAGACCGGCCCGCTTTTAGTCGAACGCAACCGAGCCAAATCAGCTTTTCGCACCGTCTCTGCCGCCAAGGCTTGACGTCTCGAACTTCGAGGCTTAAACGCGCGACATGCTGGCTGGGCAGGTCCATTTTGGGTCTGCCCGGTAATCCTTTTGGGGATTGCCCGTTTGGCAAACACATCGAATTGAGCGGATGCATGATTTGGGAACTCACGGCCCAGTCTGCGTCTCACCTGAAATTGGTCCGACAGGGGCCACGAAACTAGAGAGTATCAAGGCCCCTATGCCGACGATTCAACAGCTGATCCGGAAGCCGCGGAAACCTAAGCCGCAGCGTTCCAAGACCCCAGCCCTCAAGGGCAACCCTCAACGTCGCGGCGTTTGTACCCGCGTTTACACGACCACACCGAAGAAGCCGAACTCGGCGCTTCGTAAAGTGGCCAAGGTCCGCCTGACGACAGGGTTCGAATCGCTGTGCTACATCCCAGGTGAAGGCCACAACCTCCAGGAGCACTCTGTTGTGCTGATCCGTGGCGGTCGTGTGAAAGACCTTCCAGGTGTGCGCTACCACATTCTTCGCGGTGTTCTGGATACCCAGGGCGTTAAAGACCGTAAGCAACGTCGTTCGCATTACGGCGTTAAGAAGCCGAAATAAGGGAGGGCTAACACATGTCTCGTCGTCACCGCGCAGAGAAGCGTCAGGTCCTGCCTGATCCAAAATTCAAAGATGTCATCCTGTCCAAGTTCATGAACCAGATCATGCAGGACGGAAAAAAGTCGACTGCCGAACGCATAGTTTATGGTGCGCTCGACCTGGTTGAAGCCCGTGCTAAAAAAGACCCGGTTGAAGTCTTCCATGAAGCGCTGGAAGCGATTTCACCAGCGGTTGAGGTTCGCTCTCGCCGTGTTGGTGGTGCGACTTACCAGGTGCCAGTCGAAGTTCGTCCAGAGCGCCGTCAAGCCCTGGCCATTCGCTGGCTGGCAGCCGCTGCTGGCAGCCGCAATGAGAACACGATGCGAGAGCGTCTTGCCGGGGAGCTGATGGATGCTTCTCAAGGCCGCGGCAACGCCGTGAAAAAGCGCGAAGACACGCACAAGATGGCGGAAGCCAACCGCGCGTTCTCTCACTATCGCTGGTAGATTTCATTTAGAGCTTCCGTTTCCTCCCCGAACACAACTACGAAGGTAAAGCCCATGGCCCGCGAATATCCGCTGGAGCGCTATCGTAACTTTGGTATTATGGCGCACATTGACGCTGGTAAGACCACCACGTCTGAACGCATCCTGTATTACACAGGCAAGTCGCACAAAATCGGCGAAGTGCACGATGGTGCTGCAACCATGGACTGGATGGAGCAAGAGCAGGAGCGTGGCATCACGATTACTTCTGCGGCGACCACCACGTTCTGGGAGCGCACAGAAGACGGTCAGACGGCGCAGACTGAAAAGCACCGCCTGAACATCATCGACACACCAGGACACGTGGACTTCACGATTGAAGTTGAGCGCTCGCTGGCCGTTCTCGACGGCGCGGTTTGCGTGCTCGACGCGAACGCTGGTGTTGAGCCGCAGACTGAAACGGTTTGGCGTCAGGCCGACCGCTATCACGTGCCGCGTATCGTGTTCGTCAACAAGATGGACAAGATCGGCGCTGACTTTTTCAACTGTGTCGACATGATCAAGGATCGTACCGGCGCTCAGCCTCTGCCAATTCAGCTGCCAATCGGCGCTGAGAACGAGCTGGAAGGCCATGTTGATCTGATCACCATGCAGGAATGGGTTTGGGCCGGTGAAGACCTCGGCGCGACCTGGGAACTACGTGAGGTTCGCGATGAGCTGAAAGCCAAAGCCGAAGAGATGCGCGCTGAAATGGTCGAGCTTGCGGTTGAGCAAGACGAAGAAGCCATGGAAGCCTATCTGGAAGGCGAAGAGCCAAGCAATGACAAGCTGCGTGAGCTGATCCGTAAGGGTACGCTGGAAATGGCGTTCGTTCCGGTGATCGCTGGTTCTGCGTTCAAGAACAAAGGCGTCCAGCCTATGCTGAACGCTGTGCTCGACTATCTGCCGAGCCCGCTCGATGTGCCGGCTTATATGGGCTTCAAACCTGGCGACGAAACTGAGACGCGTGACATTGCGCGGTCTGCTGACGACGCTCAGCCATTCGCTGGCCTGGCCTTTAAAATCATGAACGACCCTTTCGTGGGCTCGCTCACCTTTGTTCGCATCTATTCTGGCGTGATGACCAAAGGCGGCTCTATGCTGAACTCCACCAAGGACAAGCAAGAGCGCATTGGTCGGATGATGATGATGCACTCGAACAACCGTGAGGAAATCGAAGAGGCCTATGCGGGCGACATTATCGCTCTGGCGGGTCTCAAGCAGACCACAACTGGTGACACGCTGTGCGCGAAGAATGATCCGGTTGTTCTGGAAACGATGACCTTCCCGGATCCGGTTATCGAGATTGCGGTTGAGCCGAAGTCGAAAGCCGACCAGGAAAAAATGTCTGTTGGTCTGCAACGCCTTGCCGCTGAAGACCCAAGCTTCCAGGTCGAAACAGATATGGAATCTGGTCAGACCATCATGAAAGGCATGGGTGAACTTCACCTCGACATTCTGGTGGACCGCCTGAAGCGTGAGTTTAAAGTTGAAGCAAACATCGGTCAGCCAAAAGTGGCTTACCGTGAAGCGATCGGCCGCGCTGCTGAGATCGACTACACGCACAAGAAACAGTCTGGTGGATCGGGCCAATTTGCCCGCGTCAAGATTCAGTTCGAGCCGCTCGAGGCAGGTTCTGGGTTCCAGTTCGAAAGCAAGATTGTCGGCGGTAACGTTCCTAAGGAATTCATTCCCGGTGTTGAAAAAGGCCTGGGCATGGCGAAGGAGAACGGACTGCTCGCTGGTTATCCTGTGACGGATTTCAAAGCGACGCTCGTCGACGGTGCGTTCCACGATGTGGACTCAAGCGTTCTCGCGTTTGAAATCGCATCACGCGCAGCATTCCGCGAACTGAAAGGCGAGGGTGATCCACGCCTGATGGAGCCGATGATGAAAGTCGAAGTGGTGACGCCTGAGGATTATATGGGCGACATCATTGGCGACCTGAACTCTCGTCGGGGCCAGATCCAGGGCTCGGAGCCACGCGGCAACGTGACAGCGATCAATGCCTTTGTTCCGCTGGTGAACATGTTCGGTTATGTGGGCGACCTGCGCGGTATGTCTCAGGGCCGTGGTCAGTTCACCATGCAGTTCGATCACTATGCTGAGGTGCCAAAAGCCGAAGCACAGAAAATCACCCAAGAGATGGCTGGATAAGCCGAAGTAACCCTAAGAAAATTTGGTAATAGGAGTATCCCATGGCCAAGGAGAAGTTTGAGCGTAATAAGCCGCACGTGAACATCGGTACGATTGGGCACGTGGACCATGGTAAGAC
>JABSQB010000084.1 GCA_013214545.1 Henriciella sp.
TCTTTTCGGGTGACGTCACCATCAAGCGCTAAGCGCTGCGAACCGCGTCCGTCCCAATCGCTTTCAGCCTCAGCTTCATTTTCCTTTGTATAGTACTCGTCTTGAGCCATGTGTTTGAAGTAAGCGACCGCAGCGCCGACGGATTTGCGCGCGGAGATGGAGGCGACCATTACGCGTCAAATCCGTCTGTGGCTTTCCGGCTGATAAAGTTCGCCATGTCGGGAGAGAGGATTGGCCTCTCTTCGAACAGCGGATTGCGCTCAGGGAGCGGTGCAAGGTCTCTCGCACACTTGGACGTCCAATCGGCGGGAACGCTTGCCGGGCGTTGTTCTGGTGAGTCTAGGAACGGAATGTCGACGTCATAGACATGTTGGCCCGGGCCGACCATCAAAGCCCGAACGCCGTGCTTCGTAACACCGAGATGATCGGAAAGCTCAGAAGGGGTGAGCACATCTCGTTCTTCTCGCGCGATGGCTTTCGTGACCGACCGCTGTCCGTTTGTCCAAGTCTCGCTCTTTCGTTCGAATTCCACGGTTTGTTTGCCGAGAAGGCGGCTTGTGATTTCCGCGCTCTCTCCCAGGTTCATTCGTGTAATGATGTGGGTGCCGATCATGCCAATCCAGGCATTGGCTTGATCAGGTCCGTAGGTCTTGCGGATTTGAGAAAGATCTTGCGCACCCAAGACCACGCTAATGCCTTTGGAACGGCCAACATCCAACAAGGTCGAGAAATGCTCCATCCGCTCTAACTGAGGAAACTCGTCGAGAAAGAGCCAGGTTCGAGTGCTCGGGTTTTCTCGCATGGCTGGAGATCCAGCATAACTAGCAAGAAGGCTAATGATCCCAGAAATCCATGCCTTGGAGAGTTGAGGGAATTGGCCATCGCGCTGCAGAATGATTGGATTGCAATTGGGTAGCTCCAACCATTTGCGGATTGAAAATCCACCGGCGCTTTGTGGCCAAGCGTCTCCCAATACCAAGACGATGTTCATGTGCGCTTTGAATGTCGTGAGAACACTTTGAGCGGTCTTGTTGGTCGGATCGCTTAAATACTGTGTCGCCGCGGGATAGTGTTGCTCAGCAACCTCCAGCAGCTTCTGCGCATCTGCGAGCACAAGGTCGCGTAACGACCTCCAACTCCAGGCGTCTCGATAGACATTTTGCAGCGAGACGATGCATGCGATGAAGATGTCTCGCGCTGCGTTAGACCACATTGGATCTGAACCACTAGGGGGAATTATCCTCGCTGCCAGTTCGCGGGCTTCCTGAGGTGTGCGGCAATCATGTGCGATATCCCACTTCAGCGAGCGTGCGTCGTGAGGCGCGATTATTCCACCAACATATGGAAGCTTCGAAGTCAGGTCGCCCTTGGTGTCGAGGATGAGAACTTTGTCTTTTCTTTGGATTGCACGCAGCATCAAAAGGAGCATCGCGGTGGTCTTGCCTGCACCCGTGCTTCCCCACGCCAGAAAGTGCCTGCTTTCTCGGTCGAGGCTCATGGGAATCTTGAGTGGAAACTCGATACCTGAGCCTGATCGCTTACATTCCTTGCTCGATATCTTCTGAAGCTCTTTTAAAGCAGATTTGCCTTTGAAGTGCTTTCGCCCGCGCACGACTTTAGGGGGCTTTGTTGCCCTCATAGCGAACCAAGCAAACACACCAAAAGAAATGAGGCTTAGAATAGCTAAAATCGAAACGAGGTTGTGTCGCCGATTGAACGCATCTTGCGTGCCATAGTGCTGCATGGTGGCTTCGCATCGGGACCATGTGCGAACGCCGACCGGATCTTGAATCAAAGATGTCATACGAGCCTTGGCGCACTCGTCCATAAACGTCCGATCATGATAAGAGAATTCTCCCGGAGCCGTTTCAATGCCAGCCCGATAAAAGTGGAAGCCAAACTTGTAAGAACCAAAAGTGGCAGTCGCCAAAAAGATCGTTAGGGCGAGGAGCATGAGTTTTACCTTGGCCATATTACTTTGCCTCCGGCTGTAACTGGCCGCTCAGAGCGAGCAGGAGTTGCTCGAACATTTGTTCAATGCGGGCCACCGTAGCTTCGAGTTCAGATTGAGACGATTTTGATGACTGAATGTCTTGGATCGCGATCGCGAGGTTTCGCTCAATCTGCAGCAAGCGGTTTGCTTGCTTGAACGGGTCGCCATCGGACAATCCTGATCTAATCAACTCACGCGCTACCCCGGTGGGCGTTCCCGAGATTCTGCGAGCGCGCTCGCATAAGTCTTTGATGTCACTTTCAAGCAGCCTGATCGAAAGCGGGCGCGTTACGCTACTCACGGTGAATTCGTCCGTCGCGATCTATGTAAGGAGCCTCACACGCATCCATCCAGCCGAGCACGGCGCGACGACGATATCTCACAGACTTTCCATATTTGAGAAAGCGAGGCCCGCCTCCTCGACAGCGCCACGTCGTTAGTGTGCAAACGGGAACTCCGGTTAGTTTCGAAACCGCTGGGGTGTCTATGGCTTCATCGAGCCAACCTGGATTGTCCTCTAGGATTGTATCCAGATCGGGAAGTTCGTCATTGTCTTTTGTCATGCAATCTACGCCTCAGTCTTTTGAGTGGGTAGAAGCACAGCATTGAAATCGCTTACGAAAAAGCGGAATCATTTCGTCAAAATGAAACTTTGTTTTGCAATCTGCATATTGCGCCAGCAATCGTCAGCAGACGAGATGCGTTTATTGTTTTATCATTCGTCGAGCAAGCTCAAAGTGCTGATGGCTTGTTATACACCGTTGAGAATCTTGCCGAGCTCTTTCACGACCGTCGAATGAGCTGGAAGATCGTCTTTGTTGAAATCACTGGTCGCTTCGTCGAGAACCATTGATGCTATTACCTTGTTAAGGAGGTTCTGATCGGCGCGCTTCAATTGACGCGAACGGTGTTTTATAAAAGTCCAGGCTGACTTCGGTGGGCGACCACGCGGAGTATTGCGAGACTCGGTCGCTGAAATGATTGAAGGCTTTTTCGCGGGATTAAGTGTTAGAGCGTTATCATTCGAAGCGAGTGGCCATGGAACCGATGTGCCTCTCAGCCGATACCACTCTTGCAGCTTTTCCTTCGCGATTAGGGTGTCATTCAAGAAGCCCTGAACTACGTTCGGGTAGTATTCGAACTCGCGCGTGAGCAGTTCTTTCTTGTATGAGGTTAACTCTTCAGCGGTTCTTCTTTCCGGCCCATATTCAAACCACTGATGCATCAGCGCTAGCCGCACGATAACGTCGTCACTATTCGCGCAGCCATATCCGAGAAACTCCGCAGAGTCGGCCAGCATGTTGGATTTTTTATCAAACTGAGTGCCAATCATCGGGATCTGTAGGTATCGCAACGACTGATCGATCGTCATAAAATCCACAAATGGAAGATGATCCAATGGTTCGCTGTCGAATGCTCCGCGGAATATGAGATGCGAAAAGCTCGTCATAAATGACGATGAGGTCCACTTTCCGTATCTTTGGGCCTGGTAGTCGGCGAGCTCTCCGAAACTAAGGAACGCCTCATCACGCAATGGCTGACCAGGTCGCCAAGTTTTCACGGGTTTTTCTACAAACATCACCTACTTGGTGAAGCATGATCAATGCCAATCGATCTTTTTCGGATGATGTTTGATTACACTACAAAAGTTGCTTTCGTGGTGTAATTGATGTATTACACCACAATCTTATCTCATGTAGTGTAACTAATGCCTCAAAGCTTTCCACTCTCTATCCATACGACGTATCAGGACTTGTTACAGGCCCATTCAATACGTGCGATATCAGATATTCCCGGAAAGCCCTTTCTGCGCGATATGGGGGAAAAAGGAAAGTATTGGTACGCACGCCAACGCATTGGCGAAAAAACCGTTCAAAAATATGTGGGGCCCGACACTCCGGAAGTTCGAGAACGGATCAGTGACGCTGCGGCTGCGAACGAGGAAGCCCACGAGTTTGAACGTCGTTGTGCAAGCATGGTCGCACAATTGCGTGCTGCAGGAGTTCCGACTTTAGACCGCGACACAGGTAAAGTCCTCAACGCAATGTCCAAAAGTGGCGTATTTCGACTGGGAGGGACTTTGATCGGAACCCATGCATTCCGATTATATAGCGCGGAACTAGGCGTGCGATTTGAGAACACACTCGCGGTAACAGGCGACGTAGACATCGCCGCATTTGAAAATTTGAAGCTCGTCATCGAAGATGAGGTTGATCCCGCCTTACCCGCAACTTTCAAAGATCTTAGCTTGGAGCCCGCACCGGGGCTCGACCGAAAGAACCGGCCAACCAAGTGGGTAATGGGCCGCGGAGGGGCCACCGAAGTTGAGTTTTTAGTGCCCCGGATGCGAGAGGATAGCAGCGTTCTCAAGTTAGACCCGCTTGGGGTCTATGCTCAGGCTCTGCCTTTCCTAAATTTCTTGATTGCCGACCCAATTCCCGCGGTCGCTCTATATCGATCAGGTGTACTCGTTCAAATACCGAAACCTGAGCGTTATGCGGTTCACAAGCTGATTGTGGCGGCGCGCAGGCATTCATCTGCTGCGCTCAAAGCAAAAAAGGATTTGGCACAAGCGGAGGTGTTGATTGAGGTGCTCTGGGAGGATCGACCTGCGGAGCTTGTAGATTCGTTGGAAACCGCACTTACAAAAGGGCCTGCGTGGAGAGAGGCCATCGACGCATCGATAAGAAAGTCGACTCAGGTCAGCGAAATATTCGAAGCGCTCACGAAGTGAGCGTCGAGCCGCTGCCCACCGGAACGACACCTAACTCGTCTGTCATAATTCTTCGAAGAGCCGATTGAACGCCGCCTGAGCGGCAGCCTTACCATCTTCCGAGAAGGCAACTGTCTTAGCTTTGCCGATTGGATTAGAAATCAGCCCTTTCTTATGTAGTCTTTCCATTGTCTCCCAATCAAAAGACTTCCAGGCGCGCCTTCCGAGCTCTGGGTGATCCTGTGCAACAGCAAGGTACAACAGCGCCAAAGTGGCTTCGTCTATCTTATCTAAATCCATCGCATACACTTAACCTAATGCGAACAGCTATCAAAATCATAGAAAAGTCTGCGCAGGTACGGAAGCAACAGTTTCCGTGGCGGATGCAACGATCGAAAGCCAATCCTTCAGTCGCGAAATACTTCTGTCGGATTTGCGAGCAACGCAAAACCTAAGCTCAGAGGCGGGAAACGCCCGATGTTGTTGAAAAACTCCGAGTCAAAGTGGCCGAATTCTGATTCAGTGATTTTCGTGCAGATCGAGGAGATGCGC
>JABSQB010000085.1 GCA_013214545.1 Henriciella sp.
GTTGACACGGAACCTGCAGGGCGTTTCGGTTGGGGTCGCACATGATCTGAAAACACCAGTGTCGAACTTGGCCGGACGCCTGGAGCTCTTGCAACGCGACGCAGGCGACCCTGAGGCTGTATCGAGCCATGTCACGGCGGCCCAGGCGCACATATCTACGCTGCTGCGAACTCTTGATGCGCTTCTTAGACTTGGCGAGGTCGAAGCCGGTCAGCGACGTGGCGCATTTACTGAGATGAACCTTTCAGAACTTGTCACGGATTTAGCGGACAGTTTCGAGCCCCTTTTCGAAGACGCTGACAAACATCTCGAACTGCGCGTGGGCCCGGGTGTGGTCGTCCATGGCGACCGTGATCTGCTCACTCAGTTGATCTCAAACCTTCTGGAGAACGCGCTGGAGCATGCCCGCGATGGGGCGAAAGCATGGATTGGGCTGCGTGCCGATAGAGACTACGCATTTCTGGAAGTTGGCGACGATGGACCGGGTCTGCCAGCTCAAGCTGGCGAAAGTGTGTTTGAGCGTTTCGTCCGCTTGGAATCCAGTCGATCGACGCCGGGCAATGGCCTGGGCTTGAGCCTTGTTAGGTCCATCGCCGAATTACACAGCGGACAAGCGCGCGTTGTCGCGACCGAGCCCGGAGCGGTTTTCGAAATTTCCTTGCCGCTACGCTGACACTGAGCACGCATACAAATTTGTATGGTTTCCTATCCTGACTTGTAAAACCGCGCGGACTCGATCCGGGTTACAGCACTGCTGAACTCATACGATCCTATAGTTCGAGGAATGACAGGTGCCGACAAAGAGACGACATCCCTTAATTACCGCGTTTCTGGGCGCCAGTTTCGGTGTCTTTCTGCTTGCGGGCAGCTGTTCTGGCGAAGTTACGTCAAACATCGGAAATTCGCCGGTTGGAGGACCCGCGCCACCTCCGTCTCCACCACCACCTCCTCATCCGCCCCCAATGCCCACAGGTGCATTCTCCATCGAGGCCGGCACGTCACGATTTCTGACACAGGCAACCTTCGGTCCTACCGCCAATGATGTGTCTGCGCTGACAGGAACAAGCGCGTCCGACTGGTTTCGGGCTGAACTCCAAAAACCTATCAGCTTGCATAGGCCACAGCTCGAAGCTTACCGCGCAATGACTACCAACGAAGACGAGGATTTTCCTGTCCTGGCAGTGCAATCGAGCACATTCTCCTTCTGGCGGAACGCCATCGAAGGTGACGACCAGCTTCGCCAACGCATGGCTTTTGCTTTATCGCAGATCCTCGTCGTGTCGAACTTTGGTGGCGAACTACTGACCGATATTCCCGAATCTGTGGTCGGCTACCAGGACATTCTCATCGATGGTGCGTTCGGGAACTATCGCGATCTCCTGGAGGCGGTCACCTATTCGCCCGCCATGGGCTATTACTTGACCTATATGGGCAATGAAAAAGCCGATCCGGCCACAGGTCGCATGCCCGATGAGAATTTTGCGCGGGAAATCTTACAGCTCTTCACCGTCGGCGTCGTGGAGCTCCAGCCCAGTGGTGAGCCGGTGCTTGATGGTTCGGGTCGCGCCGTCGAGCTCTATGATAATATGGACATTGCCGGCCTCGCGCGTGTCTTCACTGGCCTGGATCTGGACGGACTGGACCGGCAAACCTTTCCCTCCGTTGTAGACGCGGTCGACGAGTGGGAAGGTCTCGAACAGGCTCTGCTAAAGCCCATGACGATCGACGAGGCCCGTCATTCTCCAGAGGCGAAGCGCTTTCTAGACTGTACTATCCCAACTGGAACAACGGCTGCGATGAGCATAGACCTAGCGCTCGACTGTATCTTCGCGCATCCGAATGTCGGGCCGTTCATCTCACGCCAGCTCATCCAACGATTCACCACATCCGCACCGGATCCGGATTATGTCCAGCGCGTGGCCGCCAGCTTCGACTCTGGCACCTTTATTCTCCCCGATGGAACCCTCTTGGGCGATGGGCGCAAGGGCGATCTGACAGCAACCCTCGCCGCCATTCTGTTCGACCCTGATGCGCGCAGTGATGCGAGCCTCACCGATCCCGAATTCGGCAAGATCCGCGAACCACTCCTCCGTTTCACTCACTGGGCGCGTGCTTTTGATGCCGATGCTTCAAGACCAGAATATGGACTTGAGCTCTATGACTTAAGCGCACCTAGTGCATTAGCCCAACACCCTTACCGTGCTCGGTCTGTCTTCAACTTTTACCGTCCGGGCTATATCGCGCCAGGAACTGAGAGCGGCGCAGCGGGACTGACCGCACCAGAGCTTCAAATCGTGAATGCCACGGCTACGCCGGGCTATATAAATTTCATGACGTTCTGGGCTTTTGGTGGTCAGTCAATGATCCCCACTGACGAACTCAGGGCGGAGCTGGAAGCCATGGGTGTACCCGTGGATGCGGTGGTCCTTGAGCGTGCATTCGTACCCGATTACACCGATGAACTCGCGCTTGCCAATGATGCCGTTTTGCTAGTCGATCATCTCGATAGCCTGCTTGTTTATAACTCTCTATCTGACGAGACGAAAACAACCATTACTGCGACCTTGGAAGCGCGGCCTATTGACGGTCCAGGCGACACAGAGGGCCTGACTGAAAGAGTATCGCTCGCGGTCCTGCTCGTCACGACCTCCCCAGATTACCTCGTCCAGCGCTAGGAGAGAGCCATGTCCATAAGCCGCAGACAATTCTTCAAGTCGATTGGCGCGAGCGCGCTTGCAACGATGGCGATCACCGCAATGCCGATCACGTTCACCGCCCACGCTGCAGACACAAACGGATATAAGGCATTGGTCTGTGTGTTCCTGTTTGGCGGCCTCGACTGCCACGATCTCATCTTGCCTTATGATGAGCCTTCCTACTATCAATATGCGCAATTGCGGCCTTCCCTACTGGCTCAGCAGGGTACAGCCCGACTGCGCGCAAACCTATTGTCCATATCGCCTAACACGTCCAACGTGCTCCGAGGCCGCCAGGTCGCCTTTCCGCCAGAGATGCCGAAACTCGCGGATCTATTCCGACAAAACAAGGTCGCGATTGTGGGTAATGTTGGCCCGTTGATCGAGCCGACGACGCGGACAAGCTTCGAGAACGGTGCGGTCCGCTTGCCGCCTCGTTTGTTCTCACACAATGACCAGCAAGCGGTCTGGCAGGCCAATCAGCCCGAAGGCGCCCAATATGGTTGGGGCGGATTGTTTGCCGACGCCGTTCTCGCATCCGGCGCAAACGCTTCACTGCCACAATTCACCACGATCACAACGGAGGACGTCGGCCCGTTCCTGACCGGGCGTCGCGCTGTGCCGTACCGCGTAAGCACGACGGGGGCTGCGCGAGTGGATTTCCTGGAAGATTATTATGATGGTATCTCCGGCGAACGCACGGACCTTCTTGAAGCTGTCCGCAACCAGCTGGCGGCAGAGAGTTATCGCGGGCAACACCTGCTTGAACGCGATATGGCAACGGCCTTCTCTAGCGGGCTTGCGACCAATGAGGCCTATGATTCAGCCCGCCAACAGGGCGCCTCGCTTCCAACAAGCTTCCCAGCGACACCGCTCGGCGCCCAGCTCAGGGCCGCGGCGGAAACGATCAGTGTCCGGGACCGATTGTTCGCGTCGCGCCAGATCTTCTTCGTTGGCCTTGGTGGATTTGACACCCATGACGGTCAGGCGCGCGCGTTACCCGCATTGCTCTCCCAGATCGACGGGGCGCTGTCTGCCTTTCAAACCGCCATGGAGGCGCTCGGCCTCGCTCGAGAGGTCACCTTGTTCACGGCGTCGGACTTCGGCCGAACGCTTACGGTGAATGGCGATGGAACCGACCATGGTTGGGGCGGCCATCAGATCGTGCTTGGGGGCGCCGTTAATGGCGGTGAGATTTACGGAACGCTGCCACCGCCAGTATTGGGGCACGACGCCGATAGCGGTGGCGGTCGTTTAATTCCGTCCTTGGCAGTAGACAGTTATGCTGCCGAACTGGGACGGTGGTTTGGTCTCGACGAAAGCGAACTTTTATCAGCCTTACCGGGTCTTAAAAATTTCGATCCGCTTCCAACCAGCTTTGTTTGACGCAATCAATGAAACTTCAGAACCCATGATCAAGCACTATACTTACGCGTCTCTGCTGGCTCTCAGTCTCGCCGCGTGCTCCGGCGGTGGCGACAGTGTTGTCCCACCCCCCGGACCGCTGAACCGAGCGCCAGCCTTCTCGACAAACCCAATAGATATTAACGTTGAGGAGAACACCAGCGAACCATTTGCCTCAATAGAGGCCACAGATCCTGATGGGGATACGCTGAATTTTTCACTCTCCGGCGACGATGCAAGCGCGTTTGCTTTCGATTCTACAACCGGGAACCTCTCGTTCGCCACAGCGCCCGACTTCGAGGCGCCTGGCGACAGTGACGCCAACAACGTTTATGCGGCGACTTTACGCGTCAGCGACTCCGGCGGGCTGAGTGCGACGCTCCCAATCACTGCCAACGTGACTAATGTGGAGGAAGCTGGCGATCCGGTCCGCTATCGCGACCGCGTGTTTTCCCGTCTTCAGGTTGAAGAGAATGTCGCCTTCGCCACAGTCGATGGCCAAACTTTGTCACTCACTATCTATGCGCCTGAGGGCGACGCCGTATCGGACCGACCTGTTATGATCGTCGCTTCCGGTGGCGGCTTCCAGGAACAGGAGCGGGAATCCGTCGAACCGATCGCTCAGGAATTTGCCCGTCGCGGTTATGTGGCTGCCACGATGGACTACCGGGCGCTTGGACAGGCGCCACTCAATGCTGATGAACTCGCTATTGCTGGGGTTAAGGCTACGCACGACATGTTCGCCGCCGTCCGGTTCTTGCGTGCCGAAGGAGAAGGATCGAATCCGCGCGGCATCCGCTCCGACGCTATCTTTGTGAGCGGAGAATCCGCAGGAGGCGTCATGGCCATGTTGGCGGCAACGCTCGACCCTGATGATCCGATTTCAAGGCAGGCTCTGGCGAATTTCCTTGGCAGCAATGGCGGCGTCTATGGCACGGTCGGCGAGAGTGATGGCGTGTCATCCGTAGTGCAGGGTGCGCTGCCACTTTCGGGCGCGGTCCTTGACCTGGTCACAGTCGATGCGAGCTCGGCGTTGCTTTTCGCCGCCCATGAAGAATTCGATCCGGTGGT
>JABSQB010000086.1 GCA_013214545.1 Henriciella sp.
TGTTCCAGACGAAGCGCTTTGCAATAGAGTCCTCAGTTTGTCCGTTCGCCGTACAACGAATAGTGCCAAGGTAGACCGCTTCACCAGCGTTTAGCGTTTTTGACCCGGAGTTGGTTCCATCATTGTATACGGCGGTAACCGAAGCCGTGTTTGACATGATGCCGTTTGCAGCGGAGAGAGCGGCAGAGCGTGTCTGGTTGCCAGACCAGGCGGGGAGCGTACCAAGGACGACAGGGCCTGTTGTATCATTGGTTCGGAAAATCACGACATCGTAATTTGTGTCTACCAAATGGTCAGAAGCGCTGAGCTGCAATTGAAGGCCAGACGCACCAATGGTGAGCATTTCGTAAACCGCCTCTCGGTTGACGCTGACCGGCACGAAATCGCCTATGTAAGGCTCATAGTGAATAGTTGTCGCGGCTGTGACGTCTGCAGTTGTAACCGGAGTTCCGTTCGTGAGTGTTAACCGCCCCTGCGGTGTAGAGAGCTTGGGGCTTTTCCAGCGCCCCTCAAGCGAGCCAGGAATGTTTTCAAGCAAATCGATGCTAACAGCCGCGGCATTGTTAGAAACAAGATACTTGCGGCCCGTAAACGTGCCTGTCCATGTTACGTCATAACAGGCGAAGTAAGCGCCCTCACCACAGGTCAGGAAGGCCGATCCAATCGCTCCGCTAAATGTGACGCTTGCGCCAAACTCTACAGTTGCGCCGGTAATATCAATCCCGCCATCACCAACCTCGCAAAGCAACCCGCCCTGCGAGTTTCCATCAAATTTGATTTGACCAGCAATACCAAAACGAGACTTAACGTTTACCCAGCCGTCAGCAGACTGAACGCACCGCAACGCACAGTCTCCAAACTCTATCATGCCAAGCTCGATACGCGCGCTCGTCCAAGACTTAACGCAATGGTCTGTTCCACTTGCGTTAGCGAGTTTCATTCCCTGCAAGCGAACATCCGCAAAAGCAAAAGCTGAAAAAGCAGGCCCGGTGCCAGAATAATTATTGTAGCAGTTTGAGGGGGTTGTGGTGTCGCCTGTGATGGTCAAGCCACCATGGTTTTCAATACCCGTGAGCGGACCATAGCAGAGAATTGACTCATCAAAGGTGCCGGACGCAACAAGGATCTCGGCGCGCTGACCAGCGAAATCGATATTGTCCCTAATCCAGGCGTAGGCATAGGTAATCGTGGCCCATGGTGAGCTTGCAGAGCCGCTATTCCCGTCTGAACCGGTTGCGTGATTGACGTAGAAAACGCGAGCACCGGTTAGCCGGGTCCGGATTTGTGATTCTGTTACGCTTACCTCCTCCGCGCTATAGTCCACAGAATAAAAAGTGCTTGCGTCATCAGCGGATTTGATTGTGATCGTGTAATTCAGCGTGTCGTCCATGTACAAGACCACACGCCCCTCAGAATCCGCCACGAAAGGATTAGCTGCAGGAGTGGTCAGCCCCTCATCTGTGTAAAGCGCCTGAAGCGTGGTTGTTCCTTTGACATAGGAATAGACCTTAGCCCCGCTGACAGGCGAGCCTGATGCGTACAGGGTCGGGATTACGAACGGTCTTGCACCCATTCGGCAGCCTCCTTTTTATTGATTTGTCGGCGGTGTTTGGATAAGATTCGGGGATGCTCAGACTGATCCGAAAACACCCCGTCAAAACCGCTCAGTATTTCGCGACGTGGTTTATTGTAACCTTCGTGATTACCTTCGCGGCGTTAGCGGCCTTCGACTACGGCAAAGGCGTTTTGTGGTGATGCAGGCTTGAGGGTCGGTCTCGGAGGTAAGCCCTCGCGGCTCCGGATCTCTTCCTCAAAGTATTGAACCACCTCGCGCAGTGAAGGTCCGTTTTCGTCATTCACCAGATCTTGCATGTTCGAGTAACCAAACAGAGCCGCGACACCCGCCAGCGGAACACCCACAACGGCTGTCAGAGCCTTGAGACGTTGCAGCTCGTCTACTTCGTTCGAATGCTGCGGAATGGTCTTCTTGTAAGCCTCTGAACGTGTAGAGGGCGATCCACGTTGGAAGCCCTGCTCTGAGGCCTGCTGTGTGTTGCGGCGGATAGAGCCAAGGCCGTTGGTTGCAATATCGTCAGAAGTCCTCGCTGCAGCAGGCGCAGCCCGCCCGGCAACCCTACGCCCAGCACGCCCAACAAGCGCCCCACTCACAGCGCCCGTAAACGCATTGCGGCCTCGCTCCTCCAGAGTCTCGCCTTGTGTGGCACCGGCAGCGCCGCCAATCACGGCCCCGCCGAGTTCAGGACCGGCAATAGCGCCCGGGCCGCTCTGCACAGGCTTGGCTGTGGGGTCGAAGGCGTTTTGTGGGGCTGGGCCACCTGAGCCCGGAGTGACATTTTTCATGGGTGATGCCGTTGCGCCGGATCGAACCAACTGGTCGAGTTCATTGAACGAGTTCTTCACGCCGCGCTGCGCTAGGTGTTTCGCCCCGATTGCGCCGAGAAAGACCGGCATAGTGTAAGGATGCGCTGCTGCCGCACCAACGCCAATCGCGCTCATTAACCCGCTGCCGACAGGAGAGAGCTTGCCGTAACCTCGCAAAAGGTTTTGCACGGTATCGCCTTCAATCACCTTGCGCATAGCGGCGCGCTCTGCCTCACTAAAACCCGCCACTTTTTTGGGGTTCTGATAAATCTTGCGGATCTCCTGACGCAACGCATTCTCAAAGTTGCCGCCAGACCCGGTAGAGGCAGAGCGAAGCTGTGCGTTCTCTACCGCGTCTTGAAGCGCCTGAGACTTCCGCCAGACGCTATTCAACGATCTGGCGCGCTGGATCGCATCCGCACCCGCTTGACCGTTATTCATTGCGTTCGCGCCGTCAGCGATGAAATCATCAATGTCGTCAATGACCATCATGCCCATACGGCGCTCACCAGCCTCTAGGCTGCTCTGCACAACATCGCGGCGCGTGAGCTGCCGAAGCTGATCGATCTGCTGCATGGTCATCGGTTGATCACCTACCCGAGCCTGCAAACGACGTAGGTTGGCGTAGGCCTTCCGGTGCAGGTCAGGGTCCATCCCTTCAGCGATGAGCCGATTTTCAACCTTTGCGATCAGGTTCGCGAAACTATCTGGAGAATACGTAACCCCTAGTTCATCCGCGAGTTGGTAAGCCTCGTTTTTCATGCCATCGATCTGATCAATTGCGGGCGCGTTTGCTCCAGGCTGCATACTCTTTGGAGTGGCTTTTCCGGTCATAACCTGACGACCACCCCGATAGAGAAGTGAGGCCATTGGGCCAGCCGCAAGGGCGATCGGGTCAGTGGCCCCTTGTTTTGCCATATCCGCACGCTGGGAAAGAGTTACCGGCTTGCCGTTTTCAGCTTCAATGTTCGATGCTTGGACGGTTGACTGATAAACTGCATTTTCGGCCCCACCGAGTCCTGCGAGACCAGTAAGTCGAGCGACATACGGAGCGGTCTTCCCCGGCAATTGCGGAATTGTTTTCGCAGCAGATGTCCCCGCTTTCCAGAGAGCGCCACCGGGAGCTATGAATCCGGCAACGTCTCCAGCAAGACTCGACACAGGATGTTCTTCTCGGAGCATTCCTCGAACCCTTGCTGGATCCGCTCCAGTTGAGCCGGGGATTGCGTCATCCACAGCACTGAAAATACCATCCATAGCGCCAAGAGTGCTAGAATTAGCAGCGTTAAGAGCCGCAGCAGTAGCCCGACCGGAGAGTCCCAGCCTGGTATTTCGGTCAAGTTTATCAAGAAACGCGACTTGGTCTCTGCCACCGGATAATTCTGTTCGTCCAGGATCTCGATTTTCGGTTTGTCCCGCACTTTCAGCCTCCGCTCGCCGTCTACGTGCTCTGGCAATCGCTATAGCGCGCTCTTGTTCTGGAGTCACTTGCTACCTCCTGAGAACAGTGCACGTTCTTCTTCGGTCAAAAACTCCCAATCGGCGGGATCGACTCCCTCCGGAACGCCTTGTGAGCCTGATTGGCTGGGCTGGGCTGCCGATGCATCCATGACCTGATCTAGCTGGAAGTTAAGGGGGTCAGCCGCTGCCAACTGTTGAACGGAGGCCAACTCATCCGGCGTCAAAATCTTCTGAATTGCTGTCCCGGTTCCAAACTTCTTATCTAGAATATAAAGTGCGGTCATGTTTGCCATGTAATCGGCGCGCGGTGCTGTGATCGACTTCAGGAAGAACTCAAGCTCTTTATCGGAGTCGAAAGCTTTTGCTGAAATACCGGGCTGAGACATGATAGCCTGCACAATGTTGGGCTGCATGGCCTCGATTGTCTCACGCGCCGCCTCAGCCTTGGAGCCTGTCATCTTGCCAAACTCGCGACCCGCGTCGGAAGTTTGGAAATAGGCGCTCATGTTTGCGAGCGGGCCTTTTTCAGAGTTTCGGACAGCACCTGCCTCGTTTAGTTTTTGATACTGGCTAGCGAACGTTGTGATGACAGCGTCCATAGTCTCTTTTGAGTTCGCCCCAGCCTGCGCCTCTATATCTGCAGGCCCACCTGGAGAAGGTCGCAAATTGTAGTTGCCGCTTTCGTCGTAGTACCCTTCCCAACCAGACGGCACCCTAGACGGCTTTACCCCATTATCCACAGTCACATTGACGCCACCCCCACCTACGCGGCGCAATTGACCAGTGGTAGAGCTTTTCTGCCAGACACCTTCCTGACCTGGCGGAGTTGCAATGTTAACCCATTCCTCTTCACCCAAAGGCGTATAACCATCCACCTGATGCACGCCGCCTTGATCATCGGTTCGGACAAACACGGGGTTGCCGTCTGGGCCTATGACCTCGTGCAATTGGTTGCCGTATTTGGCCGGGTCAGCTGCTGGCGGAGCCTCACCCAACTGCGTGCGGATCAGTGCCTCGTCCTCCATTAGTGACGCGTCCGAAACGTCGCCGCCCGACTGTTGCCAGTAGGTCATGAAATCAACGTTTCCGACAAGCGGTGCTAACTCGTTCCAATTGCTTT
>JABSQB010000087.1 GCA_013214545.1 Henriciella sp.
CGCCGTTGCCCGTATGCGATGCGTGCCCGTATGGCGATTGCGCGTTCGGGTATTGAGTGCCGACTTCGCGAAGTTGTGCTGCGCGATAAGCCCGCTGAGATGCTGGACGCTTCGCCCAAAGGGACAGTGCCGGTCATCGTTAAAGCCGATGGCTCAGTCATCGAGGAAAGCCTCGATGTCATGGCCTGGGCCTTGGCCCAGAATGACGCTGACAATTGGCTAACGCCGGATCAGGGTACGCGCGAGGATATGGACGCGCTGGTCGCCGAAAGTGATGGTCCATTCAAACGAGCGCTAGATCGATACAAATACCCTAATCGATATGAAGAAGAACGCGTGGTGCGCGACGATCAGCGCAGCCTAGGCCGTAATTTCCTGGAGGCACTGAACACGCGGCTGGAGGGTCAGGCGAACCTCTTTGGCGACCGCGTGAGTTATGCCGACATTGCAGTCTTCCCGTTCATTCGCCAGTTTGCGAATACCGATCGTGACTGGTTCGATGCGCAAGATTTGCCGAACCTGCAGGCTTGGCTGGAACGACACCTAGACAGCGACCTGTTCAAGTCTGTGATGCCAAAATTTGCGCAATGGAAGACCGGCGATCCGGAACCAATATTTCCGCCCAGCGATTAGTCGCCCAATAACGGCGCCAGTTCTGCGTTGATGACGCCGGCAATGATTTGATGCCCAACCTCATTTGGATGCCCGTCGGCATTTTCAAAATAAGGCTGCTCAGCAGAGGCTCGCAGCGCCAGGAGCGGGTCGATCACGGGGATATTCTCCGCTTCCAAGAATGCCACGAGATCTTCCCGATTTCGGGTCTCCCACTCGATCAAGGACTGAAACCCGATATGATCTTCAACAGGATCGACCACGTCAGCGAAGACGAGTTCCTTGGTCGGAATGAGCACGACCTGGAACGCAATTCCGTCAGCCGCCGTCTTGTCGGCAAGACCGGATACAGCCGCTTGAGCGGCCTCAAAGCCATACTCGATCCGTGGGTCACTGCGATCGCTGACGATCAAGCGATAGGGCGAGGTCAGGATCGTTCGCCAGTTCGTCCCATCATAAGGTGAGGCGAACTGCTTTTGTTCATCGCTTAAAGCCCGCGCCGCTTCGTCGAAGTCCTTCGACAAGATCGACGGCCCTTGCCGCGGCGCAGTCGCAATATCCTTGATGGCACGCAACAGACCGTAAATGCCCGAATTGTTTGAGATGAGCTTGCGCAGGCCTGAGCTTGTGTCTTCCTCAGTTACAGCAGCGGCCTCGCCCATACGAAACAGCGTGCTCACCCGCTCCGCGATTGTTTGCTCTGCTTCAAGGGCATTAATGCTTATACGAAGCTCCTCAGAGCCAAGACCGAACAAGTCACGGTCATAATCAATCGAAAAGTTGTCGAAGAAGTCATTGCCGAAATAGACCGCGACGAGAACGACTTTCGGTGACAGCTCCATCGCCTGATCATACTGCAAGAAGGAATGCACGGTGCCATAACCACCCAGTCCCATATTGTAGACCGAATAGGGCTGATCCGCGTTCAGAACATTCGGCCAAGCGTCTCTCCCCGCCACGCTGGACCCGAACGTGTGGGAGTCGCCGAGCGCGATGACATCATACTGTCGCTTCAGTCTGACGTTTCGATATCCGTTCTTGTCGATATCAGGATGCTTAGGATTACCCGCGCGTCCAAGCAGTTCGGACTCCACCACCATTGACGGGGTGCTGTATTTGAAAATGAGCGATCGCAGCTGCGGGCTGACCCAAGTTGCGGCATGCAAAATGAGCTCTGCCAGCACCACCATGATAAGGATCATGACGGCGTAAAACCCAAGCTGCTTAGTCGAGCTCATATTTGTCCTCGTAATTCTGTTTCAGGCTCTCATCCTGATCTTCCTTGCGCAGGATGAAATTACCGACGACCAGAACGTCCAGTTCCGTCCCCATGAAACAATGAAAAGCGTCTTCTGGCGAGCAGATAATCGGCTCGCCGCGCACATTGAACGAGGTGTTGACCAGGATCGGACATCCGGTCAGTTCGTTAAATTTATCGATTAGATCGTGATAGCGCGGATTGGTATCGGCGTGCACAGTCTGCACCCGCGCACTGTAATCAACATGCGTAATGGCGGGCACTTCAGAACGCGGCACATTAAGCTTCGCAATGCCGAACAGTTTGCCTTCTTCGTCGGTCATCTTGCGGCGCTTCTCTTCAGCGACATCGGCGACGAGAAGCATGTACGGACTGTCGCCATCATGCTCGAACCATTCAGCAACACGGTCGCGCAGAACACTTGGCGCGAAGGGCCGGAAGCTTTCGCGATACTTAACTTTCAGGTTGAGCTGTTTCTGCATTGCCGGGGATCGCGGGTCAGCGATAATGCTGCGTCCACCCAGGGCGCGCGGACCAAACTCCATCCGGCCCTGCATCCAACCCACGGCTTTGCCGTCTGCCAGGGCTGCCGCGGTGAGATCCGTGACCTCCTGATCGGAAACTTTGGTGAATTTGGCTTTCGCCTCAGTTAACGCGGTCTCGATCTCTTCGGAGCTGAACTCTGGCCCCAGATAAGATCCGCGCATGGCGTCGCGAGACTGGCTGAGCTTGCGCTCTTTGCCATGCAGAATGTGATAAGCCCCGAGCGCGGCGCCTAGCGCCCCCCCTGCGTCGCCAGCAGCGGGCTGAATCCAGATATTGTCGAACACACCTTCGCGCAGAAGAATGCCGTTGGCGACACAGTTCAACGCGACGCCGCCCGCCATGCAGAGATTGCGCGCGCCCGTATCTTTGGCGATGCCTTTGGCAAGCTTGATCACGATCTCTTCGGTGACTTTCTGAACCGAGGCCGCGAGATCCATCTCGCGTTGTGTGAGTTCTGACTCGGGTTGGCGCGCCGGACCACCAAATAGCTTGTCGAACTTCTTGTTCGTCATCCGCAAGCCGGTGCAGTAATCGAAATAGGAGAGGTCGAGCTGGAAGCTGCCATCCTCTTTGATATCGATCAGATTGTCCTTGATCAGGTCGACATATTTCGGCTCGCCATAAGGGGCGAGCCCCATCACCTTGTACTCGCCGGAATTGACCCGGAAGCCGGTGTAATAGGTGAAGGCCGAATAGAGCAGACCCAGCGAGTGCGGGAAGTGAATTTCCTTGTGCACTTTCAGGTCTTTGCCATCCCCAAGGGCCAGCGACGTTGTTGTCCATTCGCCTACCGCATCCAGCGTCAGAACGGCGGCTTTTTGAAATGGAGACGGGTAAAACGCACTGGCCGCATGCGACAGGTGGTGTTCGGAGAACAGAAGTTTGGAGCGCCAGTCGACATCATCGCCAAACAATTCTTTCAGCTGATTGGTCAGAACTGACTTCTGGAACAGCTTGTCCTTAATCCAGATCGGCATCGCGGTAGAGAAACTGCGAAAGCCGCGTGGGGCAAATGCCAGATAGGTCTCGAGCAGGCGCTCAAACTTCATAAACGGCTTTTCATAGAACACGACTGCTTCGAGCTCGGTTGGCTCAATCCCTGCCTCTTTCATGCAATACTGAACCGCGTTGATCGGGAACCGGTCATCATGCTTCTTGCGCGTGAAGCGTTCTTCCTGCGCAGCGGCGACGATATCGCCATCCCTGATCAGACAAGCTGCGCTGTCGTGATAATAGGCCGAAATGCCGAGAATATACATGCTCACCTCAGAACAGGGTGTAGATGAACGGTGCGACGACCGAGCCTTGGGCGAGGATGAGCAATCCGCCAAGAACCAGCATGATGAAGATGAGTGGCGCGAGCCACAGCTTCTTGCGTGTTCTCAGGAATTCCCAGAGTTCTGCGATGATACCCATCAGTGTCTCCGTTAAAATTGCTGTTTGAAAGATGCAGGCTCAGGACCAGCTGGCTCGCGCACCTTCCAATGGCTGTTTGTATCTTGAGGTTTCAGGCGCAATTCGTCGCGACCGAACAGGCGCTGGACGACACCGATTGGTGTCATCAGAATGAAGAAGATCACGCCAAGAACAATCGGGCTGACGATCCGGCCAATCAGATATCCAAGTCCCATCCAGAGCTTATTGAACGGCAGCAAAAGCGCCGGCCTGATTAGCGTGGCCAGAAAAGTCGCGCCCAGCAATCCACCAAAGACATTCAGAAATGTGTCATTGCCGCGATACCAGAAATAGGCTGCCGCCAGCGCGAAAACAGCGCTGAAAAAGAATCCGAACTTTCGATTGGATGGCAGTTCGATATCACTGAATTTCATGATGCGTGTCCCTAAAACGCCCCTTTGATCGTCCCCGTGCGCCCAGTGATCAGAGCGAAACGGTCACCTGCCCGCTGACATGGACTCCTGGCCTTTTTCTCAGCTCAGCTATCGGCGTCAAGTTATTCCCGGTAACGTGCCCCTTTTTCCGCGTCTGGCCATTCTGGCTCTGTTTCATTCTGTAATCATTGCCAGAATATCAGGCACGCAACCTGCAATTGCCGTACCAGAATGCGGTATGGAAAACGCCACC
>JABSQB010000088.1 GCA_013214545.1 Henriciella sp.
CCGATGGTCCGCGCTGCGTGCAGCGGGGTGCTGTCGATGATGGCACCGTGGCGACGGTCGCCGTAGTTGCGGTCCGAGATGATGAAGCGGCCACCGAAGGGCAGAAAGTTCTCGCCGAGCAGTTCGTGATGGCCGCGCCAACCCTGCTCGTATTGCTGCTTCAACTCGACGTGCCGTTCCGCCATGCGGCGGACGAGCGGGCGTGGATCGCGGAAACGCATCATTGGCCAAGCAACCTGTTGCGGCCGATCTGACCGGGCGCGGAAGACGTGTTGCCTTGGCCCGTGAGAAACGTGGAGGCAGAGCCATCCGTCTCGCTGGCCGCCGCAATGAGCGAGGAGAGGTCCGGCTCGTCCCTGTTCTGACGCTGCTGCTCCGCTCGCTGCTGACGCTGCTGCGCGGCCGCGTCTGACTGAGCGCGGGCCTGAGCGTCTGCCTGACGACGCCGCCCGCGGCGGGACGACTCGCTAGCCTGCACCGCGGACACACCGCCCGTGATGGCACCGGCTGCCGCCGCAATGGCGGTAACGACTGACGTAACTGCGCCCATTCTACAACTCCTTCAGGTATGCACGTTCCGCGATGGAGTAGCCCAATCGCTCAATGACAGGACCAGCCGCGGCCGCGGTGTCCAGAAACTCAGTGTCAGACAACGCAACGCGGGTCGCGCCTTTCGCCTCGGCCCACCGCTCGAACTGACGGACCAAACGGAACGCCAAAGCCGTGCCGCGGTGCGGCGGGTCAACCCACCACGCCAACTCCGCCGCCGTCAATTGGCCAGGGTCGAACCATACCGGTGACAGAACACCGAGGATGAACCCGGCCAAATCGCCACCGGGGGCGATGCCGACAAAGCCGAAGCCCGCGTCCGACTGGAGCAGAGCCGCGACAGCAGCACCGACATCCTCTTCCTCCGCTTCGGACCCAAACTTCAAGGCCCGAATGAAAGACATACCCATAGCCGCTATGGCCGGGGCGTCGGATTCCTGCGCTGTGCGAATCAGCATGACACGATCATGCCTTTATTTTCGCAGCGACGCAACTAGCGGCGGAAGCCGCGACGGATATTCCGATAACGAGCGTAGGGGTCGTAGTCGCGAGTCCGCACTAACGTCACCGGCTCGACCGGCAAATCCGCATACACGTCCTCGTTACCGGACACCACCGACGAGAATGTCACCGCCAAAGCGTCTGCAATGTCCGGCGAGCCAGCCTTCGGCAAACGCTTCTTGATCTCATCCTTCGACTCCAGCTTACGGCGCTCCTGCTTGTCATACGCGTAAGTCGGCGTCGCTAGCTCCATCGCCAAACTGGTGTCGGTAGGCAAGGCACCACCGGCCAGGACCCAGTCGCGCATACGGAACCACATCTCCGTCCGGTGGTTGTTGAACAGCTTGGCGTCATCCGCCCGGCCACCGAACGGCACCTCGATGATCGTATGACCCAACTGGCGCAGACGGTCAATCACACCAGCGCCAGCACCAGCGTCGACGAACACCGCCGACGGCTTGTATTGCTCCATCAAGTTCGCCACCGTCGACGCCAACGTCATGTTGTCGACGCCGCGGTAGATGTATGGCTCGAAGACCTGCAAGCCCTGGCGGCGCACAATGACAGACCTGTCATCACCGAAACGCGCCGGGTCGACGCCCAAGATGACAGGACTGTGCTCAATGTCCTTCCGGGTATAGACCCGCTCTTGCGCTTGACGCACGTCCGTCACGCTCAACAACTGGTCGTTACCCTGGACATCCCAGTCGTTCAGCATCTCGCGCCGGAAAGCCGCTTCCGACATCTCAGCCTTCATCGACTCGATCTCATCCGCGTCGAGGGCATCCGTCTCGTAGCATGTCCAGCTAGACACGTGCCACTCACCGCGCTCATGCGCCTCTAGCTTGCGGCCACGCTCGTATACGTCGCGGAACAGGTCGACGCCCTTCACCGTCCCGATGAAGACGGCCCAACCCTTGCGGTCGGCCAGTGTCGGGCGCACGACCTCATCCCATAGCTCCGGCTCCATCTGCGCGACTTCGTCGAGGACAACACCGTCAAGGTGGATACCGCGGAGACTATCGGGGTTGTCAGCACCGTAGAGACTGATCGCGGCCTTGTTGTGGCGGATCGTCACCGTCAACTCTGATTCGTTGACCTCCACCATGCCAGACAGAATCAGCGGCTCTAGCCTCGCCTTCAGGCGTCGCCACACGTTTCGCTTGGCCTGCTTCAGCAGCGGCGCAATGTAGGCAAACTGGCCTAGCTCCAGCTTGCACTCCAGCGCGTCCTTCACCAACTGCATGATGGCAAGCTCCGTCTTGCCCGCACGGCGGTGGAGGACAAACACCGAGAATCGCCGTCTGCGCTGGTGGCACGCTAGCTGCCATGCCCGCGGCTCATATCTCAGGTCGATATTCACCGCTCACCTACCTGCCGTTCTAACTCAAGAATCCGAGTCTGAGCCGCGAGCAAGTCCAGAGCCAAGGAGTCCCTTTCGTCGCGGTAGGAGTCCCGTTCCTTTTTGACGCGGTCGTGGACGGAGGGACTGACGGCTCGCGATTCGCGGACGTTCGACTCGGGGTCGCGGCGAGGTAATTTGGATTTCACCTCCTCCGCATATACGGCGGGCCCCCGTTTTTTACAAGCGGCGGGATGGGACCCGGCGGCATGCACCCCACCGACATGGGACCCGTTCGATTCGATTCACGACACGCGTGTCGCGAATCGACTGTCGCGATACTCGATTCGCGACACGCTACCCGGAGTTGGTTCCGATAATAGTCGTTATGATAAGCGTTACGACTTAGGGCGTATCGTCGTTACGCTCGGGCGTGCCGTCGTCACCTGGGTCTGCATCGGGTAGCAAGTGACGCGGCACGTTGCCTAGCTCGCGAACGCGTGGCGGTTCGGTGTCGGGAACACCGGTTACAATGGTGACTTGCGTGTCACCGGTCTGCTCAAGCTGGCGCTTCTCCGCGTAACGCGGCGTGAGACGTGACAGCATGCGAATGCGTGCGTCGATGCGTAGCCTTGCACGTGCTTCGCCTTCGTCTTCCCGGCCGGGCTCGTTTCCGTCCGCAATATCGAACACGCGGTCGGCCATGCTGTCTTGCTGCATCGTAAGTGCCTGCAAATACTTACGCTCGAACGTCGGGTCTGATTCGCGCCATTCGTAGATTGCAAGGCGCGTAGGATGCCCAACGCGGTCACAGAACGTCTGCAACGTATGGCCGTCGGCTAGCCAAGCCAGCACAAGGGGTTTCCAGTGTTCTGGATCGTGCGCGCCACCGGGGCTTTTCGGTCTACCGCTCACCATTTGTTCGAGATTCTAGCGGATTCTCTCAACTTTCGCTAGGTCTCGGCCGATTGTGTGTTAGTGTTCCGTTGTCGGCCCGAGCCGACACTTCACGACAACCAACACGAAAGGAACGAAACGCCCGTGATAACGATGAACACGCAAGACGCCAACTTGACTGAGACGCAAAGAGCAGTCCTTTCAATTCTCCGCGCGGCCAAGGTTGCCGGGCAGCGGCTACTGCCGGCGCATGAGGCTCGCGCTGTTGGCGGCCTGTCGGACAACGAGCGCAACGAGCGAATCGGCTGCCGTCCTGACGGCCAGACAATCGGCAACGTTCACGTGGGGGCGCGCCGAGTCCGTGGCGCTTCTGTCGCCACGCTGGCCGCACTCGTGTCCATGGGGCTCGCCGAGAACCGTAGCGGCATCTTCGTTGCCGTATAGCCAGCCAACCAACCAACCAACCAACGAAAGGAACGAAACCGATGGCTAACTACCCCGCCAACATCTCGCTCGACCTGAGCGCCACGCCGTGCCTCGAAGCCGAGGCCTACTTCAACTACGCAGCCACGTCGGTGCCTTGCGCGCAGTGCGTCACGATCCGCTTACGGTGGCGCAACGGTTACGCGCTCGTCCATCTGACCGCCGACGACGCGGGCCGTCTGGCCGACACGCTCGGCGCGGCTTCGATCGAGTGCGGCGAAAAGGCGTCCCGATAGCCGACGACCACCCGGTAGGGCGGCCCCTAACCACGTCGCGAGCACGTTCCGCGCACCTAGCCCGTCCGAACTTGCCTAGCACCCGACACCCAACACGAAAGGACCGAAACACCATGAACAACGAAACGAAGCAAGTCGCCACCATGCCGACGGACCACGTCTGGAACGCGAAGAACCTGAGCGGCACGAAAGAACTGATAGATCAGTCACACGCCGTCGTGTTCGCCGATGGCAGCATCCGAGAAGCCGTAACCGTCCGTTGGTGGATGGCGCGCAGCCGATCGGCATCCGTGGTCTATTGCTCCATATGGGCCCAAGGCCGGGGCGTAGAAGCATGCGGCTACGGAACCGCAGGGGGCGGCGGATACCACAAAGAAAGCGCGGCATTCGGCGCTGCATGCGATAGCGCCGGGATCAAGCTGGCGCTGGACGTAGACGGCCGCGGAATGTCTGCCGTGAACATG
>JABSQB010000089.1 GCA_013214545.1 Henriciella sp.
TCATGATAATTGGTGCCAGCCTCGCCATCCTCGCCATAGCCATCATTGCCATAGCGCCGGAACCCGAAGAGCATCTTCTCACCCTCATCAAATGTGTAGAGGTTGCGCAAATTGTCCTCGCGTCGGCGGCTTTGATAGACTTTGGCAGACGTCATGATTGACGGCGCATTGGCCGAACGAACGCCGTATCGCACAAGCTCCAGGAACCCGCCGTCGATAATCTGATCTTCGGGCAATCCAGTCCGTCCATTATTGTCACCAAGCAGCGCCTGATCGTTCGGGTCAGTGTTGCGCGTGACGCGAATGAAATACTCGCCATCACCAAACGGTCCGCCGGTTGTGTACATCCAGTTTTCAATATTGGTTTCCAGCAGATCGGCCGCCTCAAGATAGCGTTGCGCGTCAGCCGGATCGCCAAACGTGGTCGCCATATCGGCGGCAGTCACAAGCCCGCCGATTACAGCTGCAATCGTCGACGGGGAATAGCCCTCCTGCTCCTCCCAGCGCTCTTGCTGCGTGTACCCTAGCGACGCCTCAAACTCGGTATTCCAGAGCAATCCGACGCGGCCACCTTCGACGAGGAAGTTAGCCGCCGGCTTGAGCATGCTTTGATAGCTGCTTGCCATCTCTTCATCGGAGATCACTCCCGCCTGCCACAACTGCCAGCCCAGCATGATCGGCATGGCCGTCTGGTCCTGCTGCACCGCGACCCATTCCAAGGTGCCGTCCACGTGGGTCTTTTGCAGGAACCAGCCCGTGACACCAGTATTGCCCGGTGTGGCATCGCTGACCTGCACCTTAGGCAGATAGCGATAGGCGGCGCGCGCAGTATCTTCGTCGCCCATCGCAAGGAAGGCAGATGCGACCTGGAAAAAATCACGCGGCCAGACGGCTTTATAGCCGGTTTGCGGTGTGTCGGCTGGGGCCGTTTCTCCCCATGGATTCGACAAGGATGCGATCAATGCTCCGGCGTGGGTTTTGTCTTCCATGATCTTCAGATTGATCGCAGACATGTAGGCGAGCTGGCCCTCATCTCCGGACACAGATGCGAGTGCTGGCAGGTGTTCGAGCGAGTTCAGATAGGCTTGCCACTCGGCAACATACTTGGAAAACATGGCGCTGAGAGGCGCCTCAACAGCGGATCGCGCATGACTGTCCGCTGACTCAAACGTGTCTCCGAAGCCAATGGAAAGCTGCCCTTCGGCGAGCCCATCGATAGCGCCGTCCGAAAGCGGAACCTCCATCAACATCCCGACATTGCCGGGCATCGCTCCTGTGCTCGCATACAAGGTCTCAGCATAGCCCGCGTTCAGTTCGCCGAGGCCGTCGGACACGCCGACAAATCCAACCGACAACGCCCCATCAGCGCGACCTCGAGCGCGGACGACGAGATGAGCGTCGCCCTCAAACGCATGCAGCGCTCCGTCGCGTACAGTTGCGAAATCTCCGCTGCCCGTATTTCCCAATGCTGGATCGATATAGGCGTAGACGCGCAAGTCGTCGCGCTGCAACTCGGCGCGGAGGCTCACCAAAAGCGTATCGCTGCCTGGGTCTGTAAACACCAATTGGCGAAGCTGATAGCCATCCCCAGTCGCGACCAGTTCTGAGGCCGGCGCAGACGGGCGACCATCATCGCCGGCATATGGGACCACGGCGTGCGTTTCGGCTGGAATGATGCCGTCCGGCCCGACGACCAGGAACCGGATCTCCCGAATCTGCGCCTCGTGGATGAGGCCCCACATCACTTCTGTGATGCGATCCTTGGTCATGGAGAACCAGACTTTCGAGATCGGTGCGGTCGGGCTGGCATCGGAATACTGCCCGCCCGCATCATACGCCTCGTAGGATGTTCCGATGGCGACCTTCTCTGCATTAGACCAGGTTGCCGCAGCCCCAGGCGCACCTGGCGCCACAGCTTGCGCGTCGCCGGGCGTTGGCCCTTCTGCGGTTGAACATGCCGCCAATACCAGACCGCCCATAAGTCCCGCCATCAGTTTCCGCACGGCAATCTCCCTTCGCAAATTTTTGCAAGTCAACTTATATATTCATCGACTTGCCCACCTCGGTCAATTGGATTTTTTGCGTCAAACAAATTGCCAAAGCCCGGAAAATCCGCTTTACCAGAGAAAGATCATAATAAGCGCTATTACAAGCGCATGCGGGAGGAACAGTCTGATGATCATTCGCACTCTATTTGCGTTTGCCTTATTCGCGATCTCAGCCTGTGCCAGCACACTCGATGTTTCGCAAAACAATGCAAATGAAACCAATACAGAGTCGAAGTTCACGCCCGTCCCATACGTCCAGATTGATCATCCGGACTGGGCGGATGATGCGGTCATCTACCAAATCAACACACGCCAGTTCACGCCCGAAGGCACGTTTATAGCTGCGCAAGCTGAGCTTCCGCGACTGAAGGAGCTTGGCGTCGATATCCTCTGGCTGATGCCCATTCATCCAATCGGCGAGGTCAATCGCAAGGGTAGCCTCGGCAGCCCGTACGCCATCAAAGACTATTTCGGCGTTAATCCGGAGTTCGGCACGGAAGAGGACTTTCGCGCCTTTGTCGACGCTGCCCATGCCGCAGGCTTCAAAGTCATTCTCGATTGGGTGGCCAATCACACCGCCTGGGACAATCCGATGGTGACCGAGCATCCCGAATGGTACGAAACCGACTGGAAAGGCGACTTCCACCCGACGCCGTGGACCGACTGGGCGGATATTATCGATCTCGATTATTCAAACCCTGAGCTGCGCGCCTACAAGACTGAGGCACTGAAGTACTGGGTCGAAGAGTTTGATATTGACGGCTATCGCTGCGACGTCGCCGGGTTCGTGCCGCTCGACTTCTGGGAAACAGCGCGCGCAGAGCTGAATCAAATCAAGCCTGTCTTCATGCTCGCAGAATGGCAGCAGCGCGACCTTCACCGCAAAGCCTTCGACGCGACTTATGCCTGGGCCTGGAAGGAAGCGGCGCAACGCATCGCCAAGGGACAATCGAATGCCGGTGACCTGCGCGGCTACTTGAGCGAACAAATCTCGACCTGGCCGCTCGATGCTTATCGCATGCTGTACACGGAAAACCACGACCAGAATGCCTGGGACGGTTCAACCGGCGAAATTTATGGCGACGCCTATCACGCCATGCTGACCCTCTCCTTCGTGACGGAGGGCATTCCGCTCATTCATAACGGCCAGGAGGTTGGTAACCAGAACCAGCTTGAATTCTTTGAGCGCGACCCGATTGAGTGGGGCGATTTCGATCATCCTGACGGCGATCTCATCAAGAAACTGATCGCGATCAAGACCGACAACCCAGCGCTGCACAATGGCGCTGCGGGCGGGCGGATTATCCCTGTGTCGACAGACAAACCCGACCAGATCCTGAGCTTTGCGCGGGAAAAGAATGGCAATCAAGTGCTGGTCTTCTTCAACCTGTCGGACGAGCTTGCAGATTTTCAGATCACCGACGGTCCGGCCGCTGGCGGCTGGGTCGATGCGGTGACCGGCAATAATGATACGATCAGACTGGGCGCGACCCGGATTTTGAGTCCCTGGCGCGGCAAGGTCCTGGTGGCGAATGAAAACGAGAATTAGCGGAGGAAGAGAATGGCAGTCGCAGGAGGGGCCGCAGGCGCGGACGACAATATTCGAAAACCGGAACTGAACCTGTTTCAGATCGTGAACATGTCATTCGGATTCTTCGGAATCCAGATTGGTTTCGCGCTGCAGAACGGCAACATCACACGTATCTTCCAGACGCTCGGCGCCGACATGAATCTGGTGCCGCTCTTATGGATGGCCGGACCGGTGACCGGCCTGATCATGCAGCCAATCATCGGCTATTATAGCGACAAGACCTGGGGCCCGCTTGGACGTCGTCGACCTTACTTCCTTGTTGGCGCGATCCTCACCACGCTTGCGCTCTTCATCATGCCGAACTCGCCCTACCTCTGGGTTGCAGCTGGCACCTTATGGATTCTCGATGCCAGCCTGAACATCACCATGGAACCCTTCCGCGCGTTCGTCGGCGACATGCTGCCAAGTAAGCAGCGACCGCTTGGCTACTCGATGCAGACCATCTTCATCGGCACGGGCGCTGTTCTGGCGAGCGCAGCCCCCTTCGTGCTCAATGCCTTCGGTGTCTCGAACGAAGCGCCTGAGGGCGTCATTCCCGACAACGTTCGGATATCGTTTTACATTGGCGGCGCCGCCCTCTTCCTGGCGGTCGCCTGGACCGTGTTTTCGACCAAGGAATACTCGCCCGAAGAGCTGGAGACGTTCGGCAAAGACGAAGACAACATCTTCGAACAGGAAGGCGGCATCGAAGCCGCCGAACGCCCGGAGGCAGGCTTCTTTCGTCTTTGGGGCGGCGTGACCGTCTTGATCGGGATGGCGCTCACCTATGCGGTCTATGCCCTGAAAGGCGACCAGCAATT
>JABSQB010000009.1 GCA_013214545.1 Henriciella sp.
CCGCGCAGAGAAACCGGGATCCGACCTTTCTGCCAGGCATAACCGGCCATGATCATGTTGGTGTAGATCGCGTCGTTGAAATACAAGATCGCCAAAGCCTCAGCGTCGAACGCGGCGAATTCGGTCGCCTGGCGTTTGACCCGCGCGGCCAACAAATCACTCTCAAACTTTTTCGATCGGTCGCGAATAAATTCGCTGGTCGGCGTCACGTCACTGTTGGCGAAAGCCGCGGTACGATCGGCATCCATAAGGTTAAGCGCATCGCCGCCCGCAGCGACCACGAGGTCACAAGCGATGACACAATCTGTGCTCGCAGGCGGCACACGTCCGGTCGAAATCATATCCGGTTCACGTGCGAAGCGCAGATGGCTGAGCACTGGGCCACCCTTCTGCGCGAGGCCCGTCATATCAAGACTGGACGCCGCATTGCCGTCGACATGAGCGCCCATGGCCAGTACCGCCGCAACGGTCGTGACGCCAGTTCCGCCAACGCCTGTGAACAGGACGTTCCAGGTGCCTTCCAGGCTCGGCGTCTCGGGCAGCGGGATGTAGGACGTATCGATCTCAGGCCGCGGCTGGTCTTTGGCCGTAAACTCACCATCGGTGACGGTGATGAAGCTTGGACAAAAGCCCTTGATGCAAGACAGATCAGTATTGCAGGTCGACTGATTGATCCGGCGTTTACGGCCGAGTTCTGTCTCGACCGGCTCGACTGACAGACAGTTCGACTTGACCGAACAATCGCCGCAACCTTCGCAGACCGCTGTATTGATCAGAACCCGGGTGCGGTCCGGTGCCCGCAAACCGCGTTTCGACCGGCGGCGTTTTTCTGTCGCGCAGATCTGGTCATAAATCAGAACAGACACGCCCGGGGTTTCGCGCAGCTGCTTCTGCACCTTGTCGAGATCGGCGCGGTCATAGATCCGAACGCGGCGCGGCAGGCCTTTGACATTGGCGTAACGCACGGGGTCTTCGGTCACGATGACAATCGTCTCAACGCCCTCGCCTTTCACCTGCGTCGCGATTTGCTGCGGTGTCTGACCGGACTCAACGGTTTGCCCGCCGGTCATGGCGACGGCGTCATTGTAGAGGATCTTATAGGTGATATTGGCGCCCGACGTGACCGCAGCGCGGATCGCCAGGGAGCCGGAATGAGAATAGGTGCCATCGCCTAGATTGACGAACATATGGTTCTCGTCGGTCGCGAAATGCTGTCCGACCCAGGCAATGCCTTCCCCGCCCATCTGGCTGGTCATGTCCGTGTTACGGTCCGGCATGAAGTTGGCCATGTAGTGACAACCGATGCCGGCCAGCGCCCGCGACCCTTCCGGCACGACGGTCGATGTATTGTGCGGGCAGCCTGAGCAATAATGCGGCGTCCGCACCGTCGGCGTGGCATTGGTCCGCGCGGCTTCACCGGCGCGACCGACGCGCGCGAAATAGGCGTCAGCCTTGGACGTGTCCCAGCCATTGGGCAGCACGCCTGCGAGCGCTTCGGCCATTTCAGGGACCGGGATAGAGCCAATCTGGCTCAGCAATGGTTTGCCGTCTGCTGTGCGCTTGCCTTCCAGGATCGGGCGTTGTTTTTCCGGCATGGAGTAAAGCGCGGCGCGCAGCTGCTCTTCAATCAGCGGGCGCTTATGCTCGATGACGAGCACCCGCTCCAGGCCAGAACAGAAGGCGCGAATGCCTTCCGGCTCGAGCGGCCACGGCATGGCGACCTTGTAGATGGAAACCCCAAGTCTGCCAGCTTCTTCCGGTGTCAGGCCGATCGCCTCAAGCGCCTCGAAGACATCTCTGGCGGCCTGCCCGGACACGATGAGACCGACGCGCGGCTTGGCGCTGGGCAGGATCACCCGATCGAGCTGATTGGCGCGCACCCAGGCTTGCGCTGCCGGGACTTTGTACTCCCGCAAGCGTCGCTCTTTCTCCAGCGGCGGATCGGACCGGCGCATATGCACCCCGTCATCCGGGAAGGCGAAATCTGGTATGACAAAATTCATGCGATCCAGCGACACATCGACGACAGCGCCGCTATCCATGGTATCGGCAAGCGCAATCATGGCGCTCCAGCCGCCTGTGAACCGGCTCATCGCCCAGCCATGCAGCCCGTAATCAAGAACATCCTGGATCGAGGCCGGGTTCAGCACCGGGATCTCGGCATCCTGCATCGCGTACTCTGACTGCGACGGCAGAGTCGAGGATTTGCACATATGGTCATCGCCCAGCACAGCAAGCACACCGCCCAGCGCTGAAGTGCCAGCCGCGTTGGCGTGTTTGAACACGTCTCCTGTGCGGTCCACGCCAGGCGCTTTGCCGTACCAGATTCCGAACAATCCATCGCGTTGCGCGCCCGGGAACAGACCAAGCTGCTGACTGCCCCACACCGCGGTTGCGCCGAGGTCCTCGTTCAGGCCTTCCCAGAATTTTACATCATGCTCATCGAGCCATTTCTGCGCGGCTCGCAGCTGCTGGTCATATCCGCCAAGCGGGGAGCCGCGATAGCCTGAGATAAAGCCTGCAGTGTTGTGACCTGCCTTGAGATCGAGCCGTTTCTGATCAAGTGGCAGGCGGACAAGCGCCTGAATTCCAGTCATGTACGCTTTTCCCTCGACAAGATCATATTTGTCGTCCAGCGTGACTTCTCGATGTTCCAAAGCGCACCTCTTCAGTGTTGCGATCAGGTCATATATCCCAACAGAATGACGAAAATGCTTGCCTTCTTTGCGGAAGTAGGGATAAATTGAGCAATAAATTACCCATATTAAGACTTTTTGGGGGGAAATTTGTCGGAACCATTAGATACAATTGATGCCAAGATTCTCGATCTGATTCAAAAAGACGCGTCGCTGTCCGTGGCCGATATCGCTGAGCGGGTTGGTTTGTCGTCCTCGCCCTGCTGGCGACGGATCAAGCGGATGGAAGAGGCCGGGATCATTCAGGGCCGCGTGACTCTGCTGGACCGTCAGTCGCTCGGACTGGGCTTTGAAGTTGTCGCTAATGTCAAACTGGCGCTGCCCAGCAAGGAGAATCTGGAAGCGTTTGAGAACCTCGTCCGTAAGTGGCCGGAAGTGATGGAATGCATGACCGTGACCGGCGCCGTTGACTATATCATCCGCGTCACCACCACCGACATGTATGCCTATGACAAGTTCTTGCGCGAGAAGCTGCTCGGGTCGGCTTTGGTCTCTGATGTGCAGTCGCGGATCATCATCAATGTCGCCAAGCGAACCACGGCAGTTCCGCTTGGGCTCGTCAGCGATTATGTGCCAGCGGGATAGTTACCGTTTCATTCTGGCGGGGGTCGCGGTCAGTCTCATCACGGCTTGCGGATCGAAGGCACCAGAACCTGATGCCACCTCAATCATTGAGACCGGACCGCCGCAATCTGAAATCGGGTTGCAGGACGTCGTCAGCCGTACCCGTGTAAACCACGACCTGATTGCGCTTGGCGCAGTCGTCGCCTCAAAAGACGGCGTCGTAGATCTGGCTGTGGATGGTTTGCGCGCGAAAGGCGCTTCAAATCCGGTACGGGTCGAGGATAAGTGGCATATCGGATCGAATACCAAAGCGCTGACAGCATTGCTGTATGCCCGTCTGGTCGAGGAAGGTCTGACGGATTGGGGCGCAACCATGCCTGATCTGTTTCCCGAACTGTCCGACGAGATGGATCCGGCTTGGCGAACCACGACAATTGAAGACCTGTTCGCTCATCGCTCTGGCTTTAAGCAGATGGGAGGGTTCTGGCTCAACGCTCGACGGAATGACGAGCGGCCGGTCAGTGCTCAGCGCGCAGAAGCGGCGCGAAACGTGTTGACGCAGCCGCCCAGCAAAACGCAGGGCGCATTCGATTACAACAATCTCAATTACATCGTCGCGGGCGCTGCGATCGGGTCGATCCTGAGTTCACAAGATGGCCTTCCGAACACGTGGGAAGCGGCGATGCAGGTGTTGATCTTCGATCGGCTCGAGGACGAGTCTGCGAGAACGGGGTTTGGATACGGCCCGCCGCCCGAAGGATTGGAAGGTCATCGCAACACGTTTGGTGTGTTTGTCAGCTCTGCCGGGCGCGGCGCGACAGCCGACAACCCGGAGGTACTCGGCCCCGCGGGAACTCTGCATGCAAGCCTCGAAGCCCACGCCAATCTCGCGCTGGAATTCCTCAAGGATGATAGTGCTCTCGTCCCGGTCTCCGTTCGCGAAAAACTGTTTCAGCCCTATCCGGAAGAAACCAGCGGATACGCCATGGGCTGGGGAGTCTATGACGATCCGAAATATGGCAGGCTGTATCTGCATAGCGGCTCCAACACCTTATGGTTGTCGCGCATTACCATCGCTCCGGCATTGGATCGCGTTGTGATTGTGAATGCCAATCAGTTTTCAGACGCCGCACAGACCGCAATAGAGTCGGTGAGCGCGCAATTACTCGACGAGGCCCTGTTGGAGTCGTCTCCTCAATAAGCGTCAACATAAGTGACGTGCCCATCTGACTCCGCATAGGTCTCGACATGCCCCCCCGGCCAGGTTTCCAGGCGTGCGCGCATTTTAGGGCTGGCGCGGTCGCCGCCAAATAAAGCCTCGGATTCATAGCTCAACCAAGCGAGCGGCGCTGCCTCCGTCGCGGTTTCACCCGCTGCGCGGATCGTGTCCATGATCGCCGCGATCACCTCTCGCGGCGGGTAGATCAGAAACACAGAGTGATAGATCACAGTCAGGCCAGATTTCGGGCGATTGGCCAAACGTTCGGAAAGCCAGGTGAGCGCATCGGCTTGCTCGACCCGGGTGTCGCTTTCCTGGGCCAGGCGAATGGCCGCGTCGAGACGGCTCAGGCGCTCTTCCTGGTCCGGCCACGTATAGCTTTTCAGTCTCATTGCCTGATCTGGATCCGACAAATCCACCGGGTTCAGATCACAGGCGGCGCGGCTGGCGACCTGGATATCCACGTCATGATGCTCCGGCACCGGCGCGCGCCAGTCGGTACGAATTGTGACATCGCTCTCCCCGCTGCGCTGCCACGACTCTGTTTGATAATTGAACCGGTCCCAGTTCTGGTTGAGGCCTGCGCTGGCGCCAAGTTCAAGCAAGTGTAGAGGCTGGCCAAACTGATGCACAAGTTTGCAGAAACCCGGTAGAAGGATAATCGAACGCCGCGTCTCGTTGGTCTGCGGCGGGCTCTGGAGGAAGACGCGGACGCCCGCCATGTTGGCAGCAAGCCAATCGCGCGCAACGGGCCAGACCCGGTCCATGTCCCAGTCCGCCATCTGCGCTGGATAAAGCGCGGCAAGGTCCGGCGCGTCGTCGCTTATGACTGCGTGATGAAGCGCGCCCGTGAGCCGCAAACCAAGCGCGTCTTTCCGAGGATTGGTCGGCCAGTCGCGGCACAATTCAGCAACCGGACCACCTGACTCAAAGTCTACCGCAAACTGCTTCAGCATCTGCGCCGTGAAGGACGAGCCAAGCTCGTCGCACCACTTCGCCTGTTCGACGAAGTGATCGACAATTTTGCTGTCGGCGAGCAAAGCGGCCTAGGCCCGCTCCACGCACATCGCGATCCCTTCGCCGCCGCCAATGCAAAGTGAGGCGACGCCTTTCTTGGCATCGCGGTCTTCCATGGCTGCGAGGAGTGTAATCAGGATGCGTGCACCAGAAGCGCCAATCGGATGACCCATGGCACAAGCACCGCCATTGACGTTGACCTTGTCATGGCTGAGGCCGAGCTCTTTCATCGCGATCATTGGCACAACGGCAAAAGCTTCGTTGATTTCCCATAGGTCGACATCGTCTTTCGACCATCCGGCTTTGGTCAGCGCTTTCTCCATCGCAGGGACCGGCGCTGTGGTGAAGTTTTCCGGCTCATGCGCATGGCTGGAAGACGAGATGATCTTGGCGATCGGCGACAGGCCGCGTGAGGTTGCTTCAGACTCTTTCATCAGAACCAGCGCTGCTGCCCCGTCAGAGATCGCAGAGGCGTTTGCGGCTGTGACAGTGCCATCCTTGTTGAAGGCCGGGCGCAGGCTTGGGATCTTATCCGGGCGCGCCGTACGCGGCAGCTCATCTGTGTCGACCGTGGTCTCGCCCTTGCGGCTCTTGATGGTGACCGGCGCAATCTCGCGTTTGAACTTTCCGGCCTCGGTGGCGTCCTGCGCGCGCTTCAGCGTTTCCAGCGCGTAAGCATCCTGCTGCTCTCGCGTGAATTGATACTTCTCGGCAATCATGTCTGCGAACGCGCCCATTGGGCCCCCGGCATAGGCGTCGGTCAGACCGTCCAGCGCCATGTGATCCTTGGCACCCATGTCGCCATATTTATGACCCTTGCGGACGTCCATCAGATGCGGCGCGTTGGTCATGCTTTCCATGCCGCCGACAATGACAATGTTCGCATCCCCTGCCGCAATTGACTGGCGCCCCATGACCGCCGCTTGCAGGCCAGAGCCGCACATCTTGTTGATCGTGGTGGCTTCCAGGCCTTTGTCCATCCCGGCTTTGAAGCCTGCCTGACGCGCCGGCGCCTGGCCCTGACCCGCTGGCAGGCAGTTGCCCATGATAATCTCGTCAGCTTCGTCAGCGCCGAGCTTGGCTTCGTCAACCGCGGCCTTGACCGCGATGGCGCCGAGTTCGTTGGCTGACATAGCGGACAGGTCTCCGAGCAATCCGCCCATAGGCGTGCGGGCCATACCGACAATGACGACTGGATCTGTATCAGACATGGGAGAACTCCTTCAGAATTGGTTCTGCATCTATTGTGCACCTGCGAACAAATGGGGCGGAATAGGCCCCTGCGTCAAGTCATCTATTGGTCTAACGCGGCGGCGAAGCTTTAGCGCACACGCTGCGGCGCCGTAGCGTCCAGGGATACGGCGCGGTCCATGATGTCGATCAATTCATCGTTCACCTGGTCTACCGAATAGACTTTCACATGGCGCAGCGATTTACCTGTGCCCTCGATACGTTCCAGATAATCGTCCGCGAGTTGAGAGCCTTGCCAGAGCTGCAGGTTGCAGCGATCTGTCTGTCCACTGACGGAAAACACCCGCTCATTACCACTCCAGCACGGGAAGCCCCAGGCGAGCTTTACGGTGAGATGCGGCCAGTGCGTCTTGATGGCATTTTCCAGCGCAATCGCAATCGCGCCCTGATGTGGTTCCAGACTGTCAAAATAAGCACGCACGGTTTTTGGCTTCGGCATTTTTGCTCACCCATCATTACGTTCCCGTAACAAGCCATAGCGCAAAGTGCGCTGCACAAACCATAGGTTGACGGACTTTTTTTTCGCGCGAGAAAAAGGCGACCGATTTGGTCGCCTTCACCGTGTGTTGGATTGCGGTTTTACCAGATCCGGATACGCTCTTCCGGTGGCAGGTAAAGCGCGTGATCCGGTCCGACATCGAACGCCTCATACCATTCGTCGAAATTGCGAACGATACCGTTGACGCGATAGACTGGCGGGCTGTGAGGGCCGCGAATGAGTTGCTGGCGGAGCGCCTCTTCACGATACTTGTTCCGCCAGGCTTGTGCCCAGGCCATGAAGAAGCGCTGATCGCCCGTAAAGCCGCCGAGCACCGGGGCTTCTTCATCCGCGCTGATTTCGCCATCGCCATTCGTGTCGAGGCTCATCTTATAGGCCTTGTAAGCCATTGAGAGACCGCCCAGGTCGCCAGTATTCTCACCCAGGCCGAGGCGGCCATTGACGCAGGTCTCACCTTCATCAAGTGGGCAGAACTGGTTGTACTGATCGACCAGTGCATCAGTCCGCGCTTCGAAAGCGGCCTTGTCTGCCGGGGTCCACCAGTCACGCAGTACGCCGTCGCCGTCGGACTTGGAGCCCTGATCGTCAAACCCATGACCGATCTCATGTCCAATCACGCCGCCAATCGCACCATAATTGATCGCCGGATCGGCTTCGAGATTGAAGAAAGGCGGCTGCAGGATCGCGGCCGGGAAGACAATCTCGTTGCGGTTCGGGCTGTAATACGCATTCACCGTTTGCGGCAGCATGAACCACTCAGTCTTGTCGATCGGCTGACCAAGCTGGCTGATCATGTCATTGAACGCCCAGGTATTGGACGCGATGACATTCTCAAACGCGGTGTCGCCCACCTGCATGGTTTCGTAGGTTTCGAACTTTTCGGTGTAGCCGATCTTCGGTGTGAACTTGGACAATTTCTCACGCGCCTCGACTTTGGTCTCGTCGCCCATCCAGTCGATTTCGTCGAGATTGTCAGCCATCGCCAGGCGGAGATTGGCGACCAACTCATCCATGGCGGCCTTGTTCTCAAGCGGGAAATAACGTTCAGCATAGACCTTGCCGACCGCCTCACCGAGCGCACCTTCAACGGCCTGCACACCGCGCTTCCAGCGTGGGCGCTGTTCTTCCTGACCGCGCAGCTGGCGGGCATAGAAATCAAAGGTCGCATCATCGATTGCCTTGGGCAGAACGGACGAGAAATCAGACAAGAGATGCGCAGACAGATAAGCCTGCCAGTCTTCAATTGAGGCTGAGTCGAGGACCGCAAATATCCCGGCAATGCCGCCGCCGGATATCTTCTCAACCTGTTCTTCATTGAGGCCCAGTTCGGCAATCTCTTCAGCGTCTGGTGTCACCTGGCGGACAACGAAACTCTCTTGTTCTCCAAGCCCCAGATCATCAAGCCAGATCCCGAGCGGGAAATCGCCAGCAAGGCCCAGGAGCCCGTCCTTCGACATCTTGTTATAAGTCAGGTTGCGGTTGCGACCGACGGTGCGGTCCCAATGGGCTTTGGCGATCTCAGTCTCAAGCGCCATGACCCGCGCAGCAGCGTCTGCAGGATCGTCATATCCGGCCTGTTCAAGCAGGAAAGTCAGATACGCGACATAGCCCGCGCGCGTCTCAACATTCTTTCCTTCGTCGGTCAGGTAGGTGTCGCGATCCGGAAGACCCAGACCCGCCTGAGTGACGTAAAAGATGTAGCTGTCCGTGTCTTTTGAATCGACATCGACCCACCCGCCAATCGGCGCTGAGAAGCCAATCGCGGCCATGGTCAAAGCCAGATCTTCTTTGGTCTCGATGTTCTGGATGCGATCAAGATAAGGCTGCACAGGTGCCAGACCTGCCGCTTCAATCGCGTCAATGTCGACATAGGCATTGTAGTACGCTGCGACTTTGCCTTCGAGCGTTGACGGGTCAGGCTTGGCTTCGGCGAGATCATCAATGATGAACTTGACCCGTTGCTCTGATTTTTCGCGCAGCAGCGAGAAAGCCCCATAGCGCGTACGGTCGGCTGGCATATCAAACTCATCATACCAGGTGCCGTTCATATAGCGGAAGAAATTGTCGCCCGGGTGGGCCGACGTGTCCATCGAATAGAGGTCCAGGCCAAACTCGCCCCAATCATCGCGCGAGGTGGTCTCAACCATGCGGTCGCCATTCGCAGCAGCGCCTGAATTTGAGTCGATAGTGGCCACCGTCTGCGCGGCTTCCTGTGCACCGCATGCGGCGAGCACGGCCGCCGCCGCGCTCGCCAAGAATAGCTTTTTCATGGTTTTCTCCCTGAACTTGGAAACCAATTTTTTGTTGTTTATTCCGCCGGCATAGGCTGCGGTTTGGCGCCGCTCGTGCCGATCAGCTCTTCGCTGTCAATCGTCACTTCGCCGGTGTAGGACTCGCCGATCTTGCGATAAGGACGCCCAGCCCAGCTCCACCGGAAGACACGTCCGATTTCAACCCCGACAGCGTACAGCGTTGGCACCAGCAAGAGCGATACGAAGATCGCAAACGCTACCGCATAGCCGAGTGAGATCACCATCGGCTTGAGGAACTGTGCCTGCATCGACCGCTCTGCGATCAGTGGCAGGATGCCAACAAAGGTCGTCACAGAGGTCAGCAGGATCGGCCGGAAGCGCGACACGCCGGCATCAACCAGCGCCTGCACGGCGCCGACGCCCTCCTGCCGTTTTCGATTGACGAAATCGACCAGGACTAGGTTGTCATTGATGACCACCCCGGCCGCCGCGGCGATCCCGAAGATCGAGAACATTGCCATCGGTGTCCCGGTGATCCAGTGACCCATGATCGCCCCGGTAAGCGCGAATGGAATCGCCGTCATCAGCAAGAGTGGCTGCGCGTAGGATCTGAACGCAATCGCCAGCACGATGTACATGCAGACAATCGCCCCGATCGCGAGCATGTTGAGCTCCTTGAAGAAGCGTTGCTCTTGCTCAAATCCGCCAGCTGCGCCGCGCTCGATATCCGGGAATTGCTTCTCGAAATCCGGCCAGAAATTGACATTCATATCCGACATGACCTGACCGCGACCGCCATCGCCTTTGACTTCGGCATAGACCGAGACCGAACGCGTCCGGTTACGACGCAGGATCCGGTTGATCCCCGGCGCATAGGTGAACTCAGCCACTTGGGTCAGCGGCAGCTCGCGCCCATCCGCCGTGCGGATACGCAGATTGTCGAGACTGTCGAGATCGGTCCGCGCAGATTTCGGCAAACGCACCATCACGCGGACATCCTCACCATCGCGCGGCAGACGCTGCACTTCTTCCCCGAAATAGGCCTGACGGACCTGCCTCGAGACATCGGCAAGGCTGACGCCCAGCGCTTCGGCGCCTGGCTTCAATTCGATGCGAAGCTCATCGGCAGCCGCGGTGAGATTGTCGCCAATATCATACGCTGCTGTATAGGTGGCCAGTTGCTCCTGAACCACGGCGGAGGCTTCTCTCAGACGATCGAGATCGGGATGATTGAGCGCGAACCGGACGCCGGTATCGTTCTCATTATCGGTAAAGTCGAACGTGATTTCCTCAGCATCCTGCACTGGACCCACCAGGTCTCGGATCTTTTCAGAGATTTCCCGCGTCGACAGCAGCAGAGGCCGGTTCTCTGGCGGCACCAAACCGATCCAGGCTTGAACCTGACTGTTGGACGCCACGATAGACGCGTCCTTGATCACGCCGCCCTGATAATCACCGACTTCGCGATTGATCTGGCTATCCCATTTGGCGTTCAGCTCAGCCTTGGCAGAGGTGACACCGGTTGCCAGCTGATCGCGCACTTGCAAAGTCCGCGAGAATGGCGTGCCGTCCGGCATCTCAATCGTCACCTGCACGAGGTCGCTTTCAATCTCGGGCATGAATTTGAATGGGACGATGCGATTGCCAACGAGCATGATCGCGAACGCGAAAATGATGAAGAAGAAGACGATCGTGGCGTAGCGCATGCGCAAGGCAAATTCGAGCACAGGCTTGTACAGGTTCTGAGCGAACCAGAGCAGACTGTCAGCGATGCGCTGTTGGAACCGCGCGAGTGCGTTCTGCTTGGTCTTGTCCTCGCGCTTCATGTGCGAAAGGTGCGCCGGCAGGATGAACATACATTCGATGATCGAGAAGACGAGCGAGGCAATCACCACGAAGGTAATCTGCTGCGTGAAGGCGCGGGTTGGCCCAGTCAGCATTGCCCATGGCGCGAACGCAATGATTGTTGTGATGACGCCGAAGACGACTGGCTTCAGAACCAGCTGCGTGCCGACAATCGCCGCATCCAAGCCCTCCCTTCGCCCGCTCTCCACCTCTCGGTGGATGTTTTCCCCGACCACAATGGCATCGTCGACAATCACCCCGATCACCAGAAGCACCGCAAAAGTCGACAAGACGTTCCAGGACACGCCGAACAGCGGCATCAGCATGATCCCTCCGGCAAACGCGGTAATGATCCCGATCGTTACCCAGAAAGCCACAATCGGACGGAGGAACAGGATCAGGACCAGCATCACCAGCACCGCACCGAGCAGCGCCGATTCAGAAATCAGTTTCATCCGCGCCTGGAAGGGCTGGGAATTGTCCCACAGAATATCAATCTTCATCCCATCCGGCAGGATGCCCGAGGACGGATTATTGGCGCGATCAATGTATGCCCGGAAATTGTTGGCATAGGTGACAATGTCCATTCGGTCCGGCTGGACGACCATGACAAATGCGGTCGGACGATTGTCAAAAGTCGCGTCGAGATCAGCGTCGATAAAGCCGTCAATCACTTCAGCAACATCGCCGACGCGGATCGTGCCTTCAGCATTCGACTGACGGACAATAATATTCTCGAACTGCTGCTGCGTATCGGCCAGATTTCGAGCTGTGACAGACACATCTCCAACGCTGGAACGGATCTGTCCGCCCGATGAGTTCAGCGAGGACTGACGGATCGCCTGCGCAACCTCGGTAAAGCTCAGATTGTATTGGCGCAGAGCGATCTCGGAGACTTCAATCGAGACTTCCTCCGGCAGGGTGGCCTGCAGCACCGCAAGCTCACCGCCGCTGATTTCCGCGATATCATCGCGCACATCGTCGGCGACCCGTTTGAGGGTCAGCGGATCGACATCGCCATGAATGGCCATGCCGAAATACCAGTCGCGCTGCTCCCAGCGCTGCACTTGCGGCTGGAAGGCCGCCTGCGGAAGGTTGTTGATCTGGTCGACGCGCAGTTTGATCTCGTCGATGAAGACCTGCATGTCGATATCATCGCGGCCGCGAATATTGACCACGGCAAAGCTTTCCCGCGCGATCGAGGTGATCCGGTCGAGGCCGTCAATATCGGCAACGGCCTCTTCGATCCGGGTGATGATCTGTTCTTCAACATCCTGGGGCGATGCACCGTTCCAGGTCATGGTCACCGAAGCGCCCGCCACCGGAACCACCGGGAACATTTCGCGCTCCATGGAATTGAAACCCAGGACACCGCCGATAAAGGCGATGACCATGACCAGATTGGCTGCAACTGCGTTTCGCGCGAACCAGGATACCATTCCGAACATTATTGTGCTCCGTCACCTGTTGATGCGATCACTTCGGTGGCAATGCCAGCACCGCCGCCGCGCTCATCATCTGCGGCCAATGCCTGAGCCGCGTCATTGTGGTTCTTGATCGTGCCATCCGCGAGGCGCTCGAGGATGGTGATACTCATGCCGTCATTTGATCCGCGGATCGGGCTGACAATGGCAAGCGAACCAACATCGACATTCTCGCTCCGGAACCAGGCGCCTTCATTGGAGCTGTAGACCAGATCGACCGGGAAGATGCGTAGCTCGCCAGCAGCTGGTTCACCAATAAAGATGTTGTTACCGCCCCGGATCGCTGATCGCGGCGCAACCAGAAGGTCTTCGATTTTGGTGCCGTCAATCTCAGCCGCGACAAACAGGCCCGGCGCCATCGGCGCACCTTGGTCTGAACCTGCGCCATATGGATCATTCAGTTCAGCAATCACATTGATCAGGCGGGTCTGAGAGTTGACCGCAGCCGATGTACGGGTCACCCGGCCAGTCCATTGGCGATCAACACCGGCCACAGGGGCCGAGAATACAACACGCGGTCCGGCCTGGCTGGCCGTCTCAGCAAAGGCAAGCGGCAGGCCGAGCTGGCCCAGCTGCTCGTCAGTGATCGGCAGAGCGACTTCCACAACATCCGTGGCGAAGACGCGGCCGAGCGACTGTCCTGGTGACGCAAACTGACCAACATCAACATTCTCTTCACGGACACGGCCATCAAATGGCGCAATCACAGCGGTGCGATTCAAGGCCAGTTCGGCGTCTGCCAATTGAGCCTTGGCGGATTCAAGCGCGGCCTCAGCTTCTGCAAGCTGCGGCTCACGCCGGGCCAGAGGGCTGGAATCGGTGATCCCGAGGTTTTCAAGATCCTGGCGGGCAATCTCTGCTTCAGCAACTTCGCGCGCCAGACGCTGTTCGGCGCTTGCGACACCCGACTGCGCCCGCACAACGGCGAGTTGGTAATCAGCGGTTTCGAGACGCACCAGAACCTGTCCGCGGCGAATGAAGCCGCCATCGATAAAGTCTGGCGAGACATAAGCGATCCGGCCAGCAATCTGCGGCGCGACAACAAGCTCGCGCTGCGGGCGGACTTCGCCTTGCGCTTTCACTGTAAAGTCGAGGTCTTCAAGGCCAACGCGCTCAGCAAACACTGAGAGCCCGGCAAACTTCTCATCTGCCTGCTCAGGTTCCGGCTTAAGGATCTGGATGGTCATGAACGCCGCTGCGCCCATGCCGACCAGGGCAATGATAGTGAAAAGGATTGAAATGAAACGACTCATGGGAGGACTGCCACTTCCGGGCTATTTGCGCTCGCGGTGGAAGGTGCTGCGGGCTCTGCCACAGGTAACCCACCCCCGAGAGCAAGATGGAAACTTACTCGGTTTGACGCGCGGGCTGAGCGGGCTGCAATCACATTGCTCTCAGCGTTCAGGCGTCGGGTTTGGGAATCGATCAGGTTAAAGATCGAAACCAGGCCATTGGTATATTGGCGGGTTGCCAATTCCTCGGCCAAACGGGCTTCTTCCAAGGCCCGCACTTGCGCATTTTCCTGTTGCGCTAACAGGGAATCTGCGGCCAGCGCATCTTCCACTTCACGCCACGCCGTCAGCGTGGTCGCGGCATAGTTTTCAACCGCCGCACGGGCGCGGGCGACCGCTGCATCGCGGTCAGCGTCCAGGGCGCCGCCATTAAAGATCGGCGCGGTCAGGCTGGCAATCAGGCGCGCAGCGACGCGGCTCGGATCGAGCGCATCAGCGAGATCTGTCTCTGTATTAGACACCGATCCAGTCAGGCGCAGCGCTGGCAGCATCGCCATCCGCGCTTGCTCGGCCCGCAGACCTGCCGCCGAAACGCGGGCTTCTGCAGCAGCAATATCGGGGCGGCGCGACAGCAGCAGCATCGGGCTGCCGGCACCAGAAAGTGGGTCCAGCGATGGCAGTTCTGCCAAGGCATCGAGTTCTGCAGAAGGGTAGCGGCCGAGCAGGATTTCGAGACGCCGCGAAGCGTTGCCGCTGGCCTGGCGCCGACCCGCAATCGAAGCTTCCGCAGACGCTTGCGTAGTCCGCGCCGTGCGCACGTCCAGCGCTGTGGCGAGACCGCGGGAGAACCGGCGCTCGGTCAATTCAAGCGCGCGTGTCCGGGCTTCAAATGTCTGTACCGCGACGCGTTCTTGTGCCAGCGCTTCATTGAGATCGAACCAAGCGGATGCGGTTTGTGCGGTCAACGCCAATCGGGCTGAAGCGAGATCAGCTTCGCTGGCGATCAGGTCAGCTTCTGCGGCATTGATCCCGGCGCGGAGCCGGCCCCAGAGATCAATCTCCCAGCTCAAATCGACGCTCGCGCCGAAGCTGGAATTATCAGTTCGAGAATCGGTGATCGGGCTGTAATTGCTGGTGCCGCCGCCAGACACTGAAGCGGAGACATTTGGTAGCGTGCGGCCATAGGTGCTGCGCGCCTGCGCCCGTGTCGCTTCCACGGCATAGAACTGCGAGCGAATGGATGGATTGGCGGCAAGCGCTTCGTTCACCAACTCAATCAACACGGCGTCATCGAACTGGCCGAGCCAGTTGGCCTCAGGCAGCTCACCCGACACGCCTTCAATCGCCCAGGTTTCCGGAGCATCAGGCGCAACTGGGAACACAACCAAGGGCTCTCCGCCGACGCTCGGCAGACTTGGCACGGTTGAGCATGCGCCGAGCGCAAGAACACCAAATACGAGACTCGCCTGCTTCATCTACACCTCTCAAGCTTGGACTGTGCCTTTACGCCTGCCCTATTCGAATGTCAACAAATAATTATCGTTTTTCAATAATGATGAAAAAGCTTTCAGACTTGCTCATCGCGCCACGCCTTGTATACGCGCAGCTAAGCCAGATAGACCACAACACTTGGACGAACGCAGGGCTGAAATGTCACAAGACAATGGGCAAATGCAGCCAGATCCACCGCGTCGCGTGCGCGATTTTCTGGTTTTGACGATTGGCGCCATCGCTGTTCTGACCTTGCTGTATCTGACCGGTGCGATTGGATTGGTCGAATGGGTGACCGCCGCGATTGTCATGTCGACAGGCGCGCTGGCCTTTTTTGTCGGATCAGCGCCAAGCCCGCGCAAAGACCAAGCATCATCGGCACTACAGACCCTGAACCCGGTTTCAGGCAGCGTTACCGACAATGCGGTTGAGCCTTTTGTTCTGGCCTTGCCCCTGCCCGCTCTGCTGATCACGCCGGACGGTGCCGTTGCAACCGCAAACATCCATGCGCGCAATCTATTCCGCATCGACAGCTCGACCCGCCCATTTCCAATCGCCATGCTTCGCCAGCCAGACTTGCTCGCGGCGGCCGAGCGGGTGTCGCAAGACGGCGCCGAAGAGCGGATCGAGTTTACTCAGCACAGCGAAGCGGAAGTCTGGATGGCGCACATTCGCTCCGGCCTGGAGCCAGGCTCGGTGATCATGGTGTTTGAAGATCTCACCGCTGTCCGCCGGGCAGAGCGCGCGCGCGCCGACTTCCTTGCCAATGCCAGCCATGAACTGCGCACGCCGCTCACCGCGATTGGCGGCTTCATTGAAACCATGCGCGGGCCAGCCAAGGATGACAAAGAAGCCTGGGACGGATTTCTCGACATTATGGGACAGCAGACCGAGCGGATGCAGCGGCTTGTCGCAGACCTATTGTCCCTGTCTCGGATTGAGTTCAGCGAGCACCGCGCGCCGAAGACGCAGGTCAATATTGTCGAGCTCGCTCGCAAGACCAGCCTCGGCCTGACCCCGATCGCAAAGGATGCGGGAATCGATCTTCACTTTGATGGTCCACAAAAAGATGTCGGTGTCATCGCCGATAGTGACGAACTTGCGCAAGTCATCCTCAACCTAGCCAGCAATGCGATCAAATATGCCCGCACGAATGGCGAAGTGCAGGTGCTGATGGGTGAAGCGCCGACCATGGCGGACGCCGCGGCGGCGTGCTCGCGCCAGTCACCGGATGCAAAACGTGCCGTCCTCCTTCAGCCCTATGCGTCAACGGAGGTTCCGGCCGTCTGGATCCGCGTAACGGATAATGGCGAAGGCATTTCAGAACAGCACCTGCCGCGCCTGGGTGAGCGCTTCTATCGCGTCGATGAAAGCCGGGGCGGCAAGATTGAAGGCACCGGACTTGGCCTCGCCATCGTTAAACACATTATGGCGCGGCACCGCGGCGGTTTGGCGGTCGAGAGCGTCGAAGGCGCTGGCACCGCATTTGGAATCTGGATGCCACGACTGCGCGATGACGCACCCGCCGAAACCGTATAATCCGCCGCCGCCAGAGCTGCTAAAGACCGTCCATATCGATGACTGGATTGTGGTCTGCGACAAGCCGAGTGGTCTGCTCAGCGTCCCAGGGCGCGGGCCTGAAAAGTCCGTCTGTGCCAGTGCGCTCCTGTCTCACCGCCATGGCGAAGTCCTGACCGTTCATCGCCTCGACATGGATACGTCCGGCCTGATGATCTTTGCCCGCAATAAAGACGTGCAACGCACACTGTCCATGGCGTTTGAAAAGCGTCAGGTTGCCAAAGGCTATGAAGCTTTGGTCAGCGGCGCCTTACAACCGCAGCAGGGAACAGTGGACGCCGCCATCGCAAAATTCTCGCTCAATCGCCCGCTGCGCCATCTTGATCCCGATGGACGCGAAGCCATCACGCATTGGACGGTGACGGAGCGCAGTGAGACCTGGACTCGCGTTTCACTCACGCCGGAGACGGGACGTTCGCACCAGTTACGACTTCACATGGCAAGCCTCGGACACCCTATTCTCGGCGATGTGTTTTATGGTGACGGCAACTCGCATGAGCGCCTTTGCCTCCATGCAGGAACGCTGGCCCTGCGTCATCCGCATTCGGGCGCCGAAATTCAGTTTGATGCGCCTACCCCATTTTAGGTGGTTGGAGATTGTCAGCGCTGGGCGGCGAGTGTCACATATGTGTCAACGATGAGCGGTAAGAGCGCCGAATTGTAACGACCGATCGTACAAATGCTGCAGACTCTTGGACAACTCCCGATCGGGTGGCTGTTGATCGCGCCTTTGGCCGCGGCAGGCTTTTTTGCATTCTCCTTTGGGCGTACGGAAATCGGCGAACTATCGATCGGCTCGACGATCGGGGCGCGACTGCATTCACAGCCTAATTATCATGGCTATTTCCTCGCCTTCTGTACGATCTTGCCTGCCGCCTTGGTCTTCCTTGGATACCTGATTTTCTCAGAGAGTTTTGTCCGCGAAACACTGAGGTCAGAACTGCCCGATTACCTGCTGGCGCAGGGACCGGATCAGGTCAGTTTATTCGTTGAGCGGGTGGCGAGATATATCGGCAATGGCCCGATCGACAGCACAGGCAATGTCCTGTTCGATGCCAGTGTCGAACGATACGCTGTTCTAAAAGGACAAGCGCGCCTGATCGCCATTATGATTGCCGTTATTGCGGCCGTCGGCGGGTTCTTCCTTGGGCGGCGTCCACTCAATCGAAGTTTCCCGGCCCGGACCTATGTCGAGCAAACCATCACCGCACTCCTATTTGTGTGCGCGGCGATCGCCATCGTCACGACGGTCGGGATCGTTCTGTCACTCGTCTATGAGACCGTTCGCTTTTTCAGTCTTCCAGACGGACCGGGCGTGTTCGAGTTTCTGTTCGGCACGGACTGGAACGCCCAGACCGGTCAGAACTTTGGCGCCGTGCCTTTGTTTTTCGGCACGTTGATGATCGCGCTCCTGGCCATGTGTGTCGCCGTTCCGGTCGGTTTGTTCTCTGCCATCTATCTGTCTGAATATGCCAGCCCGCGATTTCGCAGCTGGGTGAAGCCGATCCTGGAATTGCTCGCAGGCATTCCAACCGTGGTTTATGGCTTCTTTGCTGCGACGCTGATTGCGCCTTTGGTGCGTAACCTAGCCCAATGGATCAATGCGCTGCCAATTACGCCGGACAATCTCCTCGCCGCGCAGCCAACCAATGCGCTCGCCGCCGGATTGGTCATGGGCGTGATGATCATTCCGTTTGTCAGCTCGCTGTCGGACGATGTGATCAATGCAGTCCCGCAGCCGCTGAGAGACGGCGCGCTGGCGGTGGGCGCAACACAGTCAGAGACCATCAAGCAGATCGTCTTGCCCGCGGCCTTTCCCGGCATTGTCGCCGCGGTCTTGCTGGCCGTATCGCGCGCCATTGGTGAGACGATGATCGTCGTCATGGCCGCTGGTGGGCGCGCGCTGGTCACGCTCGATCCAACCTCTGACATCACCACAGTGACCTATCAGATCGTGTCATTGCTGACCGGCGATACGGCCTTTGACAGCGCCAAGACCGTCTCTGCCTTCGCGCTTGGATTCGCATTGTTCGGGATCACGCTGGTCTTCAATGTCATCGCGCTGCGCGTGGTGAAGCGATATCGGGAAGCCTATGACTGAGCCGGTCGCATCCACGCCCCCAGCAGAGTCTGTTCAGGATCTGCGGATGCGCCGCCGCAATCAGGCTGAGCGGCGGTTCAAGCTGTATGGCCAGATCGCCATCGGCATCGCTGTCTCATTTCTCGCCATTCTCCTGATCTCCATCAGTTTCCGCGCAGCCTCGGCGTTTTCCCGCCACATGCTGGTGCTCGATCTGGAGCCCGCAGTGCTGACAGAGCCATCTGAACTCGCGGTAACAGATCTCAACCTGGCGGTGCGGGCGGAGCTCATGTCGCAATTCCCTGAGCTCAGCGATGACCGTGTCGAACGCGCAGAGCTGTATGCGATGACCCCGCGTCTGGCCGTTCTGCCTCTGCTGCGCGAGCTGCAGGAGATGACAGTGCCGCCACAAGCGCCGATCGCCGCGCGGCTCGCGCTTTCAGACGATGTTAATCTCTATCTCAAAGGCGAGATCAAGACCCATCGCACGGTGCCTGTTGGCGACGCCGGCCGGCTGGCCCGGCTATCTACCGGCGCTTATCGCTTGAGTGATGCCGACCAGGATAATTTCATCGCGTTTCAGGACCGTTTGGCAGACCCGGGAGCGCCGAGCAATGACATCCTGATCTCACTTTCCGGCGCCTTGTTTGAGCTTGCTGATACCGCTGGCGCCTCGCTCATTCTGAACCATCTGGCGGGCCCGGTGCCGGCGCTCGGGGAGCAGGCTTCGAGTCCTGTGAATGCGATTTTTCTCGGCAGTGAGACTGCCGACCGACCGCTCAGCAATCGCCAGATCGCGTTGCTGATTCTAATGGACGATGCCGGCATGATCGAGCGGCGGTTCAATGCCTCCCTGTTCACCAATGCCGACAGCACTTATCCCGAACTTGCGGGCGCTGCCGCGGCCATTGTTGGGTCGCTGTTCACGATGCTGATCACGGCGATCTTCGCCATCCCGGTCGGGATCTTCGCCGCGATTTATCTTGAAGAATTTGCGCCGAAATCGCGACTAACCTCGGTCATTGAAGTCAACATCAACAATCTCGCCGCGGTGCCATCGATCATCTTTGGTCTTCTTGGTGCAGCGGTGTTCCTGAACACGTTCGACCTGCCGCGATCCATTCCGCTCGTTGGCGGTCTGGTCCTCGGACTGCTGGTCTTGCCGACCATTATTATCGCCTCGCGCGCTGCGCTGCGTTCGGTGCCGCCCTCGATGCGCGAAGCGGCGCTTGGCCTCGGCGCCTCCAAGACGCAAGCCGTGTTCCATCATGTTCTGCCACTCGCCGCGCCTGGTATCCTGACAGGAGCTATCATCGCAATGGCGAGAGCCCTTGGTGAGACAGCGCCCTTGCTGCTGATTGGCATGGTTGCCTTCGTCAGCGATGTGCCGACCTCGCCGAATGATGAAGCGACTGTGCTTCCCGTCCTCATCTATAAGTGGTTCTCTGGCTCAGAGCGCGCCTGGGAGCCCATGACCGCCGCGGTGATCATCATCCTGTTGACGATTTTGATCGCAATGAACCTGATCGCTGTGCTACTGCGGCGTCGATTCGAGCGGAGATGGTAGGCATGGGTCAGAATGGTATCTTCTACGCAGGCGCGAGCGGCATTGGCGGCGCCAAGATCGTATGCCGCGATGTCAGCGTGCACTATCACGACAAGCCGGCCATCCAGAACATCTCGATCAAGGTGCCGGACAAGGCGGTGACGTCCCTGATCGGTCCATCCGGGTGCGGTAAGTCGACCTTCCTGCGGTGTCTGAACCGAATGAACGACACGATTGAAGGCGCGCAGGTGGACGGCGAGATCCTGATGGACGGGCAGAACATCAACAGCGCGGAGATCGACCCGGTCCTGCTGCGCGCCAAAGTGGGCATGGTGTTTCAGAAGCCAAACCCGTTCCCGAAATCGGTCTACGACAATGTTGCGTATGGTCCACGCATTCACGGCCTCGCCGGTAGTAAAGCCGAGCTCGATCAGATGGTCGGCGTCTCGCTACAAAAGGCGGGACTCTGGAGCGAGGTGAAGGACCGCCTCAATGACGCCGCAACCAGCCTGTCTGGCGGTCAGCAGCAGCGCCTCTGCATCGCGCGCGCCATCGCCATCAGCCCGGAAGTCATTCTGATGGACGAGCCGTGTTCCGCGCTCGACCCGATCGCCACGGCGCGGATCGAGGAACTGATCGATGAACTGCGCCTGCGTTTCTGCATCATCATCGTCACGCATTCCATGCAGCAAGCCGCACGCGTGTCGCAAAAGACAGCCTTCTTCAATGCCGGCGAACTGGTTGAGTTCGGCGACACGGAAACCATTTTCACCAATCCTGCTGAGCAGCGCACACAGGATTATATTACCGGCCGGTTCGGCTAAGGGGATAAAGACGTGGTCAGACAACAACATATTGTCAGCGCATTTACCGAAGAGTTGGACCAGCTCTCTGCCGACATTCTGCGCATGGGCGGCCTGGCAGAAGCCATGATCCGCGATGCCTCGCGGGCGGTGGTCAATCGCGACGCCGCCTTGGCTGAGACGGTGATTGAGCGCGATCTGGAAATGGACCGATTGGAGCGCGAGGTCGAAGGCAAGGCCGTGCGCATGCTGGCCCTGCGCCAACCGATGGCCTCGGACCTTAGAAACGTCATTGGCGCGATCAAGCTGGCTGGCGGTATCGAGCGTATTGGAGATCTGGCCAAGAACATTGCCCGGCGCAGCCTGAAAGTCATGGACGAAGACAATCGCTCTGCTCTGCGCGGAATTGAGCGGATGGGACAAGCGGTCTCTAACATTCTGCAAAAAGCGCTCGACGCCTATGCCCGGCGCAACGCGGACGCGGCCATTCTGGTCCTGCACCAGGACGATGACATTGATAGCCATTATAATGGTCTGCTTCGGTCGATGCTGATCTTCATGGCAGAAGCCCCAGATCAGCTCGATGCGCGGTCAAACTTTCTGTTCATCGTCAAAAACCTGGAACGCATTGGCGACCATTCGACGAACATTGCCAAAGTGGTGCACTTCATCGCCACGGGAGAGCGCATTGGCGCCGCTGACCTAACTGAGAATCAGACTGAGCAAGCTAAGGAAGCCGGATCATGAAACCGTTCATTGTGATCGCTGAAGACGAAAAATCAGTCGCAGAATTGCTGCGATACAATTTGGAATCTGAGGGATATGAGACCGCAATCGCCGGAGACGGTGATGAAGCCATGTTGCTGCTCGATGAACGCATACCCGACCTGATGCTGCTCGACTGGATGCTGCCCAAGATCTCCGGCATCGAAATCTGCCGCCGCGTGCGCACGCGCCAGGAAACAGCGAACCTGCCAATCATTATGCTGACGGCCCGTACCGAGGAAGCCGACCGTATTCGCGGCCTCGAAACCGGCGCGGATGATTATGTCACCAAGCCCTTCTCGACCAACGAACTCATGGCCCGGGTCAAAGCCGTGCTCCGCCGCATCCGTCCGGCTTTGATGGATGATCAGATCCGTGTCGGCGATATCCAGATCGACCGCACCACGCACCGCGTGACCCGTGATGGCAAGGACATTCACCTCGGACCAACCGAGTTCCGCTTGCTTGAATATTTCGCGCAGCATCCAGGCCGTGTGTTCTCGCGCGAGCAATTGCTGGACGGGGTCTGGGGCGCGGACGTCTATGTCGAAGCCCGCACCGTTGATGTCCATATCGGGCGTCTGCGTAAGGCATTGATGAGCCTGGGCGGCACCAATCCGATCCGCACGGTTCGTTCAGCCGGTTATTCGCTGCGTACCGATTAATCCTATCGAATCGTTATGCTGGTTCGGTGACTCGCAGCGAGGCGACACGGCCAATCGCGGCCTCCGCTTCGTCGATAATCCGATCGACAATGTCTTTCACAGGCAGGATGTCCTTTACCCCGCCTGCAGACTGTCCCATTGCGAAACAGGATTTTGCCGCGTCGAGACGCGTCTCATCCGTGACGCCGCCAATGCCGCCCAGCACATCTTGCTGCACCGAAAGCGCCGCCTGCATGGGAAAGCCCTGGATTTCGTCGGGACGCTGTTCCCAATCGAGAATGTAATCATTGGTCCGGCAGCGCATCGGCTTGCCTGAATAACAACGGGTTCGGGTGGTGTCGGTATCTCCTGCTCCAACCACGGTGTCTTTATAGCTCTGCGCCGCATGTGCCTCAGCCGATGCGATGAAGCGCGTACCCATCCAGACACCGACGGCGCCGAGCGACAGAGCCGCTGCGAGGCCGCGGCCATCATAAATACCGCCGGCTGCGACGACCGGGATGTTCACGGCCTCCACCGCCTGCGCGACCAGCGGCAATGTGCCGACCAGGCCAGTATGCCCGCCGCCTTCGCCGCCCTGCAGGATGACCGCATCGCAACCTGCCTGCTCAGCCTTGATCGCGTGCTTCACAGCGCCGCCAACGACCATCACCTTTACCCCGGCATCCTTGAGCTTCTTCATGATCGGCATCGGCACACCGAGCCCGGCAACGAAGCTGTCAGCGCCGCCTTCAATGATCACATCGACGCTCTTTTCGAGGCTACGAGGATCGGCTGCGAGCAGGTCGACGCCGAAAGGCTTGTCAGTCAGCTCTTTGACCCGCGCCATTTGCGATTCAATGAATTCTGGTGACGTTCCGGCCATGCCAAGCACGCCATATCCACCCGCATTGCACATTGCAGCGGCCAGTTCAGCGTAGGAAACACCGCCCATCCCTGCCAGCATGATCGGGTGTTTTGTGCCAAGAAAGTCGCAAAGAGGGGTATGAATTCCCATGGAAGCCTCCAAATTTTCAATGATCGATACCGGGGCAACCTTGCGGCAAGACAAGGCATTCCCGCGGGGAAATCTATCGTTTTACTGGCTTATGCAGTTTTACACTGCACTTTGGGCGCGATTCTTGTATGTTCCGCGGTGCCAATGAAGGCTATTCTTCTAGAGGGGAGAGAAAATGAGTACGAAACTCTGGATTGCAGCACTTGCCGCTGCAGGCTTGGCAGCATGTGGCGCAGCAGACGACGCCGCGGATACTGCTGCAGATGCAGCCGACGCTACGGTTGAAGCTGCTGAAGACGCCACTGAAGCAACAACTGAAGCCGCCGATGAGGCTGCCGACGCTGCAGCAGACGTCGTTGAAGCCGCTGAAGACGCAGCCGAAGATGCTGCTTCTGACGTTGCTGACGCAGCCGACGCCGCTGTTGATGCTGCAACAGATGCAGCCGAAGAAGCTGCTGACGACGCCGCTGACGCTGTCGAAGACGTTGTCACCGACGTTGTTGAAGCTGTTGAAGAAGAAACGACTGAGTAAGCACTCAGCCCGTGATCATTTTCAGAAAAGGCCCCGCCTGCGTAGCGGGGCCTTTTTTATGTCTCGATGAGGGAGTGGCCGCTAGAAGACGGCGTAACCGCCATCGATGATCATGGTCGTACCAGACGTGTAAAGCGACGCGTCACTGGCGAGATAAACCGCCATGCCGCCAAAATCCTTTGGCTCGCCCCAGCGCCGGATCGGTACGCGCGTAATCACTTTGCTTGAAAAGACATCGCTGTCCTGCGCCATCGACGTCATGTCTGTCGCAATCCAACCTGGCAAGATCGAGTTGGCGCGAATGCCATAACGGCCGCACTCAACCGCGATGCCGCGGATCATCGATGGCAGGCCGCCTTTGGTCGCGGCATAAGCCTGATTGCGCGCCGCGCCTTCGATACCCGCCAGCGACGCGACGCCGACGACCGAACCACCCGGATCTCCCGCTTTTGCGCGTTCGGTCATATGCTTGACGCTCTCGCGCAACGTCCAGAACGCACCATCCAGATTTACAGCCATATTCTTGCGCCAGGTTTCCGTCGTCATCTCGACAAAGCTTGGCGCACCGAAGCCGACCCCGGCATTGGCGATACACGTATCGATCCGGCCCATCTTGGCGACCACGTCTGCGGTCGCATCGACTACAACCTGCTCGTCCGCGACATCGACGGTCCAGGCCTGCACGTCACCCGCACCCAGTTTGGACAGCGCTTCAACAGCTTCTGTATTGGCCGCTTCCTTGCGGCCCCAGATCGCGACGCTGGCATTCGACGCTGCAAGCGCTTCGGCCATGCCGTAACCAATGCCGCGATTACCGCCGGTCACAAGGGCCACTTTTCCAGTCAAATCAAACGGCGCGTATGTCATGCTCAGATCTCCTCATTCAGAACTGCCCTCCCCATCCGAGCGGTTACGGTAGGGAAGGCAAACTGATTCTAATGCGAGGAGCGTGGATGACCGCTTGCGAGCAAGACTAGGAGTTGCTGGCGCGGAGCGCAGTTCGATCGTGGATGAAGTAAATCCGCCGCCGCTCGCGATCGACTTGCAGACGGAAATTGCGCAGCAAATCCATCCCCATGACCATCATCGGCTGATCCCCATAGCCGAGCTCAGAAAACAAATCGGTTTCCAAAGCCGGGAGCGAGAACCGACGCATTTCATTGTCGGCAAAGATCAGACGGCGAAACTTAAACACGCTGGCCTTGTTTCTGTTGAGATCGCTGCCGCGGATCAACGCGGTTCGTTCCTCATCGATTTTGGCGCCTGCTGCCTCTGCAAATTCTGGATTCACGAAGCTCATATCCGCGCCGGTATCGATCAGCGCCAATCCTCTGACGCTGTTAATCTTGATTGGGACCAGGATGAGATCATTGGCCTCTTGATAATCGACCCAGGTCCGGCGCGCATGGCGGACGCGCTTGGGTCTGCCATCATAAAGCAGCACGCGGTCATTGGAAAAATCGAAATCGACGACCCGGGTCTCAAACAATGAAATGGGCAGGATGCTCAGCTGCACCGGATATCGGTTTTCAGTGTTCACCGCGACCCGCAGATCCGTCCAGCTTTTCGCGCCTACGGCAAGATGCGGCAGACTGGCCACTGGATAAGTGCGCTGCCCGCCAACGCCAAGAATTCGAGCGACGCTTTCATCCTCATGCGGCTCGGGATCAGTGGCGAAATAGCCGTCGCTGATCAGCGGAATTGTCGCGCCGGTGTCGAGCAAAGCAGAGGTTTCGATGCCATTGATTACAACGCTCGTGTAAGGCCGGAACTGTTCAACCTTTTGCAGCTCGAGCGTGCGTTCTTCCTCTGCCGCATTGGCGCCCATCGCGAAGGCCATGGCGAGATAAGCTATGATGACCCATGCTGCGGTCCGCAGACTGAGAAGGTTAGCCAATCGGAATCCTGTCATTCGTGTAGTATGCCACAATTGTCGCGAATCACGAAAACTCTTCTGGAGGCACCAGGTTCTTCAAGGGCTTACCCTCCAAGAACAGCCCCAGATTGTTCAGGAAAACCTGATCGGTCCGCCGGCTCGACTGGGGCGTCAGCGCCGAGATGTGCGGCGTCAGTGTGATCTTTGGATGGGACCATATCGGATTGTCGGCAGAGAGTGGCTCTTCGCGCACAACATCCAAGCTCGCATGCGCGAGTTGATCAGTGTCTAGCGCAGCGATCAGCGCGTCCTCGTCGACCAGGCCGCCGCGCCCGACATTCACGAACAAACTACCCGGCTGCATTGCCTTGAAGAAATCTGCGTTGGCGATGTTCTCTGTCTCATCGCTCAGGGGCAGACAGAGCAAGACTGCATCCGCGCCTGCCAGCGCTGTGTGCAACTGATCGGGCGTGATGATCTGATCGGCAGCTTCCGATTGACCGCCACTGCGCCGTACGCCGGTGACTGCAGCGCCGAGGCCGCGCAATCTGCGACCGCTGGCCTGACCGATGGCACCAAATCCGACGATCAGCCAATGCGTGCTGCTGATTTCCCGAAACGGCAGCCGTTCCCAGCTATGCGCAGTCTGGGCTGCGCGCCGGGCCAGGCCGCCCTGAAAATGATCGAGCCCGGCCCAGATCACCCATTCAGCAATCGCTTCTGATTGTTCATGGCTGCCGGAATAAAGCTCTGCTTTCTGACCGATCGCCTGCAGCAGTGGATGCTCGATGCCCGCCGCGGAAGACTGGAACCAGTCAAGCTGCTCAAATCCCAGCAACGTTTGGAAAAAAGTCATCACGGCCGGGCTGAAATAGGCGTCAACCGTCCCATAAGCGATGGCAGCCTTCGCCTCACTCTCGCCCCAAGGATGTTTCAGGTCTCCTTCATCACTTAGGATTAAAGGTGAGATCTGATCTGCGTACGGTTTCAGCGCCTCTTCGATCCGATCAAAGGTTTTTGCATGCACCAAAAATTTTCGCATCGCCGTGTCCTCCGTAATGCCCTTGTGGGTCTGCTCGTCGTCTTGCCAGCTCTCTCGGCGCAGGGCCAGACTAACGTGCGGTCACAGGATTACTTTCGCGATGTCACCGCTCTGGCAGAAGTTCTCGGCAAAGCCCACGCCGTCCGCGTGGTTTGCAATGGCCGGAATGATCAGCACTGGCGCAGTTACATGTTGCGCTTGCTGGAGCTTGAGGCGCCGTATCAAGGCGGGTTGCGCCGGTCGATGGTGAATGGGTTTAATGCCGGATTCTCGTGGGGCAGCAGCCTGCACACGGCCTGTGATGGCGCGACCCGGGATGCAGAAAAAGCCTATGCTGCAGAAGGACGCGACCTGTCCGCGCGGCTGGTGCAGGCGAACGTGCCCGGCGCCTCCGGACTGCCGCCAAGATAAGATCTAATCCTCGCGCTGAACCCGCGCCTTGCCCCGCCCCAATGCCAGCGCCTTGATTGCGCCTCTAAAGGTGCGCACTTCCTGCGTGGTCCAATTGCCGCGTATGAAGGCATTGCGGATATTGGTCTTCATCAGCGGGGTCTTGTCCGGCGGATAGAAATAGCCCGCGCGTTCCAGCTCTTCTTCAAGATGTTCGAACATCCGGATCAGGTCTTCCTTAGGCGCGGGTGTTTCAACGCCTGCCTTCTCGCCTTCCCAACGCCCGACGGCGCCCTGAACCGCGCCCCAGCTGGCACAGAACACACCGACCGCCTGAGCCAGATTGAGAGAGGCAAAGTCTGAATTGACGGGATAAGTCATGATCGTATCGGCGAGGCCGACAAGCTCGCTCGGCAAGCCGTGATTCTCCGCCCCAAAAAGAACGCCGCAGCGCAACGGGCTGTCCTGGATCTGCTCAGCACCGCCCATTGCATCGGTCACAGATTTTTCCATGCCGCGAGGCCGGGCGGTGGCAGCGAGGACGAGTTGCAAATCGGCGAGCGCTGCCTCTGCGGTGTCAAACACTTCGACCGACACCCCGGCCTCGAATGCGCCGGCTGAAAGCGGCTCCGCAGCCGGATTAGGCCATCCATCACGCGGCGCAATCAGGCGCAATTTTGTCAGACCGAAGTTCAGCATGACCCGCGCGACGGACCCGATATTCTCGCCCAGTTGCGGGCGGTGGAGCAGGATGATGGGAGCAGAATCTGGCATTGACGCCCTCCTGCCTCATGCATTCTCACTTGGTCAACTGCAGAGCAGCGCTATCTGCCCTTTTGACGCCGCCCATAGACCTGCTATAGGCCCACCCAAACCGTTAAAGGCAAAAGGAAAACCTCCCATGGCAAAGATCAAGGTCGAAAATCCGATCGTCGAAATGGATGGCGACGAGATGACTCGCATCATCTGGCAGATGATCAAAGACAAACTGATCTATCCCTATCTCGATATTGATCTGAAATATTACGACCTATCGATCGAGTCTCGCGACGAAACCGATGATCAGATCACGATCGACGCGGCCAATGCGACGAAAGAATTTGGCGTCGCGGTGAAGTGCGCGACCATCACCCCGGACGAAGCTCGCGTGGAAGAGTTCGACCTGAAGAAAATGTGGCGCAGCCCGAACGGCACCATCCGCAACATTCTCGGCGGCGTTGTGTTCCGTGAGCCGATCGTCATCAACAATGTGCCCCGTCTGGTCCCAGGTTGGACTCAGCCAGTGGTTGTCGGTCGTCACGCTTTTGGTGACCAGTATAAGGCGACAGACTTCCTGGTGCCTGGCGCCGGTAAGCTGACCATGAAATGGGAAGCTGCTGACGGCTCGGCCAGCGAAGAGTTCGAAGTCTTTGACTTCCCGGAAGCCGGTATCGCCATGGGCATGTACAATCTGGACGCTTCCATTCGCGACTTCGCCCGCGCCTGTTTCAATTATGGCCTGCAGCGCAAATGGCCGGTCTATATGTCGACCAAGAATACCATCCTGAAAAAGTATGACGGTCGTTTCAAAGACCTGTTCCAGGAAATCTTCGACGCTGAATTCAAAGCCCAGTTCGATGAATTTGGTGGCACTTATGAGCACCGCCTGATCGACGACATGGTGGCCGCTGCGATGAAATGGTCTGGCGGTTATGTCTGGGCCTGTAAGAACTATGATGGCGACGTGCAGTCTGACACGGTCGCTCAGGGCTATGGCTCGCTCGGTCTGATGACATCGGTTCTGATGACGCCGGACGGCAAGACGGTTGAAGCGGAAGCTGCGCACGGCACGGTGACCCGTCACTATCGCAACCACCAGAAGGGCGAAGCGACTTCGACCAACTCGATCGCCTCGATCTTTGCCTGGACCCGCGGCCTGCAGCATCGCGGCCGGATGGACAACACACCTGAAGTCACCGCCTTCGCTCAGAAGCTGGAAAACACCATCATCAAGACCGTTGAAAGCGGTCAGATGACGAAGGACCTGGCGCTTCTGGTTGGTCCGGAACAAGAGTGGCTGACCACCGAAGGCTTCCTCAACGCTGTTGGCGAGAACTTCGAAAAAGCCATGGCGGCAGGCTAAGGTGCCGATCGGGGTCAACATCCGACCCGCCGTCTCGGGCGACGAATTCGCGCTTGGGGCGGTCGGTGCGGCTACGTTCCTCGAAAGCTATTCCGAAACCATTCCAGGCGCGGACCTCGTTTCACATTGCCAGACGCAGCACGCGCCGGAAGTCTACAAAGACTATATCGCGTCCAACGATCCCAATTATGCGTGCTGGCTGGCCGAGTATTCCGGCACCAAGGCTCCGATCGGCTATGCCGTCACGACCGCGGTCGAGGCGCCGACCGTTGGCCAGCCCGGCGATATTGAGCTCAAGCGCATTTACATCTTTTCCAAATATCATGGCACGGGCACAGGCCGCGAGCTGATGATGCGGGCACTCGCCCATGGGCGCGAGATCGGCGCCAAGCGAATGCTGCTCGGCACCTATGACCAGAACCACCGCGCGGTTGCCTTCTATGAACGCGCGGGATTCCTGAAGGTCGGTGAACGCAAGTTCCAGGTCGGCGGCCAGACGTTCAATGACATCATTATGGCCGTTAAGCTGTAGCGAGATCCCACTTACTCCCCAAAAACAAAAGACCGGGCCAGGGCTGCGACCCTGACCCGATCCCGGCGCACGCAGTCGCGCCGCTAGCCCGCGTATCGGCTAGTATAGGTTAAGACGGTCGCGGCGATCCTCACGTCGGTCCTGAATGTTCTCAAGTCGGTCGAGGCGATCCTCTGCACGATCCCATGGACCATGATTGACGGCGCGGTCGCGGCGATCTTCGCGGCGGTCAATGACGTTCTCGCGCCGGTCGATCCGGTCTTCGAGGCGGTCAAGATAAGAGCCCTGCTCGATCACGCCGCGCCGCTCCAGGCGGTCGAGGCGATTGTCGAACCGCTCAAAGCGTTCAGCCGGGCCTGCAAGCGCGACAGGGGCGGCCAGCGCCGCAACGAGTGAAAGTGTGATTAGCTTCTTCATGCGTCCCTCCATGTGTGTTCGCATAGAGGTCAAACGCGCAGGAATTCGATTCCCGTCGAAAAAAGTTCAATAAATTCAGGTATGAACAGCTGTTCAGATTCGAGCCGCCTGGGATCCTTGGCGCGTTAGGTCTTAATCGACCAGTTCAACCCGGTAGCTTTCAATCACCGTATTGGCGAGCAGCTTCTCGCACATGTCTTTGACCCGCGCTTCGGCTTCTGCCTGCGATACCCCGTCGAGATCGAGCTCAATCACTTTGCCAATCCGGGCACCGGAGACTTCATTAAATCCCATGCGACCGAGCGAGTCGGCCACAGCCTTGCCCTGTGGATCAAGGACGCCAGGTTTCAGACCAACATGGACAATGGCTTTCATGAGAATCGCGCTCCGCTAGATGAGTCGCGCCCCCTCTACCCCATTCTGCTGGCTATCGGAAGACAAGATACGCGATCAATGCAGCAAGCCCTGCAACGCCGGCGGCAGCGTATGGCAGCATCTGCAGGCGCTTGAACATGCCGATGCGGTTTTGAAAGTCTGCACGATCATTGACGTTCGGAAATTCAGTGACGGGCACGGGCTTCCCGAGGAAGGTGCACAACGGCTCCCAGCCTTCTTTTGGATGAAAGACCAGTAAGCGGTCATCGGAGAATGCCGCTTTGACATCAGCTTCATGCTGCTGGAACACAAGCCGCGCGGCGTCCTTGTCGTCCAGGCCGCCGCCGAACAGGCGGTCCCAGATCGTCCCAAACGTCATCTGCTTGATTTTCCGCACCATCGGAATGAGCGTCATCCAACCAGGAATATCGCGGCTGACCGGCCAGATCGTTTCCGTCGCGCTTTGATACCAGCTGTCAAAACTACGCGTGGTCAGAATGATTTTGGCATCGGGATAGTAAGCGGCGAGTTCGCGCCAATAGGCTGAAGATGGAAAATCGACGCTGGCCTGAAAGCCCTCGAACACTGCGTCCCAATCGGGATCTTCGCCCTGGGATATACGATGCCACATATCCAGCTGTTTGGCGTTCGGCATGACCTCCATCATGTGATGGCATTTGTCATAGCCAAGCTGTTCCAGTGCCGCCTTCATGGACAACGTTCAGGTGCGCCCGAACCCGGCGCCGATTACTTGCAAAGCCATATTGTCCTCCCTTAAGGCGGGAGGCTACTTGTTAGCGCCAGAAAAGTCGACGATTTCAGCGCCTTGCGCGTTTTCTTTGATGATACCAAGACGCCGCGCCACTTCGGCATAGGCTTCCGTCACGCCGCCAAGATCCCGGCGGAAGCGGTCCTTGTCGAGCTTTTCATTGGTCTCCAGGTCCCAGAGCCGGCAACTGTCGGGGCTGATCTCATCAGCGAGGATGACGCGCTGCATGTCATTCTCGAAGAACCGGCCAAACTCAAGTTTGAAGTCCACCAGCTTGATGCCAACCGCAGCAAACAGGCCGGACATGAAATCATTGATCCGCAGAGACAGGGCGATCAGCTCGTCCATCTCATGCGGCTGGGCCCAGCCAAAGGCTGCGATGTGTTCTTCAGCAATCAGCGGGTCGCCGAGCTTGTCATCCTTGAGGCAAAACTCGACAATTGCCCGCGGCAGCTGCGTGCCTTCTTCGATGCCGAGACGCTTGGACATGGTGCCAGCGGCAACGTTGCGAACGATCACTTCGAGCGGGATGATCTCCACTTTCTTGATCAATTGCTCGCGCATGTTCAGACGCTTGATGAAGTGATTGGGAATTCCAACCCCGCCCAGGCGGGTCATGATGAATTCCGAAATGCGATTGTTCAGAACGCCTTTGCCGTCGAGCACAGCTTTCTTCTCGGCGTTAAACGCGGTCGCATCGTCCTTGAAATACTGGATCAGGGTGTTTGGCTCTGGTCCTTCATACAGAATCTTCGCCTTGCCTTCGTAAATCATACGCTTGCGTGACATCGCGCTATCCCTCTCGCCGTTTGGCTCTTTGGCTGACTGCGACAAGGGCCGACTCAGTCAGCCCTACCCGTAAGGCGCTCCCCTTACGCCAATCGCGGCGATTAGGCAAAAGGCTTCTTGCACCCGCCCCCTGATCGACCCTATATCAGCCTCGATACGAGCAATTCTCCGATAAGGGACTTACATACATGTCTTCATTTGACGATCGCGAACGCGCCGAAGAAGCAAAATTTGCTATGGACGAAGCGACTGAGTTCAAGATCATGGCACGCCGCAACAAACTGCTTGGTTTGTGGGCAGCAGAGCTGATGGATCTGCATGGCGAAGAGGCCGAGGCCTATGCCAAAACCGTTGTTCTTTCCGATCTGGAAGAGCCAGGTGACGATGACGTCTTCAGAAAAGTGCGCGCCGACCTAGATAAGGCAGGTGTGGATCGCACCGATGCTCGCATCAAGGATCACATGGCGGAGCTGCTCCCCGTCGCGCGCGAGCAGGTAATGAAAGAGGCTGGCTAATCATGTCTGACGACGTCCAGGAAGCAATCGGCGAGGCTGTCAAAGCCAATGACGTACTGCTCTTCATGAAGGGCACCCCAACATTCCCGCAATGCGGTTTCAGCTCAGTCGTCGTCCAGGTGCTGGATTATCTTGGCGTTGAGTACCAGGCGGTGAACGTGCTTGAAGACCAGGCCGTGCGCGAAGGCATCAAGGCCTTCTCTGACTGGCCGACCATTCCTCAGCTCTATGTCAAAGGCGAGTTTGTGGGCGGCTGTGACATCGTCAAAGAGATGTTCGAAGCGGGCGAGCTGAAAGACTTCATGGCGGAAAAAGGCATCGCCATGGAAGCGGCTTGATGCGCAAGCATCTGGAGCCAGGCCCAGACCACCCCATTACGATTGAATCGATCGCGGCGCCCGTCAGAGTCATTATGGCGGGTGAAACCGTTCTGGCGTCGCAGTCTCATTTGGAACTCCGCGAAGCAAGCTATCCACCGGCCCTTTATCTGCCGCGCGATGAACTCGACTTGTCGGGTCTGGAACCATCCGATCACAAAACCTGGTGCCCGTATAAGGGTGAGGCGTCATACTTTCATTTACGCAGAGCCGACGGCAGCCTGTCGGAGAATGCCGTCTGGACGTATGAGACACCGTTCCCTGCCGTTGCCGCGATCAAGAACGCGCTCGCTGTTTATAGCGATCGTGTTGATGCCATTGAGGTCGGCTGAGAGATGACAGCGAACCTCATCCTGGGGCCGCGCCCGGGCAAAAAATCCAAAGACTCGATTGCCGCCCAGGGCGTGACGGATCTCGTCACGTTACTTTCGCCGCGCGAGCAGCCCGATAGCGTCAGCAAGATTGCCCGCACGATCGGTGCGCATTGGCACCATTTCCCGATTGATGGCGGGCATATGGACACGCTCGCAGGAGTCGATCTGTCTCAGCTTTTCTTGCTGTATGACGAGATTGTCCGATCGCGTGAGGACGCGGTTATCTATTTGCATTGCTCGGCAGGCATTCATCGTACAGGTTTTGTGATCTACGCCCTGCTGCGGTATCGCGGCCTGACCCCCGAAGCCGCGACCGCTGAAGTGGCAAAGCTTCGTCCGGTGACGTCTGAACAAGTTGGGGAAGACCGCCTCGCCCTCGCCGAAGAGATGTTTCAAGCCTGGCAGGCGAAATAGACCCGCTCAGGCAAACCAGAACAGATAGATACTGGCGACGAGCGGCAGCAGGCCCATCGCAAACATGGTCCGGATGAATTTGTAATGGGCGACCCAGCCGTCCAGTTTGGCATCCCCGCTCTCACGTGACTCTGTCTCCAGATCTATCCAGCCATGCTTTTTGCTGAACGTGTCCGAGACAATGTACTGATCGAGTGAGTCCTCGAAACAGCGATGCCCGAAATAGAAGGTGATCGAATAGGAAATGATCGCCAGCATGACGATGATCACCCAGCCGATCCAGCCCATGCCGCCGCCATACTCAATCTGATTCCAAAAAGCGAAGCCGGCGCCGAGGCCGACGATCCCGGCGACCGCTACGATCTGCCAGAGTCTCGTCCGGTTCGGGGTCTTTGGGGCGTCGGCCATGATTTGCGCTCCTTTTCAAAGCGGGTTTCAGACTATATCAGCACCGCCATGACGACCACCCTCGACCGCCCGGCCCCGATCAAGCCCAATGCCATTCCAAAAGTTGGATTGGTCTCCCTGGGCTGTCCGAAAGCTCTGGTTGATTCAGAGCGGATTGTCACCCGCCTACGGGCCGAAGGCTATCAGATCAGTCCGGACTATTCCGGCGCAGACCTGGTGCTGGTCAACACGTGCGGCTTTCTGGACAGCGCCCGCGATGAAAGCCTCGATGCGATTGGCGAAGCGATTGAGGCGAATGGCAAAGTCATCGTCACTGGCTGCCTTGGCGCCGAGCCTGAGGTGATCGAAAAGGCCCACCCGAAAGTGCTCGCGGTCACAGGCCCGCATCAATATGAGCAGGTCATGGACGCGGTGCACACACACCTGACGCCGCCGCACAATCCGCATCAGGATCTGGTCCCAGAAAGCGGCCTGCGTCTAACTCCGCGCCATTATGCCTATTTGAAGATCTCCGAAGGCTGCAACAATCGCTGCAGCTTCTGCATCATCCCGAAACTGCGCGGTGATCTCGCTTCCCGGCCGATCCACCATGTTCTGACCGAAGCCGAACAGCTGGTCCGCGCCGGGGTGAAAGAGCTTCTGGTGATCAGCCAGGACACCAGCGCCTACGGGCTCGACGTCAAATATGCACCGCAGACCTGGAAAGGGACTGAATACGAGACGCGATTCCTCGATCTCGCGCGTGGGCTGTCCAGCCTCGGCGTGTGGACGCGGTTGCACTATGTCTATCCCTACCCGCACGTGGACAAGGTCATTCCGCTGATGGCGGAAGGCGCTATCACGCCCTATCTCGACATCCCGTTCCAGCATGCCAGCACGAACGTCCTGAAAGCAATGAAGCGCCCGGCCAAGCAGGATCGCGTTCTAGAGCGCATCCAGCAGTGGCGCCGTGACGTGCCCGACCTCGCCATTCGCTCGACTTTCATTGTCGGCTTCCCGGGCGAGACCGAAGAAGACTTCGAGATCCTGCTCGACTTCATTCGCGAAGCGAAAATCGATCGCGCCGGCTGTTTCAAGTATGAGAACGTCGCCCACGCAGACAGCCGCGACTTGCCCGGTCACTTGCCGGAAGAGGTTAAAGAAGAGCGCTGGCATCGCTTCATGGAAACGCAAGCCGAAGTCTCCGCTGCGCGGGCGCTAGCGCAGATCGGTAGCGTGCAGGACGTCATTATTGATGGCCGCGATGAAGAAGATGGCAATTGGCTTGCTCGCTCAAAGGCTGATGCCCCAGAGATTGACGGGCTGGTCTACCTGACTTCGGACAAACCGCTTCAGGCAGGCGACATCGTCTCTGCCGAGATCGTGAACGCTGACGCCTATGACTTGTTCGCCCGGGTGGTATAGCTGTTCCGAAAGCAGTTTCGGGAGACCAGAGTGCGGACTAGAATTCTTAGCCTGATGATTGGGGCGGCAATCGCGGCGACGCCCGGAATCACGCAAGAGGCCGGTATGACCATCGTCCCGGCGCAAATCGACGAAGGCGTGATTGAGCTTTACGACGGCGCAGCGCCTGGCTCTGAGAATGCCACCCAAACCGAAACCTGGTTTGACATCGGTACGGAGCGTTGGATTTCAAACGTCACCGTCCCCACGCTCCTGCCCGTCTTGCCGGAGGATCCAGACGCGACACGCGCAGCCGTCTTGGTCGTGCCGGGCGGCGGATTTCAATTCGTGTCGATCGATAATGAAGGCTACCCGATTGCTGACTGGCTCGCGGACCGCGGTGTCGCCGCCTTTGTCCTGAAATATCGCGTTATGGCCGCGCCCGAAGATCCGGCGGGCTTTCTGGCGCACATGAGCCGCCTGTTCGACCCGCAGCCGGGCGACGAACCGATAGATGTGACCGAGGGCATTCCGTTCGCCGTCGCGGATGCACAAGCCGCGCTCAGTCTGATCCGCAACAATGCGGAGGCATGGGGCTATGACGCCGACAAGCTTGGCATGATCGGCTTTTCAGCTGGCGCAATGACGACGCTCGGCGTGGTCACGGCTGACAGCCAGACAGCCCCCAAGCCCGACTTCATCGGCTACATTTACGGCCCGATGTTGGCCGTTGATCTGCCACAGGACCCGCCGCCAATGTTCAATGCGCTCGCAGCGGATGACCCCTTGTTCAACACGCAAGGGTTCGGCCTGGTTGAGGCCTGGCAAGCAACTGGCGCACCTGTGGAGTTCCACTACTACCAGAATGGCGGACATGGCTTTGGCAGCTATAAACGCGGCGTCACAGCCGATCTCTGGTTTGATCAGTTTGTCGCTTGGATGGATACGCGCGGCCTTCTGACCCCGGCGGAGGGTGACCGTGCTGACTGAGCTGGAACAAGAGAAAATCGCCGCGCGGGCCAATACGATCGATTATGATCGGGTCGCCAGCCTGCATTATCTCGGCAATTACGTTCGCCGCCTCCCAACCAATATGGCGCGAATGATGGAGAACGCTTACGATTGGGAGCACCTGCCTTACGTGCACCCGTCTTCGTTCGCCTCAATCGATCTGGTCGCGAGCGGCAGCTGGGGTTGGCGCGCCCGCATTGGCGTTCCCGGCGGTCTGGAGCCGACTTATCAGATGCTCGACCTGCTCGTGGATGCAGAGAAGAATTATTGGGTCTCCACAGTCTTTAACGGGCCCGGCGAAGGGATCGAGATTCACACTCAGGCCACGACACTGAACGAGGACGAGATTGAGGTCGATGTCCGCTTCTATCTGCCGGAAGCACCTGGCGATGACGCCTCTGCGTCAATCCTGAGCTATATGCAAAGCCAGTACGCGACCCTCTATGACGAAGACATAGACCTGATGCAGGGGCGCCAGAGTGCGCTGGAAGATCGCTCGCGCTGGCGCGCCGGTAAGAACGCCCGCTGCGAGACGCGGGTTGGGGCACTTTCTGAACTCGACAGGACCAAGACCCATACGATTGAGACAGAGACAGGACGCTACTGCGTGCGGGTCTGGCAGGATGAATGGATCGCCCACAGTGCCGTCTGTCCGCATCAGCTCGGACCTCTGCAAGACAGCGAAATCGATCCAGAGGGCCGCATCACCTGCCCCTGGCATGGCTATCAGTTTGACGCGCTGAGCGGTGAAAGCCGCCTCACTGAATGTCCGGCCTTGGCCAAGGCGCCGGAACTGATTGTCCGCGACGGGGAATTGTTCCTGCTGGAGGCCTGAAGCTCGCCCCATTTGATGGCACTGCGAGCCTTGCTCCCCCCTGCAAACACAGTAACTTGCGCCGAAACACCAGGAGCTTTGCATGGGTGACAGAATCTTCATTGGCGGCGCGGATATGGATGGCGAGGGCGCGCCGAATGACGCTCAGAGCTTGCTGCTCAATCGCGCCAATCGCCATGGCATTGTCGCCGGCGCCACTGGCACCGGAAAAACCGTAACCCTGCAGATCCTCGCCGAAGGTTTTGCCGCCGAAGGCGTGCCGGTCTTTTGCGCCGATGTGAAAGGCGACTTGTCCGGCATCTGTGTCGCGGGCAGCCCGGACCACAAACTGCATCCCAAGCTGATTTCACGGGCCGAGAAGATCGGGTTCGAAGATTATAACTATGGCGCCACGCCCACGGTTTTCTGGGACGTCTTCGGTGAAAAAGGGCACCCGGTCCGCACGACGATTTCGGATATGGGCCCGCTGCTGCTGTCACGCCTGATGGACCTGACGGAGGCCCAGGAAGGTGTGCTCACGGTCGCGTTTGAGTATGCCGATGATGAAGGCATGTTGCTGCTCGATCTCAAAGACCTACGCAAACTGCTCAACCATATGAGCGACAAGGAAGTGCGCACCGCGCTCAGCCGGGAATATGGCAATGTCGCGTCGGCGAGCCTCGGCGCAATTCAGCGCCGCTTGCTGGTCTTGGAGCGTGAAGGCGCCGAGAGCTTTTTCGGCGAACCTGCGCTCGATCTGAAAGACTTCATGCGCACCACGCGTGACGGCCGCGGCATCGTCAATGTGCTCGACTCGACGACGCTGATAAACAGCCCGCGTCTCTATTCGACCTTCCTGCTCTGGCTGTTGTCGCAACTGTTTGAAGACCTGCCGGAAGTCGGCGATCCGGATAAGCCGAAAATGGTGTTCTTTTTCGACGAGGCCCACCTGCTCTTCAATGACGCGCCGCGCGCGCTGCTGGAAAAGATTGAACAGGTGGTGCGCCTGATCCGTTCCAAAGGCGTCGGCGTCTTCTTCGTCACGCAGAACCCGCGCGATTTGCCTGAGAGCGTGCTTGCGCAGCTTGGCAATCGCATCCAGCACGCGCTGCGGGCCTATACGCCAGCTGAGCGCAAAGGCGTTCGTGCGGCTGCGGACTCCTTCCGCGAAAACCCTGCCTTTGATGCTGAGGAAGTGATCACCGATCTTGGCGTCGGAGAAGCGCTGGTCTCGACCCTGGATGAGAAAGGTGCCCCCGGCGTCGTACAACGCACGCTGATACGCCCACCAAGCTCCCGCCTCGGCCCGGCGACGGAAGAAGAAAGACAGGCAGAAATGAAGAACAGCCCGGTCGCCGGTCTCTATGATGAGGCGATTGACCGGGAGTCGGCCTACGAAATCCTGCTGAAGCGCGAAGAAGAAGCTGCGAAGGCGGCTGAAAAACTCGCCAAGGAAGAGATGGAAGCGCAGCGCGAACTGGAAAAGAAAAAAGCGCGAACGAAGAAAAAGACGACCACCCGCCGGCGCTCATCCCGCCGCATGACAACCACTGAGCGCGCCGTAAACACCGCCACGCGCACCATTACGCGGCGCATCACAGATTATGTTCTGCGCGGTATACTCGGCGGGCGGCGGCGTTAGTTAAAGTACGCTGGATAGCAGCGGCTTTCCATCTATGAAGTTCTCGACGTTCGATTGGGCCAGCTGCGCTTGCGAGAAGAGCGTTTCAAAGGTCGCGCCGCCCTGATGCGGGGTCAAAATGACGTTCGGAACGTCGGCCCAGCGGGCGCTATTCGTTGGTTCAGGGTCAAATACATCCAAGGCCGCCCCGCCAATTCGGTTGGATTTCAGCGCCTCAATCAACGCGTCCTCATCAACGACACTGCCGCGAGAGACATTCACGAGCACGCCATCCGCGCCAAGGCGGTCGAGGATTCTGTCATTGATCAGATGGCGTGTTGTATCGTCCGGACGACAACAGATGACCAGACCTCGGCATTGATCCGCCAGGTCTTCGAGCGAAGCAACATAAGGCGTTTCGATTTCTGGCTTGGGACGAGGTCCCCACCATCTCACGTCAACGCCGAATGGCGTCAATCGTGCGAGTACCTCTTTACCGATCGACCCGAGACCGACAATCCCCACCGGCATATTGCGGATCGAGTGGCGCAGAGGCGGCGCGGCACCGACCCACTGATCCGTCATGATGTAGTCTTGCGTCTGAGGAATACGCAGGAGCAAAGATGTCATAAGGGCGACAGCGAGATCGGCGACATCACCTGAATTCATACCTGGGGCGTTGGTGACCGCTATCCCGCGAGAGCGACATTCATCGAGATCGATATTACTGAATCCCGCCGACACGGATGCGACCATTTTGAGGTTCGGGAATTTCGCCAGTGTCGACTTGTCGAGCTTTTCGATGCTGGCCGACAACAGAACATCCACATCTGCGCCGCGCGTCGCGATGGTGTTCTCGACGTCTCCCTCGGTGTCCAACCAGTTCCATCGTTCCGGACGGTTCGGGAATAGCGTGTGCATCTCTGAATGCATGGCGAGGACGGTAGCGGCGTGGGTCATGAACGCAGTCTCGATTGGAATATAAAAGAAAGGCGCGCGCTCGCTTGGATCGCTCATCTCGAGCGCGCAGATGGATTGTGGGATCGAGCTAGATGCTCAAATCCAGAGCATTGTAATCGTGAAGCGAAGCTTTCGCGTCTTCATTCCACTCGTACGACAACCCTTGATCGACAAAAGGTTGGTACTGATACGGCGTCTCATTCGGGAAACGCTTGCGCCGGGCGTCGATACCGAAGCCAATGACTTCAGAGCGCTTGGCGATGAGATCCTCATCAAAGACCTGGACGGCGCTGTGCGTACCCGCGCCGGTGACACCGAGGACTGAGCTGCGGCGGTGGAAGCCCATATTGACTGTGATGCGCGGTTCAAAGCCCGTATTCGCGAAGGACCCATGCACCAGCTGGCGATTGCACATCACCACATCGCCTGCGTCGCAGACTAATGGGACGGTGCCCTCGATCCGCTCGCTGCCGGACTCTTCAACCAGTTTCTTGATATCGACTTTACCAAGCTTGTGGCTGCCCGGCAGAACCCAGACGCCATTCACCGCTGTGCTACCATAGACCTGGGCCATGAAGTTGAAGCCGTGGATGCCATCATCAAAATCTTCGCTGTCCCAATGGGTCGTGCCGTCCTGGTGCCAGGACACGGCCGCACCGATCCCCGGTTCTTTGATAAACAGGCTCTCATTGAACGGCGCGAAGTCTTTGCCATTGATGTCTTCAGCGACTTTCAGCAATTGCGGATGACCGTAAACACGCAAACAGGTTTCAGAGAACTGCAAGGAACCTAGCAGAATGAACGGCGCGGCAGCAGGTGCGTCATCGGCCGCCTTTGGCTCCAACAGTTTCACCTGATGGCGCCCATTTGCGAGGGTAGAGCCACCGAGAGGATCGCCCAGCGGTTTTGACCAGACGAGTGTCGTGGTTTCGCAATCGGCTCCGAGAGCTGGTGCGCCATCTGCTGTCAGCTTTTCGCCCGGTCCGGCGGGGAACCGCTTTTTCATCTCGGCAAGGTCCTGCTTGATGTCATCCAGCTCATCTTGATGCAGGACGCCTGTGAACACGTAGAACCCATATTTTTTGTAGGCGTCGACGATGTGTTTCGCGAGATCACCATTTGCGTCGAACTCTATCGGACCGCGATTGTCCAACGCCATCGCGCGCTTGTGTCCGGAGATCAGATATTCCCGCATCGCATCGGCATCATCACCATAGTGAGCTGCGCAGGCATCGATGGAATCCATGTAGTTAGGTTCAGACATGAGCGAATCCTCCCTTCGCTTTAACATTGTTTAAATTTAAACATCGTTTAATTCTTGTGTCAATCCACAAATCGACCTAAGAACTCTGTATGGCTGTTGAGACTCTTGGTTCACGCGAAAGCACGCGCTCAAAGAACATGGCGAAACGTCGGGAGACCATCCTGCGCGAAGCCCGCACGCTTATTGCAGATGAGGGCTTTGAGGCTTTGAAGATTCGAGACCTCGCGGCGCGCGCAGGTCTGACCGTGCCGACGATTTACAATCTGGTGGGTGGTAAAAACGAAATCCTGGCCGTGATCATAGAAGAAATGGTGGTGCAACTTCGCGCGATCCAGAACGCGGCAGACATTGATCCGGTCGAGGAGTCCTTTGCAAAACTGATCAACGATTTGGCAGATCACTTTGCCACGGATGAAGCCTTCTTTCGGGCCGCTTTTATCGCCGGCGACCGAAGCGGACTTTTCGAGCAAAGCTCCGGTGAAGGAATCTTCGCACACTTCGTCCAACAACCAATCGAAGCCTGTGCTCGGGCCGTGGAAGAGGGACTCCTGCGCGGTCAGATTTCGCCCGCGGTGCTCGGGCCGCAGATCTATGGCTGTTATCGCCTCGCGAGACAGGATTGGGCCAATGGGTATTTTGATTTGGATGGATTTAGAAAACAGGCACTCATTGGCGTCTTCCTGTGCCTGGCATCAGACGCAAAACCTGCATTCCGCGAACGCTTGATGGATAGAATTGCAAGCCTTTCGAACGGCTAGTGCGGGTAGCTCTGAACAACCGCTGATTCACCCGTCAAGCTCAAACCAGAACCGCAGCCCATCCCGGCCCCATTCACCCTTTCCGCTGCGTGTAGGCTTTCCTCACGGCATTGGCGTGCTTACATACTGCCAGGGTTTCTCGTCCGACTGTGGCGAGGATTGAATATGAGACAGGTAACGGGAGGCGAAAGCCATGAAAGAGTATCTTCAGTTCTACATTAATGGTGAGTGGGTCGACCCGGTTGAACCACGCACACTCGACGTCGAAAATCCGGCCACTGAGGAGCCATTTGCGCGCATTTCTCTCGGTTCGTCTGCGGATGTGGATAAAGCCGTTGCCGCCGCGAAGGCTGCCTTCCCAAGCTTCTCCCAGACCAGCGTTGAGTATCGTGCAGAGCTGCTCGACAAGATCACTGCCGGCATTCAGGCGCGTATGGGCGATATGGCCGAAGCGATCTCTGACGAGATGGGCGCGCCAATGTGGCTCGCAAACGCAGCGCAGGTGCCAGCCGGTCTCGGCCATGTCGCGACCATGGCGCAGATCCTGCGCAATTATGAGTTTGAAGAGCAGCGCGGCACAACCCTGCTACGCAAAGAGCCAATCGGGGTTTGCGGCTTCATCACGCCTTGGAACTGGCCGCTCAACCAGATCACCTGTAAAGTTGCACCAGCGATTGCTGCTGGCTGCACAATGGTGCTGAAGCCGTCTGAAATCTCGCCGCTCAACGCCATGATCTTTACCGAAGTCATGCATGAAGCCGGGGTCCCGCCAGGCGTGTTCAATCTGGTCAATGGCGACGGACCAAGCGTAGGCGCGCATCTGTCTGGCCATCCGGATGTCGACATGATGAGCTTTACCGGCTCAACCCGCGCCGGCATTCTCGTCGCACAGGCCGCCGCGCCAACCGTGAAGCGCGTCGCTCAGGAGCTTGGCGGTAAGTCACCGAACATCGTTCTGCCAAGTGCCGACCTTCAGAAGGCCGTCGGAGGCGGCGTCATGCAGATGATGACCAATTCCGGTCAATCCTGTAACGCACCGAGCCGCATGTTCGTGCCGCGTGAGAGCAATGAAGAGGCCAAGGCGATCGCCAAGGCCGCTGCTGAAGCTGTCAAAGTGCAAATGCCACGTGAAGCTGACAAAGGCGCAATTGGTCCAATCTCGAACGGCAATCAGTATGCCAAGGTTCAGGACCTGATCCAGAAAGGCATTGATGAAGGCGCGACCCTCGTCGCGGGTGGCCCCGGACGTCCGGAAGGGCTCAATCGCGGATACTTCGCTCGCCCAACCGTGTTTGCGGATGTCACCAATGACATGACCATCGCGCGCGAGGAGATCTTCGGACCGGTTCTGGTTATGATCCCGTATGACAGCGTCGATGAAGCCGTCGAAATGGCCAATGACACAGAATATGGCCTTGCTGGCTATGTTCAGGGCGAGCCTGCAGAGGCGGCTCAGATCGCCAATCGCATCCGCGCCGGTCAGATCCAGGTCAATGGCCAGGGCCCTGACTTCACAGCGCCGTTTGGCGGTTACAAGCAGTCCGGCAATGGCCGCGAATGGGGCGATCACGGATTTGAAGAATTCCTCGAAGTGAAAGCCGTCATGGGCGCTGCTGCCTAAACAGCTGAGCTGAACGAACAAGAAAGGGCGAGCCGGTTGGCTCGCCCTTTTTCATTGCCGTGTTCAATTCGCCGCTTCCATGCGGAAGACGTCTCCACCTAGCGAGACAATATAGAGATTGCCCACTTCATCCGTGCCGAATGCTGCGATCGAGGTAAGACTGCCTTGGTCCGGAACAAACTCAGCGTTCAATATCGAGAACTGGCTTGCTGGTACGGTTTGACCGTTGACGAGATCAGCGACCGGGATGCCCCAGACATTATTGCTGATAAAATCCCCGAAAATGTAGGTGTCCTGAAAGGCTTCGACCGGCCCCTGATAGACCAGACCTCCGGTAACCGACTGACCCTCGCGCGGACCGGTTCCACGCGGATATTCTGCAACAGGCGGCGTAAATTCGGGTTGGTCTGGACCCTTGAAGAACGCGGTTCCCTCTCGCACCGCCCAGCCGAAATTGAAGCTGTTGTCGGTCATGGGCAAGCGATTGATCTCTTCGATCGCACCCTGCCCGACATCGCCGATCAGCAGGTCGCCACTGACTGGATCGAAGCTTGATTGAAACGGATTGCGCAAACCGATCGCGAAAATCTCGGGCAGTCCATTGGCTGGATCTGTGAACGTGTTTCCGGCCGGAATGACATAGTCCCGCAATGGATCGCTGGGAAAATCATCGCCAGAGACATCGAGGCGAAGGACCTTGCCTAGCAGGGATTGCGGGTTCTGCGCAAAATCGCTGGGATCCCCTGAGCCGCCCCCATCGCCTGTCGGGACGACCAGGAAACCGTTCGCATCAAAGCCAATCCAGCCAGCATTGTGATTGGAATCGGGTTGAGAGATCGTGAGGATCACGTCCGAGGTCGAGGCATCCACCTGGTCAAGTGATCCGGCGAACGTTTGGAACCGGCGAATCTCTGTATCACCGGACGTGTTATTCACGTTCACATAAAGCGTGCGGTCTGTCGGAAAATTCGGAGACAGTGCGAGACCGAGAAGCCCACTTTCGCGAACCGTCGAAATCGATCCCGAAACGTCAAGAAAATCGACGCTGGCAATCGCGCCTGTGTCCGGCGTTAGAACTCGAACGCGGCCCGCCTTTTCCAGCACCAGAACTCGCCCGGAGCCATCCGGCAGGGCCACCAGACCAAGCGGCTGAGAGAAACCCGTGCCGACCCGGCGCACAGCGATCGTCTCCGTCACATCGGTAACCGTGATTTGCAGATTAAGCGTCGCCACTCCGCCGCGCCCGTCACGGGCTTCGAGGGAGAGCTCATAGACATTGTCGCCATTGGCATCTGCGGGGTTTTCGAAATCCAGTGTTGCGGTGAAGGACAGCTCGCCACTGGATGCATTGAGAGTCACGAGACCCGCATCTGGACCGCCCGTAATGCTCAGCGTCACCGTGTCCCCATCTGCATCATTGGCGCTCGCCGTATAGACCACGCCGACGCTGTTTTCCGCAATGCTGATGCTCGCGGTTGAGCTGAACACCGGGGCAAGATTGCTCAATCCCGTCGAACCACCGCCGCCACCACCGCTGCAACCCGTGATCAGGGCGAGTGCGAGGATGCTCGACTTGTAAGTGCTCTGGCGCATAGACGATCCCCTGATTTGCCAACCGGTCCGCAACCTGACTTCGACACGACAAGTCGACAACTTAGGCGGGGAAGCCTGCTTCGTGGATTACGAATGGTCAATCTACGCAATTTCAGCCCAAGCCTTGCCGACTGAAACTCCCGCCCCCTATGAATAGGGTGCATGCGGCAGGGACTGCGCGTGCAGATTTGGACAATAAAGGGGGTCGTTCATCATGGAGTTTTTAGAAGGTTTGCTCGAGCCGCTGGGCATGGAAGGTCAAGCAGAAACGGTTCTGGCGGGGGCGACCAATGTGCTGATCGCACTGGTCATCCTAATCATCGGATTCTGGATTGCCGGCCGGGTTGGCGCCGTTGTGCGCGGGATTGGCAAACAGCATGAGAAGCTGGACGATACGCTGTTCAACTTCCTTGGCAGCCTGGCGCGTTATGTTGTCCTGGCCTTTGTCATCATTGCGGTGCTCAACCGCTTTGGCGTGGAAACGACTTCAATTGTCGCGCTGCTCGGTGCCGCGGGTCTCGCCGTTGGACTTGCGCTGCAAGGGGCTATGTCGAACCTCGCCGCCGGGGTCATGCTGATGATTTTCCGACCCTACAAAGTCGGTGACTTCATCGATGCGGCTGGAAATTTCGGCAACGTAGAAGAGATCACACTGTTCACCACGGTGCTGCGCACCTTTGATCATCAGCAGATCATCATCCCGAATGGCAAGATCTGGGGCGAGCAGATCGTCAATCACAGTCACCATGAAGTGCGCGGCGTCGAGCTGACCTTTGGCGTGTCCTATGACACCGATATCGACAAGGCCCGTGAGTTCATTCTGAATGTGTTCAAGAACCATGAGCACATTCTCGACGATCCGGCGCCGGTTGTGGTGGTCTCGACGCTGAATGACAGTTCCGTCGATTTCGCAGTCCGGCCATTTGTGAAGGGCGAGCACTGGTTCGACGTGCGTTTTACCGTGCCGGAGCTGGTCAAGAAAGCGCTCGACGAGGCGGGGATCGAAATCCCGTTCCCGCATCAGAAAGTCATCCTGTTCAAAGGCGACGAATAGAAAATTCGCTTAGGAATGCTGATTGGAACGAACGCGTTAAGCGGATAGAGTGTGGGGACGGATTGAGTCTCAACGCATCCGAACTAACCACAAAAAGAAACCGGGGGGCCGAGCCGATCAGCCCCCCGGTTGTGTTAGTTAGCCAGCGCGCGTTTAAGCCAAAAGGCCTCCACACACGCTCCCCCACAAAGCGAATTAAGCCCAAATTCTATTACATGACTGTAACCCTGGTCACACAATCGTGATTTCACTGGGCGCGCGATTTGGCCGGTTTAACTGGCGTTCAGCTTGCATATGTTAATCAGGTGTGAATGCTGAGTTCAGGAGGTATTCTGATCATGTCCCGTCTGCGTTTTTCATCGGCCCTCGCGGCGCTTGCCATTCTGGGCGCATGCGCCACGGCAACGCCTTATCAGGCCGCCCTGGATGGCCAAAAAGGCTATGCCAACCAACAGATTGAGACCAATCGCTGGCAAATCAGCTTTGCTGGCAACAGTCTTACGGATCGTCAGACGGTGGAGACTTACCTGCTCTACCGCGCCGCAGAGCTCACCGATCAGGAAGGTTTTGATTATTTCCGCGTGATCCAGCGCGAAACGGATGCTGATCGCCGCATCGTCACTACCGGATTCGGCGGATATGACCCGTTCTATTCCAATTTCTATTGCGATTATCGGTTCTATAGCCGCACCGGACGGCTGTATGGCTATCCGCACAGCTGGCATCGCCGCCGGGCGGGGATCCGCGGATTCTATGGCCCGTTCGGATATCACGACCCGTTCTGGGGCTCTTCCTTCGATTATCGCGAGATTGTCCGCTATGAAGCGACATCAGAGATTATGATGGGCAAAGGTGAGAAACCGGATGATCCATCATATTTTAACGCTGACGAGGTACTCATGAACCTGTCTGGCCGGATTGTACGCCCTGAAGTGTAAGGTCTGCCAGTCGTGTAGAGTGAGTAGAGTACACGAGTAGAGTGGATAAAGCCCGCCAGTTTTGGTGGGCTTTAACCGTTGTAAATATTGATTTTTAAGTCTTAGCGCGGGGCCATGCGAATGGCGCCGTCGAGGCGGACATCTTCGCCATTGAAGTAGCCGTTCTTGCACATCTCAACCGCCAGCGATGCATACTCGTCTGGATTACCGAGACGGGCCGGGTTCGGCACTTGCGCGCCGAGGGCCTGGCGAACTTTTTCCGGCGCGCCTGCAAGCAGCGGCGTGTCAAAAATACCCGGCAGAATGGTGTTCACGCGGATCAGCTCTCGAGAAAGGTCACGAGCTATCGGCAGAGTCATGCCAACCACACCGCCTTTGGACGCAGAGTAAGAGGCCTGACCAATCTGACCATCTTCCGCCGCAACTGATGCGGTGTTCACAATCGCGCCGCGCTCACCATCAATCGGGTCGAGCGTCATCATGCCAGCGGCAGACTTGGCGATACAACGGAACGTGCCGACCAGGTTGATCTGAATGATCAGGTCAAACCGGTCCAGCGGGAAGTGGGTAATCTCGCCAGTTTCCTTGTTACGGCTAGCGGTCTTGATGGCGTTGCCAGTGCCGGCGCAATTGATCAGGATCCGCTCCTGACCGATGGCGGCGCGGGATTTCTCAAATCCGGCATCAACGCTTTCATCGGAGGTCACATTGACGTTGCAGAAAACGCCGCCGATTTCGCTCGCCACGGCTTCGCCTTTTTCCTCGTTTAGGTCGAAAAGTGCGCATTTGACGCCATGGCTGGAAAGCAGCCGTGCTGTTGCTGCGCCGAGGCCTGACGCACCGCCGGTGATGACGGCTGAAATGTTTGAGTTGAGTTCCATGGAATATCCTCCAGTATCTAGTCTTGGAGGCGATTTAGAGGGAAGTAAGCGCGCGGCCAATGTCTGACCCAACGGAAATCATCATAGAAAATGGCGACAGCATTCCAACGCAGTTGCCGATCCCGACGGAGCGGCAGCGGCGACGCACCAAGCGTAAGCTATTGCCGAAGCTGCTCCGGGTCGCTGGACGTATCCCATTCGCCGATGATCTCGCTGCGTCTTATTATTGCGCCATCGATCCGCAAACGCCGGCAAAAGTGAAAATGGTCCTGTTCGCGGCGCTCGGATATTTCGTGCTGCCTGTTGATGCCATCCCGGATGTGTTGACCGGACTCGGCTTTACCGACGACGCAACCGTGCTCGCCACCGCGATCGGCCTTGTCGGCGTGCATATTCGCGAGCCACACCGCATCGCTGCCCGGCGCTTGTTAGGATTGCCTGAGCAGCCTACAGCTTAGGGCATGATCTATATTCTCTATGCATCAGCGCTCAGTTCGCTGATCTATGGACTGTTCTTCTGTAACTCTGCGCCCTCCACCGCGAGGGTTCTCGTAAAAATTGGCGCAACGGCCTTGCTGACAGGCTGGGCGTATGCCGCGGGCGCGCCGGTTTTGATCGTCGCCGCGCTCGCATTTAGCACTCTTGGTGACGGTTTTCTCGGCGCAGGAGAAGACAAGTATCTGCTGCCCGGCATGGCGGCCTTCTTCATTGCCCATGCCGCCTATGTCCCGCTGTTCTGGGAGCACACCGCCGAGACGCGCAACCTGCCGATCCTTGCCATTCAGATCACCGTCACCATTGCCGGCGCGCTGTTCCTGCGTTCGCTGCTGCCCTGGATGGAAAAGGCGATGCGCTTACCCGTGGCGGCTTATGCGATTATCATTCTGCTGATGGTGAACGCCGCCTTGCGGCTCGATCCGGTGCTCTGGCTCGCTGCGATTGGCGCAATCGCGTTCGCCGCCTCGGATACAATCCTTGCAATTGAGCTGTTTCGACTGAAATCGGATGCGCCTATCAAGCGCGTGACCGCACGTGCGGTCTGGTTTCTATATTATGGCGGACAGGCCGCGATCGCCTGGGCCTTTGCCCACGCGGCGATTTAGCCGATCGTTTCATCGAAGCTTGGCGAGACCGGCAGGATCTCCCTGACCCCGCTGCCATCCGGAGCCGTCGGATCGATTTCCATAATCGCAAGCGACCGTTCCGCTGACCCGTCGGTTCGGAACCGGAACAGGCCGTTCACACCAAGGAACCCATCGCGATTGATCAGTTCTTCCGTCTCCAGAACGCCGTCCTGTGAAAGCGCAACGACCAGGGCTGCTGCATCATAGGCGACTGCGGCCAGAGAGCTTGGCTCAGTGCCGTACAGGCGGGTGAAGCTCTGCTCGAAATCAGCAATGTCGCCCGCCGGGGCTGTCGGGAACCAGGCGCCGCGCAAACTTGGCTCGCGCCAGACCGCTTCGTCATTCCAACCGCCGAGGCCCAGCATCTTCACTTGCCGCGTATCAACCCCGTAATAGGCGAGCAATGGCGCGATCCGGCGCAGACGGTTGCCGCGTTCCGGCACCAACACAGCGACGCTGCCGCCAGCTTCAACCGCAGCCGCGATCGTTTGCGCGAAATATTCAGCTTCCGTGTTCGGGTTTGCGGTCGTTGGTTCATAGAAGCTGGAGGCCAGCATGAAGCCGCCATTCAGCAAGACCGATTCCTGCATCGCGCCTTCAATCCGGGTGCCGAGTCTGCTTTGCGGGCCAAAGAACGCAAACTGATCATAACCGCGCAGAGCTGCATATTCGACAATCGCCGCAACTTCCTCTTCCGGCGCGATCGAGGCCAGCCAGGCACCATAGCTCGCGACTGACTTGTCGTTTGAGAACGCAATCACCGGCTTGCCCTCTTCCGGTTCTTCAGCCCCGATGCCGAAGAAGCCAGGATCCGATTCTGGCGTCACCGCCTCACGAACTGGCTGAACATTGGCGCCAAAGAGCGGACCGAGTACGACATCGACGCCTTTATTGGCGAGATCTTCTGCCGCTGTCGTCGCCTGGCTTTGCGACCCACCGGTATCCTTGGGCAGAAGCACGATATTCTCATTGCCATAATCGAACAGCGCGAGCTCAATTCCGGCCAGCATGCCCTCAGCTTGTTGGCGCACGCGAGGATTGGGATGCGTAAATGGCAGCATCACGCCCGCGCGAATAATCTCGCGGCCTTGCATATGCGGCGGCGTGAACGGGCCTTCCGGTATGACGATCTCGCCCATGCCTTCTTCTTCGATCGGGCTGCCATCTGGATTGGTCGTTTCTGTCCCCGGCACAGGATCGACGCGCGGATTTCCGGTCGAAATCGGCCCAACCGGCCCAGGCGCCTGGGTTGCGCAGCCTGCCAGAGCGAGAAAAGTCGCAAAAAACAGGATTGGCAGGGGCCTGCGGACGCGCGATGTTGCCGGTGATGTCATCAAAGTATCCCTCTTCCACTGCACCAGATGGCGGCGACGTGAGTCGCTTATCAAGCGAGCCTAAATCCGGGACCGCGGCGGCGCAACCGCTTGAGTCCGGTCTTTACATCGTCGCGACTCCAATCGGGAACCTGCGCGATATCAGCCTGCGGGCGCTCGACACGCTTCAGGCCGTGGATGAAGTACTCGCTGAAGACACACGCGTCGCCAGACGATTGCTAGATGCACACGGCATCCGCGCCAAACTCAGCCCCTACCATGACCATAATGGGGCAAAGCGCCGACCTGAAATTCTTGAGAAGCTGGCGGGCGGCGCCACCATCGCGCTGATCAGCGATGCGGGCACACCGCTGGTGTCCGATCCAGGCTGGAAACTCTCTCGCACTGCGCTTGATGCCGGGCACCGCGTTTTTCCAGTTCCAGGCGCATCCGCCCTCCTCGCTGGCCTGGTCGCAAGCGGTTTGCCAAGCGATCGCTTCATGTTTTGCGGCTTCCTGCCGTCCAAAACCAACGCCAGGCAGAAAGCTGCGGCAGAACTTGTCGGCGTCCCCTCGACGCTGGTTTTTTATGAATCCGGCCCGCGTCTGGCGGACAGCTTGAGAGACCTTGCGACAGTATTGGGTGAAAAGCGGGAAGCTGCCGTGAGCCGCGAGCTGACCAAACTGTTCGAAGAAACGCGGCGCGGCACGCTGGGCGAACTCGCAGCCCATTACAGCGAGACTGGTCCACCAAAAGGCGAAATCGTGCTTCTCGTCGGCCCGCCGCTGGACGAGGCGATCAGCGAGGAAGCCCTCGACGATGCTATTCGAACAGCGCTGCAATCATTGTCGGTCAAACAGGCCGCAGCTGAAATTGCGGCGCGACTGGATCTACCAAAACGGGACGTATATCAGCGCGCACTCGCTCTGAAAGATGGCTAGCCGCAAGCGCAAACAGGCCGAGCGCCGCGGCCGGTGGGCGGAGCACTATGCAGCTGCGTGGCTCCGCTTGAAGGGATAAAGTATCCTCGCTCATCGCGTGAAGCTGCAAGTTGGCGAAGTGGATCTGATCGCTCGGCGCGGATCGGTTCTGGCCTTCATCGAGGTCAAACAACGCGCCTCGCTGGAGGCGGCTCAAACAGCGGTTCCGTGGAGCGCCTGGCAACGAATTGCGCGCGCCAGTGAACTTTGGGCGAGCCAAAATGTCCGTGCCGCGGCGCTCGACTGGCGCTATGATTTGATTGCTGTCACGCCATGGGCTCTGCCAAAACATTACAAGGACTTCTGGCGCCCTTGATCGATGCCGCAATATCGCCCCATCCCTGTTCTAAATCGCCCGCAGGAAATTTGAGGAACCATTCTATGTCTCGTCTCGTTGCCAGCCTCAGCCTGATCGCCCTGTTCCCGCTCGCCGGCGGGTGTGCCACCGCAATTGTCGGAGCCGCAGGTGCAACTGCAGTCACCGCGACGCAGGAACGCTCTTTCGGGGAAGCCCTGGACGACGCTGCGGTTTCCAATGAGATTAAATCCAAACTGCTCGCCAATGGCGGCATGTCCGAAGTCGACGTGGAAGTCGCGGGCGGCGTTGTGTTGTTATCCGGCCGGGTCTGGACGCCGGAATTGCGGCTCAAGGCTGAAAGCCTCGCATGGTCGGTGCGCCGCGCCGACGACGTTGCCAACGAGATTCGGGTCGAAGCCCCCGGCGGTTTTTTTGCGAATGCTTCAGATGAGCTGATCTCGACCCGCGTTCGCGCCCGTTTGCTCGGCTCCTCAACGGTTCAGGCCAATAATTTCAATGTCGAGACCTATGGCGGCACGGTCTATCTTTTGGGCGTTGCCCGTTCAGCAAGAGAGCTCGAACAAGCGGCGGAGGAAGCGAGCAAGGTTGGCGGCGTCAATCAAGTCGTGTCCTATGTCCGCCTGCGCAATGAGCGCGGCGAAATCGTGCCCTACACGCCTGCTCAACCGGCCGAAGTCGAGTCGGGCGAGCTGCTTGGCGGTCCCGGCAGCTAAAATCCTGTCTCATGTTCGAGCTTGATAATCGCTTTGCAATCTCAGCGAGCGTCCTCATATAAGCGTCTGAATTTTATGAGGAACCGCCATGACTCTGCGCGTCGCCATCCAAACCGATCCCCTGGAAACCGCGGCTGTGGAGTCCAACACGACTTTTGCGCTCGCCGAAGCGGCGCAGAAGATTGGCGCCGAACTGTTTGAGTACCAACCGGAAAACCAGACTTACTCTGAAGGACGGATCACGGCCTATGCCCGGCCGATGACGGTTCAGCGCGTCCCGGGAAACCCGGCAACGTTTAAAGACCGGATCACCCTGGATCTGCGAAATGACGTCGATGTCGTCCTGATGCGGCAAGACCCGCCATTCGACATGGCCTACATCACCGCTTGCCATATTCTTGAACTGCTGAAGCCGGATACGTTGGTTCTGAATGATCCAGAGCATGTGCGTTCAGGGCCAGAAAAGCTCTACCCCTTGTTGGTACCGGACTTCATGCCGCCGACAATGATCACGCGCGACAAGGCCGAGATGAACGCGTTTCGCGATGCGCATAAGGATGTCATCATCAAACCGCTTTATGGCTTTGGCGGCGGCGATGTGTTCCGCGTCAAACCCGAAGACAGCAATTTCGGGCCCCTGGTCGATCTGTTCCTCGGGCGGACACGCGAGCCTTTGATTGTACAAGCCTTTTTGCCGGCTGTGGCCGAAGGTGACAAACGAATCATTTTGATCGATGGGGAGGCCGTTGGCGGCTTCAACCGGGTGCCTTTGAAGGGTCATGCCCGTTCAAATCTCGCAGTTGGCGGGACGGCTGAACCAAGTGATCTCAGCGAGGCCGACCTCGCCATCTGCGCCGCGATAGGCCCGCACTTAAAGGCTCGCGGGCAGGTTCTGGTCGGTATCGATGTGATTGGCGGGAGACTGACTGAGGTCAACAATACGTCTCCAACGGGCGTCCAACAGGTTCGTGACTTTACAGGACGCGATCCAGCGGCAATGTTTTGGAAGGTGGTGCAAGATAAACTTGCCAACACATAGCCAGACGGCCAAAATCGGAGCCATGAATATGAAAGCTCTTTCAATCGCATCCGCCCTCGCGCTCGCCATAGCCGGAACCGCCTGCTCGCAGGCCAGTGACAGCGACGCAGAGACACCTGAAGCAGAGACATCTACCGAAACCTCGACCGAAGCCGAAGTCGATATGACCGGGTTCAATCTCGGCCTTCCGACCGAAATGGAAACGCCTGAGGCTATTCCCGCGGGCGAGTTCAATCTCGGGATCGAAGGGATCGAAGGGATCGAAACTTCCAATACGGATGGGTTCAATCTCGGAACGGAACTGGGCGCTTCCGGTGGACTCGAAGAAGTCCCGGAGATCGGCGCAAGTATTGTCGAAGAAGAAACCGACGAACTTGAAATCGAACCGATTGACGACGAACCTGTTATCCGTCTCGATTAAAGTATAAAATCGTTCTTTATTTGTTCTTTGCTTTCTGTTATGCAGAACAGGAAGAAAGGAACACTTATGGTCGCCCGTATAACGACATTCGCCTTTGAAGGCATCGCCGCAAATCCTGTTGATGTACAAGTACACATGGCGGGCGGAAACCAACCGATCTTCACGATTGTTGGTTTGCCAGATAAAGCTGTGGCTGAGAGCCGGGAACGCGTCCGCGCCGCCTTTAGCGCGATTGGGCTGGCGCTTCCGCCTAAGCGCATCACCGTCAATCTCGCCCCCGCTGACCTGCCCAAGGAAGGCAGTCATTATGATCTTCCGATCGCCCTCGGTGTTTTAGCGATCATGGGCATTCTGTCGCCAGATGCCCTTGATGGCCATGCTGCGATTGGTGAACTGTCTCTGGATGGCCGCATTGCCGCAACGATTGGGGTTCTGCCCGCCGCCATGCAGGCGCTTGAAATGGATCTTCGTCTGATCTGTCCAGAGGCTTGCGGTCCCGAAGCAGCCTGGGCCGGAGACGGCAATCTCGCAGCACCCAATCTGCTCAGTCTGATCAACCATTTTTCTGGCCGAACGCCGCTCTCCTGCCCGCCTCCGGGGGAGCTCGCTGCGCCGATTGTTCCGCTCGACCTGAGAGATGTCAAAGGACAGGACGGCGCCAAGCGCGTGCTCGAGATTGCCGCGGCAGGCGGTCACAATCTGCTGTTTTGCGGGCCGCCCGGATCGGGAAAGTCAATGCTGGCCAAACGCTTACCGGGACTTTTGCCCGATCTGTCAGCGCAGGAACTGTTGGAAGCTTCGCAAATTCAGTCCGTAGCTGGCCTGCTTGAGCGTGGGCAATTGTCCCGCGCCCGTCCGTTCCGTGCGCCGCACCATTCCGCGTCTATGGCCGCTCTGGTTGGCGGCGGCATCCGGGCGCGTCCTGGCGAAATTTCGCTGGCTCATCATGGCGTGCTCTTCTTGGACGAATTGCCCGAGTTTTCTGGCCAGGTGCTCGATAGTTTGAGGCAGCCTCTGGAAGATGGCGAGGTCACGATCTCAAGGGCCAATCGGCATGTGAAATACCCGGCCCGGTTTCAGCTGATCGCTGCCATGAATCCTTGTCGCTGTGGCGGTGGGGAGACCCCGTGCCGAAAGGCCCCGCGCTGCGCGCAGCAATATCAGGCGCGTCTGTCCGGACCGTTCCTCGATCGTATCGACCTGTTCTTTGATACACCCGCCGTCACCGCGATTGACCTTGCCTTGCCACCGCCTTCTGAGGGCAGCGCCGACGTTGCAAAACGGGTCGCTGCCGCGCGGGTCCAGCAAGCTGAGCGCTATGCCGACGTGTCTACGCCCGCGCATCGGTGCCTAAACGTCGATGCAACCGGCGCTGAACTGGACGCCCACGCCGCGCCCGATGCGGCAGGAGAAGCTCTGATTGCCGACGCCGCGGCGAAGTTCAATCTGTCGGCCAGGGCCTATCATCGGGTGTTGAAAGTGGCCCGTACCATCGCCGATCTGGAGGCCTCAGATCAGGTGCGGCGGGTACATGTCGCCGAGGCTTTGTCCTATCGCCACCGCCCTGCAGCGGATATGGAAACGGCCAGGTCCGGCGCGCTGGCGCACTAGGCCGCGAAAACGCGGGATGCATTAAGCAAATCCTCAATGCCTTGTGGCATAAATGGGAGGATGAATGAGAATGATCCAAAGCTCAGTCCTGAACAGTCTTTTCTGGCCACCGCCAGTCACGAGATCCGCACGCCGCTAAACGGCATTCTCGGGACCGTATCGCTCTTGCTCGAAACCGAACTGTCGCCTGCGCAGCGAGAATATGCGGATGCGATCCAGAATTCCGGCGAGCGACTGCTCGATCTGCTCAACAATGTGCTCGATTTTGCCCGCCTCGATACAGGCGAGATCGAACTCTCCAACGAGGTTTTCCGTCCGACCGCCCTTGCGCGCGAGGTGATTGAACTGCTGTCGCCGCGCGCCCATGCCCGCGGGCTCGACATAGCGCTGCGTTGTCAAGCTGACCGGGCGCTGACGCTGCGCGGGGATGCCGGTAAAGCCCGTCAGATCCTGTTCAATCTGATCGGAAACGCCCTCAAATTCGCCGACGAAGGTTCGATTCTCGTCGATCTGGCTTTCAAGGATGGTCAGCTCATTTTCGACGTGTTCGATACCGGCCCGGGCATCGCGCCAGCTGATCAGGCGCAGCTCTTCGAAGCGTTCCAGCAAGTCAGCCACACCGATACCCAGAAAGATGGCGGCGTCGGTCTCGGCCTCGCGATTGTCAGCCGGATCTGCGAAGCGCTGGGTGGCGAGATATCTGTGTCCAGCACCGTCGGGGTTGGCACCTGTTTCCGGGTCAATCTACCCTTCGAAGAGGAAAAATCCGAGGCCTATCTCGCCGCGAATGATGCGATTGAAGGCCGGGTTATTCTGGTCGGCCTGCCCGCCGCGACCACCCTATCTGCAGCGGCCTCCTTGCTGAAAGCTGGGGCCGAAGTGCTCAACATCCTACCGCCCAGCGCGGCGCTGAAGGTTCGAGCGAACCTGATCCTCGCCGGCGCTGATCTGCCGGAAGACACTTTGCGCGCGCTCTGCAATACCGCCCCTGTCTTGATTGTTCTGCGCCCAGAGGACCGAGCCGAGATGCCGCGTTTTCGCACGCTTGGCGCAGCCGGTTGGATGGTGCGCCCCCTACGGGCCAAATCGCTGATTGAGCGCGCCGGACTGGCAATTTCCGGCGCCGTCGCCAGCGAATCTGACACGCTTGAAACCGGGCAAGGCCATGTTCTGATTGCCGATGACAATCCTATTAACGCCCTGATTGCGCGGCGTGCCATGGAATCGTCAGGATTCACCGCCACGGTTGCCTCAACAGGACGCGAGGCTCTCGACGCGGTCGAGCAAATCAGTCCAGACTTGATATTGATGGATCTGAGGATGCCGATCATGGACGGGTTTGAAGCCACCAAACAGCTGCGCGCCGCGGGCCATACCATGCCCGTGATCGCCGTTTCAGCTGAAATCAATCCCGAAATTGAACGCCGCGCGCGCGATGCCGGGGCCAATGGCGTCGCCGCCAAGCCCCTGGACGCCGAGGCCCTGCGTCAGTTGGCCCTGAAATGGACCAGCCAGACCAAAACTGCAGGCGCCGCGTGAGCGAGGTCGCATCCCGGCGGATTGATCCGAACGCCCCAACAACCTGGCGGCAATCTTTTGAAGTCTACCTGAAATGGTCGATGCTCGCCATGCTGGCGCTCGGCTTTGCCAGCGGTCTGCCGCTGATGATGGTGTTTCAAAAACTGTCATTCTGGCTCCGTGAAGTCGGCATCGATCGAACCACGATCGGTGGATTGTATGCGGTGTCCTTCGCCTATTCCCTGAAGTTTCTCTGGGCCCCGGCGGTTGACCGGATTCCATTACCTTTCTTGAACTCGATGCTCGGCCAGCGCCGCAGCTGGATGCTTCTGGCAATCGCCGGAACCACGATCGGATTATTTACGATCGGCGCCTCCAATCCGGCCGTGGCTTTGTTGCCGACGGTTATCGGCGCCCTGATCCTGGCCTTTTCTGGCGCGACGCTCGACATCTCGGTGGATGCCTGGCGGATTGAATCAGCGCCGAATGACGAGCAAGCCAACATGGCCGCGGTGTATAATCTTGGATACCGTTTCGCGATCATGTTCTCCGGCTTCGGCATGGTCCTCGCCGACCAGGCAAGCTGGCACATCGCCTATATCACCATGGCCGCGGTTATGGCCGTCCTCGGGGTCATCGTAATTTTCTTCATTCGCGAGCCCGATCATTCAGATCGCAAAGAAGAGCCCGGCAAACCGTTTGCACTGAAGGTTCGCGACGCCGTCATTGAACCTTTCTGGCAGATCGTCAGCAAATTCGGGGTCTGGATCATTGCGGTCGCAGGCATCGTCACCCTCTATCGCATCAGCGATTTCACGATGGGCGTTATGGCCAGCCCATTCTACGTGGACCTTGGATACACCGGCACCACAGTCGGTTATGTGCAGGGTTTGCTTGGTCCGTGGCCGATCATTGTTGGCGGTTTTGTCGGCGGTTTCGTCGCTGTGCGCTACAGCCTGATGCCAGCATTGCTGGCTGGCGCCGTGCTGACATTGCTCACCAATGGCGCGTTTGCAGGCCTCGCGATCGCCGCCGGACCAAATCTCGATATCGTCGCCAATGCGGTCTCAAACAATATTGAGCTGCCGCCGGACATTACGGTCGACACACCACCTGTCTGGGGGCTGATTTCGGTAATCGTCGCCGACAATCTCGCCGCCGGTTATGTCGGGTCGGTCTTCATCGCCTACATGTCGTCGCTGACGGATCGCCAGTTTGCGGCCACGCAATATGCCCTGCTGAGCTCCGCCTACTCATTCTTCTGTAAGCTGGCTGCCACCACAACCTCCGGTCCGCTCTCTGAAGCGATTGGCTGGGCGGGATTCTTCACCGTGACAGCATTGTATACGATACCACCTGCGATCCTGATCTTGATCGTAATGCGATACGGCCCTGACAATGCCAAAGGCATTCGCAAGGAACCGGCGGAGGAAGAGGAAGAACCGGCCGCTGCCGCGTCTGGCTGATCCGAGGGTCTAGCCCCCAACCTGATCAATATCGAACGCTGCGACCGTGGCGAGGTTTACGATATCGTTCACCGTGGCGCCCAGAGAGGCAATCTGTACCGGCTTTGACATACCGAGCAGGACCGGACCGATAATTGTCGCGCGCGACATGCCTTCGAGCAGCTTGGTCGAAATCGAGGCCGAGTGAATGGCTGGCATGATCAGCACGTTGGCTTCGCCGGACAGGCGCGAGAACGGATAGAGCACTTTGTGCATCGGGTTCAGCGCGACGTCGGCGGCAATATCGCCCTCATACTCAAAGTCGCAGTCGCCGCAGGCATCCATGATTGCAACCGCTTCGCGCACTTTCTCGGCCCGTTCACCCATGGGATTGCCGAAAGTCGAGTAGGACAAGAAAGCCACGCGCGGGACGAAGCCGAGGCGTTTCACAGCCTTTGCCGCTTCTTTCGCAATGCCTGCGAGTTGCTCGCCATCCGGCAGCTCATTGACGCTGGTATCGGCAATGAAGATGGTCTTGCCGCGATTGATCACCATCGACATACCGATGACGTCCGCGTCCGGCTGAGGGTCGAGCGAGAGCCGCACATCAGTCAGGCAGACATCATAGTTCCGGGTGACCCCGGTGACCATGCCATCCGCGTCGCCATTGGCGAGCATGCAGCACCCGAACACGTTCCGGTCTTGATTGACCAGACGCTGAGCATCACGTTTGAGATAGCCGCGGCGCTGCAAACGGGCATAGAGATAGTCGGTATAATCAGCGTTGCGATCCGACAGGCGGGCATTGACGATGTCGAGCGCGCCTTCCGGGACGCCCATTTGCTTCATTGTCCGCTCAACCTGGGCCTGGCGCCCGATCAGGATGGGCTGGCCAAGGCCTTGCTGTTTGAACGTCCAAGCCGCGCGAACGACTTGTGGTTCTTCGCCTTCAGCAAACACGATCCGTTTTTGGTCTCGGCGAACGGCGGATTGAACACCCTGCAAGAAAGAGGCGGTCGGGTCGAGGCGGCGCGCCAGCGAGTGACGATACTCTTCCATATCCTCGATCGGCTTTCGGGCGACGCCGGTATCCATCGCTGCCTGCGCCACGAAGGGGGGAATAAAGCTGATCAGGCGCGGGTCGAACGGAGTCGGGATGATGTAGTCATTGCCGAATTGTGGACGGGCGCCGTGATAGGCTGCGGCCACTTCGTCAGGCACATCTTCGCGGGCGAGTTCGGCCAGAGCGCGAGCGGCAGCGACTTTCATTTCCTCATTGATCGAGCGCGCACGGACATCCAGTGCGCCGCGGAAGATGTAAGGGAAACCGAGCACATTATTGACCTGGTTCGGATAGTCCGACCGCCCGGTCGCAATGATGGCGTCGCCGCGCACCGCCTTGATTTCTTCCGGTGTGATTTCAGGATCCGGATTGGCCATGGCGAAAATGATCGGATTCTTGGCCATGGTTTTGACCATGTCCTGCGTCACCGCGCCTTTAACCGACAGGCCAAGGAAACAATCGACCCCGTCCATCGCCTCCGCCAGCGTGCGCTTTTTGGTTTTGACCGTGAACGCGGACTTGAACTGGTCCATCTTCTCCGTCCGGCCTTCGTAAAGAATGCCGGCACTATCGGCCATCAGAATGTTTTCAGCCTTCACACCAAGATGGCGAATGAGGCCTGCCACTGACAATCCAGCCGCACCAGCCCCCGACACTGCGACAGTCAGATCCTCTAATCGCCGCCCGGTAATTGCACAGGCATTGATGATCCCGGCGGCTGCGATAATCGCGGTCCCGTGCTGGTCATCGTGGAACACGGGGATATCGAGCTCATCGCGCAGACGCTGTTCGATGATAAACGCCTCGGGCGAGGCAATGTCTTCCAGATTGATGCCGCCCCAGGTCGCGCCAATGTTGCGCACCACGGTGCAAAACTCATCAATATCCTTGGTCTCGACTTCGACGTCGAAACTATCAATGTCGGCGAAGCGTTTGAACAGAACCGACTTGCCTTCCATGACGGGCTTAGACGCCATCGCGCCCAGATCGCCTAGGCCAAGGATTGCCGTCCCGTTTGAGATCACGGCGACCATGTTTCCTTTCGACGTATAGTCGTAGGCAAGGTCCGCATCCTTGCCGATCGCCTCAACGGGAACAGCAACACCTGGACTATAAGCCAGAGACAGATCGCGCTGCGTCTGCATCGGCTTGGTCGGCATCATCGAGATTTTGCCAGGGGTCGGCTGGGCGTGGAAATCAAGCGCTTCTTGATCGGTGAAGCTGGGACGCTTGTTGGTCATATGTGAATCGCCTTTCAAGGCTCTTTCAAAATTTGTGGAGCCTCATAAGCCTGTCCGCAAGGGGGGACAACCCGTGCGCATTGCTTTATTCGATTCTGTTCGTGAAGGATTCGCAAGACCGTGCCCGATACCGCCGCTTCTGTTAAAAAGCCAAAAGCACCGACGCCCTTCATGGCGCAATACCTTGCCATCAAGGCAAAGCACGGCGATGCATTATTGTTTTTTCGCATGGGCGACTTCTACGAACTGTTCTTCGAAGACGCTGTTCGCGCAGCCGAAATTCTCGACATCACTTTAACGTCAAGAGGCGAACACGAAGGCAAGCCCATCCCAATGGCCGGGGTGCCCTATCATGCGGCGGAAGGGTATTTGGCGCGCCTGATCAAGTCCGGCGGACGCGTCGCGGTGTGCGAGCAGACTGAAAGCCCGGCAGAAGCAAAGAAACGCGGGTCCAAAGCGATTGTGAACCGGGAGATCGTGCGCATCGTGACGCCCGGCACAATTACCGAAGACAGTCTCCTGCCCCCTCGCCAGGGACAAGCCCTCGTTGCGGTTGCCTTCACGTCTGGCGGCGCCGACGCCGCTTTGGCGGCCTGCGACGTCTCAACGGGCCAGTTCGAAGTCCGCCCGTTCGCGCCGGAAAGCTATGCAGAAACCGTCGGCGCGCTTCCGGTCACGGAACTGCTGATCACCGAAAGCGATGCTGACCGACCGCTCGTCCGCTTGGCGCAGGAAAACCTGCGGCTGCCGCAAACCTATCGCCCGAACAGCGCCGCGAATGCCAAATCGGGTGAGCGCCTGTTGAAGGACGCATTCAAAGTCGCAGCGCTGGACTCGTTTGGCATTTTCACCAAAGCTGAATTATCCGCCTGCGCCCTTCTGCTCGACTATCTCTCAATTACGCAGGCCGGGGACGATATTCGCCTCGATCCACCCCGCCGCAGCGCGTCGACGAGCGGCCTCTCCATCGACCCTGCGACGCGGGCCAGCCTTGAGATCGATACGGCGCTCGATGGCACGCGCCGCGGCACGCTTTTGGCGACGGTGGATCGCACGCTCACCGCGCCTGGCGCCCGCTTGCTTGCGGCGCGCATTGCCCGGCCTGAAACAGACGCGTCCATCATCAGCGACCGGCATGACGGGATAGAGTACTTCCTGGCCAATGATCATTTGCGCGAGACCGTGCGCGCAGCGTTGAAAGCAGCGCCCGACCTTGAGCGAGCCAGATCGCGCATTCGCCTTGGCCGCGGCGGACCAAGAGATCTCGCTGCGATTGGTGCGGCCCTGCGCGCGGGTGAGCACGCTGTGGCAGAGGTGGCTCGCGCCGCCACCAACCCACCGCCGCTGATCGAGGCCGCTCTGCAAGCGCTGACGCTGACAAATGAACCTGATCTTGCTGCTCTGGTTGGAGATCTGGCGAAAGCGCTCGATGAAGACCTGCCGGCCCTCGCGCGCGATGGTGGCTTCATTGCGACCGGCTGGGATGAAGCGCTGGATGAAGCGCGCGCGCTCAAGTCTGACAGTCGCCGTATCATCGCCCAGCTGCAAACCCGATATGCCGGCGAGACCGGAATTGCCGGACTAAAGATCAAGTTCAACAGTGTGCTGGGCTATTTCATTGATGTAACGGCGCGCCATGCCGATCCCATGATGCAGCCGCCTTTGGCTGAGACGTTCATCCATCGCCAGACGCTGGCATCCAATGTCCGCTTCTCGACGACGGAACTGTCCGAACTTGCCGGCAAGATCTCGCGCGCCGACGATATTGCCAAAGGCCGGGAGCTCGCGATCTTCCAACGTTTCTGCGAGCGCGTTGAAGCGCAGTCAGAACCGTTAAGCCGTGCAGCCGCGGCCCTGGCAGAGATCGACACAGCCGCAGCGAGTGCAGAATGGGCAAGCGAGATTGGCGGTGTTCGGCCTGTTCTGTCAGCGGATCCCGTGTTCGAAGCCAATGGCTTGCGCCACCCCGTTGTCGAGGCGGCGCTGCGCAAACAAGGCGACGGCTTCACGGCAAATGACCTGACCCTTGATGCGAGCGGCGAGATGGCGCCTCGCCTCGCCCTAGTCACCGGGCCGAACATGGCGGGTAAGTCGACCTATCTGCGCCAGGCTTGCCTCGCCGTGATCCTCGCGCAAGCCGGCCTTTATGTCCCGGCTCGACAGCTGACCCTCGGCATCGCAGATCGCGTATTTTCCCGCGTTGGCGCCAGCGATGATCTCTCGCGCGGCCGGTCTACTTTTATGGTCGAGATGGTTGAGACCGCGGCCATCCTCACCCAGGCAACCGCCCAGTCCTTTGTCATTCTGGATGAAGTCGGGCGTGGAACATCAACCTATGACGGGCTCGCCATCGCTTGGGCCGCCGTCGAGCATTTGCACAATACCAATAAGTGCCGGGCGCTGTTCGCGACACATTATCATGAGCTAACCGGGCTGGCGGACGATCTACCGTCCGCGACCAACCTGTCTTTGCGCGCGAAGGAGTGGAAGGAAGAGCTCGTCTTTCTGCACGACGTCCAATCTGGACCTGCTGACCGATCCTATGGCGTTCAGGTCGCCCGGCTCGCGGGTTTGCCAGCGCGGGCTGTGAAACGCGCCGAGCAAGTGCTGAAACAGCTGGAAGCGGCGCCAGACGCGATGGAAACCCTCCCCTTGTTCGCCGCCATGGCCGAACCTGAAAGCGAGCCAGAGGTGCTTGCGGCCGACCATCCAGCCCTCACATTTCTCGACACGATCGACCCGGACAGCTTGACGCCGCGCGAAGCGCTGGACCTGATCTACAAGCTCAAGGATCGCACCTGATCCCAGCTATCGACGCCTGTCTGATTATATTCTACAGACTCCGGCTGATATGCGCCGCACGAGACGGCGTGGGCTGAGCAAGATAAGGAAATTGGCAAGCATGGCCTATGAGACGCTTTTGACCGAAGTGGATGGCGGCGTTGCTGTCGTCACTTTGAACCGCCCTGACGCTTTGAACGCTTTCAACAATCAATTGATGGACGAGCTTACCGCCGCGCTGGACCGCTTCGATAATGATCCGGAGATTGGCTGCATCGTCATCACCGGCTCCAAGAAAGCCTTCGCCGCAGGCGCGGACATCAAGGAAATGCGTGATCAATCCTATATGGACGCCTATTATAGCGACTTCATCACCCGCAATTGGGAACGCGCGGCGCGGATGCGCAAGCCCCTCATCGCGGCGGTGAATGGCTATGCGCTGGGCGGCGGCTGTGAACTTGCCATGATGTGTGACTTCATCCTGGCCGGCGAGAAAGCTAAGTTTGGCCAGCCGGAGATTACCATTGGGGTTTCTCCCGGCGCCGGCGGCACGCAGCGCCTGACGCGCTTTGCCGGAAAATCCAAAGCCATGGAAATGTGCCTGACCGGCCGGATGATGGACGCAGAAGAAGCTGAACGATGCGGACTGATATCGCGCATCGTCCCGGTCGATGACCTCGTCGATGAGGCAAAAGCCGTGGCCAAGAAAATTGCTTCAATGCCGCGCGCAGCAGCGATGCTGACCAAGGAAATGGTCAACGCAGCCTATGAAACCCCGCTGAGTCAGGGGGTTATGTTTGAGCGCCGCCTGTTTCATTCTCTGTTCGCGACGGAAGATCAGAAAGAAGGCATGGAAGCCTTCGTCGACAAGCGCCAGGCCCATTTCAAAAACCAGTAATTGCCGAGCCCGGCACCGCTCATATAAAGAGTCAGAAGAATCTTCACTTCCTCTGGTCGCCAGCGGTTGACGCAGATGGGTGGTTTATGTACTTACCGCCTCTTCGCCAGATAGGGCGACCAAAGGAGTTTTTGATGGCGAACACGAAATCAGCCAAAAAGATGGTGCGCAAAATCGCAACGCGCACCGAAGTGAACAAGAACCGTCGCTCTCGCATGCGCACGTTTGTTCGCAAAGTTGAAGAAGCGATCGAGTCTGGCGACAAGAAAGCCGCGGCTGAAGCGCTTAAAGCTGCGCAACCAGAAATCATGCGCGCCGCCGGTAAAGGCGTCATTCACAAGAACACATCTGCACGCAAGGTTTCGCGCCTGTCAGCCCGCGTAAAAGCGATGGCATAGGCCGCACGAATACTGTTTCTGCACAGATGAAAATGCATAGCCCGCTGGTTCCGCCATGCGGGCTTTTTTGCAGCCTGTGACCTATTAGCATTCCCAGCTTCTCAAAACGCATTTATCCACAAAAGACGGACGATTTGGGCATTGACAGAACAAAGGCCGAAACCGCCGCAACGACGGGGCATCCAAACCTGTCAAGCACATCTTTTTCGATTTATTTTTGTGTGATTCTTCAAGGGCTTTAAGCGAGTCAACCGGGAGTCTCCGCAGGTCGTTGAAGTTTCTTCAGTTGCAAGGAAAATCCGTCTCTGTTTTACTAAACCCATCGACGGAATGTCTTCTGTATACAGCGTATTTAGTAGCAAGCTTTCACGAGTTTGAACAGAGGTCGTGTGTCTCTTCCGACGGTCGCCAAGATGAACAAAAAAATGGATAAGAAAGGAACATCTTATGGGGCTGACGTATGGGGTTGGGGAGCAGAAGCCCGCAACTGGGGTGAACGTTAGAAATGTTCATTTAGGCGCTAAAGCCTTGTGGTCAAAATCGCTTGAGGCAATGCAGGCGAAGACGACACCCGATAATTCACAGCAATGGCTGACAGACCTGAGATTTGTCGCTGAAGTGAATAATGCGATTGTGGTCGCTGCCCCTGATCAACTGACTCTGGATCGCGTGATCGCCAGCTTTGAGCGTCCTTTGCAACAAGCCTGGCAAGACGTGGATCCGAAGCGTCGAAAACTGAAATTCGAACTGTGGAGTCGGATTCCGGCGGATGTCCGGGATGTGGTCGGTGACCCGTGGCTGAATGAGAGCGCCTTCGAAGCGGATGCCGAATTCGGATTTGCCGATGGCGAAGACGGCGAGGCCGCCATCGGTCATGCCATGACATTCTCCACGCTGGTGACCGGCCCTTCCAATGCCCGCGCCGTGGGGCTCGGCAAGCGGCTCGCCAAGGGCGCGCCAATTCCAGCCGGTGTCATCGTAATCTATGGCGAACCTGGCACAGGCAAAACGCACATCTTAAAAGCGGTGGAAGCCGAAACCGCTCGTAAAGACGACGGTCGCCGTCTGGCATACATCTCCGCCGAAGAATTCATGACCCGGTTCGTCAACGATGCGCGCGCCGGCGATACATCGGCGCTGCAATCGTATGTCAAACAGAACGATCTGTTGATGATCGACGATTTGCACTGGATTGCGGGCAAGGCGAAGACAGACAAGGCGTTTTTCGGAGCGCTGCGCGCCGTCACCTCGATGGGTGGACACGTGATCATCACCGCAGATGCAGCGCCGGGCGATATGGTCGGCCTGTCAAAGGAGCTGGCGGGTGAGATCAAGGGCGCCGCCTCCGTCGAAGTCGCGATGCCGGACGACGAAATGCGCAAGGCCATCATTCGCCGTCATGTGGAGCTGATCGCCAAGGATACACCCAATTTCGCGCTGACCGATGCCATGGTCGACCGGATCGTCGCGACAATCCGCGGCGCCGGACGTGAGCTTTGCGGTGTCTTGTGGAGTCTACAGCTTGAGACAGGGTATGGCGAACTCGCCCCGACACCGGAAATGCTGGAAACAGTCATTCGCCGAATTGCCGGGGAACCGCGCACGCCGACCCTGGACGAAATCAAACGCACCTGCATGGACGTCTACCGGATTTCCAAAACGGACATTGAAAGCTCAAGCAAGGTCCGGACAATCTGTCATCCACGTCAGGTGGCGATGTATCTGTCTCGGGTGATGACGGACAAGTCGTTCCCGCAAATTGCCACGGCTTACAAGAAGAAGGATCACACCACAGTTCTGCACGCTTATCGCAAGATCAAGCAGGCGCTCGACAAAGGTGATCGCGACATGAGTGACGAAATTGAACGGGTGAAAAACGCTGTCTTTGATCGGCTGGCTGGACACGATTAGTCCCGATCCACAGGCGAGGTTCCGTCAGGACTTGCTTTTCACTGTGAATTCGTGATTTTAGCGGCCCGCTCCCATTCTGGAGCGGGCTGATTCGTCTGACAAAGCGAAAAACGGAAGCGGGCAGGACCGGATAACCGGCAAAGGGATGATGAGATGAAATTGACGATCGAACGCGGAGCATTGTTGAACGCGCTTGGACATGTTCAGAATGTTGTTGAGCGCCGAAACACGATCCCCATCCTGTCCAATATTCTCGTAGAAGCCACCGGTAAGGAAGTTCGCTTCACCGCCACCGACCTCGACATCGAAGCGGTTGATCACGCCGACGCAAAAATCTCAGCCGAAGGCGCCGTGACTGCACCCGCAGGAACGCTGTTCGATGTGGTTCGCAAACTGCCGACAGGCGCAGATGTGGCTCTGGAATATGATAGCGATTCCCGGCAATTGGTGATCAGCTCAGGTCGTTCCGAGTTCAAACTGCCAACCCTGCCGGCGGGCGACTTTCAGACCATGGTGCCGGACGAGGACGCAACCGAGTTCAGTCTCGAAGCCGCCGACCTTCGCCGCCTGATCGACAAGACCCGGTTCGCGATCTCCACCGAAGAGACGCGTTATTATCTCAACGGAGTCTATCTCCACACCGCGGACACCGATGGCGGCAAGAAGCTTCGCACGGTTGCCACGGACGGCCACCGCCTCGCTTTGTCTGAAGTCGACGCGCCAAAAGGCGCCGAAGAGTTGGAAGGTGTGATCGTCCCACGCAAGGCGGTCGGCGAAGCTCGCCGCCTGATCGATAGCGAAGATGGCGATGTCTCTGTTTCGGTTTCTGACACCAAAGTTGTGTTCAAGGCCGGCCGCGCGCAGCTCACGTCGAAGCTGATCGACGGCTCCTTCCCAGACTATGCGCGCGTTATCCCGAAAGGGAATGAGAAAGCGATGATCATCGACAACAAGCTTTTTGAAGCCGCGGTCGATCGTGTCGCCACGGTCTCAGCAGAGCGGTCGCGGTCTGTGAAACTGTCAATCTCCGAGGGCAAGCTGACCCTGGCCGTGAACAGCACAGAGACGGGCCAAGGCCATGAAGAGATCGAATGCGATTATCAGGCCGACGGCATGGATATCGGATTCAATGCGAAATACCTGCTGGATGTCGCGGCGCAGATTGAAGCTGAAGATGCGCGCTTCCTGTTCAATGATCCAGCAAGCCCAGCCCTGGTGCTTGATCCAGGCGATGCCAGCGCGCAGTACGTATTGATGCCGCTGCGGGTCTAGTGACCAGATAATGACGATACGAAATTGGACCCCTAAGCGCCTTGCCGATCAGTCCGGCAAGACGTTCGTGATTACGGGGGCCAATAGCGGTATCGGGTTTCGGGCGAGCAAGCGCCTGGTCGAGGCGGGCGCTGATCTGATCATGCTCTGCCGCAATCAGGAAAAGGCCGATGCGGCTGCCGAAAAACTGCAAGCTGCCGCAGCAGACGACAACACGGTTTCGGTCATTCAGATGGATCTTGCCAGCCTCAGCTCTGTGAGAGCGGCTGCCGACGCTGTGCTTGATCAAACCACCAGCATTGATGCGCTGATCAACAATGCCGGCATTATGTTCCCGCCCAAGCGGACATTGACGGAAGACGGGTTCGAGCTGCAATTCGGCGTCAATCATCTCGGCCATTTCTTACTGACCGGGCTGCTCAAGGATCGGGTTTTGGAGAGCGAGGGCCGGTTCGTGACGGTCTCCAGTCTCGCCCATAAAGTCGGACTTCGCCACATTCGGTTCGATGACACGAATTGGGCGCGCGGCTACCAAGCAACGCTGGCCTACAGCCAGAGCAAGCTTGCCAATGCAATGTTTGGCCATGAGCTTAATCGGCGATTGGAGGCCGCTTCCAGCGCCTCGCGATCATACATCTGCCATCCTGGATACTCGGCGACCAATCTTCAATCGACCGGCCCGGGTAGAATGGCCACGCTGATGATGGCGCCAGCAAATTTATTCATTGCGCAGTCGGCCGAACGCGGCGGATGGCCAATCCTGCTGAGCGCGACGGATCCGGACGCTGAAGGCGGTCGCTATTATGGCCCTCGCCAGTTCGGCGAACTGCGCGGCGCTGTCGGAGCGTGCAGGATGATCAAATCGGCGAAAGACAAAGCTGCGGCGGCAAAGCTCTGGGCGCTCTCTGAACAGGCCGTGGATCTCTCGTGGAGCGTTTGACGCGACCCGCATGACCGCCCTCACCCGTCTTCGCCTGACCAATTTCCGCAGCCACGCGGCGCTCGACTTAAAGCTCGACGCGCGGCCGGTCTGCCTGTGGGGCGCCAATGGCGCCGGGAAGACCAACATCCTCGAAGCGATCAGCCAGCTTGGCCCGGGCCGCGGCTTGCGGGCTGCGGCTTTGCCTGAAATGACCAAGCATGGCGCCAGCAAAGGCTGGACAGTTTCAGCAACGCTCGACGATGACCGCAAGATTGGGGTTGGTCTGGAGCGCGGCGAGAGCGGCAATAAGCGAACCATTCGACTCGATGGCGCACCGGCGACAGCGACGGACCTTGCTGATCTCATTCGCATTGTCTGGCTGACACCGAATATGGACGGTGTGTTTCGCGGTGGGGCAAGCGACCGGCGGCGCTTCTTTGACCGCCAGGTCATGGCACATATTCCGAGCCATGGCAGCGTCTCGGGGCGCTATGAAAAAGCCATGCGCGAGCGTAACGCGCTGCTGGAACGCGGCCGCGTTGATCCGGCATGGGCAGACGCCATCGAACGCCGCATGGCCGAAGCTGGCGCCTTGATTGCAACCAATCGTGCGCAGGTCCTCACTTCTCTGCAGACGGCAATCGATGCCCGCCCGGAGGGATTCTTCCCGAAGGGCGACCTGAGCCTGGAAGGCGAGGCCGAACGCGCCGCGGCTGAGGGCGCAAGCCTGTTCGACATCATGGATCTGATCGCCGAAGCTTTGGCCAAGGGACGATATCGCGACCAAGGCGCGGGGCGAACCCTGTCAGGACCGCATCGCACCGACCTGAGCGTCATCCATCGCCCCACCAACGCGCCGGCTGGCGATGCCTCTACAGGCCAGCAAAAGGCGCTCTTGATTGGCCTGATCCTTGCCAGCGCCCGCGCCCTCTCTGACGACGGTGAAGGGCCTAGCCCGCTCATTCTGCTCGATGAAGCCGCGGCGCACCTGGACCGCGACCGCCGCGCAGCCTTGTTTGACGAGTTGATCTCACTCGGCGGTCAGGCCTGGCTGACCGGAACAGAAGCGTTTCTGTTCGAAGCGTTCGGGGATCGCGCACAAACGGTTGAGATTTCACCAGAGGCGAACTGATCGACGCATTATTGGCCTTCAGTGTCGGCAAAAAAGTCGATCAGCCACGGATTGACGATCTTGTGATTCTGATAATTGAGGCCGTGCGCGCCGTCTTCAATCACGCGAATGTCGGCATCCGGGATTAACGTCTCCAGGCGCTCAGCGCTGGAAATGAGGACGGTCTCATCCTTGGCGCCATAGATGGCGAGCACGGGGATGCCCGTCTCTGCTACGCGCGCAAATGTCTCTTCGCGGCCAGACATGGGCATATGCCGCAAGGTCGAGAGCAAGGCTTGCAAATAGCCGCGATATTGAAACTGCTCTTCAACATCACCGCGCAAACGGTTCTCAGGCGCCAGCTCGCTTTCGGAATATTGCGGATCTCCGAGCAGCGTGCGCTTGCCGATCATGCGCCAGATGAAATCCCCGATCACCGGCGTCTGGACGAGCTTCGCGGCGGCGCTGTCATTACCGGCAAGATCAAGGCCGGCAGGAACCAGGAGCACGAGCTTGTTCACGCGTTCAGGATGGCGCGCCGTGAATTCTGAAACAATCGGCCCGCCCATCGACAAACCAGCGAGGCCAAAAGGCTCATTGATACCCAGCGTGTCGAGCAGCTCTGTCAGCGCCCGGTCATAGAAATCAACATCGTACTTTGTCGACGGACGATCCGACCAACCGCGGCCGAAATGATCGAACCGCAGGGTTCGCATACCGGACGCGTTCAGAGCTTCGACATTCTGCTCATAAATGAAGTTCGGAGTGGAAAAGCCGTGCACCAGAACGACTAGCGGGCCGTCCTCGGGGCCTTCCAGGCGGTAGTGGATCTGTCCGTCGGAGAGTTCTGCGAAGGCGCCCGGGGCCTTGCTACGGGCCTCATCATTCATCGGTTTGAGCATCAGATCCGCCCCCAAATAAATCGATATGGCCGCAAACAGGATCAGTCCTAAGACCCGAATAACCCACTTCATTTTCCCCTCCTGAATCGGCGATTTTGCAGCTGTTTTAAGCCCTTTTCGCAGGGGCAAGACCAGTCTCGAATGACGGCGCCCTCGAAACGCCTATAACACATTGATAATATAGCAATTTATAACGAAAGAAATACCAGTTCAACATTTCCCTTTTGCATCAAAATCCCGTATAAAAACAGGGAATTTTACGAATCAGTTGCAAGGGCGGAAATCGATGACGGAAGCGGCGGAAAATAATCCCGAATATGGTGCCGACTCGATCAAGGTCCTGAAAGGGCTGGAAGCGGTTCGTAAACGCCCCGGCATGTATATCGGCGACACTGATGACGGCTCCGGTCTGCATCACATGATTTACGAAGTTGTCGACAATGCGATTGACGAAGCTCTTGCCGGACATGCCGATGAAGTGACCGTCACGCTGCATCCCGATGGCTCAGCTGAAATCACCGATAATGGCCGCGGTATTCCCGTCGGCCAACACGCCACCGAAGGGCGCTCGGCCGCAGAAGTCATCATGACCGAGCTGCACGCCGGCGGTAAATTCGACTCCAATTCCTACAAGGTGTCTGGCGGTCTGCACGGCGTGGGCGTCTCCGTTGTCAACGCGCTGTCAGTCTGGCTCGACCTGACCATCCACCGCGATGGATCCGAGCATCACGTCCGTTTCGTCGATGGCGGCCGCACAGAGGCGCCTCTGAAAGTCGTGGGTCCAAGCCCTGCCAAAGCAGATGGATCGCCCTATACGGGCACCGCTGTCCGCTTCCTAGCGAGCCCTGAGACCTTCACCATGACGGTCTATAATCGCCGGACGCTCGAGCATCGCTTGCGCGAGCTTGCCTTCCTGAACTCCGGCGTGCGTATCGTGTTCAAAGACCTACGCGAGGCGGAGACTTACGAGACCGTGCTCGAATATGAAGGCGGCGTCGCGGCCTTCGTGCAGCACCTGAACGAGACCAAGAACGCGATCATCCCTGAAACCATTTTCGTCATGGGCGAAAAGGATGGCATCACGGTTGAAGCGGCACTGGAATGGACCGACGCTTATCATGAGAACGTGCTGTGCTTCACCAATAATATCCCGCAACGCGATGGCGGGACGCACCTCGCCGGATTCCGCGGCGCGCTGACCCGCATCATCAACAAATACGCGACAGAGACCGGCATCGCCAAGAAAGAGAAAGTCGACATTTCCGGCGACGATGCTCGCGAAGGTCTGACCTGTGTCCTGTCAGTGAAAGTGCCGGATCCAAAATTCAGTTCGCAGACCAAGGACAAGCTCGTCTCGTCTGAAGTGCGTCCTGTGGTCGAAAGCCTGATGCATGAAAAGCTCGCCGATTGGTTTGAAGAACATCCGAAAGAAGCAACGCAGGTCATGACCAAGATAGTCGAGGCTGCCGCCGCCCGCGAAGCTGCCCGCAAGGCGCGCGAGCTGACTCGTCGCAAGACCGCGCTCGATATCACTTCCCTGCCCGGTAAGCTCGCCGACTGTCAGGAGAAAGACCCGTCCAAGTCTGAGATCTTCATCGTGGAGGGCGACTCTGCTGGCGGCTCGGCCAAACAGGGCCGAGACCGGTCGAACCAAGCCATCCTTCCTTTGCGCGGGAAAATCCTGAATGTCGAGCGCGCCCGCTTCGACAAGATGCTGTCTTCAGATCAAGTCGGCACCCTGATCATGGCGCTCGGCGCCGGGATCGGCCGCGACGAATTCGATATTGAAAAGCTGCGCTACCACAAGATTGTGATCATGACCGACGCCGACGTAGATGGTGCGCACATTCGAACTTTGCTGCTCACCTTCTTCTATCGGCAAATGCCTGAAGTGATCGAGAAAGGCTTCCTCTACATAGCCCAGCCGCCGCTCTACAAAGTCATGCGCGGGAAATCGGAGCGCTATCTCAAAGACGATGACGAGCTGAATACTTACCTGATTGAGGCAGGTACGGATGGCGAAGTCCTGATCCTGGCAGACAGTACGCAAATTGCGGGCGAAGACCTGCGCGAGCGAGTCCGTGCGGCCAGCCAGTTCAAACAAGCGCTGTGGCGTCTGTCTTTGCGTGCGCCGGGCGACATCGTTGAACAGGCTGCAATTGCTGGTGCGTTGGCGCCGGGTGCCTCTGACGAAGAAGCAACGCGCGCAGCTGAGCGGCTGAACATCATCGCTGAAGAGGGCGAAGACACTTGGGCAGGCCGCTTCGAGAATGGCAATCTCATCCTGTCGCGGAAAGTACGCGGCGTCGAAGAAAAGGCTGTGCTCGACGCCCAGCTTCTGGCCAGCGCAGATGCGGCGCGCCTGAATGGCATCGCCCAGAATATCCGCCCGATCTACGTCGAGTCGTCGATCTTGCGGAATGAGAAAGCGGGCGAGATTATCGTCACGGGTCCAATCAGCCTGCTCGAAGCCGTCCTGGCGTCAGGGCGCAAGGGACTGAAAATCCAGCGCTACAAAGGTCTGGGTGAAATGAATGCAGATCAGCTTTGGGAAACCACGCTGGACGCGAATGCGCGCACGCTGCTGCAGGTTCAGGTCGATGATGCGCTCGAAGCTGGCGACATGTTCTCTCGTCTGATGGGCGATGTGGTTGAGCCGCGGCGTCAATTCATTCAAGACAATGCACTAGAAGCGGAAGTAGACGTTTAACCAAATCCCTAACAAATACTAAACCAATCCTTAATTCAAATTTATTTATTGAACTGATTGGCGCATAAACAGTAAAAAGTGCAGGCCTGCTCTTGCGGAATCTACTTATTCTCTGACATAAGGTCTGTATGGGGATGAATGATACACCTTGCGCATTGAGCGGCGTTTGGACCGGACGGTTTCAGCGCGAAGACACCGATGGCGACAACGCCGCGTTTTCGGCGTGGCTGAAAGTCGCCAATGGCCGCATCTCCGGCTCGACCCTGGAACCCAATAATCTCCAGTGCACTGAGGACAATGAACTGGAAGCGCAATTGCGCGGCCACCTGGATGGCAGTGAAGTGGTCTTTCTCAAGACTTACCAGGGTCTGGATCTCGAGCCGATCTATTGCGAAGGGGTCGTCACCGAAGAAGGTCAGAAGATCACCGGCAAGTGGTTCTATGGCTGGCCCAATGAACTCTCCGGCACGTTCGAAATGACACGCCAGGCAGTGAAGGCCAAAGCGGATCAAGCGCTCTCCAATGAGGTCCGGCGCTAGACCATCGCACAATCTTGAAATTAGTTTGCCGACAGAGCTGGCAATCGCGCACACTTCCTCGTAAGGCGCTAGCATGATCGCGCGCGTGCTCTCTTATCCGATCCTGATTGCTGTGATCGCCATAGCGATGGGATCCGGGATCGATGCCATGGTGAAAGCGATCGCACCGAACGCAGGCCTGCACCACCTTTTGGCCTGGCGCTTCCTGTTTGGTGCCCTGATCGCTCTGGCGGTGTTCCGCGCCCAAAAGCGTCCCATGCCAAGCGCGGAAGCGATCCGCTTTCATACCTTGCGCGGCGTGGTCCAACTTGGGTGTGCCTTCACATTCTTCTTCGCGCTGATGCACTTGCCGCTCGCGATGGCGACGATCATCGGCTTCACCGCCGCCCTGATGGTGCCGTTTGTGGCGCGCATCCTGTTAGGAGAGAAGATCACGTTCACGGCGTTGATCGCAACCATTGTCGGGTTTGCCGGGGCCGCGCTTGCTGTGACCGGGCGCCCGGAGAATGGCAATGCCAGCGAGCTTTGGGTGTGGGGCGTGATCAGCTGTTTTCTGGCCGCTTTCCTGTACGCGTTCGGTCTTGTGCTGCTGCGGATGCGGGCGACGCATGAGGATGCCACCACGATCGCTATGTTCACCAATGTCGTGCCGGCCGTTCTTTTGCTGCCCGTCACATTCGGCCTGTTCGGAACACCGGACTGGAGCGACATTCCCTGGTTTTTGATGTTTGGCGTGCTTGGCTTTGTCACTTGGTACCTGATGACACTCGCCTATGCCCGCGCCCCGGCGCAGAGACTGGCGCCGCTGGAATACACTGCCCTGATCTGGAGCGGCCTGTTTGGGTCGATCTTCTTCGCCGAGTATCCGGGGTGGCAGACCTGGCTTGGCGCGGTGATCATCATTGGCGCCTGTCTGATCGTCGCCTTCGAAGAGCGGTTCACGACGCGCGAAGAAACGCATATGCCGGTCAGCGATTTGCCAGAATAGATCCTAGCGCCGGGTCAGATCGCGATGGCGCTCGAGCATACCGTCCAGTGCTTCGACCCCCGCCTCTCCCATGAACGGCACGATGAGCAGCATGAATTGCAATACTGTGTCGTGAATGAGCGTGGGTCCGCCGCGATCGCCGCCCTCAATCAAGTCACTGCTCAGCCAGAAGGTGAGCGTCGATAGCATTTGCCTTGTCAGTGGTTCGCGCAGGCGGCGGTCAATCTCGACAATGTCGCGCTTCTCCAGCTGGTTCAGAACGTTCTCAATGGCCTGACGTTTCATTGCCAGTATCTTGCGGAACCGAGAGGCGAGCGCCGGATAGCGCTCCATCATGTCGCCGACACTGCGATAGAAGAAGCGGAAGTCGTAAATCTCTTCCAGGACGATATAGACAAAGACCCAATTGTCCTCAATCGAGGTCACCGCGCCATGGGTGCCGCCGAGGATGATCTGCATCTCCTCTTCAAAGCGATCGAACAGCGCTTCGATGATCGGTTCCTTGCCTTTGAAGTGATAGTAGAGATTGCCTGGCGACATATCGAGCGCATTGGCAATATCAACCGCGGTTTGCGCGGCTTCGCCTTCGGCATTGAACAGACCGAGGCTGACATCAAGAATACGGTCGCGTGTCTTCATCACAGGTAATTCGCGTCTAGGCTGAACTTTCTATTTCCCCGCTGTATTTGACACTAAAAGGTCAATATGGAACGAATTTGAACGTGCAAGGTTATCCAAATTTAGACTCTTAACCATAAGAGCAAGCCTTGTGCCGGACGGGGTAAACTCCGTTTCGGGGAGGATATCGGAGGCAGTGATGAGCAAAACCGCAGACTATATTGGCGAGGCAGCCGCAGACAGTACCAATGCGCTGAATCCCTTACTTGGCGGCCTGAACCGTCAGGAGCTATTGGGCTCGGTCGCAATGATGTTGCGCCGGACCAGTGTTTCACCTGTGGCCAATGCCAAGTTTGCCAGCAAAATGGCCAAGGAATCCTATGACATTGTCATGGGAAAATCAGAGCGCGCACCGGGCCGCAAAGACAAGCGGTTCAAGGATCCAGCCTGGGCCAATAATCCCTTCTACAAGCGCGGTATGCAGACCTATCTCGCCATGCAAGAGCATCTTGATGACTGGGTTGGCGATCTCAAGCTTGGCGACATGGAACATGCCCGCGCCGCCTTCGTCATGAACATGATCACGGACGCCATCTCTCCGACCAATGCGTTCATCACCAATCCGGCGGCGAAGAAACGCGCCATCGACAGCGGCGGCCAGTCGCTGATCAAGGGTCTTCAAAACGCCTATGAGGACATGACCAAGAATGGCGGCATGCCGAGCCGGGTCGACAAGAGCCCGTTCGCGATCGGCGAGAACGTTGCGATCACGCCCGGAAAAGTCGTGTGGAAGAATGAGATGATGGAGCTCATTCAGTACACGCCTGTGACGGATGAAGTTCGGGAAATCCCATTCCTCAACATTCCACCACAGATCAATAAGTACTATGCGAGCGATCTCGATCCGATCACCAGTATCGTTCAATTCCTGCTCAAACAGGGCTTCCAGACCTTCATCATTTCCTGGCGGAATCCAACCAAGGACCATGCTGATTGGGGCATGAGCGAGTATGTCGACTCCCTGATCCAGTGCACCGAAGTGATCAAGGAGATTACCGGTTCAGACAAGGTCAATGTCTCAGGCGCCTGTTCCGGCGGGATCACGACCGCAACGTTTGCGAGCCTACTGGCAGCGGCTGGCGATGACCGGATCAACTCGCTGACCTTCCAGGTCTGCGTCCTCGACCCGGAGACTGATGACAGTGAGCTCAGCGCTATGGCGTCCGAGCGCAGTCTTGAGATTGCGCGCCGCTATTCCCGTCGCAAAGGCATTCTCAAAGGCGACGACCTTGCCCGCATGTTCGCGTGGATGCGCCCGAATGATCTGATCTGGAACTATGTCGTCAACAATTACCTGATGGGCGAAGATCCGCCACCATATAATGTTCTGTTCTGGAATGATGATTCAACCAATCTCCCGGCGCAGCTGCATTCAGACTATCTGGATTTTGGCCTGACCAAGCCATTCACCAATCCGGGTGAAGTCGAGATTGCGGGACATGTCGCCGATCTCACCAAAGTCGATGTGGATCTGTTTATCGTCGCTGGCGTCACCGATCACATTACGCCCTGGAAAGCCGCTTATCGGACCACGGGCCTTTTCGGATCCAAGAATATCGAGTTCACCCTCTCGAATTCGGGTCATATCCAATCACTACTCAACCCTCCCGGTAATCCAAAAGCCAAGTACTTTCGTAATCCGAGTATTGAGCCTACCGCTGACGAATGGGCAGCTGGGGCTGAAGAAGTTGCTGGATCATGGTGGACTCGTTGGGCAGAGTGGTTGCACGAACGCTCTGGCGATATGAAAACCGCGCCAGCGCAAGACGGATCTGAGCAGTTCCCACCGCTCTATGATGCGCCAGGAAAATATGTGTTCGACTAAGGGCCGACAGGTCCTCAGGCGGCACACAGCGTAAGGAGGCCGCCATGGCGACCCGAAAATCAGGCGGCGCCCCTAAGCCGCGTCTGCCAGAGATCAGCATGGAGACCATCGGGTCGTTTACGCTGCGCGTCGGCTATTGGCCTGCGGAGCGTCCGAGCGGCAAGCGTCCCTTGCTGTTCTTCAATGGCATCGGCGCCAATATGGAACTCGCCTTCGGTCTCGGCGAATGGATGCGCGATCGCGAGATCCTGACCTTTGATATGCCAGGCGTTGGCGAAAGCGAACCGGCGAAATTCCCCTACCGCCCATGGATGATGGCCCGCGCGGCCCGCAAGCTTTGTGATCAGTATGACATGGGCGATGTCGACGTGATGGGTGTATCCTGGGGCGGCGCCATGGCGCAGCAATATGCGTTTCAGTATCGCAACTCGGTTGGCAAGCTCGTCCTCGTCGCGACCACGGCCGGCATGACCATGGTGCCAGGCAAGATCAGCGCGATCTCCAAAATGGCAGATGCGCGCCGCTATACCGATCCAGACTATATGCGCGAGAATTTCCAGCGCCTCTATGGCGAAGCGGCTGACGAAGGCGCCGGGCAACATATTGAAAATCTCAAGCCACCCGCGCCAATGGGATATGTCTATCAGTTACTGGCATTCCTCGGTTGGTCATCGCTGCCCTTCATTCGCTTTCTGCGTATGCCGACCCTGGTCATGGCTGGGGACAGCGATGCGATCGTGCCGATGGCCAATGCGCATATCCTCAACACGGCGCTGCCGAACTCCAAGCTGCATGTGGTCCAGGATGGCGGGCATCTATTCCTGGTGACCAAGCCCGAGCAGAGCATTTCTGTGCTGACAGAATTCCTGGATGAGCCCATGGAAGCGATGCAGCCCAAGAGCGTCTGGGAGCAAAGCTTCTCCTTTGCTTGAAAGCGCTATGTGGCGGTTGAACTGAGTTAGATCGACCAGTGTTATCGCAGCGACATCAAAGAGGGCTTGAGCGCGTCGCGGAATTGCTCGCCGATGCGGAGGACCCGTGGTGGGTGTTGGGCAGCGCAGCAATGGCACTGATTGGCGTGGATCCGGGAGACATTGCGGACATTGATGTGCTGGTATCCGGCCGCGATGCAGAAGCTCTGATGCAAGCCTTCGCCCTTCCCAACCAGGCAGATGGCGGCACCTCGCACTTTCGGTCTGATTATTTCTTGGTCCCGCCCCTCGGTGATGTGCGGGTGGAGATCATGGCGGGTTATCATATTCGCAGCGGTGATGGGTGGCAGCGCGTGACACCGGCCTCGCGGCAAGCCGTCGTGGTCGGCACCGCGACGCTATTTGTGCCGGGGCGCGAGGAACAGATCGAACTGCTGGAACGTCTCGGGCGGAAAAAGGACCTTGCCCGGCTCGGCCGATTTAGCACGGCCGCTTGCCCCGAAGACAAGCGCACACAACCCTAGGCACACCAACCATAATCGCGCAGGATGACTCCAATCGCCGACAGAGCGACCGGAGGATCCCGTATGAGCGACACCGCTGCGGCCAGCACCGCAACTGAATCTGATGCAGCATCCAAGCATTACGGCGAGGGCGGTGCACTCGGCAAAACAGGCTTCGCCTGGGCCGTCTTCGAATGGGCCCGTAACCCGTATTACATCCTGATCGTCATCTATATTTTCGCGCCCTACTTTGCGCGCGAAGTGATGGGCGCCGATATTCTGGCGAGTGGCGAACTTGACGGCATGGACCCCGAGACGGCGCGCCGCACCGCAAATGCTGGCGGACAGGCGGCCATTGCTTCGGTGACTAAATGGGCCGGCCTGGTCGGCGCATTCACAGCTCCGTTCCTCGGCGCCGCCCTCGATCGCGGTGGTCGACGAAAGCCAATTCTCGCGGTGTTTTTGGGCACGATTGCTTTGATGTCGTGGCTGCTCTGGTACGCGATCCCGGGCGAATCCGGCTTTTCGACTGGCACGATCATGACCTTTTTGGTGATCGCTTACGTCTGCTACACCTATTCAGAAGTGACCCATAACTCGATGCTGGCCGTGGCGGGTGCGCCGCAATCGCTGCCCATGATTTCAGGCCTCGGGCTCGGGCTGGGCAATCTCGCCGCGACGATCCTGTTCATTGCTCTTGTGGGTTTGTTTGCCTTGCCCGGAATCATCGGTTGGCCATTTGCGAGCCCGCAATTCGGAATCAGTCTTGAGGCGTTCGAACATCAGCGCCTGGCTGGGCCTTTGTGTGCTGTGTGGCTGTTTCTCTTTTCCATCCCATTCTTCCTCTATGCCGAGGATGGCGGCACCAAGGGAGCCAGCTGGCCGAAAGCGTTCAAGGATGGCGCAAACGCAGTGTTCACGACGCTGAAGGAAGCCACCAAATACCTCCAGATGATGAAATTCCTGATCGCCCGTATGCTCTATGCGGACGCGATGGCGGCTTTGCTTGCGTTGGGAGCGGTTTATGTCGCCCTGTTTCTTGAGTGGGGATTCCTGGAGATGACCGCCTATGCCATATTCGGCTCTATCTGGGCCTTTGGCGGCGGCATTCTGGGCGGCTGGATGGACACAAAGCTCGGCCCAAAGGTCTCGCTGATCATTTCGATCGTCGCGATGGTGGCAACTCTGGGCTTCCAGCTCTCGATCACGCAGGAAAGCTTGTTTTTTGGTCTGGTGGATAATTTCCAAGTCTGGGACGGCCTAATCTTCCAGACACTATCGGACCTGGTCTATCTCGGCTCAATCAGCGTCGTTGCTGTCACCGCGACGGCGAGTATTTCGTCCAGCCGGTCCATGTTGGTCCATCTGGCGCCGCCCGGACGCAGCGGTGAGTTCTTCGGTCTTTATGCGATTGCCGGAACCGTAACCGTGTGGGCCGGGCCGCTACTCGTCGAGATCTTCACCAATGCGTTCAACAGCCAACGCATCGGCATGGCGTCGATCTCGGTTCTGTTTCTGATGGGGCTGGCCGTACTGACGACGGTCAAGATGAACGAGCAGGCACAGGCCTAGCGCTTCAGCGCCACGACTTTTGCATCAGGCTCAGACCGCGTGGCGTGCATGAGTTCCATGCTGCGCAGGTACGGGATCAAGGCCGATTGATCCTGCGGGCGGCTGAATAGGAAGCCTTGCAGCTCGTCGCAGCCCTGTTCTCGCAGGAACCGCGCTTGCGCATCAGTCTCTACACCTTCCGCGGTCACAGACATGTCGAGCGCATGCGCCATGGAGATCGTCGCCCGCGCAATCGCGCAGCTTTGATCGCTGGATTCGATGCCTCGAACAAAAGACTGGTCCAGTTTCAGCTTGTCGAACGGGAAGCGCTGTAGGTAAGCGAGCGATGAAAAGCCGGTGCCGAAATCATCCAGAGCAATCCGAACGCCAAGCTCTTTCAGCTTGTGCAACCGATCCAGAATGAACGCATTGTCAGACAGGAAAACACTTTCAGTGATTTCCAGTTCCAGGCGTTTTGGGTCCAGCCCGGTTTCTTTCAGGTTCGACTCGATCAGCGGCAATAAACATGAACTGTGCAGCTGCAGAGGCGAGATATTGATGCCAATCTTTGTTCCAGACGGCATGTCGGCCGCGGCTGCGATGGCATGTTCGATCACACGGTCGCCAAGCGAGATTATGATCCCATTGTCTTCAGCAACCGGGATGAATTCCGTAGGTGAAACAGCGCCGCGAACTGGGTGATACCAACGCGATAGCGCCTCAACACCCGTCACAGCGCCAGTGGTGGCATCCATGATCGGCTGGAATTGAAGGTTGAGATTATCAGCCTCGATCGCCTTGACCAAATCATTGGCCAATTCGCGCTGACCGCGCACGCGCGCCTTGAAGCTCTCCGAATATTCTTTCCAATGGCCGCGACCGCTGGACTTGGCAGCGTAAAGCGCGAGATCCGCTTCCTTGATGACGGCGCTCGCATCGCCGGCGCTGGCATCAATTCGGCGCAGACCTACGCTTGCTCCGCACTGGACGTCAGTGTTTGCGTAGCGATACGGCAATTGCAGTGCGGCGGTCAGATCCTCAACAAAGTCAGCAAGTCGGCCTTGGTCAAGCGGACGCGCGACCAGAAGCGCGAACTCGTCCCCGCCATAGCGCGACAGCAAATCCATGGGCTGGCAGAAGGCCTGCAAGCGTTCTGTCACAAGGCACAGGACTTCATCACCACCGCCATGACCAAACGTGTCATTGATCCATTTGAAATTATCGAGATCGATCCAGACCAGAGCGCTCTCATATTTGTCGCGCAGATCGCTTTCCAGGTGTGCGGTGACCGCAGCCGTGAAGGAATTGCGGTTCAGCAGTCCGGTCACGGAGTCGTACTCGGTCAAAAACGCCGCGCGTTCCTCGCTCAGGCGCAGCGGCGTGATATCCGTCGCTGATCCGCGATAGCCTTTGAACTCGCCATCATCAAAATGTGGACGCGCAGACAGCTTCCAGTAGCGCGCGTCGATTTCGAATCTCGCTTGCACTTCGAGCTCCAGCGCAACGATTTCAGATCCGCGCGCCATTCTTGCACGAAACAGATCACGCTCGGGTGAGCTTTCAAACAGGCTCAAAATATCGCGTCCGAGCAATTCCGTGCTGAGATCTGTTCCGAGCAGCGCGTCATTGCTGACTTCCGAGATCATGCCGTCCACATCGGTGGACCAAAAACAGGTATCCGTCGCAAAGCCGACATCCCGCAAGACGCTGTTGATTTCCCGGGTGCGCTGCACTGAAGCCTCAACGTCCTGCAGACGCTGATTGTATCGCGAAAAGTAAACCCGTGTGCAAAAGGCGAGACCGCCAAAATAGATCAGCATGACCATAGACACGATCGTCGCGGCTACGGTGGGTTGAAACAGCGTATTGGCCACGAACCCGCCGAGGGTGACAGCAAGGACGATCCGCCCCAGGCGCGGCATATATTGCAGCAAGAGTGCTGCAGACATAGTGCTGCCGGACAGGATGGCGCCAAACAGGAGGTGAGCTGGCATGGGTTCAATCAGCGCCAGTACGCCTGGCACGGCGCCCCAAGCCACGCCGAGCGCGACAAAAGAGAACCGTTTAATCAGAGTCAGGGCCTGGCGGGTGCCGCCAAACAGTTCAGCACGCTCTCGCAAGCTCACCAGAAACAGCGTGGCGCACAGAAAACTTTGACCAATCAGCCAGAGAAAGAACAGATCACTCGCGCCGAGCTCGCCAAAAAGTAAAACGGCAGCGCTGACCAGACTGGCCATAAACAAAACCGGCGCAAGCACTGAAATTAAGGCTACTTCGCGCGCCCGCTCCATATCCTTGCTGGTGGTTATCGCGTCAGTCCGTCCCCACAGACTTGTCGTACTGCTACTCATGACTTGCTCGAATGTGTCCCTATGAGCCGCCACCTTATGCGAAAAAGGACAGGGAAGCATTGAAACGCCCGGCAAGATTGTTGCGGACCGATTAACCTCTCAGAAACAGAAAACGCCCCGCAATCACGGGGCGTTTTGTTGTTTCAGATGTCTGTAGGCCGACTAGACGTCGAGCAACAAGCGCTCTGGATCTTCCAGCGCTTCCTTCACGCGGACCAGGAAGGTCACCGCCTCTTTACCATCGACAATGCGGTGATCATAGGACAGCGCCAGATACATCATCGGACGGATCACGACCTGACCATCGACGGCCACTGGACGCTGTTCGATCCGGTGCATACCGAGCACGCCAGATTGCGGCGGATTAAGGATCGGTGTCGACATCAGCGAGCCATAGACACCGCCATTGGTAATCGTGAATGTGCCACCTTGCATGTCGGCAATGGACAGCGTGCCATCACGGGCTTTCTTGGCGACATTGCCAAGCTCAGCTTCGATACCGGCCAGGGAAAGCTCGTCACAGTCACGGATGACCGGAACCACCAGACCACGCTCAGTGCCGACAGCCATGCCAATATCATAATGGTTCTTATAGATGATATCGGTGCCATCAATCTCAGCGTTCACCGCCGGAATTTCTTTCAGCGCAGACACTACCGCCTTGGTGAAGAAGCCCATGAAGCCGAGCTTCACGCCGTGCTTCTCAAAGAAGGCATCCTTGTAGGATTTACGCAGCTGCATCACGGCGCTCATATCCACATCATTGAATGTGGTCAGCATGGCAGCCGTGTCCTGCGCCTCTTTCAGGCGGCGCGCAATGGTCTGGCGAAGCCGGGTCATGCGCACCCGCTCTTCACGTGGGCCAAGATCGCGCGGCGGTTTCGCCTCTGCTGGCGCAGCGGCCGCTTTCGGAGTGTTCACATAAGCCAGGGCGTCAGCTTTGGTCGCGCGTCCATCTCGGCCGGTACCTGGAATGTCCGCAGGATTAACGCCTGCTTCTGACGAAATACGGCGCACAGACGGGGCGACCGGGCGTTCGCCGGTTGCTGCTGGCGCGCTGGTTTGTGCAGGCGCAGGGGCTGGCGCAGGCGCGGCTGCAGCGGCAGACGCCCCGGCACTGATGCGCGCGATCACAGCGCCCGGCGTGACGCCATCACCTTCTGAGACGAGCCATTCTGAAATGACGCCATCAGCGGTGGCGGGAACTTCCAGCGCGACCTTATCGGTCTCGATCTCGGCAATCGTCTCGTCTTTCGCGACGGTGTCGCCGACTTGCTTGAGGAAGCTCCCAATCGTGCCTTCAGCGACGCTTTCGCCCATGCTTGGGACAGTGACGTCAACGCTGGCACCGGACGCAGCAGCAGCTGGCGCAGGGGCTGGAGCCGCAGCTGCCGGTTCGGACTTCGCGGGAGCGGCATTTGCCGCCCCATTGGCTCCGCCGAGGCGACCCAGCAGGGCGCCAATCTCAACGGTATCGCCTTCGCTGGCGACAATCTCGCTCAGGGTTCCCGCTTCTTCAGCCGACACCTCAACCGCAACCTTGTCGGTTTCCAGTTCGACGAGGACGTCATCCTTCGCAACGGTGTCGCCCGCCGCTTTCAGCCATTTTCCAACCGTCGCTTCGGTGACGCTTTCACCCAGGGTTGGGACAATAATGTCGGTCATTTTTGGTCTCTGTCTTCGTCTCTATTTGTCTTTAGCCGGTCACCAGACTGTCTTCTACAGGCTTGTCGCCGAGGGCGGCACCAATGAACGCGTCTTTCTCGCGATTATGAGTTGAGAGCAAGCCGGTCGCTGTTGCAGCAGCGGGTGGCCGCCCTGTATATTTAGGACGCGGATGCTCGCATCCAATATGGTTCGCTGCCCATTCGATCTCGTCACGAATGAACGTCCAGCCGCCCATATTGCGCGGCTCTTCCTGGCACCAGACCAGTTCAGCTTGCGGGAACCGTTTCAGTTCAACCATAAGAGCTTTACGCGGCACCGGATAGAATTGTTCCACACGGAGCAAATAAATATCGTCGGCGCCGCTTTCCTCGCGGGCTTCGAACAAGTCGTAATAGACCTTGCCCGAGCAGAGAACGACACGGCGGATCTTTTCATCTGCGACCAGTTTGACTTTGCCTTCGCGCCCTGGCGTATCGGCATCATCCCACAAGACACGGTGAAAAGACGACTTGGTATTCATGTCATCAAAATCGCTTGTCGCCAGTTTGTGACGCAGCAGGGATTTCGGGGTCATGATGACCAGTGGCTTGCGGAAATCGCGGTGGATCTGCCGGCGCAGCGCATGGAAATAGTTGGCTGGCGTCGTCAGGTTGCAGACCTGCCAATTGTCTTCCGCACACATTTGCAGGAAGCGTTCAAGCCGCGCGGACGAGTGCTCCGGCCCCTGCCCTTCATAGCCATGCGGCAAGAGCATGGTCAGGCCGGACATACGCAGCCATTTGCGCTCCGCTGAAGAAATGAACTGGTCAAAGAAGACCTGCGCGCCGTTCGAGAAGTCCCCAAACTGTGCTTCCCACATGACGAGCGCATTCGGGTTGGCGAGCGAATAGCCATACTCGTAACCAAGCACCGCCTCTTCGGAGAGCAGCGAGTCGATGACTTCATATTCGGCCTGGCCGTCGCGAATATTGTTGAGCGCGGTGTAGCGATCACCGGTCTTCTGATCGACCATGTGGCTGTGGCGCTGCGAGAATGTTCCGCGGCCGCAATCCTGGCCAGACAGGCGGACATGGAAGCCTTCATCGAGCAGCGTCGCGAAGGCCAGATGCTCAGCCGTCGCCCAATCGAGACCCTTGCCCGAGCTGATCGCGTCAGCGCGGCCTTTGATGACGCGGCCCAGCGTGCGGTGGACGTTGACGTCATCCGGGATGGTGGTGACCTTGTCGCCAAGCTCTTTCAGCTTGGACTTGGACACACCGGTCTTGCCGCGGCGTTCATCATCCAGTGGCAGGCCGAGGCCTTTCCATTCACCTTCCAGCCAATCCGCCTTGGTGGTCTCGACTTTCTTGCCATCCTCGAACGCCTTGTCGAGGAAGTCTTCGAAGGCTTTGACCTCTGTTGATACCTCTTCTGCGGTCATCAGACCTTCGGCGACCAGACGCTCGCCATAGAGTTCGCGGGTCGACTTGTGGCTCTTGATGCGGGTGTACATGACCGGCTGGGTAAACATGGGCTCGTCGCCCTCATTGTGGCCGAACCGGCGATAGCAGAACATGTCGATGACAACGTCCTTGCCGAATTTCTGGCGATACTCCGTCGCCACTTTGGCGGCATAGGTCACCGCTTCCGGATCATCGCCGTTCACGTGGAAAATCGGTGCCTGCACCATCAATGCAACATCAGATGGGTAAGGCGATGACCGCGAGTACATCGGGCTCGTCGTAAAGCCAATCTGGTTGTTGATGATGAAGTGAATGGTCCCGCCAGTGCGATAGCCTTGCAGACCGGACAGCGCGAAACACTCAGCCACAACGCCCTGGCCCGCAAAGGCCGCATCGCCGTGCAGGAGCAGAGGCAGTTTCTTGGTCCGATCGAGTTCGCCGGTTTCTTCATACTGCATGAACTGCTTGGCGCGCACACGGCCGAGCACCACCGGATCAACCGCTTCCAGGTGCGAAGGGTTGGCATTCATGGTCAGGTGGACCTGGTTGCCATCGAACTCGCGGTCCGAAGACGCGCCGAGGTGATACTTCACGTCGCCCGAGCCGAACTCTTCTGCGCCTTGCGTGGAGCCGCCCATGAATTCGTGGAAGATCTTTTCATACTCTTTGCCCATCACGGCGGCGAGCATGTTGAGGCGTCCGCGGTGCGGCATGCCGACGACAATCTCGTCAACGCCGAGCGCGCCGCCACGTTTGATGATTTGTTCGAGCGCAGGAACTGCCGCTTCACCGCCATCGAGACCAAAGCGCTTGGTGCCGGGATAGCGTTTGTGCAGGAAGCGCTCGAACGTCTCAGCTTCGATCAGCTTGGAGAGGATCGCTTTCTTGCCCTCGGGCGTAAACGCAACGCCTTTGTCAGGCCCCTCGATCCGTTCCTGCAGCCAGCTTTTCTCTTCCGGGTCAGAGATGTGCTGGAACTCGATGCCGAGCGTGTCGCAATAGGTCCGGCGAACGATTTCCAAGATTTGACGCACGGTCGCGCGCTCCAGACCAAGGACGCCGTCAATGAAGATCTCGCGATCCAAATCGGCTTCTTCGAAGCCATAGCTTTTGGGATCGAGTTCAGGCTGATATTCCGGATTATCCAGGCCCAGCGGATCGAGCTGCGCCTGCAAGTGACCCCGCATACGGAAGGCGCGGATCATCATCAGCGCTTTGACAGAGTCTTTAACCGCCAGCTCGACATCGGCATCCGTCGCAGCCGGCGCGGCAGACTTGATTTTCTTCTCTAGCGTCGGCTCGAGCAGGGTCCAGTTGCCATCAAATGCAGCTGTCTCTTCAGGAGAGGTTGGACGCGGCCATTGGGTCCGTTTCCAGCTCGCACCGTCGGCGTTGCGGGTCGCATCGGCATTGCCATCCCCCAATTCCTGAAAGAAGGCGCGCCAGCTTTCGGGAACCGAATTCGGGTTCTCCGCAAACTTGGCCTGCATCTGCTCGATCCAGACTGCGCTGCCGCCATACAGAAACAAGGTGTCCAGCATCGCGGCGTTTTGTGCGCTGCGACCGCCGTCTACGGGAGAACCGTCGTCTGCCATTTGATACCGTCCTTTGTATCAGACGGCCGAGCGGGGTCAGTTTGGCCTCGTTTGGCCGTCCAGAGAACGCATATAGTGCGTCTCTATCCTTTCAAAACCTCTACCATGGTTGTACCCAAACGGGCAGGGCTCGGAGATACTTTGATTCCAGCGGCTTCCATAGCTGCAATCTTGGACTCTGCATCGCCCTTACCGCCTGAAACAATAGCACCGGCATGGCCCATTGTGCGGCCTTTTGGTGCTGTACGTCCGGCGATGAAACCAACCATAGGTTTCTTGCGGCTTTTCTTGGCCTCATCGATCAGGAACTGGGCCGCTTCTTCTTCAGCGGTACCGCCAATTTCACCAATCATGACGATGCTTTCTGTTTCGTCATCCGCGAGGAACATTTCCAACACGTCGATAAATTCTGTGCCCTTGACCGGGTCGCCGCCAATGCCGACCGCAGAGGTCTGGCCAAGGCCTTCAACGGAGGTCTGGTACACGGCTTCATAAGTCAGGGTACCCGAGCGCGAAACCACGCCCACCGAGCCCTTCTTGAAGATCTTGCCCGGCATGATGCCAATCTTGCACTGCTCAGGGGTCAGAAGGCCCGGGCAGTTTGGACCGATCAGGCGTGAATTGGACTTATCCAATTTGGCTTTGACGCGGACCATATCCAAAACCGGCACACCTTCAGTGATGCAGACGATAAGCGGGATCTCTGCATCAATCGCTTCTTCGATCGCGGCCGCGGCACCGGCAGGCGGGACGTAGATCACCGAAGCGTTCGCGCCGGTTGCGTCTTTCGCGTCTGCGGCATTGGCATAGATTGGCAGCTGCGCGCCGCTGTCTGCCGTCCAATGCTCACCCGCTTTACGAGGATGGGTTCCGGCCACCATCTTGGTGCCGAAATATTCCAGCGCCTGATTGGTGTGGAACGAGCCGGTTTTGCCGGTCAGGCCCTGAACGATAACTTTTGTGTTCGAGTCGATAAGAATGGACATGTGTCTTACGCGCCTTTCACGGCTGCAACAATTTTCTGGGCGGCATCGTCGAGATCATCAGCAGGAATGATGTTCATTCCGCTGGCAGCAAGGATCTCCTTGCCTTTCTCAACATTCGTACCTTCGAGGCGGACCACCAGTGGTACGGCGAGCGAGGTTTCCTTCACCGCCTGGATCACGCCTTCGGCGATGACGTCGCATTTCATGATGCCGCCAAAGATATTGACGAGAATACCCTTCACGTTCGGGTCTTTCATGATGATCTTGAACGCTGCCGCCACTTTCTCAGCATTGGCGCCGCCGCCAACATCACAGAAGTTAGCTGGCTCTTCGCCGTAAAGCTTGATGATATCCATCGTCGCCATGGCGAGGCCAGCGCCGTTGACCATGCAACCAATGGTGCCGTCGAGCGCGATATAGGCGAGGTCCCATTCAGACGCTTCGATCTCTTTTTCATCTTCTTCGGTCGTGTCGCGCAGTTCCATAATGTCAGGATGACGGAACAGAGCGTTGCCATCGAAGCTGACTTTGGCGTCGAGGACGCGCAGATGACCATTCTCCATGACGATGAGCGGATTGATCTCCAGCATCGACATGTCTTTCTCGGTGAAGGCTTTGTAGAGGATCGGGAACAGCTTCATGCCATCTTCGCGGGCCGCGCCTTCCAGTGCCAGCGCGTCGCAAAGCTTGCCTGCGGCGGCTTCGGTTACTCCGTCCATAGGATCAATTGGCAGGGTCAGGATTTTGTCTGGCGTGTCATGGGCGACCGCCTCAATGTCCATGCCGCCTTCGGTTGAAGCGACGAAAGCTGGCTGGCCTGTCTCACGATCGACCAGCAGGGACAGGTAAAGCTCAGACGCGATATCGGCGCCGTCTTCGACATAAAGCCGGTTCACTTGCTTGCCCTCAGCGCTGGTCTGCGCGGTGACCAGGTGATTGCCGAGCATCGCCTTGGCATGCTCCATCACTTCATCCTTGGAGAAGGCCAGGCGGACACCGCCCTTTTCGCCTGCGGCTGCTTCCACGAATTTACCCTTACCGCGTCCACCTGCATGGATCTGACTTTTCACGACCCAAAGTGGTCCGAGTAGAGTGTCGATCGCCGTTTGGACATCGTCGAGAGTCAGGATCGGGACGCCGTCAGCCACAGGCGCGCCAAATTCTTTAAGGACGGCCTTGGCCTGGTATTCGTGAATGTTCATGTGAAATCAGCCTTTTGCAGCTTGCGGGGCGACTCATACTGCGCCCGCGAAAGTCGTGGAGCTTATAGCATCGCCGTCACCTCTGACAACCGTGAGACAGCGGCCGATAGCGCTGTCAAACAGCATCCTGCGCGACACTGTTTCGTGAACCCGGTCAAACTGCCCAAATTGAGGGCTAATTTGCTCCGATCTCGGCGAATGAGAGATCGTTTTGCCGCACCGTTTGGCCCGTATTGTCCTTCACTTTGAGGGCAATCGTCTTGGCGTCCCAGTCAATCTCCACCGCGCCGTAATTCTCCGGCGGAAATCCACTGCCGACCTGGCGGTCATCGAACTCTTCCGACTCGCCCAAAAACGAGACGTTTAGAGACGACGAAGTGAGCTCGTGGGCCGTATAAGGCAGCACGCCATCTTCTTCATAGATGAACGCGGTGTGGCGATCGCCTGACAGGAACACCACGCCGGTGGCTTCTGACTTCTTGATCAGATCAAACAGACGCTGGCGCTCGTCTGGCAGAACCGACCAGGCTTCCCAGCCATGCACAGTCGGCATCACCTGGATTGAGGAGGCAATGAATCGCAAGTCGGCAGGCTGCTGCAGCTGGTTTTCGAGCCAGGTCCACTGCGCCGCGCCGAGCATGTCCTGCATCGAGCCCGCCGGCGCGGGCAAATAACGCTCTTTGCCCTGAGCTCCCCACTCATCCGTCGCGGTCAGCTGCGAGCGGAAAAAGCGCGTGTCGAGCATGATGACCTGAACGCGCTGCCCCTCCGGTCCAAAGCTGCGCGAATAATAGGTTCCAGGCCATTGACCAACATCTTCGTCATCGAGGCCCCAAAACACTTCATGCACGCGCTCGGCCAGGGCGCGGAACGGGAACTCCTTGCCTGAATCATTGGCGCCATAGTCATGGTCATCCCATGCCACCATCATCGGATGAGCCGCGCGAACGCTCTGAAAATCTTCCCGCGCCGCGAGGTCAGCGAAGGATTCGCGTAATTCATCGAGGTCTGTTTGATTGTTGACATAAGCGCGGCCATTGCGGTCGCCATAAACATTATCGCCGACCATCAGGAACAGGTCGGCCTGTTCATTGGCAATGCTGGTCATTGCCGCGGACGGCCCTTTTTCTTCATCAAGGCAGGACCCGATCAGGATTGTGTTGATGACAGCATCGGGCGCCGGAAACGCTGCGCCTTCACCCGCATTGGGCAAGGAACTGTCGGGAATCGTATCGTAATAAAGCTCCAGCGCCTCTTCTGCCGTATCGGGCTTCGGTGTGAAGATGCTGATTCCGGTCCCTTCAGTCACGCACGCGCCAAGGCTCAGAAGCGCCGCTATTGATACCAGTCCACGCGTCATGCTCGTCTCCCAAAAAAAGAAAATGTCATGCCTCCTTATGCGGGAAGCATGACAAGTATGATACAAGATTCGCGAGCGTTTAGGCGGTGAAAAACACTTCCCACATCAATCGCCCTGGGAGGAAGGAAAACAATCCGGCAATCACCATCCCGCCGACAAACATGCCGGTCATTGTATGGCGGTGCTTCTTGATATCGCGGCGTCGAATAGCGGCGATACCAAACGGCAGGCCAATCATCGTCCAGGCCGACAGGGCGTGGATGGGGCTATAGTTCGACCCCATGAGGCCGGTGATGAAGAATGAGGAAATGGCGGTGACTGCCATGCTGATCACCCAGGCCCAGCCGAGCGTCTTGTGCAGCCGGAACCCTTTTGGTGCGAGCAACAAAACCAGCCCAATGGTAAAGGTCAGAACAGCGCCAACCACATGGATCTGAATTGCCGTCGAAGCCGTCATGAGCGGCTCAAGACTGAACCGCAGCTTCGGTTCGGCCTCTGGATAGGCGGCGAGGATGAAGTGGCTGACGATCAAATAGATCGTAAAGGCAATCCCGACCTGCCAAGCCCATCCCGGAATTGCCGACACCAGAGCGCGAGGAGAGATCGCGGGAGGAAACGCTGTTTTTACAGTCATTATTGCTCTCCTCACGCCCAGGTGCCGTGAAAGCCGAGCGGCCATGAATAGTCCGCCTGCCAGATGCAAACCGGACCGTCGCTGACGCGAGCAGCATCAAAGACGCAAACTTCGCTGACGCCGGCTTTCAGATTAAGAACCGTACCGATCAACCAGGATTCAGCTTCGCTGGAACCACTGGACTTCGGCACGAATAGGAATTCCTCGACCATGCGGGATTGTCCGAAGTCAAACGTGTCTGCTCGGCCTGTTTCCCAGTCATATACGGTCACAGCTGTTGTTCCCGGGCGGCTTGTCGCCGGGGCGCTGGTCAGCGCGGTCAGGCGACGCCTCTGACCACGGAATCGCGGATCAACCTGCGGGAATTCGCCAATGATGCCGGTTTCGACGAGCTGGGCATCGCCGCTGGGCGGGATCACAACCTGGGTCAGGATACCGTTCTCGGCGGGATCGGGGGTCATCCATTCCCCTCGAATTTCCTGCGAACCACCGCCAACGCCCAGAATGGGCTGTTGATAAAGGACCACATCGAATTTGATCGTTCCGTCTTTTTCTTCCCAGGCCGAGCCAGTGTGGAAGAACATACGGGCGGGAGCCTGGGCCCAGCGCTGCTGGGTAAAATCGTCCTTGTCGACGCTCAGCATCTGCAGACCATGCTGCGGTTGCCACTCGAAACCGGAAACCACCGGCGGACGTAGGTTTTCATTGATCCAGGGCTGAACAAGGATCACCAGATGGCGATCAGTCATCGTCCAGTCATGGATGTAGGCTGCACGGCCAATGTTTACCATGCCAAAGTCTTCAAGCTCGCCTGATTTGGCGATGCGATAGATCCCGACTTGTGACCCACCGACTGCAAGATTCCAGACTCGCCCATCAGGCTCGACCTTTGGGTGTGCCAGGAATGGCATGCCTTTCAGATCATCACGCCAGGTTTTTGGGCCTATTGTCTCAAGCGTCTCAGCGTCCATCGCAAAGGCCGATCCGGCCTCCCAGAGCGCCAGAAGCTCACCATCGACCACCAACACGGACGTGTTTGCTGCGTTCATATCGTCCGGCCCCTGTACCGAGAAGCTCTCATCACCGAGCGTCCCGAAGCCCGGGGCCAGAAATTTACCCGCAGCCTGCTCTTCACGGCGCTTCTTGGTTTCAGCAAAGCGCGCCTGGTGCACCGCTGCACCATCTTCGATCGCGATGCGGTGAATCAAACCATCTCCATCAAACCAGTGGCTGGCATATTGATCGCCATACTGCATCTGAGCGGGGCCATTGCGGTAGAAAGAGCCTTTGAGTTCCGCCGGGGCCTTGCCATAGGCGAGTTTCATCGGTGCCGGATCAAATCCGCCCGCCGGAGCATTGCTGTAACCAAGGTGCCAATCTGGCATACCAGTGGACCGCGATGTCGAACCCGCAGTGGCGCATGCCCCGATCGATCCGGCTATACCGATACCAATACCGACTTCGAGAAAGTGTCGTCTGGACAGGGTCATAATCAACTCCGTTTGTATCTCTTCGGATCAGTTCATCGTGATCGTATGGGTGGTGCCGTCGGCCTCAACCGTGAACTTGGCGGCGTCCCATTTGGCTGGTCCGAACCGGCCTTTCGCATCGTTGGAAAACGCATAGGGCTCAGTCGGAATCCCGAACGGATTGGTGTTCATTTCACCATCGTCATTGAGATCGTGATACAGGCGCACGGCATACTCGCCAGGCTCGAGTCCTTCGAAGGTGACGGTCAGGCTTTCACCTTCGACTGCGAGATTGGCTCCGTTCACGGCGCCATCGCCATTATAGCTCGCCTCATCGAACAGGCCGAGCATGATCGATCCTTGTACTTGAGCGATGCCTTCGACATTAACGGTCAGGTCTGAAGCGGAAGCGAGCGGCACGGCAATGGTGCAGGCTGCAAGCGCGGCGACGAGGGAGGGAGTGCGGGTCATGAATGTCTCCAAAACTGTAAATCCAAGCAAACAAGGCTGCTGTGGGAGGAGACATGCCATCACCGGTGGTGCAGTGCATCCGGGACTTCGTTTAGGGACTGGAATCCTTCGCGAAATGCAGCCATTGTCGTTCGCGAAACGTGAATGAAGGGGCCTTGCAGTTTGCGTATCGTGACTGAAATCTCGAGATTTTGCGGAATCGTGGTGGGCCTCGGTCTGCTTTTCTCCTGGCTTGGTGTCTATGACACTGGGGACGCCCCGTTTTTCAGGAGATTTGTGTTCTGGACCGCGACCATGGCGGTTGGCGCGGGGAGTTCGGTTTTCGTTGCGCCCTTTGTTTGGTCAGAGCGCTTTGAACATTGGCCGGCGCCGTTCAAGATCGCGGTCGTTGCGATCGCGGTCTCATTCCCGGTGACTGTGGTGCTATTCTTGTTCAATGGCGGCCCTTACAGCGTCAATCACGTGATTATCCAGTTCGTTTACGTGCTGATTATCTCCCTGATCATCTCGACCGGCATGTACGTCGCTCACATTTTTGAGGAGGCAAAAGCAAGTGCTGGCGAGTCAGCCGACAATCCTCTGGAAACCTTCATGGAGCGGTTACCAGTAAAGTATCGCACCGCCGAGCTGCACGCGGTCGCGTCGGAGGATCATTATTTGCGAGTCTATACCAGCCTCGGCGAGGAGATGATCCTGATGCGCCTCGCCGATGCGGTGAGAGAACTCTCCCAGGCGGACGGGCTACAGGTCCACCGGTCCTGGTGGGTCGCCAAACAGGGCGTGCAGGAAGAAAAGCGGGTCGATGGCCGCAGTCTGCTGGTCTTGCCGTCTGGCATTGAAGTCCCGGTATCACGCTCGTTCCGGGCCAAGGCGAAAGAGGCCGGGCTTATTCGTTAACGGGCATTAACCATCAAATCGCCTTATTCGAAACACGCATAGCCCCTATTCTGTATCAACAGTGTTCATCAAGGACGTTCGTCCCCATCTGGCCGTTAACGAAACACAACGGCGAGATCGCCAGAACGAAAAGATGATCAGATGACCAATAATCATATCCTCTCCCGCAGCCTGACAGTTCTGTTTACAGGAATTACCGCAACCACTCTCTTTCTGGTCGCATTCGCGCCCAGCGCCTCGCTCTACGCAGGTTAGGGTCTGACCGCCGGACCGGCGCGGCAGGCACGAGGCTGTGCTAAAGTCCGTTCAGGAAGGTTTCCAGCGCCGCATTGGTTTCCGCAGGCTTTTCTTGCTGCACCCAATGCCCCGCTCCAGGAACGATCGTGACACCCCGAAAATCAGTACAGGCCATTCCGGCAGCCTTAAACGCGTCAATGCCAGGCACCATGGCGCGCACCGGATCGCGCTCACCGCCAATAAAGCAGGTCGGTAAATCAAGCGTCTTGCCGCGATAGTCGACCAATTCCTGATGATCGAGATCGAGCGCCCGGTAGCGATTGAATGGGCCATGATAGCCGCCTTTATCCAGCGCATCGGCAGAGACCTTTAGATCTTCATTGGACAGCCAGGCTGGCACAGGATCCGGATCGATGAGCCCATCGAGCAATCCTGAGTCGGCGGTTTTTCCCGCATTAAACGCGCCCTCCGGCGCATCACCAGAAATGGCGTAGTAAATCTTGCGCAGGGCCGCGACAGGATCAGCCGAAACCTCTTTCTCGACCACGCCCTCTTCCTGGAAGTACAGCATATAGAAGAACTTGCCCGCATAGACCGCACGCATGATGTCCAGCATGCCCATCTCACCTCCCGGCGTATATGGAACGCTCATCCCAGCCAGGGCGCGAACCTTTTCAGGATAGATCAGTGCTGTCGTATAGGTGATCGGGGCGCCCCAATCATGGCCGAAAAGAATGATTGGCTCATCGCTCAGTGCATCTGCGACGGCGGCAACGTCTG
>JABSQB010000090.1 GCA_013214545.1 Henriciella sp.
ACGGGCTTAATAGCTTTCGGCCCCTCGCGGCCCTCAACCTTCGCTTTGCGTTGTTCAGCCTTGCAAGCCTTGCAGACGTTGCTGCGACCATCGGCGGTCCTCGGGTCTTTGTTAAAGAGTCCCAGAGGCTTCTCCTCCTGGCAGACCAAACAGGCCTTGAGAGGTTGCGCGGCTAGCTCTTGCTCGTGCTGGAGGCGCTTAGCCTCCTGCGCAATGGCTTTGCCGAGGCGGGCCATGTGGTTGACCCTACGCCCTCCCCGATTTTGGGGCTTGGGCTTTGCCGCCACATCGCCAAAGGCAACGAAAGCCTCAGCGGGAGAGCGCCGCTTAGTGGCTTCTTTGACCGCCTTGGCCAGCGCATAGTGTTTCTTGCTGTTCTCCCGAGAGCGGGCCTTCTTGCAGCTCTTGCATTCTGAGGTGAAGCCCCCGCTCTTGCTCGCGTCTTTATAGAAGAACTCAGGCGTAAGCGGGAACGCCTTCATGCAAGTCGTGCAAGTGCGCGTCTCTGTCATAGCGAGGGCTCCACTGAATGGCATCGCTCTAGTACCCTCGGAACACAGATGCTCCAGCAGAGTAATCTCTGAGCGCTTGGACTTGCGGCGGCAGATAGTCAGCCGCGACGACTGAGCGCTGCGCTCGGGCCGCAGAGTACGCCGCTGCGGCGCTTCCAGGTATGGCGTCGATAAAGTCAATCGTGTCTTCGGTTGGTTCGAAGCCCAGGGCGTGGAGTTTCACTGCGAGGTCACCGAGGGTGCCCATTGCGCCTGTACCGAGGGCGACCCCGTGGACGTTGTTGTGATTATGGACAGGGAACCAGCCGTCGAGCTTATTCTTGAACAAGAGTCTATAACCCGCACGGCCAACTCGTAGGTGAGCGACCTGGCCTTCCTTGCCGGTCAGCTTGCCGATGTAGACGGTCTCGTGGCCAACTTCGGTAGCAGCGATTGCCGCTTCGGGGTTCTTGATCTCAGAGCCGTGCTGGCGGTCGATGATTGGATGAGGGGTAGCGTCGTTAGACATGGTTTCGATTTCCTTGGTTTGATGAGATTTCATTGGGGTGTTCGTTTGCGCTGTTGCGCGAGGTAGTGCTCGTCAGATGCGAGCGTGACGCAGAGGCCGTTGCTATCGCCGAGCGTCAGGTCGACGGTCTTCGCTTTGGGGGCTTTGCGGGTCTTCTTGGCATCCTCTGAGGACACCAGGACGGGGCCGTGGTTCGTGTTGTCGATTATGCGGATACCCATCGTTAGACCCCCGCGTTGAGTTGGCGGTGGCGATAAGCATCTGCGAGCTGACTGAGGCTTGGCGGCATGAAGGCGGATAGATTCTTGCCAGTTATCGCTTGAACAACGTGGCCAGTGCGGAAAGCCGTGGTTTTGGCTTCATCGCGGCTGAGTTCGTGCATACGAACCTCATGGGGGCGTGTTACGCGTGCAAAACGCATAGCGGTGCTCCTTTGGTTGAGTTGAAGTTGATCCTTTGGTTTGCAGATGGGCGAACGGCCCGGTCCTCCCCGAAGAGAAGACCAGGCCCACCCAATGAAGTCTGAGGGCAAGGATAAAACCCGAACGACTTCGTTACCCCACGGGCCGCGTCTGACGTGATCACGGCCCATGATGTTTCTGTTATTCGTTTTCGTCTGGCAGGTACTGCGCAAACTCGTTGGTGATCGCTTGGACCACGAGATGGTTGCCGAAAGGCATGAGCCTCACGAAGTCCTGAGCGTCCCTTTCGGTGATCGCCCCGTCTGTCAGTTTACCTGGGAGACGGAAGACGTCATTGAGCAAATCGCCGGTTGGGTTCGACGCGAAAGGGTTAGCTCCGAAGTCACCGATGTTCGAGAGGCCAGAGTTCCTGGCGCCCGAGAACGGCGCATCGAGTCCAGCCACACCCGCACCCACATCAATGAGTGTAGGCAGGTGGGAAACCTGAGGCGTGTAGAAGATCGCCTTCATGGTCACTCTGCGGATGTCGAGGTGTTTCTCCAGGTATTCCTCGCGGGCTTGCTTGTCGCGAATGGCCTGAGCTTGGAGGTTCACCTTGGCTAAGACCCCGAGGAGCGAGAAGGCTCCCGCGGTCATGATCTGCACGGCGGCTTGGGTGTCTCGCATGGCGAGGGCATTGCCAGTGTGTTTGATCAGGGCAGCCTGGGGGAACTGGAGGAACTGCGTGAAGACAGACCATACGGGACGCTCAGCGGCGGTCAGGATAGTGTGGCCTACGCCAGCGTCCAAGTTGCTGCGGCGTGTGTAACGGTCAATCGCGGAGACGAAGGCTTCAAAGGCCTCAGCATCTTGCCACGCTCGGTCGAAGTCCGGGAGAGACCTGCCAGTCGTTGGGCTTGGAGTTGTCTCCATGGCCTTCAACGATTTTGAGATGCGCCGCCACATGGCGTCGTCGATCCCAAGGTCTCTCATGCGCTTTTTGCTGAGAGGCAGCTTGCCGCGCTTGGCACTCCGATAGAAGCGCTTGGCGAGGTTCGTCGCGATGCCCAGGCGGAGAGTCTCCGTGAGAGGAGCCATGCCTGAGAGGCGCGCTCCAGCGTTGGCCATCTTTCGGGACTGGACGTCGAGCACATGCATGATGCGGGATTGCTCACCGATTACGGCAGTATCCGCGATGCCACGCTCAGAGACCGCGGAGGAGAGACGGGCTCTCACCTGGGAACTCCCGTGACCCATGAGGTCATCCGTGAAGGCTAACCAGGAGTCGATCTCGGCTTTGTTGCCAGCGCGAACGGCGCGGTAGTAACGCCCTACTCCCGTAGTCTGCATTGCGAAGCGGACTGGGCCTGCGGTGGTTGTCGCAAGTCCGATCTCTCCGAACATAGAGAAGGCCACATTGTTGAGAAGACGCGCGAGGTTGTAGCGCTTGGCGACCACTGAAAGCTCATCGGCGAGGCCGGTCTTGTCGCGGCTCACGCCCATGACCAGATCGGTTACCCGACGCAGCTTGTCGGCTGACACAGCGATGGCCTTTTGCTCCTTGGGGAACCCAGCGGCTCTGCGCTCAATGCGGGCGATACGCGCCTCCCATTCGCGAACGTCAGGGACACCCACGGCGTTAAAGCCAACGTGACCTGCAATGTTCCGGCGTGCAGAAGCAAAGGCGGTCTGAGCATCCCAGCGCCAAATGTTGAGGATCGGCTGGTGCTTTTCCCAGTCCAACTGGAGTTTCAGCTTTCGCTTGGCGAAGTTGGGTAGCGCTGCTTGGCGTTCTGGCGCGATGATCTCGGCGAACAACTCTAGGGCTTCGCGGGCATCGTCGCCTATTTCCTCGGCAAGCTCCCGTTCGACCACCGCCATAGCTGCCTTTTGGTCAGCCTTGGAGTGAGGGCGGTAAGGGTTTCCCTCTGGCTCCGCCTCATTCATGAGAGAACGGACGGTGCGAAGGTACTTGCCAGCAACGGAGCGGGCTACGGTCCACCCGTCGAGGTCTTTGCGCTTGCTCTTGGTGGCTAACTCATCGAAGTAGCGCTTATTGTCGGGGTGCGCGTATATCGCATCCGCGAACATCTCCCGCACTCGGGGCTCGCCATAACGGTTGATCGCCTGGTCATAGCCTTGCTTGGAGAACGAGCGCTTCACATAGCGCGGGTCAGCAGAAACAGACTCCATGCCCTTCACGCCGGTGTACTCTTCGCCTGCTTGGAGCTTCTCGGGAGACCAGTGACCTTTGCGGCCTGGGCCTGGAATGAAGTTGCGGTTCTGCAGCAGATAGAGGTTCTCGGAGTTGCCCTCGCGCAGCGCGCTTACAGCAGCCTGTATGTCAGGGTCTTCGATGAACTCTCGGGGTATACCTTGGATTTCCTCGGTGGCGACCATATGCACGATCCTGTCGAACTCTTCGACCTGGGCAGGGGCAACCCCTCCAAATGCGGAGGTCTGGCCACGCTTACGCCAATAGCTCTGAGAGGCTTGCTGCATTCTGCGGAGATAGACACCACCTGACTCGTTGATGCGGTGAGCTTTCTCACCCACGGTCTGGCGTTGAAGGTTAGGCTTGGTCGGGTCTTCCATCAGGACAGAGCCCATGCCTCGGAGTTCGGCATCAGGGGATTGACCCACGGAGCGCACGGGGGCTCCGAATGATGGCAAGGCGTTCCGGTCAGGGACTCCCTCATCTCGGTCTAGGACATTGAAGATGTAATCATCCTCTTCGAACACCTCACCGAGGAGACTGTTCCCTGCATCGTCTTCCATGACACGCGGAAGGGCATTTAACTGCTTGGCACCCGTAGTGCCCCTAGCATCCGCATAGTGGGCCTGAGTGGCGCTCTGGACTCGCTGGGCGATGCGCTCTGCGCTGCTGTGTCGGATGAACTCTCCGACGCCCGAGAAGACCCCTGTGAGGCTCGCTGAGGCCGCTGTGGCGATCGCAGCGTCTTGGTACGACACCAAAGGGTCAATCGACGCGTTAGCAAACTCAACGGAACCATC
>JABSQB010000091.1 GCA_013214545.1 Henriciella sp.
AAAAACGCTCAAAGATCTTTTTGAGATTGTCCTCCGGAATACCCGGGCCATTGTCCTCCACCAGGATGCAGGCCGTGGTTTGCGGGCCTTGCCGGCTTTGGCGCAGCGTGACGGTAACTTCGTCGCCCTCCGGTGAAAAAGATCGCGCATTGTCGATGAGATTGCGCAGAACCTGTCCCAACGGTCCTTCGCGGCCGCGCACGGTCAGGCCGGCATCCATGGTTGCGTCATTGAAGGTGACTTTGACGTTCCGCTGGTGCTCCAGATTCTCATAAGTGCGAACAATTTCGCGGATGAAGCGGGAAATATCCAGCTGCTCGGCCGGAATCCGCGTAATTTCGGCTTCAAGGCGTGACGCGTTGGAGATGTCTGTGATCAGGCGATCGAGGCGCTGGACGTCCTGCGCGATGACCCTGCGCAGCTTTTCCCGCTTTTCCGGATCGTCCTGGACCATTTCTGCCGTTTCCACGGCTGAGCGGATGGATGTGAGCGGGTTCTTGAGTTCATGCGCGACGTCGGCCGCAAACGATTCATTTGCCGTGATCCGTTCAAACAGGGCTTCGGTCATAGCTTCGACGGATTGGGCGAGATGCCCGATTTCATCATGCCGTTTGGTGATCCGAGGCAAGTCGAGTCTGTTGCTGGCGCCGCCGCGAATACGGTCTGCGGCGCTGGCAAGCTTCCGCAACGGGTTCGCAATCCCAATCGTCAGCAGCGCAGACGTCACTAAGGCGACCAGAATAGCGACCGCAATGAAGGGGATCAGGGCCGCGCGCTCCGCCCGAATGATGGCATCAATATCGTTCGACTCAACCGTCAGAACGCCGACCACCGCGGAGACATGCTGAATCGGCAGAGACACAGAAATGATCCTTTGCCCGCGATCATTGAATCGCTGGCTGGCCGCTTCATTGCCAATGATCGCTTCGGCAAATTCTTCCTCAAAGGTGAGGGTGCGCACCGCGTCCTCGCCTTCGGAGGGCCGGAAAGATCCAAGCAGCGAGACCGCCCATTCCGACAAGCCCTTGCTCCACACCGTCAGTTGATCCGGATCCTGCAGAGGCGGCAGGTTTTCAACAATCACGCGGTCAGACAGGAAATAGCTGTCGCCGACCAGTTCGCCTTCAGTGTTGAAAATCTTGCCGCGCAAGGTTTGCGGCAGGGACAAGGAGGCGAGAACATCCTTGGCCAGGGCATCGTCCAGGATGGGCTGCGGCTCACCATAGGCGGCATCATCACCGATCAGGTTGGACAGCAATTGCGCCTGGCCGATCAGGTCCTGCTTCTTCGAAACGACAAAACTGGCGCGCATTTCGTTCAGCACCATGGCACCGATGATCAAAATGATCAGGCCGGCCAGGTTGGAGGCAAAAATCAGCCGCGCGATGCGTGAGCCGAGCAAGCGCCCGCCCCACCATCGTGCTGTTCGTGCTGATTTCGCCGAAGCCATACGCGCAGTCTCGTCTACCGAAGCTGAACTTTAGCTGTCTGCGGCAACTTTCATAGAGATAATGGAATCTGGCTCGCGCGGCGGCTCACCCTTGGCCATCGCATCGATCACGTCCATGCCTTCGGTCACTTTGCCCCAAACCGTGTACTGGTTGTCGAGGAACCGGGCGTCGTCGAAACAGATAAAGAACTGGCTATTGGCGCTGTGCGGTTGATTGGTGCGGGCCATGGAACAGATTCCGCGTACGTGCGGTTCTGCGTTGAACTCAGCTTGCAGGTTCGGCTTGTCCGAGCCGCCCATGCCAGTGCCATTCGGGCAGCCAACCTGCGCCATGAAGCCATCGATCACGCGGTGAAAGACGATGCCGTCATAAAACCCTTCGCGGGCGAGCTCGCGGATGCGGTCGCAATGACCCGGGGCGAGGTCCGGGCGCAGTTCGATTGTGACACTGCCCTTGCTGGTTTCCATCAGGATTGTGTTTTCGGCGTCGGCCATATGAGGAAGCTCCTATTATGAGTTTCCATTCGCATAAGCGTTATGGGGCCGGCTTGAAAGACCCGATTAGCGGTCGCATTGGCCGCATGCGGCCTGCGCGGTCGATATCAGTAAGACATCCACATCCGGATTTCGAAGCTCGGTGGCGAGCGCGTCTCGCAGCAGGTCCTGCACGGCCTCAAGCGACTTCTTGGAAGCCTGGATCGGCCCCGAATAAGGGATGCGGATCTCACCGTCTGGCCCGATGATAACCGTCCGGCTGAGATCCGGGGCGGTGTGAACGATGATTTCCAGCTGATCGCCCGGCGCAAGCAGGTAAGGGGTATCGCCAATTGGCGGCGCTGGGCGTTCCGGTTCGACTACAGGCGGCGCTGCCGCAGGAGGTGCGGGTGCTATCGATTGGCAACCGCACGCGAAAAACGGAACCAAAGCAAGGCAAAGCAATCGATTCATAGCGGTCATCTGGAATGAAATAAGCAGAACAAAGCGTCTGCGTTAATGTTTAAGGAAGTATCAAACAGGTATTAAGAACTGACCAGAAACCGAGTTCGGAGCCCTCGCGGATGACCGACATTGCTGACCGGGGACCCAGAGGGGTCGTTCGGGCGGACGCGGGCTATGTGCCAGTCCGGCCTCGGCTGAGCATGTCCGATTTTCTGGTTCGCCTGTGGCGCGCGAAATGGTGGATGGCAGCAGCGGCGGTGCCCATTCTCGCTTTTGGCCTGTTCGTCGCGTTTCAGATGCCGACGCAATATCAATCCCGCTCCGCCCTTTATGTGACGGCTGGTCCTGATGTCCGTTCGGCTGGCGTTTCTGGTCTCGGTGTTCAAGAACAGGTGCGCGGCGAGGTTCAGATCCTGCGCACCCGGCTCGTCGCAGAGCGTACCCTGGCGCGGTTTCCGATGTCACGTTTGTTCCCGGAGCTTAGCGCCGCGCAAGAGCGCGAGATGCGACAGGTCCCGTCCAGCCAGCGCGGCTTGATCGAGACCATCTATCTCCAAAAAAGCATCGACGCGTTTCAGGCGGCTTTCTCGGTTAAAGCTGAACCTAAATCCAATATCATCCAGCTGAGTGTCTCCCATGCTGATGCAGGAACGGCCGTGGAATTGTTGAACGCCGCAATGGCGGTCTATCTCCAGCGCCGCGCGGAGCTGTTTAGCGACCGGCCGATCCGCCAGGTGGACGTGGACCGCAAGGATGTCGAACAGGACTTGCTTGAAGCAGAGGATGCTATTCGCGCCTTTCTGAACACGAATTCCATCCGAGATTTTGCCAGCGAACGCGCCACTGCTCAGAGCCTTCATGGCGTCATTTCAGGCGAACTGTCGACGACCAGCGCGCGCCAGAAAGCGGTTAGCGCGCAGCTTTCGCGTACGCGTAACCAGCTTTCGGGGACGGCTGCGCAACATGGCCTATTCATCGAAGACACGAGCGCCGTACGTTTGCGAGAGCTGGAAAGTGAGCGCAGCGAAGCCCTTGCGATTTATACGCCTGAAAGCCTCCGGGTGCAGGCAATTGATCGTCAGATCGCAGATTTGCGCGCGGCGCGGGAGGCTGGTGAGGGGCCATCAGAGACGGTGCGGCGCGGACCCAACCCGACATTTCAAGCGCTCGAAATCTCCGCCAATGCGCTCGCGGCTGAACAGGTCTCGCTGGTTCAGAAGTCGGCCGAACTGACGCGGCAATTGCAAGCGGTGGAAGACAAGCTGAACCGCTTCTCGGATCTTGAATCTGAGTGGTCTGCGCTCGTACGCGATCGCGATCTCATAGAAGCTGAGCTGCTGACATTCGGCGCGCGTGATCTTAGTGGCGACGGCGCGGACAGCCTGCCGCCCGCCTCTGCCAGCAGCATCAAGATCACCGAGCCCGCAACCCTACCTTCGCAAAATGACAGTCTTAAATGGCAATTTGTGATGCTGACGGTCTTTTTGGCCGTCTTGCTTGGGTTGATTGTTGGCGCGGTTCGAACCCTGTCCATGCGAGGATTCCCAACCGCCGGCGCACTCCAGCGGACCATGGGAATGCCGGTCTTGGCCCAGGTCGGACGCGCCTAAGGGTAAATCAGCGGCAAAGCCCCGTTAACCAAGATCATGCTAGCCCTCGAAGGTTAGTTCAGAAAGCATGCTTGTTTATGCGCGATCTTCGTGAAGACCTGGAATCGATCTGGCGCACGGCTGCCCGCATCCCGGCTTCGGGCGGCGCGGGGCGGGTCATCATGTTCGTCTCTGCGCTGAATGGAGAAGGCACTACGAGCGTGGCTTCAAGTTTTGCATGTCTTGCCGCGCGCCGGGCAGAAAAACAGGCTTGGCTCGTCGATCTGGATCTAAAACGTAATCGGGTCTTCCGCGGGCTCGAGGACCGGTTTGCGCGCGATATCGGCCGCCCTGGGCGGGCTTATGATGCGTCCCTGCGCCAGGCCCCGATCTATTCGATATCACCGCAGCTCGCCGATGCGAA
>JABSQB010000092.1 GCA_013214545.1 Henriciella sp.
TTCGGCAGATCGATCGAAGGGCAGGCCGTATTTTTCCGCCCGGCGCTCCAGATCGCGCCACATATTCGCACCTTTGGCGGGATAGATGGAGAACGGCGACGTATCCCAGCCCTGCGCCTTGAAGATCGGCCCAAGCAGGAAAGGCTTCCAGGTTACCTCGATCCCCCGCGCCTTGGCCTCAGCCTCGATGCGCATGGCAGACAGATAGGAATAGGTGGAGGCGAACTCGAACCAGAAGGTGACCGGGCTCGCCATCTGCACCCCTTACCGATCAAACTTCTTGAACTTGACCCGTTTCGGCTCGACCGCCTCTGGGCCGAGACGGCGTTTCTTGTCTTCGAGATATGAGCTGAAATCGCCTTCGAACCATTCAACGTGACTGTCGCCCTCAAAAGCCAGGATGTGCGTCGCCATGCGGTCCAGGAACCAGCGATCGTGCGAGATCACGACGGCACAGCCCGGGAAGCTCTCAAGACCTTCTTCCAGCGCTTGCAGGGTTTCGACATCAAGATCGTTGGTCGGTTCGTCGAGCAGCAGCAGGTTGCCGCCTTCGCGCAGCATCTTGGCCAGGTGCACGCGGTTTCGTTCACCGCCAGACAGTTTACCGACTGGCTTTTGCTGATCGGTTTTCTTGAAGTTGAAGGCGCTGACATAGGCGCGCGAGTTCATCTCGACATTGCCGAGTTTGATCACATCGAGACCATCGGAGATTTCTTCCCAGACATTCTTCTTGTCATCGAGCTTGTCGCGGCTCTGATCAACATAACCAAGCTTAACCGTGTCGCCGAGTTCCAGCGTTCCGGAATCTGGCTGCTCCTGTTCCAGGATCATCTTGAACAGGGTCGACTTACCGGCGCCGTTCGGGCCGATCACACCGACAATACCGCCGGGCGGCAGTTTGAAGTCGAGATCCTCGATCAGCAGGTTATTGCCGAAGCCCTTGCGGAGCTTCTCAGCTTCCAAAACCTTGTTGCCAAGGCGCGGGCCAGGGGGGATGCGGATCGTCGCGTTGGAGACGGTTTCGCGCTCGGCCTTGTTGGCCATTTCCTCATACGCCTGAATACGCGCTTTTGATTTGGCCTGCCGCGCTTTCGGGCTGGAGCGCACCCATTCGAGTTCCTTGGCGAGAGCGCGCTGGCGGCCTTTGTCTTCGCGGGCTTCCTGCTCCATCCGCTTGGCTTTTTGTTCCAGCCAGGCCGAATAATTGCCTTCATAAGGAATGCCGCGACCACGATCGAGTTCGAGGATCCAGCCGGTAATGTCATCAAGGAAATAGCGGTCGTGGGTGACCAGGATCACGCAGCCTTTGAAATTGATCAGATAGTTTTGCAGCCAGGCCACCGTCTCAGCGTCGAGATGGTTGGTCGGTTCATCCATCAGGATCATGTCCGGGCGCGACAGCAGCAGGCGGCAGATCGCGACGCGGCGAACTTCACCGCCAGAGAGGGATTTCACATCGGCGGTGTCCGGCGGGCAGCGCAAAGCCTCCATCGCCATTTCGATTTTGGAATCAATGTCCCAGGCATCGGCGGCGTCGACCTGCTCCTGCAGCGCCGTCATCTCTTCCATCAGCTCGTCCGTATAGTCTTCTGCAAGTTGCATCGAGATGGCATTGAATTTGTCGAGGAGCTGCTTTTCGGGGCATTCTGAAGCAACGTTCTCAAACACGGTCAGATCCGGATTGAGCTGTGGCTCTTGCGGCAGGTAGCCGACCTTGATTCCATCCGCGGCCCAGGCCTCGCCATTAAACTCGGTCTCGATGCCGGCCATGATTTTGAGCAGGGTCGACTTACCAGCGCCGTTGACGCCGACCACGCCGATCTTGGCATCTGGCAAGAACGACAGATGGATGTTCTCAAAAACCTGTTTGCCACCGGGGTACGTCTTCGAGACACCCTGCATGTGATAAACATATTGCGGTCCGGCCATGGGCGTTAGCTCCGTTTCGATAGATTTGCTGTCTGTTAGCCTCGCGCTACAATAGTGCAAGAGGGAATGGCCGGGGAAGCGACATGAAGCCGAACGATCAGACCGAGATCAGATCGCAGCAGCCAACCCTCGATTCCTTTATCGAAGACGCGTTCGGCTTGAACATACGCGGGTTGAAAACGCTTTGGCATTTGATCATCGCGCCGAAACGGGTGTTTGAAAGCGCCCGCGTGACCGACTGGCGCGAGCGCTATACCCCGACCTTACGGCTGACCTTTTCGGTCATCACTGTCTTCATGCTGCTCAGTTTTTTTGGGCTGCAGAAAATGGGGCCTTCTATCAAGCCATTCTGGCGCAACTGGAACAAGCGGCGCAGACGCGTCCGGACATGCCGCCGCCAGATCAGATCCTGGATGCTTATTTCGCCGCTTACTCTTTTTCCTATCCGTTCATCTACATGCTGGTGCATGCGCTGTTCGGCGCGCTGATTTTTCTATGGGGGCGCCACACCCCTTGGGTCACGCGAATCCGACTTTATTTCGGGCTTTTGGCCGTCGGGATGACGTTTTCCTTGTTTTCGATGATGGCTGTTCCGTTGATAGATCGGGACCTATTCGCCGCCTACACGATTGTCAGCGTTGGGATCACTTATCTCGTTTATGGCCTGACTTATGTGCGCGGGATGTGGGGCAGTTATTCGATGATCGGCCTGGTATTACGCGCTCTGACCGTCGCCTTGATCATCTCAATCGCCGACATTGTCGTTTCCTTAGGCTCAGGCGTCGGCGCGAGCCTTTGGATCGATTGGACAGTTGGCTGATCACGAAGAGATGATCCCGGTTTGACGCCTTTGATGATTGCATCGGGGAGACGTCCGAGCATAGGGTTTACGCAGATTCCTGCGGAGTTCCCATGCGACGGCGTTCACCACTTTTTCAAGCTTTATGTCTGACCGGATCCTGTTTCGTCTTGGCCGCGATTCCTCCCAGCCAGGCACAACAGGCAGACCCCGCCCCAGCGGAAGAAGCAAAGCCTGACGTCGCCCCGGAGACGGAAGACACCCCGCCGACGGTCACGGCCGCAATCGGATTGCTCGCCATCGTCACCATGATTGATGACGGCGCCGAGATCACCGGAAATGGCGCTAATTTCAGCGTCGATGGCACGCCCGTAAGACTCGTCTTTGACGTCAACGCAGACCGTATGCGGCTGTTCACCCGCGTCGCGTCCAGCGATGAGCTTTCGGGCGCGCAGCTGGAACGTCTGATGCAGGCCAATTTCGATACGGCGCTTGATGCGCGTTATGCCATTGCAGGCGGGCAGGTCTGGTCGACCTTTATGCATCCACTGATCTCGTTGACGGAAGAGGATTTTGTCTCCGCTATCGCTCAGACGGTGACGCTGGTGCGCACCTATGGGACGACCTTCTCATCGGGTGCGCTGAGCTTTGGTGCCGGAGATTCCAATGCCGAAATTCAAAAGCTCCTGGAAAGTCTGATCCAAGGCGAAACCGACATTTAGCGATCTATCGCCAAGGGCTGACAAGCGTGGCAGAGCGCGCTAGCCAGTTTCTCCATGATCAAACATATCTTCCTGCCCGTCGCAGCCCTCATCGCGAGTGCATGTGCTGCGCCGCTGGCCCAAACTCTGCCAACTGAAACGAGCAATATGGTCGACCAAAAACCGCTGACGATTGAACGTCTGTTTGAAAGCCCGAGCCTGTCCGGGCCGACGCCAACCGGATTGAAGTACAGCCCGGACGGCGCACGTGTGACCTTCCTGAAACCCCGCGAGGATGACGGCTCGCGATTTGATCTCTGGCAATTTGACGTCGCCACCGGCGAGCAAAGCCTGCTGGTTGATTCCAAATTGCTGGAACCAGAAGAGGTCGAACTGTCGGAAGAAGAAAAGGCACTTCGTGAGCGCAAACGCATTGCCGGACGCAGAGGCATTGTCAGCTATGATTGGGGCACGGCAGAGACCATCCTTGTGCCGCTGGGCGGGGATCTGCATCTGGTGACGCTCTCCGTTGAGGCGGTTGAGACCCGCCAGCTCACGGATACCGATGCGTTGGAATATGATGCCAAGGTCTCGCCCAGCGGCAGATATGTCAGCTTCATCCGCGATGGCGCCGTCTATGCCATCGACGTTGCCAGCGGCGAAGAAAAGCGCCTGACCCCGGAAGCTGATCCGGAGAATGCCGTGGCCTATGGCGTCGCCGAATTTGTCGCGCAGGAAGAAATGGATCGCTACACTGGCTACTGGTGGAGCCGGGATGATCGCTATCTCGCTTATACAAGAGTGGATGAAAGCCCCGTTGATATCATCCCGCGTTTCGATATCGCCGCCGAAGATGTAACTGTGATCGATCAGCGCTATCCGCGCGCGGGCCGGCCAAACGCGATCGTAGACCTGTTTGTGCTGGATCTGGAAACTGGCGAGGCAGAGCAAATCTTCTCGACCGGCA
>JABSQB010000093.1 GCA_013214545.1 Henriciella sp.
CGTTGCCCCAATACACAGAGTAAGGCAGGTGGCGATATCTCAGCACGCTGAGCATCTTGCGTGTGTAAGGCGATCCTGCCGCGCCTGTGAGTTCCAGCCGAGCGTTTTGAGTCATTTGTTTCCTCCCGAAAGAGAACTCTACAAATGGCAGTTCAGATGTCAATATAATGTCGGCGCGGACTGTCGCCGTTTTTTAGGAGATCAACAGTTTGCGCGCGAGATACGCGGCGACGCGGGCGGTCGCGTTATCCTGATCGAGCCTTGGGCAGACCTCAACAATATCGGCCAGCGGTAACTTCCCCGGTGACTCTGCTGCATGGTCCAGGATGTGGTCGACCACGGCCTCAATCTTGGACAGCGACACCCCACGCGCGGCTGGCGCGCTGACACCCGGCGCCACGAAGTGCGGCAGGACATCAATATCAATTGTCAGGTAGACGAGATCATTGCGCGCGAAAATTCCGTCAATTTCGGACTTCGCGGCCGAGACGTCCCGCTCCATGTCCCGATCATACACGGTCCGAACGCCCCAATCCGACGCGCGTTGGACGAGCGCTTGTGTATTGGCTTCCTGGGCGAGGCCGAGGCACAAATAATCAAAACGCTCCGGGTCGAGGTCCCGGATCTGAAAGAAAGGCGTTCCGGAACTTGCGCCAGCACTCCCCATCGCGCGCAGGTCCAGGTGCGCGTCGAGATTGATGATCCCGATACGGCTTTGCGGCCTGGCCTGACGTAAGCCGGAATAGCTGCCAAGCGCCGTCTCGTGACCACCGCCAAGGACGACCAATCGTTCCGCCGGATCGAATGACCGCGCGACTAGGTCCGCGAGCATGGCCTGCCCTTGCTCGAGCGCATCGCCGTCGACGGTTACAGTGCCCAAGTCGGTGAAGCGATGGGCTTGGATGGGCGCAGCGAGATTTGCCATGGCGGACCGGATGACCTGCGGCGCTTCTTTCGCACCGACGCGGCCCTTGTTTCGCGCCACGCCAGCGTCGCACGCAAAGCCGATCAGGCCGCGTTTCGCGCCTTCGGTTTCAAGCTGATGCAGCCGCAGAGCATGCAGCCCGTCCTCAGGATCGGTGCGACCGGTCCAGGCTGTTGCGGCGAGCAGCGATGCAGACATGTCTCATACGACCCCTGGTAGCTTCAGATCATGCTCTCGGGCGCAGTCCAGGGCGGTTTCATAGCCCGCATCTGCATGGCGCATGACGCCCGTCGCCGGGTCATTCCACAGCACGCGGGCGATCCGCTGGTCGGCCTCTTCGGTCCCGTCACAGCAAATCACCATGCCGGAATGCTGCGAAAAGCCCATGCCGACGCCGCCGCCATGATGCAAGCTGACCCAGGTCGCCCCGCTGGCTGTGTTGAGCAGGGCGTTCAGCAAAGGCCAATCCGACACAGCATCCGATCCGTCTCTCATGGCCTCAGTTTCGCGGTTCGGCGAGGCCACGGATCCACTGTCCAGGTGATCCCGGCCAATCACGACCGGGGCGGAGAGCTCTCCGGTCCGAACCATCTCATTGAAGGCCAGCCCGAGCTTGTCCCGCTGGCCGAGTCCGACCCAGCAAATTCTGGCCGGCAAACCCTGAAAGCTGATCCGGTCGCGCGCCATGTCGAGCCAGTTGTGCAGGTGCGGATCGTCCGGGATCAGCTCCTTCACCTTGGCGTCGGTCTTGTAGATGTCCTCCGGATCTCCAGACAAAGCGCACCAGCGGAACGGTCCGACTCCCCGGCAGAAAAGCGGGCGAATATAGGCTGGGACAAATCCCGGGAATGCGAACGCATCTTCCAGGCCTTCATCCTTGGCAACTTGGCGGATATTGTTGCCATAGTCGAGCGTCGGGACCCCATCGTTCCAGAATTTTACCATCGCTTCGACCTGTACTTTAATCGACGCCCGGGCGGCTTTCTCGACCTCTTTCGGGACGCCTTGAATCTTTTCGCGCCACTGCGCCACGCTCCAGCCCTGAGGCAGGTAGCCATTGATTGGATCATGCGCAGACGTTTGGTCCGTCACAATATCCGGGCGGATGCCGCGGGCCTGGATTTGCGGGAAGATGTCGGCTGCATTTCCGATCAAGCCGACAGACTTGGCTTCACCCTTTGCGGTCCAGCGATCGATCATCTCCAGTGCTTCATCCAGCGAGTGGGTTTTCTCATCAAGATACTTGGTCCGCAATCGGAAGTCGGCGCGGGTTTCGTCACACTCAACCGCGAGGCAGCAGGCGCCCGCCATTACGGCGGCCAGGGGTTGAGCGCCGCCCATACCGCCAAGCCCGCCCGTCAGGATCCAACGCCCATTCAAGTCGCCGCCATAATGCTGGCGCCCGGCCTCGACAAAGGTTTCGTAAGTGCCCTGAACAATGCCCTGCGTGCCGATATATATCCACGACCCGGCCGTCATCTGGCCGTACATGGCCAGGCCTTTCTGATCGAGCTCGTTGAAGTGATCCCAAGTCGCCCAATGCGGCACAAGGTTGGAATTCGCGATCAGCACCCGCGGTGCGTTGGCGTGCGTTCTGAACACGCCCACCGGTTTGCCCGACTGAACCAGAAGGGTTTCATCCTCCTCCAGCGTTTTCAGGGACGCTACAATTTGATCAAACGCGGCCCAGTTGCGCGCTGCGCGGCCGATGCCGCCATAGACGACAAGCTCGCTCGGGTTCTCCGCCACATCAGGGTGAAGATTATTCATCAACATGCGTAGCGGCGCTTCCGTTGACCAGCTCTTGGTGGTCAGCTCTGACCCTGTCGGTGGCCGAATTTCGCGATCATTTCTAAGCCGCTCATTCATGATGCAAGCTCCTCCGCTTTTTCGAATTTTGGGACGGTATTGTCGATCAGTTCACCCTCACGGATCAGTGTCGCCGCCGCGGCCAGATCGGGCGCCAGATAGCGGTCCTGCTCAAGTGGTGCGACGCTGCGCTCAACCTGTGCCATTACGCGCCGCAGGGCGGGGCTGGTCTTCAGCGGCGCGCGAAAGCGAATGCCCTCCACACCGCAAAGCAGCTCGATGCCAAGGATCTGAAACAGGTTTTCGGTCATGGGGATCAGGCGTCGTGCGCCATGGGCCGCCATGCTGACATGGTCTTCCTGATTGGCAGACGTGGGGGTCGAGTCTGTCGAGCAGGGATTGGCGAGATGTTTGTTCTCGCTCATCAGCGCGGCGCTGGTGACTTCCGCGATCATCAGCCCGGAATTCAGACCGGGGTCTGGCGTCAGGAAAGCCGGCAGATCGAAGCTCAAAGTGGGGTCGACGAGCAAGGCGATCCGGCGCTGCGAAATTGCGCCAATCTCGGCTACGGCGAGGGCAATCATATCAGCGGCGAAGGCCACAGGCTCGGCGTGAAAGTTGCCGCCCGAAACGATGCGGTCTGCTTCGGTCAAGACTAGCGGGTTATCCGTTGCGGCATTGGCCTCCCGGATCAGACTGGTGGCGGCGAAGCCAAGCATATCCATCGCCGCGCCCACGACCTGCGGATGACAACGAATGCAGTAAGGATCTTGCACGCGAGTATCGTCCTCGCGATGCGACTCGCGGATCTCGCTGCTCTCCAACAGTGTTCGCATCGCTGCGGCCGCAGAGATTTGTCCCGGATGCCCGCGCAGTGTGTGAATTTCCGGGAGGAGCGGCGACGTTGAGGCCATGGCGGCATCGATGGTGAGCGTGCAGGTCAGGAGAGAACTGCGGGCGGCGCGATTGGCCTGGAATAGACCCGCCAGGGCATAGGCGGTCGAGAATTGTGTGCCATTGATCAGGGCAAGGCCTTCTTTCGGGCCAAGCGTGATCGGGGCGAGCCCGGCGGCGTTCAGAGCTTCAGCCCCTTGTCTGCGCTTGCTTTGATAGGTCGCTTCTCCTGCGCCGATCATCACCGCAGCCATATGTGCCAGCGGGGCGAGGTCGCCCGAGGCACCCACCGAGCCTTGTGCGGGCACGACCGGCAGGACATTGGCTGCGATCATTCCCTCCAGCAGATCCACCACCTCTTGCCGGACCCCCGATGCACCGCGCCCCAGCGAGATCAGTTTCAGGGCCATCATCAATCTGACGATCTCTGCGGGACTGTCTTCGCCGACCCCGCAACAATGCGAGAGGATGAGATTGCGCTGCAGGGTTTGCGTATCCTCCGGCGGGATCTGAACCGAAGCGAGCTTTCCGAACCCGGTATTGACGCCGTAGATCGGCTGAGCGCCTTCCGCGGCCAATCGGATCCGCTCCGCCGCTTCTGCGATCAGAGG
>JABSQB010000094.1 GCA_013214545.1 Henriciella sp.
TGCGCCCGAACGGCCAGCGTGTCCCACCCAAACGGGCGGAGCATCAGGGTTGCAGGCAGCTCTTTCAGAATTTCAACGAACAGGATCAATCCTGCAGCGATGGCGCCCGGCGTCAGCAGTGGCAAGTCCACGCGGAAGAACTGGTTTAATCCGCGGCTACCGAGGCTGCGGGTCGCGAAATCGAGATTACGCGGCAAGCGTTCCAGCGTGGACTGCAAAGGCTCCACACCCGCAGACGTGAAGCGGCTGATATAAATCCAGACCAGCAGTGCGATTGCGACCGTTCCGGACAGCGCCTGTCCGGATTGCTTGAGGATAAACAGCGCTCCAAGGCCAAGCACAACGCCGGGCGCGGCGTAGCCTGCGGCTGCCACAATCCGTGCGCCGAGACGCAAGGATCTGCTTCGTTTGGTCGATAGCGTAAAAATCAAGGCGGCAATAAACGCGCCAACCGTTCCCATCAGGCCCAGGAGCAAAGTGGTCTGAACCAAGGGCCAGAGATCCACAGCTGTCGCGCGCGTTTCGACCGCTAGCCAGAGCAGCCGCGAGATCGGCGCAAAGAAACACATCAGCAGAATCGTGGCGCAAAGTGCGGTCGCTGCGACGGACCAGCCCGTCGGCAATGGCGTGCGGCGCGGGGTGAGCCAGCGCTGACTGGTATGCTGGCTACCGCGCTGTCCCTGGAAAATCCGTGATACGATCAAAAAGGTTCCAGCGATGAGGATCAGAACCAACGCCATGCGGGCGGCTGTGTTGGGCTCCCCGAATGAGGCCCAGGAGCGGACAATGCCGACGCCGAGCGTCTGGATTCCCAGAAAGTCCGCGGCGCCATAATCGGCCGCGGCTTCCATCAAGGCCAGCGAGACGCCGCCAAGGATTGCCGGCAGCGCCACCGGCAAACCCACTTTCCAGAACAGACCGAGCGGCGGTGTCCCGAGGCTGCGTGCGGCTTCCAGAGTGGCGAGAGATTGCATTGTGAAGGCCGCGCGCGCGGTGATGTAAACATACGGGAACAGCGTTGAGCCGAGAATGAAGGCAAGCCCCGGTGCGCTGAACAGGTTGGGGAACCAATAGTCACGGGCAGACCACCCGGTCGTTTCGCGCAGGGCAGATTGCAGCGGGCCAGCGACCCCCATCAGGTCAGCCCAGGCATAGGCCATGACATAGCCTGGCATGGCGAGCGGCAGGATCAGCGCCCAGCTGAAAAAGCGTCGCCCAGGAAACTCATAAAGACTGGTGAGCCAGGCCGCGGGGACGGCGAGCCCAAACATGATCACCGCCGTGATGATCAACACGATCAGCGTGGTGAGCGTGTAAGGCACCAGGCGATTGGCGAGAATGTGTTCCCAGGTTGCCCCGCCACCGGCGAGGACGCCTGCCCAGATCGCCACCAGAACAGGCAAACCCACCAGCGCGATAATCACCGCTGGTGGGAGGGTGTAGGCGGACAGCGCGGACCGCATCATCTAATCCGGACGGCGTCCGTCGCGATCAGTTCCAGCCTGCCAGGTCAAACAGACGCTGAGCTTCGGCCTGATTCTGACCGTAGGTTTCGAGATTGACGTCAGAGGCTACAAAGTCAGGGACATTCTCGACACCTTCTGGGAGCGCCGAGGAGTCGAGCAGTGGCAGCTCCTTGGTCTCGGTGGTCAGATAAGTCTGGCCGGTTTCGGTCAGCAGGAAGGTGAGAAACTCTTCCGCCAGAGCGACATCGTCCGCTGTCTTGGCAATCGCGGCGCCGGTAATGTTGACGTGCGATCCAGACCCTTCTGAGAATTCCGGGACAAGGAACGAGGTGCTCGCGGCCACATTACGATCGGCTTCAGTGGCGCTGGCGCCGAGGCGCACCCAGTAGTAATGGTTGACGATAGCGATCGAACATTCGCCCGCAGCAATGGCGCGAATCTGGTCCGTGTCGCCGCCTTGCGGATTGCGAGCCATATTTCCGACAATAGCCGTCGCCCAGGATTGCGCGGCGTCGCTGCCATAGCGATGGATGAGCTCCCCCATCAGCGACAGATTGTAGATGTTCGATGAGGAGCGGACACAGATTTCACCCGCCTTGTCGTCTGCGGAAAGCGTGTCCCATGTGGCGAGCTCTTCAGCCGACCAACGCGCCGGGTCATAGGCAATACCGCGCAGGCGCCGCGCCATGCCGTACCAATGACCGTCCGCTTGGCGATAGTTTGCTGGCACAGCGTTATTCAGAGCTTCGCTCGAAATGGCTTGCGTCAGTCCAGCGTCCTGAAATCGCCACAGGCTTCCAGCGTCCGCCGCGATAATAATATCAGCAGGGCTTTGATCGCTCTCAGCTTTCATCGTTTCGAGCAGCTGATCCGCTTTAGACTCGCGAACATCGAGATTGACCCCGGTCTGCTCCTCGAACATGGCGAACAGCGCCTTGTCCGAGTCGTAGTGGCGCGAACTGTAGAGTGTCAGGGTTTTTGTCTCTTCAGCGGCTTCTGGTGCATCCGCTGCAGGTTCAGTTGGATTTGAGCAGGCCGCAACTGCTCCAACGAGCAGGCTGAGGCTGGCGATCATGTGTGTTCGGAAGGTCATGCGAGCCTTCTGTCATGATTGAGAAGCGTTCGCAACTAGAATTTATACGTATATCTCATGTCTGCTGGCGCACGAATTGCATGGACTCGCCTGATAGGGGAACACGCTTGAGTTGGGTGTTCTTAATGGCAGTATTTCTCACTTCGGTGGGACGAACTTTATTGCGAGAATTGGGGGACGCATGAAAGACATCGTTTTGGATCTTGGACCGGTCAACGCGGTTGATGAAACGGCGTTTGCGCAAGCGATCGAGAATCTTGCAGAATGGCACCGGAAAAGCGGTGGTCAGGGCTGGCGCGAACGCGATGCCCCAGACGTCATGATCAAAACGGTGAGCAGCAAATCCGGCGAATTGCGCAAAGCCGTGATCTTCCAGAAGCAGGAATGGGCCGCGGCTTTCATGGGATTCTGGCGCGGCGAGTGCGAAGCCCGATAATCAAACCAGTTATGCGATAATGTGATGGCGCCTGTCTGACGGCTTGTTAAAAGACAGGCATGTCCAGCGCGCAATCTTCCATTCAATCGGTGGCCGTCATTGGCGCAGGAATCATTGGCCTGTCCTGCGCGCTCGAACTCGCAGATCGCGGTGCGCGCGTATCCTTATATGAGAAAAACTGGCCCCCACGCGGCGCGAGCTGGGCCGCGGCCGGAATGCTCGCACCCGCTTTTGAAGCGGCCTCGGCGCCCGGCACGCATCCGAAACTGTTCGAGCTATGCCAACGCGGCGTAGAGGTTTGGCCGGATTGGTCGCAGCGACTCGAAGCACGATCGGGACGCACAGCCGGATACACACCCGGTCCGTCTCTGGCGCTTGCGAAAACGCCGGAGCAAGCAGCTCTCCTGGAAGCAGTTCAGGCCCGACTCGCGGGCACCACCATCGCGCCGCAGTCTTGCACCGACCAGCTGTCAGAGCTGGAGCCAGCGGTCCGAACCGATCTCCTGGCTGCGGCCTTGTTGCCAAGCGATGGTCAGGCAGACAATCGTCGTACCCTGGAAGCGCTGGTCGCGTGCGTTTCTAACCATCCGAACATTTCCGTGCACGCCCATGAGCCCGTCTTAAAGCTGAGCCCCAGCGGATTGGATCATGCAGATCATGACGCGACGCTGATCGCGGCGGGCTGGCAATCCGCGCAGGTGCAAATCGACCGCGCTGGAAAGACTGTTTCTGTTTCGACGCTCGACCCAGTGTTCAATGATGTCGAAGCTTTTGGGGGGCAGATGCTCGCTGTGGCGCCTGTCGAAGGCAGCCCGCGCATGACGGTTCGCTGCGGTCATCTATATATCGTGCCAAAATCGGATCGCATCATTATTGGCGCAACGACTGAACCGGGACGAACGCTCGAACAGCCTGATGAGGAAACCATCGAGGCGCTGCATCGTGAGGCCGCAGAGATCTGCCCGGCCCTCCGCAAAGCGACCGTGCTGGAGGCCTGGGCCGGTATTCGCCCCGGGACCAAGGATCACGCCCCCTTTCTGGGCGAGACGCGGTGTCCGGGTCTGTTTGTCGCCACCGGTCATTATCG
>JABSQB010000095.1 GCA_013214545.1 Henriciella sp.
AAACCAATCTCGCCGCCACGCGCACCGATAAACTGGATGAGCTTTCGGCCCTGCTGGACGCACATCATGCTGGCTCCGTTGGGCCGCTCTATGCGCACAAGATCGAGAGCCCGATCGCGATCGACAAAGTGACATTTGAAAAGTCTGAAGAGGGTGATGAATTCATCATCTGGCCGAACTGATGCGACGCTTGCCGACATTCCTTTTGTCGAATCTGGCGATACATAAGTCATTCGAACGCCACAAAAAATGGGGACGGTGTTGAGCACAGTGACCAAAAAGAAAAGCCCTTGGCCCGCGCTAGAAGCCGGTAGCGAAGATGGCAGACGCCAGCGCAGCGACCGCAGTCGCCGCCGCATCATTGAAGCCATGTTCGACTTGATCTCAGACGGGAACATGTCGCCCAGCGCCGCAGATGTTGCTGAGCGCGCAGATGTCGGATTGCGCACCGTGTTTCGTCACTTCGAAGATATGGACAGCATCTATGACGAGATGACTGCGGAGCTGACCGAAGCGATCATGCCTACGATCATGGCCCCGTTCGAGGCCCCCACATGGCGCGACAGATTAATGGAATGCGTCGATCGCCGCGCCGACGTCTATGAAACTGTTTTTCCGATGCGCGTCTGCATGATGCTGAGACGGTATCAATCCAAGTTCCTGGCTGAACAATATGAACGCGAAACCAAGCTCGCCAGATCGACGCTCAAGTCTTTTTTGCCCGATGCAGTGACGACGGACAGAGACTTGTTTGGCGCGATTGAAACCGTGCTGGATTTTTCAACCTGGCAACAATTGCGAGAGGACCAAAACCGTTCGGTCGAGAGCGCAAAACAATCGATCCGTCTGATCCTCAAAGGTCTGATCGCGACTGTAGAAGCTGATTGAGCAAGGAACTTTGAGATGACCCTTCCCAGATTGAAAATTGCCTGGGCGGCGTTGCTTGCCGTCATCTTCATTGCCTTCAGCACCTGGTATGGCGGCGCTGGAAAGCCGATCAGTGAGGCGGAAGGTGAAACGCTTATGCAACAGGTCCGAGATGTTTATGGAGCGTCGGATGCGCGGGGCTTCATCGCAAATGTTGAGGCCATGATCCCGAATGATGACGGGCGTGAATTCTATGCCGTCAATCTCGAAACGCTGAAGCAAGGCCCGGAAGCCGAAGCCGCTGATCGCGCTTATGCCGGCATTGTGATGCCGCTCTTGTTCAAACGTGCCAGTCACCCGGTTTTTGTGTCAGAGCGCGTCGGACTGATGCTGGGGCAGTATGGCAATGACGTCGACCGCGTTGCGGTCGTGCGCTACCGGTCGCTGCGCGACATGATCGAGATGACCCTGGAGCCGACTATGAAAGACGGCGAGGTCTACAAGTTCGCAGCGCTGGACCATACCGAAGTCTTCATCACGCGCCCGTTCATTAGCTTCATGCATGTTCGCATCACGCTCGGTTTGCTTTTGATCCTGATTGGCTGGCTCGGCCTGCGCGGTATGGATTGGCTGCAGCGCCGCAAAAGCGCGGCCTGATTTTGGAGTTCACTCACACATCGGCTTAAGGCGCTGATTGAGTGATCTTATCGGAGCCTGCGGGCAGGCTGAAGATCATGCCATCGGCGCCGACTGTAATCTTGCCATCGAAGATCGACTTGGAGTCCCCGATGAAAACGGACTCCAGCAGTTTCACCGGCAATTGCGGCACGATGTGATAGTAAACCAGGTGATCCACGCCGGCTTCCTGCGCTGCGCGCGCCGCTTCCTCAGGGTCGGTGTGATAGTCAAGGATATCCTCAAAGATCGTCGCCTGATTGGCCAACCCGCGCTCGCCCAGCTTGGCGCCAATGGTCTGGACCATTCTCTTGTTCAGCGCTTCGTGCAGCATCAGATCGACGCCTTCGGACGCCGCAACAAAGCGCGGCTGATAGATCGTGTCGCCGCTGATTGAGATCGAGCGATCCTTGTAATCAATGCGATAGCCAAAGGCGGGCTCAATCGGCGTATGATCGACGCGAATAGCCGTGATCTTGAGATCGCTATCTTCGTACACGACGAGCTGTCCGCCTGGTCCGGCCGGGATAATGATCTCATCCGGTGCGCCGCCGAAGCCTGTCGGATTGGCGATGTGCGATCCGTGATGCGCGACCCGGTACGTGCTGTCGAGACGGTAGGCCGCGTTAAAGCCCCCCACCACTTCTGCCGTCCCGCGCGGTCCGCGGACCGGCGTGGGTTCAGACCGCGCGCCACCGACCCAGGACAGAACGAGCAGCTCGCCCAGACCGTCAAAATGATCGGAATGCAGGTGGGTCAGATAAATCGTATCCAGGCGCGTCAGCGGGAACCCCATGGACCCAAGATTGCGAGTGCCGCCAGACCCCACATCGAAGACAAAGGCCTTGCGCCCGGCCAACACGCCAAGACACGGCCCGGCCCGCGTCGCGTCTGGCATGGGCGAACCGGTGCCGCACAAATAGACGTGCAGGCCATCGGGCAGCTCGGCGCTGGGATCGACGCCAGCATTGCGATCAACCGCAGCCTCGAACGCACGTTCAGCAATTTGAGCCTTGAACAGATTAAACCCCAGCACGGCGAGCACCAGCAATGCAGCGACAACGATCGCACCACGCTTTAGCCAGATCATGATGCCATCTCCTTCAGAAACAATTCCATCCAGGGTAGCCCCTTGGCCGCTTTCGGCATGACGGATTCGATGTTCAACTGGCCGGCAAGACCGGCAGCGCGGTGCACCGCTGCCGCGCGCCATTCTTCCGACATGGACATGCGGAGCAATGCGCCCCGATCCGGATAGGCCGCGATGGCAATCTCGTCCCAAAGCTCTTCAACCTGACCGAGCGAGAGAAACGTCACGTCGGAGATGTAAAACAGGCGTCCGCCATAGTCTGGCAGGATGCCCGCGACCGCCGCGCCATAGAACCCATAGGCTTGCCGCCCGGTGAGATCGGTCTCGCGCCCGTCTTCATATTCGGCCTTGTCCTTGAACTTGAGCAGATTGACCATGAAGATCGGACCGTCCGGTCCCTGCTCCGTCATGCCCTGTATCTGGGCTGGATCAGATGGTGTGACCTCGTTGACAACTTTCACTTCATTCTCCTCCCAATCCTTCGCCGCCGCTTGTGGTTGCGGCCTTCAAAGCGTCCTCAATGATCCAAAGCCGGTCCTGTCCCCATGCGGCGACGTCGCCGACGCGGAAGCTGGGCACGCCCCAGATGCTATAGCTGAGCATTTCGTCCTGATTGACGCTCTCCACCGCGCGCCAGTCATCGGTGCCGAGCAGGGGTTTCATCTCCGCCCAGGAAAGCCCGGCGCGTTCTGTGATCGCCTTGAGGCCGCGATCGCTGCCCGCATCGAGTCCATCTGCCCAGACCCCGGAAAGGAAGGACTGCGCAAACTCGTACCCTCGCCCGAGTTCGATGGCCCGGTTCAGGATCGCATATCCGCGTTCGACAGGCTTGCCGATCGGATCAAACATATTGCCAAACGGGATGTTCATGCGGTCGGCTTCGCGCGCCACATCGCCCATGATGTAGAAGCCTTTCGCCCGGCGGATTTCCATCCCGCGCATGGCCATAGGCAGTACGAAACGAAGTTTCAGGTCAGCGCCATACGCGTCCGCAAGCGCTTTGACCCGATCCGCAACGATGCCCGTATAGGGACTGCGGAAGGACAGATACCAGTGCAGTTCAGGTCGCGCGGTGCCTGATGGCTTTGGCGTTTCAGTAAGAATCTCAGGCTGCACAAAGATCGGCGCAGTATCATCGCCGGTCGCGGCGCCAAGCTCGCGCAAACGCGC
>JABSQB010000096.1 GCA_013214545.1 Henriciella sp.
GCGGCGCGTGTTTTCAAGTTGCTCAAACGGCAGGCCTTCACGGGCGCCCGCCTGCCCCATATTCGTGACACTTCTCAAAGCGCTCGCGGTATTAGGGAACAGAGCCTTAAAGCCTTCCGGGTCTATCTCCAACTGCTGCACAAGGTCATTATCTAGACCGCTAATAACAGCCTGTGGCATTGATTGAGCCCCGCGTGACTGGAGATTTGCGTTTAGGCTTCTGGCCGCATCGTATGCCTCAGTTACACGCTGCTGCTCTTGGCCCACTCGACGCCGCAATCCATCAGCAAAAACAGCCCCAGCATCATTTGCTGTCTGGAATTGATCACCCGCAAGCGCATTGCCCGCAGAACGAACCGCCTCTCGTTGATCATCCATGAATGGGCGCATGACTTGCGTCGCGCCTTCAGAACGCCCGCCACGGGCCGCGGCCTGTTCAAATGCGATTTGGTCTATGTCGTTCGTGACCTGACCTTGTGAAAGCCTAATTCCGAACTCATCACGGGCATTCGTGGCGACTGTGGGCTGACCACTCGTCGCTCGCCGCAAACGCCGCCCGATGTTTACTGCACCTCTGCCAAGATCAACCGCACCCTTACCGGACGTTGTCAGTAAGCCACCCGTGGCCCCACCAGCAGCACCGCCAATCAGGCGCTCTGTTGCGGTGTTGCCTTGCCCCGCGCCAAACACCGTTCCAGTAGCCGCACCACCGGCACGTAGGCCTAGCGCATTCGTCATCACCCCACCGGCAGGAAGCCCAGAAACCATTTCAATGCCAAAAGACTCCCACGGACGCTCTTCATAGGCCTTATCCGTGAGCATATTAAGAGCATTGCGCGTATCATCACCCAGAAACGCACCTGCTACCTCATCACCTAGCGCAAGTGTTGAGCCACGCATGGCGACAGCTTGGCGCTGCAATCCCTCGCCTTGAGGCATATAATCTAGGAAGGTAGCATCTGGGTTATAGTCTCGGTAACTTGGCTCATTAAGAGACCCAACAATTGGGGCTCCCGTTGAATCACGAGTAACGTAGAGATTACCATCGCCACGGGAATCCACTTGGTTTTGGAGATCAGCAGCCGTAATATCGTCGATCTGCGAGATGATTTCATTGGCGTTGGGTCTTGGGGTGGTTGGCGAAGTTTGTGCCGGAGTAATTTGGATTTGATTGACACTGTATCGCCTTTCAAGCTCGCTAAGAGCCGCGTCTTGATCAGGGCTTAGTTTTCCCCGACGCCGTAGCTCTTGTCCAGCCTCAATACGTTCCTGTGGCGTAGGCATCAGTTTCCTGCCATCATTCTGAATAGATCCTCGTCAGACGCCTCTTGTAGGCCGGTCACCGTTTGGCGTGCGTCTCTGCGCTGAACTTCGCTCTGCTCTGCGGTCGGATACCTAGTGCTAAACGCTGTTTCATATCGTTGCTGACGTCCGGCTAAAAAGTTGCGAACCGTGACCAGGTTTTCACGCAAGATCGTTGGGTCTTGATCTTGGGCCAAAGACCCCATCAAGGATTGTAAAAAGTCGATTTCACGCTCTGAAACTTGGCCGAGCGCGCCACCTGTGGGCGATGCCTCTCGCATAGCCTGCAATTCATCAAAACCGATACGGGCCATGATCGTCTTCAGAGAGTTAGCCAGACCGCCCGCTTTCGTTTGCCCACCAATAATCGGAACATCTTTGAGAATAGATGCGGCGCCTGCCGCTCCTCCGTCATCGATAAACGAAATGGCGCGATTGATCTCATCCGCTGCCATGTCGAATTTTGCGTTCATCTCGTTAAACTTAGTAGCATCCGCCGCAAACGCCGATTGCTGCTGGTTCGGTGAAATACGGATTTTTCCGTCAGCATCGAATACAATCGCAGGGTCATCACCCTTTGGTTGGGCAGGATCCAACAATGAGTCAGCATATTGCTCAGGGGTTGGATTGTTCGTCACGGTGTTTTGAACCAGCGGTGTCTTCACAGGTGCTGCCCCGACATCCATAAGTGTGCTCATGGGGTCAGCAGAATTAGCGTCATAGACTTTCACAACAGGACCATTCTCGGTCTGAATGGTGACTTCTGTCCATTTGGGCTCTGGTGTCGCCACTTCCGGCGCGCCCATACCCAACTGAGTGCGCAGCATCGCCAAATCTTCATCCAGAGCCGCGTCAGTGAGATCATCCATGCTTTGCGGCATCGGCACGCCAAACTGCTCAGAAAGGCGCTGAGCGAACGCCCCTCGCGCTTCTAGCGGCATTTGCCGCATCTCTGCCGCCCCGTTGTAGAGGTTTTCTAGATCTTGCGTGCGGATTTGGGTTTCACGGTCGCGCGCTTGCATCTGACGCTGCTCACCGATCTGCATAGCTTCCAAACCAAGACCCGGATCATACGGCATGATGGCTTTCGATGCCCCGGCATAATCGCCAGAGCTGGTCATGTTCCCAAAGTCAGCCAGGGCGTTTTTGTATTGGTTACGCTCCCGCGCGCCCCTCACGGCCTGATACGTGTCAGGCGCGAACGTCATACCGACCGTTTGGGCAATCTTGCTTAGTGCATTCATTTAAAACCAAGCCCCCGCTGCCGCACCAATCCCCCTCGCAAGGAGATTCTGATTATTCATGCCCTGATTGAAGTACGAGCTGGCATTGTTAGAACCGCGCTGCGTCTCAAGGTTCGCAACATTGCTGGCCAATGCATTGCCTTGTTGGGCCTGACTCTGCGCCCCGACAAACCCGCCATTCAACGCATTCCAGACCTGACCTACTGCCGCATTCTCATTGCGCCGGTTTTGATCATTCAGGGCCGTCAGATAATTCCCACTCAGAACATTACCGCCCGCGCCCGCAGCATCCGTGATACGCTTAAAGTCCGCCTCGGTCGTGTTCATCATGCTCGTGTAGAGCGGGTTATTGCGATAGTCGAAACCACCCCCGGCCTCTACCGTTTGAGGCTGACCAGCCGTGCCGCCCCCAACAAGCGGCAAGGCCCTACCCTCGCTTTGGCCGTGTTGGTCATAGTGAAACCCGTAATACTCGTTATTGCTGAGCTGGCCGTCCCCATTTATATCAAACCGACCGTCATCCATGCGCAGAATACCGCTCATGTCGCGTCCAGAAAGTCCGCTGTAAGCGCTTTGTAGGTCGGGGTTGCCTGCACCATAGGCAGCGTAGTCAGGCGAGCCCTGAGAGCCCGCAGGAAGCGCGAGAGCGTTCGTAGGAGCTGGCGTAATGCCCATAAAGGACATCCGAGCCGCATCCCAAGGCTGCTGACGCTGTACGCCGTCATAATACATCTCTCGCAGGAAATCGATTGAACGGTCTGTTGACTCGTTCTGCGCATTCACTGCCGCATTTGTTGCATTGCGGCCTGTCAGGTCGCCAATAAAGCTTGAAAGCCAACTCATCACGCCGCTCCTATGTCCAAACCTGTTGAATTTTCTACCAGTGTGACGTTGACCACCGCTTCGCCTGTCAAAGGACTTCCCGCGCTGTCTGTGATCGTCACTTTCTGATTGCTGAAGAGCCACTGCCCTGGTGTCAGAGCCCGCTCAAAGGTCACACTGAAATCACCATCTGCACCAAGCGAAGAAACGCTATTAGCTGTCAGGGTGACGCCATTGGTTGCCGCCCATGAAATCGAGTAAGGCGGGGTTCCACCTGAGACGGAAATCGTTGCGGAACCTGACGTGACTGTGCCAATTCCCGAACCGCTCACATTGTCCGGCGATGCTGTGACCGTAATGTCTGTCACAAGGTTCTCTTCAGCCTGTTCTTGGTCACCTGTAACGATACCATCGACCTGGGCTTGCGTTGTGTTCTGTCCGCTAAGGATCGTGCCGATAGAGTTTGTGGACGTACCCGCCAAAAGCTCCTCAATCAGAGCAAAGAAATACAGCGTAGGCTTGCCCGTTTCCGGGTCTATCCAAGCCTGTTGCGGGTCAGGCGTTTAGATTGTGC
>JABSQB010000097.1 GCA_013214545.1 Henriciella sp.
CCCTGCAGATACAGGCCACCCAGGAACGTCGGATCAGGAAGTGGATGAGATCAGCGGCGACTTTTTCAACAGAATTGGGCGACTTAAGCCTTTGAGCTAATGTCTTCTTTTGCTCGCAAATCGGGCTTGCGTTGAAAGGCAAAGCCCAAATTCAAAACGAACTTTGTTTGCAGCAAGATTTGCAATCAAGTACGGATTGGAGGGATGATCTTTGGAGGGGAATTTGGATCGTTACAAAAGGCTATGGATATGGATGGCGATCCCTTTTGTTGCCATGCAGGCGACCATCTTCGTCGATTACTGGGGCGATTTTTCCAAAAATACTTGGGCGGTGCATGTTCACTACTGGATCGCAACAGCATGGTACCTCCTACTGATCTCTCAACCGTGGTTATTCGCAAATGGAAGAATGGACGCCCACCGAACGTGGGGGGTACTAGGAATCGGAATTGCTGGTGCGTTTGCATTCACGTCGATCAGCCAACTCAATCGAGATATTATTGTTGCTGACTATGTGATCGCTAACCCGGGTGGCATCGGTCCATTCGACGCTTGGTTCTTCATGGGCATTATGTTCGCCGAGATCATTCTCATTGTGGCATTCATCGCCGCTATCGTCATGGCAGTCATCAAGCGACATAGTCTTCGGGATCACGCTTGGTGGTTGGTTTCGACCGTATTTATCGTTATGTTCCCCGCCATGGGACGCGGTCTGCAAGCCCTTTTCATCGCGATCTATGGCTTCGATCCCGACATAGATATTGCCGTCATGCCTCCAATTTATATTGGGCAAGTTTTGATCATATTGATGACTGTTGGCGTCGCGGCTTATTTGAAAGTGCTTCGCCATCCAGCAACGTATCTGGCCGTTGCAGCAAACCTATCAGTGTTTCTAATGGAGCCATTGGGGCGTTCGGCTTTCTTGGACGACATAGCTCGGATTATCATCAAAGCCTAATCCGTTAGCCAATCCAGGTTTGGAACTAGCTTTTTATGGTTGTCGCGGCTGCAACGTGCATGTCTTCTTTTGCTCGCTGAGCAGTCTGAAGGCAACGACCCCGAATACTTTAAAGCGTTTGGCAAATCGCGGGCGTCGGTGTCTCTGTGCAAAAATCTGGTGGGCCGTGCAGGCGCCAATAGTCCACATAGCCAAGGCGCTGAACGATTTGCTCAAACGCTTCGGTTCGGCGCGGTTCTGGAAAGTATGGGTCAAACATCACGATGGATAGATGAAATTGACCGGTATCTGCCTCACGCGAGGCGATTTCCATCGCCATCCCGGCCGCGCCGAGATGATCCAGCAACACATATGCAAACCATCCCGGAAGGCCATTGGAGTAAGCAGCCAAAACACGGGCCGCCATCGCGTCTTTTGGAGGTCGGCCCCCATGCCGCATCGCCTCCAAAAAACCGCTCAACAGGTCAGAATCTATAGGTAAAGGCGACATTTCGAGCCAGGCTTCAGCTGCATCATACTCGCCTAGCCGAACATGAATATGCCAAATGCCGAACCAGCTTATTGGAGTCTCGATGCCCTGCACATTCCATAAATATTGAAGAGTCTCCTGACCCGCAGCAAAGTCATCCGTAATATGCTGGTTCATGGCTAAAGCGATTTGGATTGGGGGCGAGTTGGGATCCTGCGCGAGCGCGGCTTCAAGCTGCGCTCTGTTCTGTTTGATCAATCCAAGATCCCGGTAAATCTCTGCCCTCCAAAGCACGAGCATTGTATTGTCCGGCGCTTTTGCAATGGCATCATCATAAATACGTCGTGCCTCGACCCAATCTCCTCGCATTTTAGCCACACCGGCCATGACAGAATTGGCCTCGACCAGACGATCATCGAGCCGAAGCGCCCGGTCTGCCGCATAGAGAGCTTCGGCAAACGTTTGGTTAGGGTCCACATCATTTGAATAAGTCGGCAAGGTCATCCATGCCGAGGCAAGCGCTTGCCAAGCCTCTGCATAGTCTGCATCGAGTGCAACCGCCTCTTCAAGGAGTTTTATAGCACGCTTGTTTGGCCCTTCTCCACGTTCCAACCAGAGCGTGCGACCACGTTCATACAAATCAACGGCGACAGGATTACGCGATCCGAGGCTATCCTCCGGTCGATCCGAATACAGCGCCCAAAATCCCAGAATGCTAAAAAACCCGATCGCGATTAAGGCACCGACGAGCAGGCCTGTTTTGTAACCGCTAAAACCAGAAGGCGCGGACGTGGCTGGCGGCGATTCAGCGCGTGAGGCGAGCCAGGCATCTAACTCGCTAGGGCGTGCAAACACCGTCGACTTTGAGGCATGCTGCTGTCGGTGAACAGGGAGGTTTTCCTCTGTTTCCCAACGCCGCGCCGTCCGCTCGCTGCAACTCAAATGCGCCGCGATCCGTTTCCAGCCAACCAGACGAGATTCTGCAGATGATTGCAAATGAAGCTCCATAGTCCTGTTCGCGTCACCGGCAGCCAGGTCTCACTGGAGCGGACGCTAACTCAACTAAGGATGATGGCCAAGTGCGGTCAAACGCGGTCATCAACCCGACAAGGCTGTTGCCGCCATTGCGCGCAGCGTCGCAATAGCACAGGCCAGAGGAAGCCCAACGACCCATCCGCCTGTTTTCGGGAGTTAACAGATGCATCTCAATCGACGCCGTCTTCTCCAATCCTCTGCTGTCGTGCTCCTCACGAGTGCAGGCGTAGCCAAATCAGCACTCGGGCAAACCAGCGAAACATCAAAAAATATGGCTTTCTCATCCGCGAGTGATGCCCTGTCAGCCCTGCGGTCGAGCGAGATATCTTCGCGCGAACTAACCCAACTTTGCTTAGATCGTATCGATTCAACAGCAGAGAACGTAAACGCTGTGATCAGTCTGCGGGCGGAGGCGGCGTTGGCTGCAGCAAGCCGCCTCGATTCGGCCCGGGCCGCGGGTGCGCCACTCGGCCCGCTGGCGGGACTGCCTGTGACGATCAAGGAGAGTTTTGCGGTTGAAGGGCTGCCAACAGTATGGGGAAATCCGAGCTTTCCAAGCACGCCTTCGGTGGGAGACTGTGCGGTGGCCGAACGGCTCTCTGCAGCCGGCGCCATCATTCTAGGGAAGACGAATACGTCCACGATGCTTGCGAACTGGGACAGCGAGAACCCTGTTTATGGGCGCACATCCAATCCGTGGAACTTGGACCGTGTGCCGGGCGGGTCTTCTGGCGGCGCGGCAGCCGCATTGGCTTCCGGGCTCTCATTCCTTGATATCGGTTCAGATTTGGGAGGCTCTATACGACAACCAGCCGCGAATTGCGGTGTATACGGTCACAAACCGACCGCGGGTATCGTCCCGCAACGCGGTCATATCCCGACCGGCGCGCCGCCTGTCATGCAAGTCGCAATGCCTCAAATGGCCAGCATATCTGAATTGCCTGTTTCCGGACCGATTGCGCGTTCCGCCAATGACTTAAAAATTGCGCTAGATGTCATTGGCGGCCCGGACGGCGCTGCATCAGCTGCGCTGTCCTATCAGACGCCGGCCGCACGGCACACCCAACTCGAGTCGTTCAGAGTGGGCTATGCGATGTCGCACCCTGACGCAGAACCGGACGCGGCAACCATGGGCATTTTGACCGGGCTGATTGAGTCTTTAAGCGGGCGAGTCGCCCATTTGAAACAAGGTTGGCCGGAGGGGGTGGACCCTCGGCGTCAGCGAGATCTGCGCCACTATTTTAGGGCCACGATCGGCACGATGATGACGTCTCCAGAAGACGCCAACGAGA
>JABSQB010000098.1 GCA_013214545.1 Henriciella sp.
TACGGGTTCCTCGTTCTCGGCATCAAAACATCCTGTTCGATAGATCAAAAATTGTCCATCAAACCGGGGGAAGTCCATCTAAACGGCTAAACTTACTCCCGGTGACAATTCGTTGACCGGTATGTGTCATCGGGCGCTCCCAAAAGCTGGCCCTAAAAGAAGTTCAACCAACGCGTTACCAGCTAACACTGAGGTACGACTGTCGTCGCTCGGGTCTATATCGTACGTCCCCAGCCTAAGCCCCGTGATAGATGACCCGACGCCGAGATCTGAATGAATTGTACTAAATGCATTGATCATTGAAAGGATTTCAAAGTCCGCAAAACTGAAATCGTTTACCGCCAACGCTAAAACAAAGACGACGAGCCATGACTTTAATTACCCGTATGTTCACAAATCGACGGTGCGATAACTGTAACGCAAGTGATACGCAAACTGTGATTATCCACAGGCTTGCGTGATACTCTACGATCACGAAAAACAATCAAACCACTGTTTTTATTACCGATTTTTCTTTGATGATTTGTCGTTGTTTGACTCATAAATGTGGGGTCTTTTTAAGTTCGACGCCCACTTCTCACAATCCTCCACCAGAGGCTTAAGTCGCCTTAAAAAGGACGCTTAGCTCCTCTGAGGTTCCGCTAACCGGACATTAGATTGACGATCGAAGCATTCTCCACCACACGTTCTTTCATGGAGTTTATAGGAAGTTCAAACGAAGCAATCTCGCTATGCGCTCAACTTGCGTGGGTTTCTTTCGCGGAAGGAAATGTGGGCATCGGATGCGTCTTGCTAAACTCTGAAGGTAATGTGATTTCAGAAGGACGGAATCAATCGCTTCAGGACAATCCTGATGCCACCAACTTCTCTCGGTCTGCAATCGCACATGCCGAGATGGATGCGCTTCGAAAGGTAAGAGTTCCAGAGATTCGAGGCGGCACTATGGTGGCATCGCTGCAACCCTGCGATATGTGCGTAGGTGCATCAGTATTGGCAGATATCAGCAACGTCGTATTTCTTGCGGAAGATCCCTACTGGGCCGCAGCAAATGCTTACGATCATTTTCAGTATATCGTCGACCAACGGTACTCGGTTTTGTGCGCCCTGCTGCCGCTGATTACATTTTCTGAAAGATGGTCACTAGAGCAGTGTTCAAAGTTCAATACGAGATATCCAAAGTTGTTCGAAATAGCCCTCAAGTATGCAAAGAATGACGCACTAAGGCGGTTTGCAGTTGATCAAGTAAACGCAGAAATAGGAATCGATCACTTGTTGTCAGAAGTCGATATGGAAGAATGCCTCGGAGAACTGCGGCAATCAACGTGATCTGACCTAGCAAAATGAGAGCATAACCAGGCTAGCCTCAACGACTTAAAATCGCCCCACACCGGTCACTGCGCCAATGATGGAAGTCGTCCTAAGTCTGTCGCCTACAGCTTCCAGATGGCAAGCAAGATCAGCGAGAGAACTAGCGCGTTCAAGCATTACATGTCTGCACCCCCGGGAGAGTTCTACAAGATGCTTGCTAATGACAATCAATTGCATTTTTGAGAAAGCGTGGTACTTCGGAACTGGCGAAGATGTATTTTTGTTAAGCGACATGAGGTCTCAGCGCCAATGAAGACGCAAGTACTGAGGGATTTCTCATGAATCGAATTCAAAGCATTGATGCCCTGCGCGGCGTGGTCATGATCATCATGTTACTCGATCATGTGCGCGAAACGTTTTACCTGCACGAACAGGTAAGTGATCCAGTAGATGTCACCGTCACAGAACCTGCCTTGTTTTCTATTCGGCTACTGAGCTCTTTATGCGCACCTATATTCGTACTGTTAACTGGACTCGGCGCCTGGTTGTACGGACAGAAGCATTCGCGATCTGAGACTTCAGTATTTCTGCTAAAACGCGGACTGTTTCTCGTCGTATTGGAACTTACGATTATAAATTTTGCTTGGACTGGCAGCTTCCCCCCTTCAATGATTTTCCTCCAGGTGATTTGGGTCATAGGGCTAGCTATGATTGCGCTCGCGGGCTTGCTCTATTTACCTCGTATGGCGCAGCTGGCCTTGGCGGGTCTATTGATCGCCGGACACCATCTGTTGGCGGGGATCACTTTTGAACCTGGGAGTATTGGATATATCCCTTGGGCAATCCTGTACGAAAGATCTTGGATTGAGTTTTCCGATGTTTTTCGGGCTCGAACCAGTTATCCGCTCTTGCCTTGGGTTGGTGTGATCCTTCTTGGATATGGCATCGGTCCATGGTTCTCCTTGAGCAAGGAGGCCGCGCGCCGTCAACGAACGCTATTATTGGCGGGAGCAAGCTTTATTGTGGCGTTCCTTGTTTTGAGGTGGCTCAATGTATATGGTGATGAGCCACGTTTAACTGATCAATCGGTCCTTACTGAAGTGATGAGCTTTTTCTCACTGACCAAGTATCCGCCGTCATTATTGTTCAACTTATCGACGATCGGCGTAGGATTTTTCCTGATGGCCTGGTTTGAGCGGCTTGGTGAGCATAAGGCTCTAACTGCGGTTGCGATTTTCGGAGCCGCGCCGATGTTCTTTTACATCCTTCACTTATATGTTCTGAAACTGATTTATCTCGCTTGCGTCTCCGCGTTCGGAGCCAATCAAGGTGACTATTACGGGTTCGGCTCCACAGGACCACTTTGGCTGGTCTTTATAATCCTGACCGTATTGCTTTACTTCCCAACGGCCTGGTTCTCAGGGCTAAAGCGCCGGAGACGAGATATCACTTGGTTGAAGTATTTTTGAGAACGGCGCCGTCATAACAGTCTGCCAGCTTAATAATCACCACCGCTACGTTCGACAGAGAGTTTGGTGCCAGCGACTTAAATTCGCCCCGAAACGGTCGCTCAAGATTTCTGAAACGCGAGCAAAACGAGACATAAGACCAGCGACGTAAATCCTGGACACGGATTACCTCTCTTAAGTCATTTGAAGCCCCACGCTTTCATCAGTGGAAGTGTCTAAATGAGTATGAGCCCGGATGTTAGGCCATCTCAAATGGCTCAAGACCAGCCAGTCTCATCGCACTTTCATTCGTTATGGGTGTGCGAGGAGGCAGTCCTTCGATGGCAGCTGCGATCGCTCTGATGTGATCAGGCGTCGTTCCGCAGCATCCGCCAAGAATGTTCACAATGCCTTCTTCAGCCCACTTGCCAAGCTCGCCCGCCGTTTCGTGAGGTTTTTCATCATATTCGCCCATTTCATTGGGAAGACCCGCATTTGGGAAGGCCGCGACCAGTGTATCAGCAACACGCGACGCGGCTGCAATATGTGGCCGCATGAGCTCGGCGCCAAGCGCGCAGTTAAAGCCAATCGCAAAAGGCTTAGCGTGCCGGACAGAATTCCAAAACGCTTCTACATTCTGTCCCGAGAGGGTCCGCCCAGAGCGGTCGGTGATTGTCCCGGAAATCCAGAGGGGAAGAACATCCATGCCTTCCGCTTCAAGATCCATCTTCGCTTTGATCGCGGCTTTGCAGTTCAACGTGTCTGTAATCGTCTCGATCAAATACATGTGCACGCCGCCCTCATTCAGCGCTTTGAGTTGCTCGCGATAGGCTTGATAGACTTGATCAAAGACCACCTCACGCGCCCCCGGATCGTTCACATCAGAACTCATTGAGAGCATCTTGTTGAGCGGA
>JABSQB010000099.1 GCA_013214545.1 Henriciella sp.
AAGGCGGCCGCACCGTCGGCGCCGGCGTTGTGGCGTCTGTCTCCAAGTAAGCGACAGACCAAACCCAATCAGAAACCCCGTTGCGCCAGCAGCGGGGTTTTTTGTCCGTTGAATTCAAATAATCGAACAAATCATGCCCGCATGGCGAGCGTTGAGGCGCAGTTTGTGTCTTGAGCGTGCGCGCAGCGCGTGGTGTACCTTTGTTAAACACTGCAAAAAGCAGGCACAAAATCAGAGCCGGGGAGGCATTTTTGACCGAAGCAGTAGCGGACAGCGCGATCTCGAAACCGCGTGATACGAGTTTTTTTGGCCATCCAAAAGGATTGGCCATTCTGTTCTTCACTGAGATGTGGGAGCGCTTCTCGTATTACGGGATGCGCGGTCTGCTCATTCTGTATCTGACGCAGCATTTCCTGTTCTCGGATGAAAAATCCGCCGTCATGTACGGCGCCTACACCGCGCTCGTCTATGTCATGACGATCATTGGCGGGACTCTGGCGGATCGATATCTCGGGCAGCGAAAGGCGGTGACGTTCGGCGCAATCCTGCTGTGTCTTGGGCACTTCGGCATGGCGTTTGAGGGTAGCGGCTCGAAGGAATACATAGTCTCGAACGGGTCAGAGATCGAACTCTTGGATGAAGGCCGGGGGGACAATCGCAAACTCTATGTCGATGTCGACGGCGAAGAGCGGCGCGTTACATTCGGCGCCGATGGCAGCATCAGTTTCCTGGAGACTGCAGATAAGGCGGATGAGCCGACCGCTCCCGTGTATCAGACCATAGCCGCCGGAGAGTTTACAACGCGCGTGGAGCGCCAAGAGACGTTCACGCTGATCCTGTATCTGTCACTGGCCCTCATCATTGCCGGCGTTGGCTATCTGAAAGCAAATATCTCGACGATTGTTGGCGCTCTTTATGAGTTTGACGATCCGCGCCGCGATTCAGGCTTCACCCTGTTCTATATGGGCATCAACCTTGGCTCGTTCCTATCGTCGATTACCTGCGGCATCCTCGGCATCGTGTATGGCTGGCAGTATGGCTTTGGTCTTGCAGGCATCGGTATGCTGGCAGGTCTTGCCGTATTTATCTGGGGACAGAAATATCTGGACGGCAAAGCCGAGCCACCAAACCCTGACGTGCTGAAGAAACCGTTCCTCGGCCCCATCAATGTTGAGATGGCGTGTTATCTTGCAGGTCTCGGGATCATTGCGGTGGCCATGGCGATTGTCATGAATGCCGAGATCATTCCCGACTGGTTTGTTGGTAGCCTCGGGATTGTGATCTTTATCGGTCTGGTCAGCTACTCCTTTGTTCAGCTCCAGGGCACAGAGCGTAAACGCATGTTTGCGGCGATCTACTTCGTGCTCGCTCAGATCCCATTCTGGGCGCTGTTCGAGCAGGCAGGATCTTCGCTCAATCTGTTCACGGACCGTTTGGTGGACAAGACCATGTTTGGGGTCAATGTACCCGCGCCAGTGTTCCAGGCGCTGAATGCTGGATACATCGTGATTTTTGCACCAATCCTCGCCTGGCTGTGGATCTGGCTGGCGAAGAAAGGGCGTGAGCCGTCGACTCCCGTCAAATTCGCGATTGGCGTATTCCTGGCCGGCCTTGGCTTCTTATCGCTTGTGGCGGGAATTGGGGCCTCAGGCACAGCGGGACTGACAGCCGTGTACTTCATCTTCCTGATTTATTGGGTGCACACGATGGGCGAGCTTATGGTTTCGCCTGTGGGTCTTTCGGCCGTTACAAAAATGGCCCCGGCCCGGGTTGTAGGCATGACCATGGGCGCTTGGTTCCTGTATTCCGGTCTTTCCAACTACCTCGCTGGTATCATTGCACGCGGTACAGGTGCCGAAACGATTGGGGGTCAGATCACGGACGTCGCTGCAGCCAAGGCGAACTATGCCGCAGTTTACTCCAACGTGGGCTATGTCGCGATGGGTATTGGCGTTTTCATGCTGTTGATCTCTCCGATCATCAAAAGCTGGATGAGCACGGATGTCGGTGCGGTCGATTCGATCGATGATGAGCTTAGAGCGTCCGGCGAGAAGCCAGCCTAACCCGCGCCGCCAACGGTCAGGCCGCCGACTTTAAGGGTCGGCTGGCCGACGCCGACGGGAACAGATTGTCCAGCTTTGCCGCAGGTGCCGACGCCGTCATCCATGGCAAAGTCATTGCCGATCATTTCAACCTGACTCAGCGCGGTCGGGCCGTGTCCGATCAGCGTTGCATTCTTAACCGGCGCGACGACTTTTCCGTTTTCGACCAGATAGGCCTCAGTGCATTGGAATACGAAGTTGCCCGAAGTGATGTCGACTTGTCCGCCGCCAAAGTCGACGGCCCAGATACCTCTTTTGATCGAGGCGACAATCTCATTCGGATCGTCATTGCCACCGAGCATAACCGTATTCGTCATACGCGGCATGATGGTGGCGTCGTAGGATTCACGACGGCCATTACCGGTGGGTGCGACGCCCATCAGGCGCGCATTCTGACGATCCTGCATGTAACCTTTGAGGATGCCATCCTCGATCAGGACGGTGCGATTCGTCTGTGTTCCCTCATCATCGACAGAGAGAGAGCCGCGGCGCGCATCGATTGTGCCGTCATCAATGACGGTCACGCCTTTGGAAGCGACTTGTTCGCCGACGCGGCCTGAGTAGACGCTTGTCCCTTTGCGATTGAAGTCACCTTCGAGGCCGTGACCAACCGCTTCATGCAGCAATACTGCGGGCCAGCCTGGTCCGAGCACGACTTCCATTTCGCCAGCTGGCGCGGGAATTGACTCAAGATTTACCTCGGCTTTGCGCAGCGCCCGCATGGCGAGACCTTGCCAGCGCTCTGGTGCGATCCATTCATCATAAGCCGCGCGGCCGCCAGCGCCCGCCGATGCCGATTCCCGGCGCCCGTTCTGTTCAAGCGTGACCGATACGTTTAGGCGGACAAGAGGACGGATATCCTGAAACTGCTCACCGGCCGGTCTCAGGATGTCGATTTGCTCATGAGAACCGGCGAGTGAAACAGAAACCTGTACGACGCGGGGATCTTTCGCACGCACCCAGGCGTCAATCTCGGCCAGAAGGCCGGTTTTGACCGTGAAGTCGGGCGCGTCGGTAGGGTCGATGGGCTCATACAAGCGCCGATTGGTCGGCGTCGGCCCAGTGTCGAGGCTGCCTGAATATCCGCGCTTGGCTTGTTTTGCGGTGTCGGAGGCGCGGCGAATCGCTGCGATCGAAAGTTCGCCTGAGTGTGCGTTGCCACTCGCTTCGCCTGCGACGACGCGTAAACCGAACCCTTGCGACGTGTCGTAAGTCGCTGATTTCAATCGGCCATCGTCAAAAACGAATCCTTCTGACCGAGAGCGTTGAACGTAGATGTCGCCATCATCGGCGCCATTAGCGGCATCAGATAAGAGGCGCGCAGCATCCTGCGCATCAAATGGGAGGGGCATGTAAGTCATGCCCGTTATGTGACGCCGCTATGTCTAGAGATCAAGCGCCTGCGTGTGACTAGCTGATGTCTTCAACCGTGAAGCGCGACAATTGACGCTCAGCCAAGTCCCAGCCGGGTTTCAGCTCAAGGGCTGTAACGAAATCGTCGTAAGCTCCAGGCACATCGCCTGTATTCTCTTTGGCGATCGCGCGGTTGTA